>CASDWH010000001.1 GCA_949284715.1 uncultured bacterium
GCTTGGCGCGATTCTCTTGCTCGGCGGCATTAAACGGGTCTACGGTTGCCTACTTCAATGCTTCTAGCATTTCGTAGTCAAACCTTCGCCCTCTGCCGCCTCGCGCTCGAACACCGGATGATGCTTTCGCATCAGGCGTTTTCATCTTGGCTAACAGCAAAATAAAAGAGGTCTAAATAGACCTCTTTTATTTTGCGCTTGGCGCGATTCGAACGCGCGACCTATCCCTTAAAAGGGGAGTGCTCTACCTGCTGAGCTACAAGCGCATAAATATTAACATTTAAATTGTTACCAGCTATTTCCTTCGGCTTTAAGGCTGTCAACTACTTTAATATACCAAGAACATTTTTTATCGTCAAGCATTTTATTTTAAATTTTTAAAATATTTATAAAGTCTTTGTGCAATTTTACGTTATGCACCCTGATATAATCAACCCGCTTTTCCATCAAACGGCTATTTACTGCTAATGTATAAATATCTTTATCCATATTATCAGAAGATAATCCTAAAAAGCTTTTTCTTGAAACCCCCACCAAAACGGGAAGGGCTAAAGAATAGAAACTTTCTATTCTATTTAGAATTTCCCAATTATCAGATTTTGTTTTTCCAAAGCCAATACCGGGGTCAATTATAATCCGGTTAATTCCCAGGGCTTTTGCGAAATTCACTTTTCTTTCAAGTTCTAAATAAACTTCCTCTACAACATTATTATAAACCGGATTCACTTGCATATTTTCCGGCTCACCCTGCGAATGTTGGATAATAATCTTTGCATCATATTTGGCTATGATTTCAGGCATATTTTTGTCATAATCAAAGCCTGATACATCGTTAATAATATAGTTGCCGCGTTTAAGAACCTCTTCCGCTACTTTTGCCGAACGGGTATCAATACTAACCGGCAAAGTTATATTCTCTTTTTGGATAAAATCCAGAACCGGTAAAATCCTCTCTAGTTGAATATCCGCATCAACAGGTGAAGAATATGGCTTTGTAGATTCAGCACCAATATCAATACCGTCAGCACCATCTTCTATTAATTTTATAAAATGTTTTTTAGCATCCTCTATATTCAAATACTGCCCGCCGTCAGAAAAAGAATTATCTGTAATATTTAAAATTCCAATAATTTTTGTGATATTACTTCGTGTAATATCACAAAAGGAAAGCAGTTCTTCTGCTAGTATCTTAAGACTAAACGGCTGACATACAAGTTTACGGGCGATTTTTTTTAGTTCAGAAACTGTCGCGGCAATAATAGCATTAGATTTTTCTATTTTACCGGTAATTACTTCTCTGTGAGTCATACAATCAGCACCAACAGAAATAGCGGTTTGTTTTAAAATATTAGCTTGAGCAGGCGAAAGGTCATAGACCTTAACGAGTTTAAAATCCAATTTTTTAACAGCATTAAACACATAAGAAGAGTCATACCCAATTTGGGATAACTCTTCTTGCGGATTTTCATTTTTAAGTTCTCTTAATATAAATTTTTGCACTTACTCTTCGCTTTCCAAAGATTGATGTCCTGTTTTATGAGATTTAAGTGTTACACCGCGCTTTGAAGTTTGAATAAATTCAATCATATCTTCAACTAGCTGATTAACAGGAAGTTCTTTTCTGATTTTTTCAATAGCCTGTGAAGTATTATATTCATCAGAAATAAGAAGTTTAAACGCATCATACGCTATAGTTCTGTCTTCTTGAGAAAAACCTCTTCTCTTTAACGCAACTACGTTCAAACCTCGTGGAATCGGAGGTCTGCCTTCACCTTTGGAGTATGGGAGGATATCCTGTCTTGCTGCTGAAAAGCCGCTTATTATAGCCATCTTTCCTATTCTAATATTTTGATGGAACACACTCATGCCGCCGACAAAGGCACCAAACCCGACATGAACATGGCCTCCTAGAGTAACCAGATTTGCTAGTATAACTTGATCTTCTAACACACAATTATGAGCGACATGAGAACCAACCATTAACAAACATTTATTACCTACCCTTGTTGTAAAATCGCCGCAAGCTGCCCCTCTATGAATAGTGACATTTTCTTTAATTATTGTATCATCACCTATAACAACCTTTGTCGGTTCACCCTTGTATCCTAAATCCTGAGGTTCAGACCCAATTGTAGCAAAAGGCGATATTGTACAGCGTTCACCAATCTCTGCAAATTCAATATACGCATTTGCAATAACACGTGTTTTACTTCCTATAATAACATTTTCTCCGATTACAACATTCGGGCCGATTATAGCATCTTCTGCGATTTTTGCACTCGGGTGAATAACTGCACTTTTGTCAATCATGATATACTCCTCTTATTGAATTTATTTACAAATTTAAGTATAGTATAAAAAAAAGTTTTATTTAAAATTTTAATATTATTTTAATATGAAAAACCGTTCTGATATTATTCAGAACGGTTTGTTTTATTTCAATATTTAATAATTTAATTTTTTGGAACTGACTGAGATTCAAGAGTATTAATAATTGTCTTAAAGTCCGGAGTTTTATTTCCTCGAGCCAGAGTTGTTGCTCCAAAGCCAAGCGCTGTAAGTCCTAACGGAGCGATTGAGATTAAACGGCCCCATTTATTTTTCAAGAAAGAACCGCCTAACATTGCAAGCAAAGATGCCGCAGTAATAGAACCGCCTATAATATTTTTCCGTTTAACAGCCTTTTTATGCTGCGATTCAAGCTGTGATACAAACTCATCTAGTGCCTGTTCAGGAAGCCGTTGAGGAGTATTAATAGGCGCCGGTGTTTGTTGCGGTGCATTAACCGGATAAGTTGTTGTGTTTGGAGTAATTCCTTGTACCATAATTCTTCCTTTCTATAACTAACCATATTGTAAGCAAAATAAATATAAACTAACCTTACTATTATAAACACATTTTCTTAAAAAAAATTGCTAATAAAAAATATAATGTAAAGAAAAATTTACAAAATATTAAAACTAGTAGTTGAATTTGAAAGTTGAACTGATATAATAGATTATGGCTCAGGGAAAGCCGCAAGGTTGACAACTGAATATCGGGATGTAGCAGGTTCCATGCTGCAAAAGATGCCAGGCATGTTTTGCAGTAGGGCAGGCGAATGGAGAGCCAACGGCTCGATGGAGCCGTATGAGAGATTTACCAAGCTGCGCCCCGTTAAACAAAAAACTTGACAACTGAATATCGGGATGTAGCGCAGCTTGGTAGCGCACCTCGCTTGGGACGAGGGGGTCGCACGTTCAAATCGTGTCATCCCGACCATTTTAAAGAGAGTGTAAGAACTCTCTTTTTTATTATCAGATAATATTTTAGGAGGTGTAATCATGGGGAAAATTTTTGGCATATCCGACAATCCGGTATCCACAATAGGGAGTGCATTAAATCCTGTCAATTGTGAAAAGAAAGAGCAGCCTGTTACAATTATTGACAGACCGGTGAACAAAGCCGACACCTTTGTATCTACGCAAAAACGCCCAAGCTCTAATTCTTTTATAAAAATGCGTAACGGTTTTGGAAAACTAATGTCACATTTTAGCAAAAAACTGCTAAAAAAATAATACACAATATTTTTTATAAATTCATCATAACACAAAAGGCAGGTTCTAACCTGCCTTTTGATTTACACGTATTATCCGGTGCTATTACTAACAACAGCAACAAGCTTCTTTTCTAGATGATTTTTGACCGTTGAAAGCTTTTAAACCGCGGTATACAGCAGCAGAACCGAGTTGTTGTTCAATTCTGATTAACTGATTGTACTTAGCGATTCTGTCAGATCTTGAAGCAGAACCTGTTTTAATTTGACCACAGTTAGTAGCAACAGCAAGGTCAGCAATAAATGTATCTTCAGTTTCACCGGAGCGGTGTGAAGAAATCGCTGTATAACCTGCTTCGTGAGCCATAGAAATAGCTTGAAGAGTTTCTGTTAATGTACCGATTTGGTTAACCTTAATAAGGATTGAGTTAGCAACTTGTTTTTCAATACCTTGCGCAAGTCTTTTTGTATTAGTAACGAATAAGTCATCACCAACTAACTGGCATCTGTCACCGATTCTATCAGTTAACATTTTCCAGCCTTCCCAATCTTCTTCAGCCATACCATCTTCAATAGAGATGATAGGATATTTATCAACCCAAGAAGTTAAGAAGTCAACCATTTCTTCTCTAGAAAGAGTTTTATTTTCACCTGAGAGAACGTATTTACCGTTATCATAGAATTCAGATGAAGCAACATCCAAGCAGATTTTAATTTGGTCAGTAGTATATCCTGCTTTTTGAATAGCTTCAAGGATAACTTCAATACCTTCAGCATTAGAACCAAGGTTAGGAGCGAAACCGCCTTCATCACCTACAGATGTAACCAAACCTTTTGACTTAAGAACAGACTTAAGGTTATGGAACACTTCAGAACCCATTCTGATAGCTTCCTGGAAAGAAGATGCGCCAACAGGTGCAATCATAAATTCCTGGAAGTCAATATTGTTATCAGCGTGAGCGCCGCCGTTAATAATGTTCATCATCGGAACAGGCAGTGTAACAGCGTTGATTCCGCCTAAGTATCTATATAAAGGCATTTCATAAGCCAAGGAGCAAGCTTTTGCACATGCTAAAGAAACACCTAAGATAGCGTTAGCGCCTAATTTAGATTTGTTTTCAGTGCCATCAAGATCAAGCATTAATTTGTCAATTGCTTGTTGATTAGCAGCATCTTCACCAATAAGTTCGGGTGCAATAATAGAATTAACATTATCAACAGCTTTTAAAACACCTTTACCTAAGTAAACTGATTTATCCCCGTCACGGAGTTCCAAAGCTTCAAAAATACCGGTAGAAGCACCTGATGGAACCGCTGCACGACCGACAACGCCGCATGATAAAGTTACATCAACTTCTACAGTCGGATTGCCTCTTGAGTCTAAAATTTGTCTTGCGACAACATCTTCAATGATTGTTGGCATATTATTTCTTCCTTTCTTATAAAAAATTAATTTACCAAGATATTTATTACCACAAAAAGGTTTAAATTGCAAATAAAGATTGAATTTATACAGTTATATTTATCAAATATAAATATCCGGTGAAATAATCTTTCTGAAAATTTCTAGTATTCTAAAAAGTTCATTATCAACATAACATTTAGTATAAAGTTCAGCACAGGGGCAATACTCCTAAAATGAATGCGATAATACAACAATAGCAAAACAAACCGGAAATCAGCCGGTTTGATTATGTTTAATAATTTAATTTACTCAGCAGAAATATATCCTCTTATCGCAGTATACGCAGCAACATAAGGCGAGGCAAGATATATAAATCCTTTTGTATTTCCCATTCTCCCTTGAAAATTTCTGTTTTGTGTTGCAAGACAGACTTCACCGTCACCGAGAATACCGGCATGCACCCCTACACACGGGCCGCACCCGGGAGCCATAATTGCAGCATTTGCTTCTACAAAAATATCAATCAATCCCTCTTTGAGCGCCTGTCTAAATACATCCTTAGACGCCGGAGATATAATCATTCTAACATCAGGATGCACTGTCTTGCCTTTTAAAATTTCTGCCGCCACTCTCAAATCTTCAATTCTGCCGTTTGTACATGTACCCAGGAATACCTGATTAACTTTTACTTCCTTAAGTTCTTCTACCGGTTTGGTATTATCAACTGTATGCGGGCATGAAACAGTGTGAGGGATAGAAGAGGCATCAATAACAATAATTCTTTCATAATCAGCATCAGAATCCGGAAGTATTTGTTTAAACTTATCCTCCCTGCCTCTCTGTTTTAAAAATTCTTTCGTCTTTTCATCCGCAACAAACAAACCGCATTTAGCACCAGCCTCTACCGCCATATTTGCAAGCGTAAATCTTTCTGACATTGACATATTGTTTATCGTATCACCACAGAATTCAAGCGCCTTATAGGTTGCACCGTCAGCCCCAATCATACCTATAAGATGGAGCATTAAATCTTTCGAGCAGACACCCGGCTTAAATGTTCCATTTACCACAATTTTAAATGTCGAAGGAACTTTTAGCCAGGTTTTACCTAAAGCCATCGCTACTGCAATATCCGTCGACCCCATCCCTGTAGCAAATGCCCCCAGCGCACCTGATGTACAAGTGTGAGAATCGGCACCCACAAGAACTTCACCAGGATTAACGTAGGTTTCAATAAGTCTTTGGTGGCAAACACCTGCACCTACATCAGAAAGAACCGCACCATACTCTTTTGAAAACTCTCTTAACACCATATGTGTATTAGAAAGCTCTTTCCTCGGACTGGGCGAAGCGTGGTCTATAAAAAGAATCGTACGCTCAGGATTGTTGAGTTTTGTTTTGCCCAACTTTTTAAACTCCGCCACAGTTAACGGCCCTGTTCCATCCTGTACCGCCGCTACATCAACCTTTGATATAACAAGTTCCCCTGCCTTAACATCTTTTCCGGCATGCGCTGATATAATTTTTTCTACAAGTGTCTGCCCCATAATTTCCCCTTTTTTATAATCATAACATAAAAATATTAGTATAAAAATGCGGTTTATAAAATATAAACCGCATTAAAATAAAATTATACATTTATTTTATTGTTTTAAAAAAGATTCATAGTTCCTTGCAAGAAGATGTGTTCTTACCTGATTAATTAAATCAAGTGCAACACCGACCATGATGATTAAGGAGGTTGCCCCAATCCCTTGCAATGTTGTAATACCGGTAAAGTAACTGGTTATTGAAGGAACAAGAGCAATTATACCAAGCCCGAGAGCGCCGATGAATGTTGTTTTTGTCAATATTTTATCTAACGCATCTGCGGTTGGTTTACCGGGCTTAATCCCCGGGATTGATGAACCGTATTTTTTTAAGTTATTTGCAATTTCCTTTGGCTGCATATTCGGCATAATTGATGCATAGAAAAATGTTAATGCAACAATCAGCGTAAAGTACAGCGCATAGTAAGTTATTCCGCTGGGTGAAAATATCTTGTTTAAGAAAAGAACTGTATTTTCAATCCACCCTGCCGGCAAATGCGCTTGCCCGATTAAACTAAGAATTGTTGAAGGGAAAAGCAAAATTGCAACGGCAAAGATAATCGGCATAACACCACCGGGATTAAGCTTAAACGGAATAAAAGTATTTACCCCGCCATAAACCTTATTTCCGACCTGACGTTTAGGATTTACAATAATAACTTTTCTTACAGCTTCCTGCATAATAACAATGAATACCATTGTTGTAAAAAAGATTGCCAAAAGTACTAACAAACCAATTTGCAGCATAGAATCATGCATAACGATTTGTGCAGTTCTCTGAGTATAAAGCGGAATTCCCGAAATAATACCAATAAAGATTATAAGCGAACCACCGTTACCAATACCTTTTTCAGTTATTAATTCAGAAATCCACATTACAAGCGCACTTCCTGCCGTCAAAGAAACTATTGACGAAATATAAAACATCATATGGTTACTTACAGTAATTGTATTTTCCAAATGCGATAAGTAAGCCATAAATACAACAGACTGGAATGCGGCAAGAACAACCGCAAACACTCTCGTATATTGAGAAAGTTTACGTCTTCCCGCCTCTCCTTCTTCTTTTTGCAATTTTTCCAGCGAAGGAATAATTACAGCAAGTAACTGCATAATAATTGAAGAAGTAATGTA
This sequence comes from uncultured bacterium, assembly GCA_949284715.1. Taxonomy (GTDB): domain Bacteria; phylum Cyanobacteriota; class Vampirovibrionia; order Gastranaerophilales; family Gastranaerophilaceae; genus CALUTH01. Next base: position 7,664 of record CASDWH010000001.1, read on the forward strand.
AGGTCCAATACCTAACGCGAAGATAGATACCTTACCCAATGCGCCGCCGGAGAACAAATCAAGGAAACCAATAATATTGTTCTGGCTTGCAATGTTTGCAAATACTTCGTTGTTAATACCGAAAATCGGTAAGTGAACACCGAACCTGAACGCTACCAGCATTATAAAAGTGAAAATAATCTTCTCTTTTAAGCCTGATGCATTCCACATAGACATTAAGTCTGCTGTTGTCGGCAGTTTTATATTTTGTGCCATTATACTAACTCAACCTTTCCGCCGGCTTTTTCAATTTTTTCTTTAGCTTGCGGCGTTACATAATTTGCTTTAACTGTAATTGATTTTGAAAGTTCACCGTTTCCAAGAATTCTCAATGCTTGTGATGACGGATGAATTCTTTTTGCATCAATCAAAGCTTCAAGAGAAACATCAGTAATGCCCCATTGTTCAAGTCTGCCAACGTTAACAGCCGCTGTCTTGATTGGATTAATAAGTTCAAAACCTTTTAATTTAGGTAAACGTCTGTAAGCAGGCATTTGACCGCCTTCAAAACCTCTTTTGGAGGATCTGCCGGAACGTTGGCCTTCACCGTTATTACCGCGGCAAGATGTTTTACCCATTCCTGATGAACGCCCGCGGCCTACGCGTTTGCTCTTTGATGTAGCGCCTGAAGCAGGTGCCAAATCTGTTAATTCTATTCTTTTATCTGACATAATTTATTCCTCTTTCTGATATTTATTATTCTATTACTTCTACAAGGTGTGATACTTTATTAATCATCCCCTTAATAATAGGTGTATCGTTTTGTTCAACGATGCTGTTTGTTTTCTTTAAGCCCAGTGCTGCTACGACTTTTCTTTGTGCAGGAGAACAGCCAATCAGACTTCTTTTTAATTGAATTTTTATTTTTTTAGTTTCAGTCTTACTCATTATTCTATTCCTTATTATTTCATGTAAAATTTATAAATAAATCCGCTGTTAGTTTAATAATTCAGCCATTGTTAAACCGCGTTTTTTAGCAACTTCGCTAAACGGTGTTAAAGATTTTAACGCAGCTATAGTTGCGTTTGCCGCATTTAACGGAGATTTTGAGCCTAATGATTTTGAAAGAATATTTTCAATACCGGCAAGTTCTAATACTGAACGAACAGCACCGCCTGCAATGATACCTGTACCTTGTGAAGCAGGTCTTAACATAACAGCACCTGCGCCGGAACGTCCTGTAATCGGGTGCGGAATAGTTGTTTTAAAAATAGGTACGCTGACAAGGTTTTTACGGCCGTCTGCTACTGCTTTCTGAATTGCAATTATAACTTCAGCAGCTTTGGCACATCCTACGCCAACCTGACCTTTTTGGTTTCCTACAATTACAATTGCACGGAAACTTAATTTCTTACCGCCTTTTACAACCTTTGTTACACGGCGGATTTGAACTACTTGTTCTTTCCATTCTGATTGCGGTTGTTCTTCTTTTGTTGTTTCAATTTTCTTTTTTCTAGAGCGTTGTTTCTTTGCAGGAAGAACTTCAACATTCTCTTCTGCTGCGGCTGCTTCCGGTTCAGCAGTTTCGTTTACAGTTTCTGCACCTGCTGTTTCTTCAACAGCGCCTGATTCGATTTTTTCTTCTTCAGTCATTTTTTACCTTTCTAAATTTATTTTACTAACTTATTATTTGTTTTATTTGAATACATCAAAAGATAAGCAAAATCTGCTTTTTGAAAACTATTCAAATCTGGGTTATTTTCTGACAGAAATATATTATTATAAACAAAAATTAAATGCAAGTGTTGAATTAATCCTGCTGACTTATCTCTGTACTTGTATGCACCAGCCCTTTAAGTACCGCCTCCGTTTGATTAATAAAACCGCGTTCAGCATTTATATCAATATCGTAGTTCTGAATCTCAACTATTTCTACAAGTTTCTTTTTTAGAAAATATAAAAGAAGGATACACGGTTTTGATGTTCGTTCCAATATTGTAATAGAATTAGTCAAAATTTGAAGAGCCGTCTGATAATTTCCCTCAGATGCCCTTAAGTCTGCAAGCAAATAATTAGAAAGATGCGTAATAAAAAACAAAGAATTATTTTTACTTTTTGCAAGTACATTATTAAATATATGTCCGGCTTTTTCATATCCTTTGAGGGATTTATAGGCATAGCCAATCAACAAGTCGCCAAGCAGTGTATAAGGGAGTTTTCCCTGTTCGGAGGCCGCCTTTTTAAAATCATAAATATTTGATGCAAATATTCCGTAATCCCCGTTAAAAGCAGTAAAAGAGTTAAGAAGCTTTGATAAAAGCGTAAAATATTCATCTTCGCTATACTCCGCTGTCTGATTGACAGGCTGACCTTGTAAAAACTTAACAATATTAATCAGCACCGCATACGATGCAGGCTTTTTACCTACTGCCAGTTCAATTCTTTCTATACAATTATCAATATTACACTCACCGGTTAAAATGGAAGCAAGCAGATAATACACAAAACTATCGGTAATATGCAGCATAAACTGTTCCATCGTAAATACTTCCGGCTTCAATCCGGAAATTTTATCGGGAGTCAATATACTCAATATATCATTACTTACCGCAATACATTTATCGTACAAACCAAGATAAAAATAAATTTCAAGACTTACCAGCGAAAGTGAGAAAACTTTAAAATTAATATTTCCATCCCTGTCCGCAACAGCACAATTTTCAGTCCTCTCAAGTATATTTTGAAGCAAAGTAACAGTATTTGTATAATTAGATGTTAAAAGCCCGCCCTGAAGCATCATATTAGATAATATGGTAATTTTTTCATTATCACCGGCCTGAATTGCTTTTTGCAGCAAACTCTCGGCTATAGGATAAATTCTCTCAGGTGCGTACCTGTAGAGTAATTGCGTTAAATTATTGTAAAAATCGGACTGATATTCTGCCAGTTCTTCTTCAGGAATATCTTTTTCTAAACCTTTAAGCAGTTTTAAAAGTTTAATACACATTTTTAAATACGCATCATAATCGCCGAACTGCAAGGTCGTAATAGACAATTCATATAGCTTAGAAAAGGCCATGGAATAGTCATTTAAATACTCATACACCAGCACCTGTTTATAGCCCGTTCGTTCTCCGCTGAAAACTTTTGAATTTAAGTTAGCAGCAAGGTATTTAAGAACCTCCGGCTTAAGTGTTATCTTAAAGCTTTTTCTAAGGGTTTCATAATTTTGAATATAAATACTATTACCGTATAAATTTAAATACCCGCTGTTTTGAAGTTCTCTTATGTTATCAGTATTATTTAGCCCGAGTTTATCAAGAACTGTAGTTTCTATTACAGGGCCTAATATGTATGAATACGCCAGAATCAATGATTTTGCAGTATCTTTGGAAATTCGTTTTAAACGGGTATTAATAAGATGTTCTAAGTTAAACGGAAGTATGACAGTTTTGGAGTCAGTAACAACCGTTTTATTATTGAAATTTATTATAATCCCGCAATCCTTTAAATAATTAACAGCATTTACACAATAGAGATATGAAGCCCCGGCATTATCTATAATTTTCTTATAATAATATGAGTTTTGAAAATCCTCCGTATCAACAAGCTGTTTTATCGCTTCAGAAGTATTCATCTGCCCGATAAATATCTCTGTATAAAAATACGAATTAAGAAGATCAGGCATGACCTTCTGTAAAGCATAGCTTTTACAATTTGTTATTATAAATGACAGTTTTGTATTATTAATTTTGCTAAAAACTTCTTCTAACAAACGCTGCGATGCAATATCCACATATTCAAAATTTTCGATATAAATTGTTGAACGCGGAAGCACCGTTAACAACTGTAGAAAAGATTCAATATATGCAAGTCTGGCGCTTTCTGCATCTGGAAAATCCGGCGGAGCAAGATTCAAAAGAGAATTTATTAATTTATCGCCTCTTGCGCCAAGGGTTATTTTATTAACACTATTGTTCATTATTTCATTAATAAGTGTCCTGAGCAATCCCCACGGCGACATTGAAATATCTTCTGTACAGATTACAGTATAACAGGGTACATTTTTTGACCTTATTATATTTTCTATAACATTCGTCGGCAGAGTCCTTTCACTATCACCTCTTAACGATATTATTCTGCTTCCTGTCTGAAAATTTATACTATTTAAATAATCATAAATCCTATCAGCGCCAAATTGTTCAAATTTACAATTAACTTTTATACCCTCAATACTTTTTTTATACAGTTCCTGCTCAAAATCCAGTTCTTTTTTCGTTACAATTTTAACAGCACTTGCCTGAATATTGGCTGCATCATCTGTCGTTTTTTTCTCAGGAATAATATAGTCCGATGTATTTAGTGAATAGTATGATATTACTTGTCCTTCTCTTTCTGTCGTATAAAGAGAATCCATTTTGTATTCTTTTCTCAAATACTTATAAATAAATTGATCGACCGTAAGCTGTAAGCCTTTTGCACCATTTGTCTGCTCGGTATAAAGGTCAAGAAGTTTAACCTTCTCTGTGTCTTCGTTCAATTCAAAAAAGTTTTTTAAATTCTTTTCCTCTACAGTCAAACGAACCTCAAGCGTAAACATTAGTTCTTTTTTAAGAGTTCTGTTCAAATTTCCTAAAATATTTAATAACTTAATACTCGATTTCATTGCCTTTTGAGCAGAAGTAAAGCCTGATGCTTCATTTATAAAATTCAGTATGAATACTGTTTCGTTATACATGATAAAATATGCTTTTTCTTCTTTTGCAAAATTTGAAAGCATTGTTTTAAATTTGTATAAAAATTTAGTTACAAGTTTTTTATTACCGAGAGTTTTGTATAACTTTGTAATATTACTGCAATTAATACTCAATGCTGAATAAAACTCATTCTCTGTTAATCTCTTAACCGCACTAACCACAGTTGATTCACCGCATTTTGAGCAGTAATTGCTGTTTGTTTTATTTATAGTTCCGCATTTTGAACATTTGCTTAATATTATATACCCGCAATTAGCGCAGGTACTTACATCAGAAGTATTGCCGCATCTCGGGCATACTAACGCCAGAACCTTTTTACAATGAGGGCAGACCGTAGATTTATTGTCTATTTCTTTTTTACACTTCGGGCAAATCATTCTTTAATTATATCACAATTCTATTTCAATACCAGTAACACATCTTGTTATCCAGAACAAAAAGTAGTACCATGTAGAAATGAATCTATTAGAACAGGTAAACAAAGCTATTTTATTAGCAAAGCAAGGTAAAAACGCCGCAGCGGAAAAGCTTTATCTTGAACTTCTGGAAAGATATCCTGACGATATCCGTATTTTACCGTTTCTTGGCTGGTTTTATATATCAACCTCGCAATACAATAAAGCCGTAAACATATTTGAAAAAATCAACCGGTCAACAAAAAATATTAATGTTATTACAGGTTTAGGACTTGCCTATTATCATACAAACAGATTTAAAGAAGCTTATGAAAATTTAAAAATTGCTGCTGATGCTAATCCAGCCTTTGATATTCTTGAGAAACTTATTACATGCGCATGCGAAAAGACAAATCATCCCGAAACAGTCTTTGAATATGCTAAAAAAATGAAATCATTGTACCCCGATTCACCAAAAACCTGGGAATGTTATATTCTGGCAGCTCTATGCGCAGGACATTTTAAAGATGCGGAGAATTACTGTGCAGAGCTTCTTAAAACGAATCCAAACTCGCCGGAATTATATTTAAGCGCCGGACTTATTCAGGAAGTTCTGTATTCCAATTATAATCTAGCTCTTGAATGTTATTTAAAAGCCGTCAATATTTCACATTCACCTGCCGCACTATACAATGCCGGATTAATATACTCCCGGTTAAAGAATTATAAGGAAGCAGAAAAATATCTGCTTGAAGCATATAAAACCAATACAGATTCCCCATCACTAAATACTACGCTCTATCTTTTATACATGAAAATGAAACAGTTTAAGAAGGGTTATTCTTATTTCAAAAAATCCGCATTGGAGTATGGTGCCGGAAAAATGCTCAAGAATTTATGGAATGGCAAATCTGCTATTAATGAAACACTATATGTGTACGGCGACCAAGGATTGGGTGATATAATTATGTATTCCAGATACCTGTTATGCCTGCGCGATAAATTTAAGAAGGTAATTCTGGCCTTGCCCCAAACTTTAATACCGTTATTTACAGAAGTTTTACCGGAAAATTTTTTCAAAATTGTATCACTCAATACACCTGTGGAATACGATAAATCTGTTTTAATTTCATTTCTTCCATATCATTTAAATCTGGATTTTTTTGAATATATACCATATTCTGACGGATATATAAAACTAAACAAAAATATAATCTATACCGAATTAATTCCGCGAAATAATAAAAAACTTAAAGCCGGTATTGTATGGGAAGCAGCAGGAACTGCGCTAAGAGGGCCTATTGACAGAACTGTTAATATAAAACTTCTATCCAATATATTAAATATTAAAGAAATAGATTTTTATTCTTTACAGGTAAACCCTTCAATGAACGGATTTAGTATATACCCGCAATTGAAAGATTTAGGCAACACTTTTAATAATTTTCTAAATACTGCTGTTGCAATAGAAAACCTTGATATAATCATTTCTGTTGATACCTCTGTTGCCCATCTTGCAGGAGCAATGGGTAAAAAAGTATTAATAATGCTTCCATACGCCTCAGATTGGCGCTGGTTTGATACAAAAGGCAGCACTTCGTGGTATAAAAGCGCAGAAATATTTTCACAAAAAACACCGGGCGACTGGTTCAGCGTTATAACAGATGTAGAAGAAAGGCTTAAACAGTTTTTAATATCACCCTCCGCCCTGCGTCAATGATTTATGATTATCGTCAGACGCCTTTTCAGGCAATTTTTCCTTTATTTCTTCTTCATTGTACTGTTTAAACTCTGTCTGGTTCACAGGATGTATAGATGAATCTTGCGAACCGAATCTTTGATTTATTATTTTCTCAAATTCAACAAAAGTATCATGCCCGACTAGCTGCTCCATCATAGAACGTTTTTCATAAAAATCACCGCGTGCTTTCATTTGCTGGTCGATTGCATCTCTGTAAAAAGCATCAGTAACCAGCAGTACATCCTTAGACGATTCCTGCGCAGCCTTATAATTAGCGTAACGCTGCTGTACCATCCGGCTGGTTAAATCATATATTTTTCTTGTTGTAAGATAATCATAATAAGCATTGACTATTTTTTGCTGCAAATCATCAATCTTTCTTACAAGAATAATCATATCGGCATCGCCGACACGCGTATACTTATAATTAAGCGCCTTGGTATCCTGCGACATAATACCAAGAGTATTTCCGCCGATAAGCGACGCACACGATAACAGCGCGTTTCCAGTACCTGCACCAACAAGAGTAGACATGCCGGCAATTGTTTGCAAAACATTTTTTACAGCAGCATTAGTAGGTTTGTCTTTATCCGGATTAGAAAGCTTATACAGTGCATACTTAACAGTATCACTCCTTGTTGCCGCACCCTGCCAGAGAATGGAAAGGTCTGTCATCATAGTATCATAGTCCCCGTCAATTGACTGGGCAAATTCATTGGACATCCGTTTGATACTTAAATCAGCATATGTCATCCCCGGTGTTTTTATATCATCTTCTGCCTTTTTTGCAGTAGTAGTATTAATCTTGATTTCATAATCAGCTTTAACTTCGGGAGTATCAGTAGTTCCAACCCGGTATGCGGGCGGATGAAGTGTATTTAAGTCCTCATATTCAGCAGCCGGAACCATTATTCCGATAGAAAGAATTATACTTAATATCAAATACTTTCTTATCATACTTATTTCCCTTTAAACAATGCCGAATTAAAATCATACTGATAAAGTTCCAGCTTATCAACTGCCGTTTTGCCTGCAAGCCGCTGAAGTTCAGTATGATATTTTTTTGCAGCCTGTTCCAACTTGTACTCTTCTATGTACATATTATCGTATAACGATGATGACAGAGCTATGTCCAATATATCATTACTTTGAATCGCACGCGAGTAGTTTTTGCTGTAAAGTATCATCTTTGAGCGCGTTGTTTTTAACTGATTCAACGTATTCTTATAATTGTAGTAAGAAGATATAATTTTATCCTGAAGTTCTTCTACCAGACTTGCAAGCTGAATTAATTCCGTATCTGTTAGAGGAACCTCCTGCGGCACATTCTTTTTGTTAAGAAGTGACTGAGCAATCCTGCCCGCTGAAAATGCCGCTGTTTGAACTGTAGGATGCTGCCCCATAACATAAGGAACAAATGATGCGCCCGATATAACAGCAGAAAGTGTTTTCGCCATAATTGACGAATGTATTCTCTTTTGACTATCCGGGCTTGCCAGTTTTTTTATTGCAAACTCTATAACTTTATTATTAGCTACAGTTCCCTGCCACAAAATTTCTAAGTCCGCCAAATCCTTTTTACGCTGGGTATCAATTAGCATTTGCAGTGTAGCATCATCCTTTATCAAAAGAGAGCCTGAAATTTTTTTAGGCTTCGTATCAATATTTACTTTTTCTTTATTTTCAACTTGCAGCACAACTTCATCCGCAAAAGCAGTATCAGCCAGTATAGTTAGTATTAATATTGCAATAGCCAGAACTCTTTTTTTCATAATATTTTTATAGCATACGCAAATTAAAAAATCTAACTTTTAATATTAATCGAAAGATTAATCAAAATATCCACCCTTTGGAGGTTATTCAATACTCTTAAAAATAATAGAATAAGCTTTGGAAGGGGGATATGGTGGAAATAGAAGTTATTTCAGATTCAAATCTTAGTAAAGTAATTAATTCAATTAGACCCGTTAAATACAATAATGTTTCTTACCGTTTTTGCGTAAGCGGTGATGCACTGCGGCTCGCTAATAAACATAAAGAATCTATCCCCCACTACCTGCAAGCTATAATGAAAGACAGAAACAATATTGATGCCTATATCGGTATTGCTCATTCATACAAGGCAGTTGAGAATTTTGAAAAAGCTCTGCACTATTTTAGGCAGGCATGTCTTTTAGAACCTGATTTTTCATTATATCTTGAAATCGGGATGTGTAATTTTGCATTAGCACGATATGATGAGGCATTGAAAGACTTTATGTCTGCAATAAAGCTTTCACCTGATAATCTTGATGCACAAACATGGCTTGCGCTGACTCACGAAGAACTTGAAGAATACAGCATGGCTTTTCTTATATACGACAACATAATTGAAAAACACCCGGGTTATTTAAATGCGTATATTAATAAAGGCACGCTGGAAATGAGTATAGACCAGTATAAAGAAGCAACCAGCACATTTTCACAGGTAATTAAAATCAATCCGGATTTTTATAAAGCATACTTTGGAATTGCGCTTTGTTTTGATAAACTTGGCATGCTAAAAGATGCAAAACGTTATTATTCCAAGTTTATCAGCCTTAAACCGCAGGCAGAAGTGGCTGATTTTGTAAAAGCGCGTATTAATAAAATCTCAGCATTAAAAAGACCCAGATATTCTCACCTGAGTCTTGTTAATTAATCTCTCCTCGTGTTTCCGGTATTGTCCTCGTATTTTTCTTATTTTGCTCCTTATCTGACGTTTGTTATTGTCTTTTGTACATATATAAAGTTTATATAAAACAGAAAATTTCACAAAACATTTAATCTGTTACAAAAGTTTACATCAAAGTTAATTAATTACGCAATTGTTTTATAATAGTTATAATGATTGTATTTATTATACGGGAGGGATATTAATGAGGTGTAATTTAGGAGAAGTTGTAACAGCAATGGTTACTCCGATGGATGAAAGGGGAAACATTGATTATGAGGCATTAGAAAAACTTGCTTCATATCTTGCTGACAACGGCAGTGATGCAATACTTGTCTGCGGAACGACCGGAGAATCCCCGACAATATCCAACTCTGAAAAACTTGAAATACTATCAAGCGTAAAGCGAGCAGTAAGTAATAAAGCAAAAGTTATAATGGGTGCCGGTTCAAATTCTACTTATAAAACTATAGAATTTATAAAAACTGTCTGCCGGGAAGAACTTGCAGATGCAATTCTTACAGTTGTGCCATATTATAATAAACCCTCACAAAGCGGTATGTATGCGCATTTTGCAGCGATTGCAAAAGAGTCGCCGCTTCCCGTAATTATGTATAATATTCCTTCCCGCACCGGAGTTAATATGCTGCCCGATACAGCAGCAAAACTGGCTAATGAATTTGAAAATATCGCCGCTCTAAAACAAAGTTGTCCGGACATGGATATGATATCGGAACTGAAAATAAAATGTCCAAAAGATTTCGTTATATACAGCGGTGATGACAGCCTGACGCTTCCGATGATATCAATAGGTGCAGACGGCGTAATCTCTGTTGCATCTCATTTATTCGGCAAAGAAATTAAATCAATGATAAGAAACTTTAAAACAGGTGAAATTGTCGCCGCAAAAAATATGCATGCCGCATTGTTTCCTATTTTCAAAAAACTATTCTTCGCACCTAACCCTGTACCGGTAAAAGCACTTTTAAATTACAAAGGTCTGGCAGGTGAAACCGTCAGACTTCCGCTTGTTATGCTTAATGATGAAGAAAAAGAACAGCTTATATCTGTATATAATTCTATTAGCCTATAGAATATATTCAAATGTACTATTAAATTTAAAATGTTTTTGATAGAATTCCATTGAGGAGTATAAGAAATGAAAAATAAAGTAAAATTGTTTTGGTTTATTGTATTAGTGGTTATAGCCGCTATGTACGTAATTATAACCAAACCGACAAAATTAGGTTTAGACCTGGTAGGCGGCTCCCGTTTGGTTTTAGAAGCACAAACAACGCAAACGCTGCCCGAAATCACACAGGACATGATGAACAGCTTACAATTTGCAATAGAAAACCGGGTTAACAAACTCGGGGTTGCAGAAACGGTTGTTCAGCGCCAGGGAGATAAAAGACTTGTTGTAGAAATTCCGGATGTAACAGATTTAGAAAAAGCTAAACAGTTTATCGGTGAAACAGCAGAACTGGAATTTAAAAAACTTGCGATGGTCAATGGCAAACTCGATTGGGTATCTACAGGCCTGACCGGTAAAGACTTAAATAAAGCAATGGTTTCAAGCAACCCGAACAATGGTGAATGGGTTGTTTCACTTGATTTTAATAATGAAGGAGCAAAGAAATTTTCTGATTTAACAAGAGAATTGACAGGCAAACAAATGGCAATTTTCTTTAACGGAGAACTTCAATCAGCACCAAATGTAAATGAGCAAATCACAGGCGGACACGCACAAATTACAGGCGGCGGACAATCCGGATTTGCATATGAAGAGGCAAAACAAATGGTTGACCTCTTAAATGCAGGCGCACTTCCTGTGCCGGCAAAAATTATTGAAGAAAATACAGTCGGCCCAACTCTCGGTGCAGACAGTATTGCGCGTTCAAAGCTCGCAGGCATGATTGGTATCGGGCTTGTAATGATATTCATGGCAGCATACTACAGATTCCCTGGATTAATTGCTGACGGCGCTCTATGTATATATGGAATTATTTTATTTGCACTATTTAAAATTATTCCTGTTACCCTGACACTTGCAGGTATTGCCGGTTTTATTCTAAGCATAGGGATGGCTGTTGATGCTAATATTCTTATATTTGAGAGAACAAAAGAAGAGCTGAAAGCAGGCAGGACTCTGTTTACAGCAATAAACTCAGGATTTGACAGAGCGTTTACAAGTATTTTTGACTCAAACGTAACTACTATTATTTCCTGCATAATCTTGTATATGCTGGGAACAAGTATTGTTAAAGGGTTTGCTCTAACACTTGCTCTCGGGGTTGCTGTTTCAATGTTTACAGCAATAACAGTAACCAGAAACTTTATGCATTTAATCTTCGGAACAGGTGACTTGAAACACCCTGAATGGTTCGGTATTAAAAAATCCGAAATCGGAGATGAGTATAAAGCTGTTGAAACTAAACGTGAAAAAGCAAAATTTGGTATTTTAGACTAAATGAAGGGCAGGTTATAAATTATGAAATTAGATATAGTAAAAAATAAAATTTGGTTTTTATGCCTCTCAGCATTACTGCTGCTGCCGGGTATTGTAGCGATGGTGTACTCATCAATAACTTATCCTACTCACACGCCTTTAAAAGTTGGTATAGATTATACCGGAGGGACTACTTTACAATACGGAATTGACAGTACAACACCGAATGAAAAACTCGGGGAGTTGAGAACAAAACTCGAAGAGAACGGTATTGATAATCCGTATTTACAGGTTATAAATGTTTCTGCCGATAATCAGAAAGAAGGACTTAAGTCTATTATTTCTATAAGAACTAAATTTATAGAAGAAGGTTCAAATATAACAAATCAAATTACCGAGATAATGAATAAAGAATATTCATCAGCCGAACTTTTGCAGGTATCATCAGTCGGCCCGACTCTGGGAAGTGAATTGTTTAAAAATGCAGTTATTGCCCTCTCTCTTGCAATCTTGGGTATAATATTCTATTTAACAGTAAGGTTCCAATTTGATTATGCACTTGCAGCAATTCTCGGGCTGGTGCATGATGTTCTTTTTATCCTCGGAGTATTCTCTATTATGGGATTAGTCTGGGATGTTCAAATTGACGGATTGTTTATAACGGCACTCTTAACCGTTGTAGGGTTTTCTGTCCACGATACAATTGTCGTATTTGACCGTGTAAGAGAAAACCTCAAATACTATTCCAAAAAGATGACATTTGGCGAAATAGTTAATTTCTCTATACACCAGACACTCGCAAGAAGTATTAATACATCTTTAACAACTGTTTTGACATTGCTTGCACTTTACTTATTCGGCGGAGTTACAACAAGAGATTTTGTACTTGCAATGATGCTCGGTATAATCATCGGAACTTATTCAAGTATTTTCTTCTGCGCTTCGCTTGTTGATATGTGGAGAGAAGGTGCTAAGAAAAAACAGGCTGCGTAAATCAGTTTTTAGTTTATATAACAAAACACAGGAGCTATATTAATATGCTCCTGTGTTTTGTTGAGAATCGTATTTTTCTTAATATATTCTTAAAAAACTCCCTCTTGCCTGTAATCTTTGATGTGCGATAATAAAACCGGAGGGCGGTAATGAATACCTTAGTTTATTCAATAGAACAAACCGAAAATCCTGAAACATTATACATAAATCTGACCAACTCATGTACAAACAACTGCATTTTTTGCCTGAGAACGCAAAAAGACGATATCTGCGGCAAAGAAATGTGGCTTGAGAACGAAAACTTTTCGGTTGAAGATATTATTAAGCAATTTGAACAATTTTCTGTACCCAGAACTGTTTGTTTCTGCGGTTATGGGGAACCAATGCTCAGACTTGAACTGCTAAAAGCTTTTGCTAAATATTTAAAAGAAAACCACCCTGATATCTATATAAGAGTAAACACAAACGGACATGCTAATGCTATACAGAAAAGGAATATTCTGCCGGAATTAAAAGGGCTTGTTGATGAGTTTTCAGTAAGTCTTAACGGTTCCAGTGAAGAGGAGTATAACAGCTTATCCAAACCCCGTATACACAATGCATACGACGAAGTTAAAAAATTCATCAAAGCTGCTGCGGAAAGCGGCTTTACCGTCATTGCAACAGTCGTAACCGGATATGTCAGCGGAGTGCCGGATGCGGAGAAATGCAAAAATATTGCGGAATCACTGGGTGCAAAATTCCGAGCAAGAGAATTTATACCTAACGGTTATTAATATCTGAAAGGGAATATATGCAGGTACAAAAAATTACAAACACAAACAATACACCGGCTTTTAACGGAATAATAGATATTATTCCTGGAGATTTAAGCTACAGGCCTGCAAAATATGTACGTAAAGCTTACAATACAATGGAAAACCTCATAAAAGATAAACCCTTTAACCTCTATATCCGCCAAAATCACCAAAAAGACACAGTTAGTGTAATTGCACAAAAAGAAAATGATTTTATAAAAAATAAAGGCTTGCGTGTTGAATACACCGCATCATCCTCTTTAGATATATATGATAAACTGGCAGCTTTAGCGGTTGACACGTACGATGTAATGGCTAATTCTCAGCCAAAATCATTAAAACAAAAATTTAAAAATCTTTTTATAAAGCAGAGCTTTAAATTTACAATAAAGAAAGGACAAAAATAAAATGAACGCGTTAGACAAAATTATGAAGCCAAAATCAATTGCGGTTATTGGTGCATCAACAAAAGAACACACTATTGGTTCTGATTTGATGAAAAGATTACAAGAGTACAAATTTAATGGTAAGATTTATCCCGTTAACCCGAAAGGCGGGATTATTGAAGGCTTACAAGCGTATACATCAGTATTGGAAGTCCCGGAAGAAGTTGATTTAGCAATTATTGTAGTTAATTCAAAATTTGTTTTATCAACTCTTGACCAGTGTCATGAAAAAGGAATCAAGGGTGTATGTATAATTACTGCCGGATTTAAAGAAACAGGCGCAGAAGGTGCTGAACTTGAAAAACAATTAGTTGCAAAACTTAAAGAATACGGCATGAGATGCGTCGGGCCTAACTGCCTCGGCGTTGTAAATACTCACCCGGATATCAGAATGGACGGATGCTTTGCAGAAAGCCTGCCGGAGCGCGGAAATATTGGTTTTGTTTCACAATCAGGCGCTTTAGGCGGCGGTATTTTGAATATTTTAAAAGATTTAAATCTTGGTTTTGCACAATTTATTTCTATCGGAAATCAGGCTGATGTTAATGCTGAAACTGCAATTGAGTACTGGGAAAACGATGACGATGTAAAACAAATTCTTCTTTATATGGAATCAATTCAAAACCCGTCTAATTTCAGAAAACTTGCCTCCAGAGTTTCTAAAAAGAAACCTATTCTGGCGTTAAAATCCGGACGCTCAGCAGCAGGAGCGTCAGCAGCATCTTCGCACACAGGCTCACTTGCCGGTGCTGATAAAGCGGCCGCTGCTTTACTCCAACAATCAGGTGTAATCAGAGAATTTTCTCTTCAAAACCTGTTTGAAACAGCAAAAGTATTTGCAAACTGTCCTATTCCCAAAGGCGACAGAGTTGCAATTATTACTAACTCAGGCGGCCCGGGCATCATGGCTACAGACGCAGTTTGCGAATACGGTATGCAAATGGCTAAGATTACTGATGAAACAAAAGCAAAATTAAGAAGTTTCTTACCTGCGGCTGCATCTGTTAAAAACCCGATTGATATGATTGCATCTGCACCTATTGAACACTATAAACAAACTTTAGAAACAGTTATTGCTGATGAAAATGTCGATATGATTATAACAATCTATCTTCCGTTCTTAGGTTTAAAAGATATTGATGTAGCACAAGCTTTGATGGAAATTAAAGCTAAAAATCCGCAAAAACCGATTATCGGTGTATTTATGACAAAGAATGAATTCTTTACGAAGATTTCTGATATGGATGTTAATATGCCGTTCTTTATGTACGCAGAGCAAGCAGCAGACGGCTTGAACAGACTTAACCAACAAAGATTATGGATGGAAAGACCTGAAGGCAAAATTCCTTGCTATGACGTAGACAGAGCAAAAGTTGAAAAAATTATTGCAAAATCTGTTGCAGAAGGCAGAGCGCAATTAACTACCTTAGAATCAATTGATGTTCTTCAAGCGTACGGTATCAGAGCTTGCAAATACGGTCTTGCAACTAATGAAGAAGAAGTTGTTGAACTCGGCAACTCTATCGGATATCCGGTTGTTATGAAAATGACTTCAAAAACAACATCACACAAAACAGATGTTGGCGGTGTAAGAGTTAATATTAAATCAGAAGAACAATTAAGAGCTGAATATAAAGACCTTCTTGCTAAACTTGAAGAAAAAGGACTCCTTGACGGTTTAGAAGGTGTTATTATTCAGGAAATGGTAAAAGGCAGCCGTGAAATGGTTTGCGGTATTGCAACAGACCCGCAATACGGCCCGATGATGATGTTTGGTCTGGGCGGTGTTTTTGTTGAGGTTATGAAAGATGTAACCTTCAGAGTTGCTCCTTTGACAGATGTTGATGCAATGGAAATGATTAAATCAGTTAAAGCGTACAAACTGTTGGAAGGTGCAAGAGGAACAAAACCGGCTCAAATCGGCCAAATTCAAGAAACCTTGCTAAGACTTTCTCAATTAGTATCCGATTTCAAATACATTGATGAATTAGATATTAACCCGTTATTAATTTCAGAATCAACAGGTGAAGGTATTGCAGTAGACGGGCGTATTAAAGTAAGACTAGAAGAAGCACAAAAAGCTTTGAATACTTCTTGCTCAGCCTGCTCTTGCTGCGGATAACGGCAGATAAAAGAACCAGAAAGAAAACAGACTCCAAATATTTTGGAGTCTGTTCTTCTATTAAAATAACTTCCCCGATAAGGGAAATAGAAAATATTTTTTATTTATACTAAAATATTTTTATGAGGGGGAATTAAATATGAGAAAGCTCGTTTTTTTATTTGCGTTTTTTATTTTTATGCTTAACCCTGTTATTGCAGGTGATTATACAGTACATAAGCTTGATAACGGCCAAACCGTTGTTATTCAAGAGGAACATAATAACCCGATTGTCACAATAGATACCTGGATAAAAACAGGTTCTGTTGATGAAAACGACGTAAATAACGGGGTGTCTCATTTTCTGGAACACCTGTTTTTCAAAGGGACTAAAGCACACCCGGCAGGAGAATTTGATAAACTACTTGAATCAAAAGGCGCAGTTATTAATGCTGCGACAAGTAAAGATTTTACCCATTACTACATAGTAATCCCCTCTAAGTTTTTTGATTTGGCTCTATCGCTGCATTCAGATATGCTGCTTAATCCACAGATTCCAAGAAAAGAATTAGAAAAAGAACGAAAAGTTGTATTGGAAGAAATTTCCAAGAATGAAAGCGATCCGGATAGAAAGCTCTACAAAAACCTGACTTCAATAATGTACACAGACCATCCTTATAAAAGAGAAGTCATTGGTACATCTAAAATTATAGAAACAATAAGACGGGAAGAAATTCTTGAATATTATAACTCCCACTACGCTCCTACGAATATGGTTACAGTAATCGTTGGGGATGTAAACACTCAGGATGTTCTTAATAAAATATCAAAGAATTTTGTATCAGAACCGAGGAAGATAGAAAAAAACACATTCAAACGTGAAAAAGCTTTAACTGAAAAGAAAGTCTATACTGAAAAGGCAGATGTTAATTCCGGCTATCTTCTCATGGGGTTTAGAGGTGCGCCGATAGCCGATAATGACACATACGCACTGGATGTTCTTGCAACAATTCTTGGTGACGGAAGAAGTTCAAGACTCTATCAGACAATAAAAGAAAATAAACAGCTTGCTTATTCTATAAGTGCATCGAATTCATCTATGCGTGATGACGGTATTTTTTATATAAGTGCAAAATTCACGCCTAAAAATATCGAAAAAGTAGAAAAAGCAATTTTTGCAGAAATTGAAAACATCAAGAAATACGGAGTTACAGATAAAGAACTCAATATTGGCAAAAGTATTATTGAAAAAGATACATACTACTCCAGAGAATCTGTTTCTAATATTGCAACAGGAATAGGCTATACACTTGCTTTAACCGACAATCCTGATTATTACAGAGATTATCTTGGTAATATTGCAAAAGTTACGGCAGATGATGTTAAACGTGCAGCAAACAAATATCTGGCAGAGAATAAAGCCGCCGTTTCAATACTGCTTCCTAATGATAAAAATGAAGTTAAAACAAGCTGCACCTCAACAACTATTACCCCGCCGGTTCTCAACGAACAGAACGGTAATTACAAAAAATATACACTTGGGAATAATGCGAAACTGCTGCTTACCCAAAATGATGCCAATGATATCTTAGCTATAGAGATTCTGATAAAAGGCGGTGATTTTCTTGAAAAAATACCGGGGACAGCAATGCTTACCGCAGGACTTATGAAACAGGGTTCTGAAAAATACACATCAGAAGAGCTGGCAAAACTGTTAGACGAAAATGGTATAAAAATAAGCTTTGCCTCTGCTTCCGATTACTTTGCTGTAAGCCTTCTAACAACTAAATCAAAAGAAAGACAAGCTCTTGAAATTCTGGATGAAGTAATAAACCACCCTAAATTTGACGACTATGAACTCGAAAAAAAACGGGCGGAAATTTTACAAAGAATAAAGCAGTCGGAAGATGAACCGCTAATGCTTGCAGTTGATGAACTAAAATCACTTATTTATGCAGGCAGTGTATATGGCAGTTCAAATACAATACTTGAAAAATCGCTGCCGCAGATTACAAGAAATGATATTCTGGAATTTTATAACAGATTATTTAATTCAAAAAATTTAATAATCTCCGTTAACGGAAAAATTGATGAACAACTTTTAACTGACACCTTCAGCAAAATGTTTACTGAAAAATCAGAACCTGAATTCTGTTATAATAATATAAACATTTCACCCCTCAAAGAATATAAAGAAAGCACAGTACACAAGCCTGAATTAAAAACCACATGGATAATACTGGGCTGGAGAACAGATGGAATTGTTAACGAAAAAGATTATGCTGTTTTTGAAGTTATTGATACAATTCTTGGTTCGGGAATGAGTTCAAGATTATTTAGAAACCTTCGAGAAGAAGAGGGGCTTGCATATCAATTAGGCTCCTCTTACTCCCCAAAAGTTAAATCAGGAGTTTTCTTAACCTATATCGGCACAAACCCGAAAACAGCAGAACAGTCTAAAACAAAGCTTCTTGAAGAAATATCACGTATAAAAAAAGAATTTGTATCAGAGAAAGAATTAAGAGATGCAAAAGACAGAATAGCCGGCTCATACATAATCGGTCTAGAAACGAATTCCGATAAAGCAACAATGACAGCACACGATGAACTTATCTGCAAAAATCTGTACAGAAACGGAGAATACCTTAAACTAATAGATTCTGTTACCGTATCAGATATTATAGAAACAGCAAATAAGTATTTAAATGATATTTATGTACTTTCTGTAGTAGGAAATTAAAATTATTACTGACCCGGAAATAATATTTCCGGGTTCTTATTTTAATCCTCGATTTTAATTGCTAATTTATTAGGTTTGTGCAATAATCACGATATGAAAGAATTTAAACTAAAAAACGGAATCTGTGTCGGATATAAAAATAATCCAAATACACCAAGAATTGCTTTAACACTAAACATAAAAATAAATGAAGAAGAGATTACCCCGGGAGTATATGCTTTAATGAGCAGACTTCTTCAACAGGGAACTTCAACTTATACATCAGAAGAACTTGCTAATATTCTTGATGAAAATGCCATTGAATTTTCGTCTGAATTGAAACAGGATTACTTAAGCTTTAGAGTAGTATGTTTAAATGAAGATTTTAATTTATCTTTAAATCTTCTGGATGATATTGTAAAAAATTCAACATTTCAAGAATTTGATAAAGAATTAATTAAACTAAAAGGTGAATACTCTGCGGAACTTGATTCTAACAGGGCCAAAGTGTCTGATGAATTTATTAAAACAATATTTGCCGGACATATGTACGGACATACTTACACTACTGTACTGGAAAATGTAGATAACATTACCAAAGATGATGTTATTAATGCATATAAAAACATTTTATATCACGGTAAAAAAATTATTTCTGTTGTCGGAGATATCAGTTCTAATGATTTAGAAAATTTTCTTAATTGTACACTTGCAGATTTACCTAACGACGATATTAAATCCGATACAATTAAAATTCCGGTATTAGAGAAACAAAAATATAGTGAAATAAACAAGGCTGACGCACAGCAGGCACAGATACTGCAAGGCTGGCTTGTTCCTACAGTAAACTCCGTAGAATATCCTGCTATTGCGGTTTTAAATACAATACTTGGTGCCAGCGGACTATCCTCAAGATTATTTCTGGAACTAAGAGATAAAAAAGGACTTGCTTATACTGTTAGAAGTGCTTACCGCTCTTTTGAAAAAAGCGCGCTTTTTCATATTTATATCGGAACAGAACCTAAAAACGTAGAAGTTTCACTGCGCGGCTTTGAAGAAGAAATTAATAAAATAAAAACAATTCCTGTCACTAATGAGGAACTGAAAGCTGCTAAAAATAATATTCTTGGCAGACAACAGTTTATATCTGAAACAAATGCCCAGCAAGCAAACATTTCTGCTAACTACGCTATAATGGGATTCGGGTTCAATTTTCAGCAAACGCTTATTGAGAATATTAAAAACGTAACACCTCAAATGGTTATGGATGCGGCAAACAAATTTCTGAACAACAACTACGTAATTGCTATTATCTGTCCGTAATTGATAAGTTTCCAGAATAAATCACAATTAAACCATTTAATTATCTGTTTAAATAATTAAGCTTAATTACGTTATTTTGTACTGCGTTTTTCTTAGCTTTTGATACTCTCGCCGCGTTCTTTTTTGCAGGAGCTTTTGTTACGGATTTTTTATTAGATTTCTTTTTTATTTTTGCTTTCTTATCAGGCGTAATTTTCATACCCGGATTAATAAGCACTTCATTTGAGCCTTCTGTATACTGAACAGATGACCGGTTTTGATTTTGAACAGGTACTATATTTTCATTTTTTTGTTGTTTTCTTTTTAATTTTTTAGATTTATTTTGTTTCTTGTCTAATTTTTTCTTATCGCTGATATCAATAATTCTTTGTCCATCGAGAGTTTCTGAATCTAAAATTAATTCAGGAACAACTAAATATTCATCATTACCATAACCTGTAACCCATCTCATACCAAGGCTTATTGATATTCCTGTTCTTCCGCCGTTTTGTATCATCGTTTGACCAAACGCCATAAAGTTATCTTTAAATATTTTTTGGATACCAATACCATATTGAATATAAGGGTCGATAGACATTTCAGGAAGTTGTGCGTTACCGGCTATAGCACTTTCAGCGGTCACTTTTGATATATCAAAAATATTCCATACAAAATTTGCACCTATATATGGCTGCCATCCGTTTTTAGTATTTGCGATAAAACGCACTCCCGGAGATACAGTAATTGAATGAAGCGGAGAGCTGTTTATATTAATACCTGAAGCATTAACATAATCAAAAGTATTCACAAAGGTGTAAGATAATAAGAAGTTTGGCTGAATTATAAATAAACCGTCTTTAAACTCAAAATTATACCCTGTTTTATTAGCAACACCGGCAAGCAGCATTGTAGGCCTGTCATTACCATACGGGGTGCTGACATCGGAAACAATTGCACCGGTGCTGACAGTTGTAGCATTAAATAAGTTTCCTTTATATAAAGTTACTGTACCGCCGAGCAAGCCGCCATTTTGGATAGAACTTATGCCTCTGTATGTAAGGCTAGCACCGGTATAGCCGATATAGCCGGTAAACGCACGGCTCCAGCCATTACCAACTTCTTTCAGTTCCGAATCATATCCCAATAATGAACCATAAGTTGTAACACTAACATCAGGGCCATCATGTAATGGAATATTACCGAAACTTACGTAGGGCTTAAACCACATATTGCCTTCTTCATATGGCTTATAAACAGGGGTTCCGTCGACAATTGCGTATTTATTTCTGTCAAGAAGCGCGCTTCGTCTTAAAGAAGGCATTGCCATATAGTTATCACTATGCTGGAATGAATAATTCATAACCTGATCCATAGTAGCTTTTGCGCCGACCTGTGAAGAAACAGAACTTACAAGCACAGATGGAGAAAATGTGTCGCTCGGGTTAGAGGGACCTATAATTTTTCCGGTGTCAGGGTCATAGAATCCGCCACGTGCAAAAACCATATCACCGGTATGATAATCATAACTTGCTCCATACATATACATAGGGGTATAGACTGCATCACGCCCGTGATATTGAACCTGATCGGCAAAGGACATATCAGCGAAATTAATATTAATCAATCTTTTGCTCATATCTGGAACATTAAGAATATTAACGGCGTTAAGGTGAATTGCCGAATCTCCACCGTGCTTTATATACTCATCAATAGTTAATTTACCCATAGTATTTTGATGGAAATCGACATCAGATGATGCAATATTAATTGTTCCATTAGTCATCTCGACAGTGCCAAGGTCAAGAGAATCTAATGTTAATGCTCCTAAGTTTAAAGTACTGGAATTCAAAGCAATGTTATTATTTACATATTTATAAGGATCTGTAAAATCAATACGGCTGTTGTTGTATGCGGAAATATTCTGATTTTCAATATTTCCGGCAGATACAAGATAAGAACCGCGGAGATTAATATTACCGCGTTTTTCATCATCAGAAGAGGTAATTTCTTCAACACCGACGAGCTTAGTATTATTCAATGTTAACGATGCATCGTTAGTAATATTATTAACGTAGACATCCTCCGGTATAGTATCAGGATTATTTGCAGAATCAGGATTAACGATGTCCGGACTTCCAAAGGAGAGAGAGCCTGTATTCATAATTTTATCAACAGAAGCTGTACCTTCAACAGACATTTCTCCTGAATTATCTATAGTTGTTGTAATACCCGTGTCACCTTCAATCAGAATATTCCCGGTATTAACAAGGCTCTCAGAAACAGTCTCGCCGCTAACAAATAACTTGCCGGCGTTAGTAATAGATTCTTTTATAATCAAATTTTTATCAATATTAAGCTCTTTATTATTAGTAACATTATCAAGTCCGAGGCTGCCACGAATATTTGCTGTACCGTCATTTGTCATTTCTTTAGAAACTACATTGCCGGACACGCTCATAGAACCGTCGTTATAAACCTTTTCTTCAGAAACAAGATTTCCGCTTGAGTTAAAATTACCACTGTTAGTAATAGTATCTACGTTAACATCTCCGGTATAGATAGTACCATTTACGTTATTGGTTAATTCATCCGAATTAATAACGCCATCCAATTCTATATATCCGTCATTTACCAGCAAGTTAGAATTTATAGTACCTTTTCCTGATAATAGATTACCCGAGTTCACAAACTCGTTCATATTAGCAACAGCGTTCATACCCATTGAACCGCGGTTATCAAGGTTGTTTATGTTAATTATACCGTTAGCATTAAATAAACCATTATTAATAATATCTTTTTCAGTAAATGTTACATTATTATAAGTAAGAGTACCATTATTAGTAATTGTTCCGGAGGTATTTTTAATAATTATATCGGATATAGTAAGATTTTGACCTTCATTAATAGTATTAAGAAACTCGTGTCCGTTGATATCAAAAGTTATATCATTACCGATGATATCCATTTTGTTACCTTTAATTTCGGTAACATCTCTTGATAGAATGTAGTTAGTATCAGGAATAAAAGTAAAGGATTTATCATCAATAATATCTAAATCGGCCCAGGCGCCAAAAGTATTCTGCCATCCGCGGATTTCAATACTATCATTTTTAGTATCTGTGGTCGCCAAACCAAAATCACTGGCAATTATAATATCACTTGTCATGTGAGCTGTTGCCTGACTAAGAACTTTCGATTCATCATAATCTAATTGCGGAGCATCTTCAACAGCAGATTTTATTATTTGCAGGATATATAACTCATTGTCATCACAGTTATTAATAACATTTGAGCCGACATTAATTGTAGAGATATAAATAGTACCGCTGCCGCCTTCTGAGAGTGTAAAGGTATCTGCATGCTGTTCATCTTTGTTTAGAACAATGTCAATAGCCCAGCGCGAATCCTCTGATGAGTTAAGTTCTCCGATATTATAATTATTATACTGCCCGTCATTCGTATTCACACGGGAATTATTAACATTAAGAGCCGAATCCTTGAAGATATCACTGTCTGTACCAAAATTAAGTACACTATTATCTACAGTTACTTTCTGGTTTTGTAATGTGCCTGTCAGATTAACAGTAGAATCAACTACATCAACAACTCCGCCGCTGTTTATACCAATAACATCACCTGTAACATTGAATGTAGAATTTGTTACATTTACCTCGCCGTTATTAATACCGGAATTAATATCAATTGCAGCATTACTAATATTTACAAGCGAATTGTTATTAAAGTTATCTGAAACGAATGTATTGTAAGCGTTAATAGTTCCGTCATTAGTAAGATTTGTTAACGTACCGCCGTTATTTAACTGGAGCGTGCCGCTGTTATTAGTATTTAATGAAGTTGTAATTCCATCAACTGTAATATTGCCTTTGTTAATTAAATCATTATTTACAGTTAAAGTTTTATCAATTTTAACTTCGCCGTCTTCATCGTTAGAGAAGTCATTAGCGCTGACATCACCTGAGGCATTAATAGTATTAGTATTTGTAACAATATTTGCGGTGATATTTTCATCGACATCGAGATTACCTGTATTTTGGATAATCGTATCAGAGATAAGAGAACCCGATATATCCATATCATTGTTATTTGTTAGAGAATCAATTATAGCATCCCCTGTCACATTTGCTATATTTTCATTTGTAAACGACTCAAATTCAACACCATCATTTGCAATAAGTTCGCCTGTATTTTCGCCGCTTACACCTGATATATGTCCCTGAACTGTCATATTGCCGGAATTATTGAGATGATTGGTCAAATCAAGAGTCCCGCCGATTGATGCACTACCGGAGGCGGTAAGATTAGTCCCGGTAACATTACCTAACACTTCAAATTTATTAGAGGTTGTTATTTCGTTACCCTCAACATCATTAGTAACATATAAATCGCCTGTATTGTTAATTATGGAGTCAGAAATAACAGAACCTGCGACATCCATATCGTTGTTATTAGTCAGAGAATCGATAACAGCATCGCCGGTTACAAAAGTTGTCTTATCATTAACAAATGAATTTGCATCCATACCGTCACGAACAGTGAGTATTCCGGTATTTTGAGCAGTATCGGTACTCAAATGTCCCTGAACAGTTAAATCATCCGAGTTGTTAATATGTTCGGTAACGGTTAAATCTTTTTCGATAGAGGCGTCACCACTGTTTGTGAAATTATTGGAGGAAACAGAACCGGAGATATCAAATATATTTCCGGTTGTAATATCAGCGCCCGCGTTAACATCTCCTGTTACGGTTAATACACCTGTATTGTCGATATTATTCTCCGCAAAAACAGAACCATCGACATCCATATCACCGGAGTTATCAAGGTTAATATTATTTGAATCACCTGTAATTACGACTTTATTAGTATTTGTAAACTCATCAATGTCAACACCATCGTAAGCATTAAGGATACCGCTATTTTCCGTAACGACTGATGTAATTAACCCGCTAACAGTCATATTGTTAGAGTTAATAATATTATTGTCTGAGGTTAAAGTTCCGCCGATTTGAACGGTGCCTTCGTTTGTAAGATTGGAACCATCGACATTACCTTGAACAATTATACTGCTTTGTAAACCGGTATTGCTGATATCACCTTCGGCATTCAGATTACCGTCGATTGAAGTATAATCTGAGTTAGTAAAATCAGATGAAGCAACAGAACCGGTAACATCAAAAATTGAATTATTAGTGATATTTTCTTCTGCATCAACGTTTCCTGAAACTTGGAGCATACCATCGTTTAATATGGAATTATTGCCGGTATCACCATCCAGTACGCCGGAGGCAACCAAATCACCGGTTATATCAACAATACCGCCTTCGATGTTATTCATGCCATTAACATTGGCACCTTCTTCTACCGTTAATTGTCCGTCATTAATAACATCATGCGCAGTCATTGTACCTTCGACTGTAATAATACCGGAGGTGGTAATGTCTTCAGCAGAGTTCACATCTCCTGTAACGGTAACATTTGATGCGTATTCAACATTAAGATTACCGGTATTGTTGATTTCTTGGGCTATCAAATACCCCAATACATCCATATCAGAATAGTTATTTAATATTCCTTGAAGGGTTACATTACCAGTTACATCAACATCACCATAGTTAGTCATATTGTTTCCTGTGACATGTCCGGAAACACTAAGTATAGAATTTTCATTATTTATAATATCATTAGAATCAAGATTACCGGTGATATAGGCTTTACCGTTATTAGTAAAGTTGTCTGTTTCAGCGCCTTCATAGATAGAAATTGTTCCGCTGTTGTTGAAATCCTGTGAACTTAAATGCCCGTAAACCGTCATATCATTAGTATTAGAGAAATCGCCTGAGGCAGATACATCACCTGAAACTGTTGCTGTACCTTCATTAGTAATATTAACACCGGAAAGGTTTCCTGTTACGTCAAGAGTTCCGCTTGAAAGGACATCACCAGTAAATCCAGCATTCCCCCCTATAGAAGCGGTACCGGAGTTGGTAAACTCTATACCTGATACATTACCGAGAACATTAAGAGTATTTTCATTGGAAATATTACCTGTAGCTGTCAAGTCTTCAAGAAAACGTCCGCCGCCTGTGTTGGTAATAAACAGGTCATTAAGTGCGGCATCTCGGTTAACTGTAAGAGTACCGGTAGAAAGTAGAACATCACCATTGCCGGTAAGAGTGCCGACAGTGTATTTACCGTTCTCATCACCTGTAGTATTAAGAGTTGCGCCACCAGAGAGGTTTAGTTCATTATTAATACCTGCGCCGTCATCAAAAGTCAGAGAATCGGCTACATAGGTAATGCCGCTTCCAGATACTATTTTATCTAGTGTACCGCTAAGATTAAGCGTTTTATTATTTTCAATAGTGCCTGTAAGATTTTCTGCTGTACTTGTCAGAATACCTTCATTCCAAACATTACCGATATCATTATTATTGTCAAGGTTTCCGGTTTCGGTAATATAGACATCTTGACCGATTACGGCATTATTAATAACTTCACCGGTAACTGTCGTTGCGCCTGCGCCTGAAACATTCTGAGTTAATGTACCGCCGGTCAGAATCAAACTATTGGAATTTGTTACTACTCCGCCAATATTGTCAGCATTAGAAGTTAATTGACCAGTTATATTGATTAATTGTCCAATTAAGGCATCAGCAAGAACATTACCGGTAATATTTGTTTTACCATCTCCGGTAACGGTATGAACCAAAGTTCCGCCGGTCAGAGTAAAACTATTAGCATTTGTAACTTCACCGCCAATGTTATCTGCATTGGAAGTTAAGGCACCTGTTTCATTGATGTTAATATCCTGTCCGATTAAAGCATTGTTTTGAACAGAACCTGTTACATTAGTAATACCATCTCCGGTAACTTCATGGTTAAGGGTTCCGCCTGTCAGGTTCAAATCGCTTGCGTTTGTTACATTACCGCCGATATTTGTTGCTGATGAGGTTAATGAACTGTCTGCGGCTATATCTATATGCTGGTTTATTGATGCATTTGATATTACGTCATTTGTTATGTAGGTATCGCCTGTTCCGCTAACCTGGTGGTTAAGAGTTCCGCCTGTCAGGTTTAAATCGCTTGCGTTTGTTACATTACCGCCGATGTTTGTTGCTGATGAGGTTAATGAACTGTCTGCGGCTATATCTATATGCTGATTGATTGCAGCATTTGATAGCACGTCATTTGTTATGTAGGTATCGCCTGTTCCGCTAACCTGGTGGTTAAGCGTTCCGCCTGTCAAGTTTAAATCATTTGCGTTACTAACTGTTCCGCCAAGAGAAGAAGCATTAGAAGTTAACGAACCAACTTCTGTTATAATAACATTCTGTCCGATATTTGCATTATTTAGGACTGTACCATCCACAGTCGAAGTGCCTGAACCTGTAATATTATTAGCAATGGTTCCGCCGGTAATAATGTAAGAGTTATCATTTTGTACCGTGCCGCCTATGTTATCAGCATTAGAGGTTAATTCTCCGGATGCAGATATTGTAACATTCTGTCCTATATTCCCTGTATTAGTAACAGCGCCGGTTACATTTGTTGTACCGTTACCTGAAACATTCTGGCTGAGAGTGCCGCCTGTGAGGTTCAAATCGTTAGCATTCGTAACATCTCCGCCGATATTAGAAGCGTTAGAGGTAAGAGAAGCATTATCAGAAATATCAATATCCTGTCCAATTAATGCACCGCTTGTAACATCACCTGTTACATAAGTCATGCCGCTTCCGGAAACTGTATTAGTAAGTGAGCCTCCGGTTAAAATCAAGTCATTAGCATTAGTAACATTTCCGCCGACATTTGAAGCGTTTGTAGTTAGACTTCCGGCATTGTTAATATTAATATTCTGGCCTATATTAGCATTACTTGTAACATTACCTGTTACGTTGGTTGTACCGCTGCCGGATACGGTGTGAGAAAGAGTACCGCCGTTAAGTGTCAAATTATTAGCATTAGTAACATTTCCGCCGACATTAGACGCATTAATATTAAGCGCGCCCGTTGTTGATATATTGATAGCCTGTCCAATTAAAGAATTAGATAGAACCGAACCGGTAATATTTGTAGTTCCGGAGCCTGTAACATCATAAGAAAGTGTGCCGCCGCGCAGAGTTAACCCGCCGGCGTTTGCAACAGCACTCGTAATACTGTTTGCCTGCATACTGGCATTTCCGCCGGAAGCTATTGTCAAAACGGCATTAATAATCGCAGAATCAGACATGGTAAGCGAACCGTTATTAACATTAACAGCAGATTGATTGACAGAAGCGTTCATATTTAATGTTCCGGCGGTAATGTTAGTTGTACCGGCTCCTGCTATTGAGCTGTTAAGTGTATTTGTACCGCCGGTAACATTTAAAGTTCCTGCGTTATTTATTGCCGCATTACTGTTTGAATTACTCAACGTAACATTGTTAAGGTTAATGACAGTACCTGAATTTGTAGAATTAATAACAGAGCCTGCGGAATTCGGCGCGCCTGTTATATTAACATTGTTCAGGGTTAGTGTTTTAGGAGCATCTAAAACAAAACCTGTATGATTGTTCATATTAATAGTAGATTTTGATGAGCCGCTTGCAACACCGTTAACATTAAGATTATTTCCCGCGGAAACCCCGAGGTTATCACCTAGATTATAAGTATTTCCGGCAGCATCAAAATTGAAGTTTTTAACATCATTTGTTTCTAGCTGGTTCCATAGCGTCATAGTATCGCCAAGGACAGTATAACCTTCGCCAGAAACATTCTTTGTAAGAGTATAACTGATACTATCGTTTGTAGTGGTTGTTGTAGCGAGCTTGTACTCTCCGTAAATATCTACTGTTTCATCCAGTCGTTCATAGATTTCATTCCAAACAGTATCAGCTAGAATAGTATCTTCATAAGAATTGTACTGTGTACCAATGTGATTTTGTCCGGTTAGAGAACTATTAAGAGCAAGCTTTAAACTGTTATTCTGAGTTTGAAGAATTTGAATAACACTTGTACCTTCAACCGGCTCACCGGTAACATTAATACTATTCAAATAAATTGTACCTGATGAGGCTGTATTAGTTTTAATAATATCGCTCTGTTTAGTACCTATATTTAAATCTATATTCCAATCAGTATTTGTATTTCCGGAAGCAACCTGATTTATTGTATAAGTTTTATATTGACTATCATTAAGCACCATAACAGCATTGCCGGTTGCATTTATTTTGGTACCGGCTGCGGCAAGTGCGTTTTCAGTAATATGAATATTACCGCCGGAGAGAGTAACATTACCGCCCTGAATAGCGTTATCAATATTAAAATAAATATCACCGGTTGTATTCCCATTTATTGTCATGGCGAAATTAGAAGCTCCGGAAATAACATCATTGAAAATAATATCACCGTTATTAACCGCATTAAGAGTTAAACGTCCTGCATTGACATAAATAGCCTGATCCTGTTTAGTTGTTCCATTCTGGATATAGTTATCGGTAAAAGATGTAATGCCGTTATCAGCTTTAATAGTAAGGTTCTTGTTTGTCCAGATAGCCCCGCCCTGCGCTCCTGTCGCAGTAGAAGTAACATAATTATTCTCGAAAACGGCATTAACAATACCATTTGTTACTGTACCATTATTATAAATAGCTCCACCGAAGGAATTTCCGGCACCACCGTCAGTATAATTATTCTTAAATGTACCACGAAGTTCTTTTATCGTAGAATTATTTCTTATTGCACCACCGTAAGTACCTGCAACACCTTTAGCATAGTTACCATCAAATGTTGCATTTATATTACCCGCGTTACCGCTGTTAACATGTATTGCTCCGCCTTGTGCGACATTTCCCGCAGCATAATTTTTTGTAAATGTAGCACCTGTAATACCTTTAGACAGAGTTCCACCTGTAAAAATAGCTCCGCCATACGCGTTAGTTGCCCCACTGGAATAATTACCAGTAAATTCACCTGTAATATCTTTTATAGTACCATTATTTCTTATTGCACCACCATAAGCATTTCCTGTAGCCTCAGTGTGGTTTCTATCAAAAACAGCATCAATATTACCTGCATTACCTCCTGATACAAGTATCGCACCACCTTCAGCATTTGCTCCTTTTGCATAGTTTTGCGTAAATTGAGCATCGGTAATACCATTAGTAATAGTAGCACCGGTATAAACCGCGCCGCCTGATGCAACTCCAGAAGATTCACTATAATTGCCTGTATACTCACCAGATAAAACGCCTATTGTATTACTAGTCCATACAGCACCACCGCGAGCTGTGTTTCCGACAACTCTGTTTTCTTTAAAAGAAGCATCCGTAATCCCGTTAGTAATTTTTCCGCTGTTATAAATCGCACCGCCGTATGCTTCTACCGTGGCTGAATCAGTAGCAGAATGATTACCGGTAAAAGTACCTTTTATTTCCTCTATTGTTCCGGAACCATCATTAAAAAGAGCCGAACCATGAGCAGCACCAAGTGACCACGCGTAATTATCTTCAAAAGTAGAATCAATAGTACCAATTGCACCGTTATTGTAAAGAGCGCCGCCGTATGAACGCCGTGTATTATCAGCAGTAACTTTAGTATAATTATCTCTGAAAGTGGCATTAATATCTCCGATTGTTCCTACATTATATATCGCACCACCCCTTGCGTAAGCAGCCGTACTATTAGAGGTCTTTGCCTCCGTTTCATTAAGGTAGGAACTATCATATTCGTATGCATCAGTACTAGCTTCAGTACTTGCCGTAGCTGAAATTACATAATCCGAACTCCAGGAATATGGTCCCTCCCTATAAATTGTTTCAGAGGTTTGTTCATCTGATGCATCAGGAGTAACCCAATTATATACAGTTGAAGATGAAGATTGTGTAGCCTGAAAAGTATACATTTGGTAATCATCCTCCCAGGTATAACCGGAAGGGATATTGAGGGTAATATTGGCGGTAGCATTTACATTGACAGTGCCTTCTCTCGCATAAGCAGTACCGGAAGTAGCATTCGCCGTACCTGCAACAGCAGTACCTTCAAGCGCCTCGGCAATAGCAGAATTGCCGGTATAAGTCCCTGATATTGAGCCTATTGTACTGTCAGCCATATTGGCAAGCGCGCCGCCGTTTGCATAAGCCTGCGCGTTAGTAGTTGCATTCGCATAAGCTTCTGCGCTTGCATAAGCTAATGCTTCAGACGATCCATAGGCCTCCGCAATAGCTTCTGGTTCATAACTAAAAGCATCAAGATGCCGGCTCGGCTCTGCCACATAATCATATGTTACGTTGATAGTAATATCCCCCGCGTACGCATTTGCGCTACCGCCTTTTGCAGTAGCAGTCCCGCCATAGGCGCCCCCCCCCGTAACGCGGGATACGGCTGTGTTCCCCGAAAAATCAGCCGAGAGCGCACCTATTGTACCTCCACCTGAATTTGCAAGCCCGCCCCCGTACGCATATCCCTGAGCTGTAGAGGTTGCATTAGCATAGGCATCAGCGTCAGCATCGGCAATAGCAGTACTGTCTCCACGTCCATCAAGAGTACTATCACTAGGATAATTAGAGGTCGTGTAATATGAATCATTTATTTCAAGAGTAAACTCCGGACCGTACAGAACTGCAGTACCGCCGGTGGCTGTTGCGTCACCCGCGTATACACTTTCGCCTTTTGTAGTAACACTAACCGTATTGTTTGTATAACTTCCGCTTATATCACCGGCGTCGCCGGTATTATTCTGGGCTCCGCCGTATAATTCCCTTGTATACGTACTCGACTTGCTGGCTGACGCACTGGCAGATACAATAACCGAATCTGAAACAGCGAAATGCTCATTCCGCGGATTAGTTACTGTACCGTAATCATAACCGTAATCGCTATCATAACCGCCCTCATCTGTATCATCAGTACCGCGAACAGTACCGCCTGTGGTATTCTCAGAGTTAGTCCTTCCGCTATACGACACGGCTGCTCTTGGTGTAGCAGCAAGTACCGTACGTGAAGATGAGGTTTCAGAGACCGACACAGGTTCTGCCAGAGTCTGCGCCATTGCCGCCCTGCTCACGGCAGATGAGGACACTTCTGCTGTCCCGTCCGCGCCCTGATATTGAAGGTAAACAGTCCTGTTATCCGGCAGCTTTACTTCTATAGTATTCTCACCGGGGGCGGATACCTCTACCCAGTTAGCGTTATCTACAGTTTGACCGTTAAAAACGACACGGTAATAATTTAATGAAACCGTACCGTCTGAATTAGTCACCTTATTAACATAATCATAGTTCTGTGCAGTACCGGGGATAAGTGTACAATTTCCGCCGGATATTGCGGATAAGTTATTTGTATTAAGTACAACAGGCAGCATGACATTCTCATTAGCATACACTCCGTTACATATAAACATGCAACCTGCAAATGCCGATGCAGCCAATAATCTTTTCAATTTATTCTTATCTGTCTTACAACTATCACTCATTATAAACTCACTAAGTACATATACTAAGGGAATTATTTACTCACATACTTCCTGCAAAGCCACGCTCTAAGGAACATAAATCTACATATCTAGTATAAACCATATTACACAAAATGTATACCCTTTTTTGATGTATATTAAAAAAAGTTTATTTTTTGGCGCAATAAATTGCACTCATCTAAACAGTCATCCCGAATTTATTTCGGGAGCTTACAGGTTAGGAAGTATAACTTGATTCCAGTCCTAACCAGGGGCGGGGTTAGGGGTGGAGTGCGATTTTGGAGTATACTAAACAATTGTAATCAAGGACAGTTCCCCATCCTTGCCTTCCCCAACCGGGGAAGGAACAATATTATTGAATCTCCGCCACCTGCTAAACTGTCATCCCGAACTTGTTTCGGGATCTTACAGGAAAGAAAGTATAACGCAAAACTGGCAAGATGCTGAATCCATCCTGGATTATTCGGGGTGGCGGAAAATTCAACATTTCCCACCCTTTACGGGTTCCGCCCTGCTCCACCCAACCGAAAATCCGCAGTTTAGTACGACAAAAGTTCGCCCCAGGGATGGAGTGTCCTTATCCACCAGCAAGTTTTGTACTCTTCAAAAACTCCTTAACCACATTCACAGGAATTGCAAATCCTATACCTATATTAGATATATTATTATCAGGATTATATATCGACTGGTTTATTCCAATAACTTCACCGTTAGTGTTCAGCAGCGGCCCGCCCGATGAACCGGGATTTATCGCAGCATCAGTCTGTATTTTATTCTTTGTATAATCTATCCTCGATATTATTCCCTGTGTCAGTGTACCGTTAAATCCAAAAGGGTTTCCTATTGCAAGAACCTTCTGCCCAACTTTTATCTGTTCCGAATCACCCAGCTTAACTGTCTGCATCGGTTTATCTGTCTTTATTTTCAACAGCGCTAAATCATTATTCCTCCCGACTTTCTTCAACACCTCCGCCTTATATGTCTTACCATTATAAACCGTAACCGTTATATCATCACCATCCTCTATAACGTGTGAACTCGTTAATATAACTCCGTCATCTGACACCACACACCCGGTTCCGCATGAAAGTCCGTATTTAATCTGGGTATCTATAGACACTATCGCCGGATTGATTTTCTCATATACATTTATATTAATCATCTCTTCCCTGTCATACGAAAAAACAGGGGTTGACATAATCAGCATCACAAAACAACTTAATATTTTTTTCTTCATTTCAATCACCGAGTACATAATGCCATTTTGACCGGCTTTTTGCCATACACAACCGTTTTTTATCACAGGCGTGTCTTGCAAGGATTAAAGTTCTAATATATAATAGAAAAGAATTCATAGTACATATTTACATTTAGATAGGAGAGTACATTATGACAAGAATTGAAAATTTTAAAAGAGCATTGACAGAAAAAAGAGCTGTTAAAGTTATTGCTGGTATCAATAACTTTGATTCAGACTCCGTAAAAAAAGTTGTTGCTTCTGCAAATCAGGCCGGCGCAACAGCAATTGATATCTGTGCAGATGCCGATATTATAAAAATGACAAGAGAAATGACCGATTTACCAATCTTCGTTTCCTCGGTTAAACCGCAAGAACTTGCTAATGCAGTTGAATTAGGTGCTGATGCTATTGAACTCGGCAACTTCGACGCACTGTATGCAAAAGGTCAATCATTCTCCGCACAAGAAGTTCTTGATTTAACAAAACAAACTTTGAGCCTTATTAACAAAGAAGATGTATTTTTCTGTGTTACAATTCCGGGCAGCATTGATATAAACGAACAAATTTCTCTTGCAAGAGAACTTGAATCTCTTGGCATCGACCTTATCCAAACAGAAGGACATTTCACAAATGAAGAACCTTCAAACGGTGTAAGAGGTCTTATTGAAAGAGCTGAACTTACTCTCTCCAACACTATGGAACTTGTAAGAAATATTGACATCCCTGTTATGACTGCAACCGGTATCAACCCGACAACCGCTCCTTTAGCTTTCGCTTCAGGTGCATCAGCAATAGGCTGCGGCTCCTGCATTAACAAGCTTTCATCAGAAATTGGTATGATTGCTGTTATAAAGAGCCTTATGGAAATCGCTGAAAGAAATACCTCTAAAGTTGTTGAGTTAGTATAAAGCATGTTTTAGTTATTTATTTGGCGCGGAATTACTACTAATCCGCGCCATTTTTTACATTTATTTACAAATACTTTATTTCAACATATTAATATTTATGCTACAATCAAGTGGGGGTAGAGTAAATGAAAAAAATCGTATCAGCTAAAGAAGCGGTTAAAGATATTAAAGACGGTGCAACTGTTATGGTTGGCGGTTTCTTAAGCTGCGGGGTGCCGGACAAGCTTATTGACGCGCTTATTGAACAAAACACTCAAAACCTTACCATGATTTGCAACGATACCTCCTACCCCGATGCAGATAAAGGAAAGCTTATATCAAACAAGCAAATAAAAAAAGTAATTGCCGCCCATATTGGCACCAACCCGGAAACCGGACGCCAGATGAACAGCGGAGAACTGGAAGTAGAATTAACCCCGATGGGAACTCTGGTTGAACGAATTAGAGCTAAAGGTGCCGGTCTGGGCGGAGTTCTCGCGCCTACAGGAGTTGGAACCATCGTTGAAAACGGAAAGAAAACAATGGAAGTTGACGGCAAAAAATATATCTTTGAAAAACCGCTGGGTGCAGACTATGCTTTAATTTACGGTACTAAAGTCGACCGTTTCGGCAATGTTTCTTTTTATGGCACAACGAGAAATATAAACACGATTATGGCTACCGCTGCTGATACAGTAATAGTTCAGGCGGATGAAATAGTTGACGAAATCGACCCGAATGAAGTCGTTATCCCGGGGATTTTTATCGACTGCATAGTTGAAAGAGAAAAAGATTTAGAAGCTGTATAGGAGTACAAATGGAATTGACACTTCTTTCTAAAGAAAAAACAAGAGAAATTATTGCAAAACGCGCTGCTCAGGAATTCAAAACCGGTGATGTTGTAACGCTGGGTATCGGACTGCCTACCGAAGTTGCGAACTATGTTCCGGAAAATCAGCACGTAATATTTCAATCAGAAAACGGATTGTTAGGTGTCGGCAAAAATACATCAGGCGATAAGATGGACAGAAGAATTATCAATGCAGGCGGAGTCTGTGTTGAAGCTAAAAAAGGCGCCTGTTTCTACGATGCAGCTACTGCCCTCTCTATGATGCGCGGCGGTCATATAGATGCTACCGTATTAGGCGCGCTTCAAGTAGATGAAGAAGGCAGCCTTGCAAACTGGATGATTCCTAATAAATTAGTCCCCGGCATGGGCGGTGCTATGGATTTGGTTATTGGCTCCAAACGCGTAATAATCGCAATGGAACATACCAGCAAAAACGGAGAAGCAAAAATAGTCAAAAAATGTACTCTGCCCCTGACTGCTTACAGAGAAGTTGACTTAATCATAACTGAGCGATGTGTATTTGATGTTACACAGGAAGGACTGCTGCTTACAGAAATCAATCCCATGTTTTCTATGGATGAAATCAAATCCTCTGTCACCGCAGATTTTACAATCTCTGATGACTTGAAATATATGGATATTGATTAATAAAACTTTAAAAAGCGGGCGGATGATTTTATCATCCGCCCGCTTTTTCTATATATAAATCCTATTCTTTTACAAGAAATTCAGGATTTTCTACTCTGACCGCAAAGTATGGTTTATCCTTGCCTTCTTCTTTTAAGAACATTACAAACTCTTTATCAAAATGATATTTTCGTCCGATTTGAGGAGCCAAAGACATTCTCATTATTGCTAATGCAGCTTCACTCTTTAAAGTTCCGCCTTTATTATCCATATTGAACTTTATGGTCTGCAATGCCTGAGTAATGATTTTGTTTGTACCTTTTATAGTTTTTCCGCACAACTCATCATAAGATATAGTTTTATCAATCTTAAAGTTCGGCACCATCAGGCTGTCCTCTTTTGCAAACTTTTCTGATACATCCTGCTGTGTTACATATAGATACAAGTCCTCAAAATTATCTTTTTTGTCCGTACGGAAAAGGATAACATCCTCTTTCTCTTTTGTTGTAAGTTTAACTGCATACTCTTCCGGAGAATTGTAGAAAAGAACATGAACATTCTTTCTCAGCTTTCTTTCACTCTCTTGATTTACACCAAAATATTTAACCTTTTCAGTACTTCCGTTAAACGGTGCTGAGGTAAGTTTATCAAACGGAGTTTCAAAATTGAAGTCTTTCTTTAACATTGCATAGAATAAATACGAATTCTTTGCACCCCAGTTAATAGTATCTAAGATATCGCTTGTTTCGTTAAATTTTTGTTCTATAGCACGTTCAATTTTCCTCTTTAACGACTTATTGATTTTGCCATAAGTTGCATAATAAGAATCTTCATTTAACAAATCAGATGTATACAGCTTTTTGTTTAACTCATTAGCAACCGGCGGATTACCTCCGGCTAACAAAACCGGCCCGTGAGTAACTTTATCCATAAAAGTATTCCATACAAGCTGGAAAGTTATACACCAGAGTTTATTTTTTATAGCTTCATACCCGGATTCCGTTTTAGTAATTGCTGCCTGCTGAACAGCGGCTTCCTGTTCAGCCGCCTGTACTTTATCCCCTGAACTAACAGGCTGAACTACCACATCACTTTCAGATTTTACGGCATTTTCCTGCGCCGGCTCAACAGGCGTTTCCTCTACTGTATTTGATACAGGTTTTTCTTCCTCAACTACGGAAACAGGTTCAGCTTTTGCATTTTCAGCCGGTTCTGCTTTTTCTTCTAAACTATTTACGGCAGATTCCTCTGCTTCTATACTCTTTGCAGATGTTTCCTCAACTGCTGTATTAGTTTCCTTTTCTTCATCAACAGACGGTGTATTAATTTTTTCATCATTTGACACTGCCGGTTTTTCACTATCCTCCAGCACAAGTTCTTTCTCTGATACCGGTGTCGCAGATTCTAACTCTACTTCCTTTGTTTCTTTTGTATTTACATTATCCTGTTCATCATACGGCGGAACAACATGCCGGACATCCGATATAGGTTTATATTGAGCCTTATCTGCCGGCTGCTGCACAGGCACATTCGGCGCCGCCTGCGGCTGTGCATTCTGCTGTCCATTGGTCTGTTCTGCTGCCTGTACCGTCATTAAGCCCACGGATAACACAAGCAAAACACCCAGTAAAGATGTAACCTTCTTAATTCTCATAAAATAAAACTCCTCTATTAAATAGCCAAGATTATTATACCATAAATAAAAAGGTTTCAAAATTATACCGTCTTACCATTAATTTTTCTTTCCCTGCGCGCGTTATACTTTGTCCACTCCGCATTTATTACAGGAAGCGCTATACCCAATGCCAGTGCTGAATACAATATTCCGGATGCATGTGCAAGGTTGAGTTTCCAGATATTCTTTTTCGCAAACTTTTCACCCTTAGCGGCCAGTTCATTATGAGTTTTTAAACTTAAGTCATTAAGCCAGTGTTTAACACCTTTACCCTCTTTTTTTATATTAAAAAGATTTTCCCGCTTTTTATCAAGAAAATTAGCAACCCCCTTTGCCGCAAATCCGCCAAATACAAGCCAGTTTAAGAACCCGTTATAATCTCTGAATACCGTTTCCCGAAGTTCTGTAGAATTATCCGATGCCATAAAACGCCCTACTATATTCGCACCGTATACAGTCTTAATCGCGTTTCCGCTGGTTACAGGGCCGGTAAACTCAAGCTTCCTTACAAAATCTTTCCAATTCTTAACACGCATTACAGCTAGCAGCATCCCTATCATGCCGGCCGATGCTGCAATTTTTTTTGCTGTAAGATATTTATCCTTCTTTTGAACCGCACCGCAGCCGCGGGTTTCATAATCCACATCACCAACAAACCCCTTTTTTCCGGTTCTTTTTTCTGTAA
This sequence comes from uncultured bacterium, assembly GCA_949284715.1. Taxonomy (GTDB): domain Bacteria; phylum Cyanobacteriota; class Vampirovibrionia; order Gastranaerophilales; family Gastranaerophilaceae; genus CALUTH01. Next base: position 46,465 of record CASDWH010000001.1, read on the forward strand.
TCTTTCTATTTATATATTGATTAGTAAGCCCTAAAATGCACGATGCACTAAGTGCGCCAAAAATCTTCAGCTTATTGATTTTTGCAAGTTTTGCAAGCGCTTGAGCTGGTTTTACTTTATTATTCGTATAAACGTCATTTCCCATATTGTAAGCATCGCGGAGTATATTTTCTAATTTATCAGCAATTTTGTTATCTCCTATGGTTAATGTTGTATCCCGCCCTGCGCCAAGCGCATTCGTTAGCCGAATCTCCATTATACGTAAAATATTACCTTTATCTTCACGGGCTATTTTTTTATCATCAATGATTTTAACAAGCGTATCAATAAACCCTTCTGCTGTTTTTAAATTATTTTCAATACCTTTATATTCAGGATTTTTCCATTTTATTTTTGCCCATCGGTCTTTATCTATCCAATTAACTTTATCCCAGTCAATTTCGCTGAATTTATTCACCTTACACCCGTCAACCCCAGAAAGATTATTAAAAATATTTCTTGAATACCCTTCAAGATTTTTGCCGCCCACCCACGCAGCTTGAAGTGCGGCTAAAGAATCTTTGGAGTACCAGCTATTTGAATTAATACTTACCTCCGGCATTACCCATTTTGATGCAAAATATGAAATCAGGCTTGCAAACACTCCGGCAGATAGACAATTAATAAATGTACCCTCCATTTCTCTTGAAAGAGTTTCAATCCCCGCATATTTATTACGCTGGGTTGCATCAATATAGGCTCTCGGCAGTGACATCGGGCCGACATCTAATACCACCGCATTAATCATTTCATTGGTATCAAGAACCCTCATTACATTAGTGAATGTCCCGTCTAAAACGCCTTTAAAAGCCTGATTCCTATTTTCTGTCTGTATTCTGTTGATTGTTACCACCTGCTTAACCACTCCTTTTGTCTGCTCACTAAAAAAGCCCCGCTTGTTTTTGCGAGGCTTTTGAAATCTATATCCGTTAAAAACTACACACCGAAAATCATCCTGCCCCGCAAGTACTTAGAGGAGGATGAGGATGATGAATTTGTATAAACAGTGTATAATTTCATATCTTTACCTTTCAAAATAAGTATACGCCTGTTTATAAAATATTGTCAATAGTTATATTAACTAATATTAATATCTGGAATTGGTGCAATAAATTGCACCCTACTAATACCAGTTAAACAGCACAGAAAAACACACTATAAACTCTTAAATATATGCAGAAAATTGTAGGGTGCAATTTATTGCACCTTAATATAAAATTATTTTATGAGTAATTATAGACGTTATTTTTTCAATTCACTTAATCCGGTCTTTATAACATTTGTTACTTACGATAGAAGAAATATCTTAATTCCCAATATAGATATTTTTAGAAATTGTTTTAGACTTGCGAAGTCCAAATATAGATTTGAAATTATTGCAATAACTGTATTAGAAAATCATTGTCATATAATAATATCACCTAAGCAGCCCAGCGATATTCCTAAAATAATACGAACAATTAAGTATAATTTTTCTACAAATATTCCTGATAAATATATTTGCAATAATTTATCACAATCAGCAATTAAAAGAGGAGAAAAAGGGATTTGGCAAAGAAGATATTATGATCATATTATAAGAGATGAAAAAGATTTAAATAGACATATAGACTATATTCACTATAATTCATATAAGCATTATAATATCGCACCAAAAGATTGGTTGTATTCCTCATTCCCCAAATTTGTCCAAAATAATTATTATGATATAAATTGGTGTAATTTGGATGATAAATATAAAATTACACAACTTAATTATGAATAATCGGTGCAATAAATTGCACCCTACAATCTAATATTAATATCTGGAATTGGTGCAATAAAATTTTCCCAAACAGTCATCCCGGATTTATTTCGGGGCTTACCGGAATACAAATGTAACGCCACGTTGATAAGATGCTGAAACGAGTTCAGCATGACAATATTGTTGGTTTTTGCTGCAATAAATTGCGCCACTCATTCATCAAACCAATGCCGGATATTCTTCAGAAGTATCCAGCAACAACTCATCATAGAGGCTTTTGCCACCGCAGAGCGAGTACACATTTGTATATCCGTATCCGGTCACAATCCTTGCCGCAACATAACTGTTATACCCGCGCCGGCAATAGAGAATTACTTTTTTGTCCTTTGGAATTTCATTATAGCGTGTGCGGATTTCCGTTGACGGAATGGAAACCGCATCCTTAATCCAACCCTCTTTATACAATTCAGGCGAGCGAACATCTACAATAAACACATCGTCTGTAATATCTTCAAAAAACGCAGGCTTAAACAGTCCGTCAAGAATATTTTTAGAGGACATGCCGGCAAGGTTTACTACATCTTTTGCGCTTGAATACGGCGGTGCATAACAGAGTTCTGAATCTATCAAATCCTGTACAGTTCCGCCCAGCCTAATTACTGTAGAGATTACATCAATCCTCTTTTCTACACCATCCAAGCCCGCCGCCTGTGCGCCTAATATTTTACCGGTCGAAGTAAACAGTAGTTTCAATACTACATGAGTTGCGCCTGGATAATATCCGGCATGGTCATTAGCTTTAACAATATTTTTTAAATACTTTATCCCCGCAGACTTAAGCTGTTTTTCATTACAGCCCGTTGACGCAAATGTCATGTCAAATACTTTTATAACGGATGTTCCTAATGAATTCTTGTATTTTTGCATTTTTAAATCCGGATTGGTTTGAGCGGCAATATTATCTGCAATAATTCTTCCCTGTCTGTTTGCCGGCCCTGCAAGCGGAATAACAGTCGGCTGAGCTGTTACATAATTAAGAACTTCGACACTGTCACCGCCTGCCCAAATAAAACTGTCAGAGGTCTGCATATATTCATTAGTCTTTATGGTATTTCCGATTCCTGCAGCAAGTCCCGCGTTTAGAGCAACTTCTGTATCAGGTCTGACACCTATTGAGATTACACCGATATCATATGTGAGTTTTTGACCTGAGATTAATTCAACCTCATTATCGGAAAAAGATTTTACCCCATCAGAAAAAATCAATTTACATCCGTTTTTTCTTAACTCATTATGAGCAAGAGCAACCATATCCCTGTCAAACGGTGCTAAAATCTGCGAACCGGCCTCCACAATCGTTGTATTTATTCCAAGCTTTATAAAGGCTTCCGCCATCTCTATCCCGATAAATCCGCCGCCGGCAATTACCGCATTTTTAACCGGATTTTTAGAAATATAATCTTTTATCCTGTCAGCATCTCTTAATGTTCTAACCGTAAAATTCTTTTTATTATTAATCCCGTCAACAGACGGAATAAATGGAGATGCGCCTAATGCTAATACCAGATTGTCATATTTAAGTGTGTAATCATTATTAACGGTGACACTTTTTTCGCTGCGGTTTATTGACGTAACTTTTGAATTGAGCCTAACCTCAATATTAAACAGATTTTTAAATTGCGAAGGCGGCGCAACAATCATTTGCTTTCTGTCACTTATTTCACCTGAACAGTAATAAGGCAGACCGCAGTTTGCAATTGATATTTCATCAGTTGCCTCAAGAATAATTATTTCTGCATTCTCATCCAATCTTCTTAATCTTGCAGCACAACTCGCCCCACACGCACCTCCGCCTACAATTACTGTCCTCATATAGATATCCCTTTCCTTAGTATATATACCAGCATAACTTTTTATAACCCTTTTTTCAAGTTTTTATTATTATATTTCTCTAATTGTTAAATTTTGGTTAAAAAAACAGAGTTTTTGAATAACAGAGTAATAATATAAGTGTAGAAAGAAAATGTATGAAAGATGAAAGGAGTACATTATGAAATTCTTAATTAAAAAATCACCTGACGGCTTTATTAAATCAGTAAATGATGAAATCAGTTCAATTTTGAACAGAAACTTTGACAGCTTTTTCCCTGAATATATACTAAACGAAGAAACAGACAAGTATGCAATGCCTGTAGAACTACACGAAAAAGACAACGAGTACAGTGTAAAAGCTGAACTTCCGGGAGTTAAGAAAGAAGATTTGGACATCGACATTGATAAAAATTATATTACAATTAATGCTAAACGTCACGAAGAACACAAAGAGGATACTAAAGGGTACAGGAAATCAGAATTCCGTTACGGCGAATATTCAAGAACTGTTTACTTCCCGCAAGAAATTGATGTCGAAAAAACAAAAGCTAAACTTGAACACGGTATTCTTGCAATAGAGGCTCCTAAACTCTCTGCCGAAAAAAATAATACTAAAAAACTTACAGTTGAATAATCTGTTAAATTCTCTAATCACTAAAAAGACCGGCTGACAGTCTCAGCCGGTCTTTATGTTACTATATCATATTGAGTTTGCGGAAAATATACATTTTTCCGCATCCTCTGTTATAATGCAGCCCCGACGCTTGCAGGAATTACACCCATTGCGGCTGCTCCGTCAAGGAATGACGGAAATACTATTGCATCAAGCGCATAAGCACCGGCTGCAACAGATACAACTATTATACCTGCTTTTACTGCGGCAGGTAAATTATCTATGGCTTCTCTTACTTCATCAAAAGAAGTTTTTGCTCTTACTCCTAATGAAGTTTCACCTACAACCATCTGCCCCATCTTTGGAAGTAATATTACACTGTTATCACCCAGTTTAAAATGTGCAGGTCTGCCGTTTTTGATATTTTCAAGCGCTTTTTCCATCATAGCGGCTGATAATTCCTTTTTAATTTTGTCCCTTATGGCTTTATCCTGTCTGTACCAGTCTTCATCTCTCATATTCAAATCTTTATCAAAATATTTTACA
>CASDWH010000002.1 GCA_949284715.1 uncultured bacterium
ATTACGTGTTGAAAACTCAACGTTTCCAACACTCCAGCCTCTGCTCGCATTCGCTTTGGTTGCGAAGCAAAAGCGGATTGTTGCCGAAGTGCGGAGTGCTTTTGCGTAAGCAAAACACGCAGACACGTTTAACGGCAACAACCAAGCAGAAAGAAATAAAGCTAAAGAAAGAAAACTACGCAATCAAAAACAGTCACTAAACTCAACCCGAGGCAAAATAACTCGCTGCGCTCAAACAGCGCGAACGAGCGAGGGGCGTAAGGCAAAACGGGAGCTTTTGCCTGTAGACCCGTTCAACGCGAGTGAACAAGAGAATTTTGCCCTGCTGCTGTTTCGTTAAGTGACTGTAGGAAAAAAATAAATATATTTGTTTGATATTATCTTGGACAACAGTGGAACCAAGTTCAGGGTGGCTATTTTAGCTATTATCAGTGGAATTTGCTACATAAATCCCGGTTTTACGTATAAAAAGTTAAATATCTGATTGACGGCATCATCAGGCGTTTTGTTATAATAAAGCCAGACCTCCTGTTCAACGGTTTTTAAAAGTTGTGAATCCGGTGTTTCAATAGGCGGGCCGGCAGGTGTTGAGCGTGATGAATTCTTAGGATTGGAAATAACACCGGTTGACCTTATAAGGCTTAATCTCAGTTCATTTTTAAATACTTCGTACTGGGTTATTCCGCATAAAACCGCCCCGAATCCGTTAGTACTGACAAGCCGCTGGCATGGTGCTGTATTTGTCGGGGCTTCAATTCCGCGTTTGTCCGGTAAATGCTCTCTGATTTCGTATTCTGGATTGAAACTCCTTTTTATAAATCTGTTCATATCTTCAGAAATCGTTTCTGTAATATATTTATCAAATTCAAGACACATAAAAAGATGATGGTTTTTCTTTTTATTATTTATAATAAATCGAAATTTCGGGAAATCACTGTCAGCATCAAGAGAAACTTCAAGTTTTATATTCTGTTCAAACCTAATTTCAATAATAGCCCTTAAAGAAGATTTGAATTTTAGTTGTGATGATTTTATTTTTAAAATAGTACCCCTGTCGTCTTTTACAGGGCCGCGGTTGTAGCTGTCGCCGTAGTCTTTAAAATCTTTTAAAAATATATTTATATATTTTTTGCCGGCATGGAATTTGATACTTTCATCTATTTTAACAGACACTCTGCCTTTTAGTACCGTGTCGCTTGCAAAAACTGGTATATCAGGAATTGCCGGTTTAAACTCTGTTTCCCCGTGGTTGATATCTTTTACATATTCTAAAGTTGTGTAGATTGTTTGGTAATCTTCTGTAACCGGAATCCTTTTTATATCAGTCAGCAAATCTTCCGGAAAACCTTTAAAGGTATTTAGGATTATATCGCCCGGAGTTTTTTTGTTTTTGATTCTTTCAACAACCCCGCAAAATCCAGCAGCCCCAAAGTTTAGTATTTTGTTTTTTAATTTTTTATCAAACTTTATTTCTGAAGATATTTCTTTACAAATTTGTTCTATTTTTTTGTATCTTAAAATGTTTTCATAATGCGTATCATCTGTTGAACATCCGCATATACTGTCATGCGCCTGATTTTTCAGCAGAAGTTTGTACCCGTATTCAAGTATTTTCCCGTATTTATCATTAAGCTTGTAGTGATTAACCAATCTTTCTGTACGTTCAAGTTCATATTCCGCCAGGATATTCATTCTTTTTATGTCAGCGCGTGACGAGTATGAACCCTCCAGTGTAAATGTCAGTGTATTATTTCGTAATTCTCCTGTATGTATTGTTTTGTAATTATCCTTTACGGCATTTATATAATCAAAGATAGAACCGGCTTTTATTTCATAATTATCAAGCAGCCGGTTAACTGCTGGAAGTTGTTCCTTGATATCAGACGGAATTCCGAGGTGGTCGGCGCCTACGGGCAGCAATAATACCTCACCGGATTTTGCTGCTATTTTATCAAGATTATTTCTTAAAAAAGCAGCTTTTTCTTCGATTGAAAGTTTTGTTGTAAAAATATCCATAAAATACCCGCGAACGAGGTTTATTGCATTAATTTCGCCGCCGGTTTGCGATTTCCAGACAAATTCAGACGGCAAATCTCCGCAGCCGCGCCACACAATACATTCATTCAGCCCGAATTCTTTTAAAATTTTTATTACACCATCAGAATGTCCGAAGGTGTCCGGCAGGTAGCCTGTAAAATCTTCACATCCAAACTCCCGTGCAATTCTTAAACCGTACTCAAGGTTTTTTCTAAACAGGTTCTCATTAGTAAGAAATTCATCTATCAAGCAATAAAAAGGCCCGATGAATAGTTTCTTCTTTTTTATAAAATCACGTATGATTTTGTCTTTTTCAGGCCGAATTTTAAGATAGTCAAGAAGCGCTGCGGTCTGTCCGTCGAAATAAAAAGACGGAATCAAATCATTTTCAAGAGCAAAGAGAACTTCATCAAAGACTCTTAATAGCCTTAATCTGAAAATTTCAAACTCTCTGTACCATTCTCTATCCCAATGAGTATGCAGATAAGCGATAACTTGTTTTTTCACCTGTCCCCCTTAGAATAAGTTTTTATTACGGGTTTTTGAAAATTGTCTGTTCTCTATCCGGCCCCACGCTAACTATTGATATCGGGGTTTCTAGTATGGCTTCCAGTCGTTCAATGTATTTTTTTGTATTTTCAGGAAGTTCATCAAACTCTTTGACATCTGTAATATTTGACATCCAGCCTGGCATTGTTTCATAAACAGGTTCGTAATATTTGTGAGTGAATACATCGGTAGGATAATATTTGGTAATTTCACCTGTTTTTGTATTTTTATAAGCGGTGCAAATTTTTATCTCAGGGAATTTATTAAATACATCAAGTTTTGTCAGTGCAATTTGAGTAATTCCGCCGACCTGTACTGCGTAACGCATAGTTACTGCATCAAACCAGCCGCATCTGCGCGGCCGGCCGGTTGTTACACCAAATTCGCGGCCTGTTTCCTGTATTTCTTTTCCGGTACTATCTTTAAGCTCTGTTACAAATGGGCCTTCTCCTACTCGTGTAACATACGCTTTTGCAACACCAATTACCTCATCTATTGTTTTGGGGCCAAAACCGCTGCCTACAGCCGCACCGCCGCCAATAGGATTAGAACTTGTGACAAACGGATAAGTCCCCCAGTCTATATCAAGCATAACACCCTGTGCGCCTTCAAATAGAATTTTGTCATCTTTATGTTCTTCTAATAATTTCTGCCATTCAAAACATACATAAGGTTTGAATATTTCTGCGTACTTTCTGCAAAGTTCTGTTATACATTCTTTGGAATATTCATCCAGTCCGTATACTTTTGATAATGTTTTATTTTTGAGCGGTAAAATTATATCAAGCTTCTCTGATAAAGTTTCTTCATCAAACAAATCCTGAATTTTAAGTCCTGTTCTAGCCGCTTTATCTGTGTAAGTCGGGCCAATGCCTTTTTTTGTTGTTCCAATTTTTCCTTTGCCGGCATGCGATTCACTGTATCCGTCTATTTCTATGTGATAAGGCATTGTAACAGATGCGAGAGGACTAATTTTTAGCCCTGATAAATTAACACCTCGGCTTTTTAGTTCATCAATTTCTGCTTTAAATGATTCAGGATGGATAACTGTACCTGTTCCTATAAAACAAATTTTGTTCCCATAGAGTATACCTGAGGGGATTAAGTGAAATTTATAAGTTGTGTTGTTTGCAACAACGGTATGACCGGCATTACAGCCGCCTTGATATCTTATAATAAAATCAGCACTACCAGCCAGGAGATCTGTTATTTTGGCTTTCCCTTCATCTCCCCATTGCGCACCCAGAACTACAATATTAGCCATACTATTGACCTTGCTGCTGCTTAGCTTTTTTTGCCGCCTGCTTTGCTTGTACATCAAGCATTGAGTTATAAGCAAGCATATAAACTGCACACAATTTATAATTCTTTAAATACCAGGCGCAATTTTCCTGCATACATACAATTTCTACCTGTGAGCCAACACTCATTAGCGGGCATAAACTAACCTGTCTTTCTCCTGACATAAATTATATTCTCCTGTTTAACAAATTACAATTTTCATCACGTTTCCGTTCACTGTCTTTATAAATAGATGTTCTGTTGATTACTTCATCAAAATCTATCTGATGAGCATCAAAATCAGGGCCGTCAACGCAGGCAAATCTAACTTTTCCTCCGACTGTCAGTCTGCACGCGCCGCACATCCCTGTACCATCAACCATAATCGGATTCATGCTGGCTTCGGTATAAATATTTTTATCTTTTGTTAAGTCAGCAACTGCTTTCATCATTGGCATTGGGCCTACAGCTATTACATAGTTGATTTTTTCCTGATTAATCAGACGTTCCAGCACTCCCGTTACAAATCCTTGTTCTCCCAGTGAGCCGTCATTTGTGGTTATAAATAGTTCTGTGCAGGCTTGTTTCATTTTATCCTGCCAGAAAATCAAATCTTTTGTCCTTGCTCCCATTATCATGTAGACTTTATTCCCTGCTTCTTTAAAAGCTTTGGATATGAGGTAGCAAGGCGCAGCGCCATATCCTCCGGCAACACAGACTACAGTCCCGTATTTTTCGATATGAGTGGGGGTACCCAAGGGGCCGGCTAAATCAACAAGCTCATCTCCAACATTCAGTTGTGCAAGTTTTTTTGTTGTATATCCTACAGCCATAAATACAATTGTCAAAAGTCCTTTTTCTTTGTCAATGTCAGCTATTGTTAACGGGATTCTTTCGCCATCCTTTTCAACGCGTAAAATTATAAACTGCCCGGCTTTTGCGTTTCTTACAACGTAAGGCGCTTCAACGGTCAGTTCAAATTGATTATCGCATAATTCTCTTTTTGATAGAATTTTATAACTCATTATCAATCTCTCTTGGACTACCTATTTATTCTATCATAAAAAAAGAAATAAGTTAAATATTTTTTGCATTCGTGCTACAATTTGGGTATGTTAAGCTTATATGTTGCATCTACAGAGTTAAAGGCAGGAAAAACATTTATAAGTGCAGGGCTTGCTGCGACTATGCAGAGTCTTGATTACTCCACCTGCGTTTATAAGCCGGTGCAGACATCCGGTATTGAAATCAGCGGGTTTATGCAATCACCCGATTTGACCTATATTAAAACTATTGATCCTTATATAGAAACTTATTTTACATATTTGTTTAAATCAGACTGCGAACCTCTTATTGCGGCTGAAAAGGAGCGTGAATATATTGATATGGACTTGATTCTGCATGAGTACAAAAATATAACAGAGAAATACGATTGTTCTATTTTAGACGGCTCCTGCGGTATAATGAGTCCGCTGACGCAGGAATATACTACTATGGATATGCTCTATCTGATGAAAATACCTTTATTATTAGTTATAACTCCATCCAGGGAAGCTGTTAATAATGCTTTGTTAATTTTAAATCTTGCTGCGGAGCGCGGGGTAAATATAAGGGGGGCTGTTATTAATAATATTCCTGAATTTTCTGAGTCTGTAAAAATAACATCTATTCCAAGAATTATTGAAGAATATACAAACGCAAAAATTCTCGGGCTGGTGAATCGTCTTGAAGATAAATTTAATCCCAATGATCTGATAACCTCTATTTTGAACGGTATAGATATTGAAAGTGTGTTTGGGATTAAGATTGCGAAACTGGATTTAGGCTCATGAATATAACCGGCGGGAAATTTAATGGACGGGTTTTAAAGGTTCCGGATTCTTCAATAACGCGCCCGACTCTCTCAAAAGTCAGAATGAGTGTTTTTAATGTCTTGTATTCTATTATCGGCTCTTTTGACGGAAAAAGTTTTTTAGATTTGTTTGCAGGCTCAGGCGTAATGGGATTAGAGGCTGCAAGCCGCGGATTCTCTGATATAACGGCTATTGAAAAAAATCGGACAGTTTTTGAAATCGTTAAATCTAATTATAAGACGCTTGGTGTGTCCGCTAATCTTCTTTGTGCTGACTCTTTGAAATTTTTATCGCGGACAGATGGGTTTTATGACGTTATTTACATAGATCCGCCTTATTTAAGCGGAATTTATGAGCAAATACTTAATATACTTCCTGAGTTTGATATTGCAGTTGTTGAACATTCTGTACCTCTTGATTTCTCCGATTTTGAGATAGTTCAGTCAAAAAATTACGGCGGGAAAATGCTATCATATCTGCACCGCAAGATGTAAATTTGCAAAAAAAAACAAGACCCGATAAGCGGGTCTTATTTTCTATGTAATTATCTTTCCTATTTCTTTAAGAACTCAGGAATTTGAATATCCGAGAAGGTCGGAATTGTAGGCATTTTAGGCGTTTGAGCCGCGTTGCTGTTATTAAATGCTCCGGAGAAAAACTCGGCAGCACTTATTGAACGCCCTTCGACTCTTTCTTCAATAGTGCTTTGAGATTTAAGTTCAAAGCCTGTAGCGATAACAGTAATTTGGATTTCACCTTGAATATTGTCATCAACTACCGCGCCGATAATAACTCTTGCATCATCAAGTACAGCATCATTAATAATGTTTGTAGCATCGGTAACTTCGTGCAGAGTCATATCCGGCCCGCCTGTAATATTAACAATTACGCCGCTTGCTCCGTTAATTGAAGTTTCAAGGAGTTGTGAGTTAATAGCGATTTTAGCGGCTTCAATAGCTCTGCCTTCGCCGGTGCCTCTTCCGATACCCATAAGCGCTGAACCTGATGCCTGCATAACGCTTTTAACATCTGCAAAATCAACGTTGATAAGCCCCGGTATTGTGATGATATCAGAAATGCCCTGAACACCTCTTAAAAGTACTTCGTCAACAACAATGAAGGATTCTTGAAGAGAAACGCGTCTGTCAACAACGTCAAGAAGCTTATCATTAGGTATAACGATAAGAGCGTCAACGGATTCTTTAAGTTTCTCTAAACCTTGTTGAGCCTGATTCTGACGTCTTTTCCCTTCAAAAGAGAAAGGTTTTGTAACAACAGCAATAGTAAGAATGCCTAAATCTTTTGCAATTTTGGCAACAATAGGAGCCGCGCCTGTGCCTGTACCGCCGCCCATTCCGGCAGTAACAAATACCATATCGGCACCTTCTATAGCCTGTGTAATTTCTTGTTGTGCTTCTTCCGCTGCTTTTTCACCAACCTGGGGTTCTCCGCCTGCGCCGAGTCCGTTGGTTAATTTAGCGCCTAATTGAATTTTATTTTTTGATTGGGAACAATTAAGCACCTGTAAGTCAGTATTCATAAGCCAAAATTCGACACCTGATAAGCCGCTCTTAATCATTCTGTTAACAGCGTTTCCGCCGCCGCCGCCGACACCTATAACTTTAATCTTTGCCGGATTTACTCCCGGTGCCGACGCTGCACTATATTCCGGTGCATTTGTTGTATTCATTCCGTATGAACTATTCTGTGTGTTCACGCTATCTTTTCTTCCGAAAATATCTGGTCCTAAATTGTCCACGATTTCCCCTTTAATTTTAACTGTATACTTTTTCTATTATATTAACATACTATTTTAAACAGGTAAAATAATAAAGTTTTTTTAAAGAAATATTACAATGATTAATTTTTTGTTACAAACATACCGGCATGAAAAATATAACCATGCCTTGCTGTATTTGGAGTGCTTACCGTGTAACCAGCTGCGGTTGTGAAACTATTACATTTTGAAGCCGAATTTGTGTCTAAAAAATATCGGATAAATTCATCTATATGTATGATTATTTGAAATTGTTATTAAAGTTTAAAAAATTTTAACCGACGGGGTATTTGAAACAGTTTTTATGGAGCATTTATGTCTGAACAAATATTGTTAAACCCCGCAGATAAAGAGCAGGATGCAATTACAGCTTTGGAAAAAGCAAGATTATATCATGAAAAATATCTTATTAAACAGCAGGAAAAAGATTTAGAAAATGCTATTTCTCTGTATGTTGATACAATTAAGCTAAACCCTGGTATTCCTGAAGCATACTATCGTCTGGCAAGTCTTTTATATGAAAAAGGCCAGATTACGGTTAACGGGGCTATTGAACAATGCAGAACAGCGCTTACTCTGTCGCCGGATAATGCAAATGCGCATATTTATACCGGCTATTTTCTTGGTGTATCAGGTGATTATGAAGCCGCTGCTGAAGAATTTCGTATTGCTATTAAAAAATCAGGAATGAATTCTGCCCGCCCTCGGCTGTTTTTGTCAAAAATTATCATGGAGCAGATGAAAAATAAACAGAAAAATGTTGCTTCTATAGCGCAGTTCCTTTATTATTTCTTATCTGGCAGCCTTATGATTATGTGGGATTATCCGACAATTAAAATGCTTTATAAGTATTTGGCGGATGATTTTTCAGTATTTTCATTTAAAACTCTGGGGTCTACCTGTGCAAAAATGCGTATGATTCCTTCGGCTCTGGATATTTATTCAAAAGGGGCTGAAAAAACAGAACATGGCGATGTGTTTTATCAGCGCATGGGCGATTTGTCGCTTGAGTGTGATGATATGATTACCTGCCTTGAATGCTATAGAAAAGCTTTGGAAAATGCGCCGGATAACCGAGAAATAATGATTAAACTCGCAACAATTATTCAGACGTACTTTCCTGAGGAAATAGATGAGGCTATAGATTATTATAATAAATTACTTGAATTCGGGATTGATAATGACAAAATTTATTATGAATTGGGTCATTTGTACTTGAAGAAAGAAGACAGACTGCACGCGGCAACTGCTTTTAAACTGGCGGTTGACCTTGAACCTGAAAATCCATACTATAACAATTCACTGGCGTTTGCCTATATCAAGTGCGAGCTTTATGATGATGCTATAGAGTGTTATCAGAAAGCGATAAAAATCAATCCCGATGCCAAGTGGACAGCAATTGTGTGTCACGCGCTGGGTGCCATATATGGTGAAATTCACGGTAATTTTGAAGCCGCAGAAGCAACCTTTCAGGCTGCAATTGCCCTTGACCCGGAGAATGTTGATGTTCAGCTTTCGCTTGGCGATTTGTACATGGCAAAAGGCGATATAGATGGAGCCATAAAGGTTTATTGTGATACGATTGCAATAGATGGTGAAAACTACTTAAGTTATTCAAAAGTAGGGCTGGCATTATGGGAAAAGGATTATCTTGAAGAATCGCTTGTTGCTTTTCATAAATCAATTGATTTAAATCCGGAATTTGATATTGCACAAAATAATATTGGTGTAGTTTATCTTGACGGCTTCGGCGATGCAAAAACAGCGATTGAGTATTTTGAGAATGCGTGTACTCTTAACCCGAATTATACTCTTGCGCATTTTAACGCCGGACGTGCAGCACAGGCTCTGAATAAAAAATCCCTGGCGGCCGAGTACTACCAGCTGGCGATGAACCTTAATAAACTTACAAATGATTTAGATGAGAAAGATATCAGAGAACGTTTGTACGAACTGTTTGATTAAACGATATTTACTTTTTCTTCTTCAACTGGATTTTCCGGACGTTCTGTTTCAAGAGCTTCGGTTCCTTCTGCAATGTTTGTTTCAACCATAGCTGTTAAAGTTTCTGTACCGATGCCAATATTTTCTATGTTTGTATTAATTTCAGGTAAAGCATTTTCTGCTCCTGCAAAATTGTTTGTATAATTAGAACCAAATGCTTGAACAATTCCTGCTAATTGCTGTGCAGAACCTTTACCGGTTGTCCCTGTCGTGATTAATCCATGAGCAACTGCGGTATCAACAGCACCGATTGCTGTACCTAGTCCCGGTATTACACTTTTTGCCTGTGCTGCTGCTAACATTTGTTCGCCCTGTATTTTTTGTGTAGTTGCATTGCTGTTTAATGTTGCTGTTTCTTGTGCGGCCGCTCCGGTATGTTCTACAACGCTGTTATTTGTCGTAACTACCGTATTATCAACATTTGTTTGGGTTTCAACTGTTGTTGTTTCAAGCTGCTCTTGTATTTCTCCTGCAAATTCCTGACTGTCAGCCGCTTTAGAGATTTCTTGCGCGATAGCATCAGCGCTTGCTGTAATATTAGTATCAAGTTCATTTATAGTAGGTGCATAAGTTGCACACATTTCATTTGCTGCCGTAAGTTCTTGTTGAAGTTTGGCTTTTTCTTCTTCATCGGTTGTGCTGTTTAATTTTTCCTGAATTTTATCTCTTTTGGCTTTTTCTGTTTCATAAACAGTAATTAACTCTTGTATTAATTTTATATTTTCAAGCATTTCTTCTTTTTTTGCTTCAACTATTGCTGTACTTTCTTCAATCATTTTTATTTGTTCATCTAAATCTGCTTTATATCCCTCAATTTTGCCTGCTGCTTCATTAATTAATGCTTCGGTTTGCGCAGCACCCTGTTTAGCTGCATTTTCTGCCGCTTTATTTTCTTTTGCTATTTTTGCTTCAGATGCTTTGTTTTTAGCTTTTTCCGTTGCAAGTGAAATACCGCTTGTGATAGCTCCGCCTACGGCATTAAAAATAGAATTCATTGCCAGGCCGGCGGCTTGCATTCCCAGATTAGCTGCGCTTTGCCCCATTGTATCCCAGAAATTTCCGCCCTGAAAAATACAATTTATAAAATCAGCCCCTGCTCCGCCGAAAGGATTGTTGCCAATGCTTCCGCCAATCGCACCACCGATTGTGCTGCCCAAATTGGTATTTAATTTTAATTCAGGGGGCGTCATCTTACTAATTCCTTTAAAACATCTTACATATATATAAAGGATATAAAATATAGCTAATTTCACGACTTTTTGAAATTGTTACAAATCTTTACATTTTTTAATATTATTTTTTTTAACAAAAAATCCCGAAAGATTTTTAATTTTCTTTCGGGATTTTACTGTTTTTCTGAAAAAGTTATTTTTCAATATCTTTAATACTTAAAGCGATTCTATGTTCTTTAGGAGTGAATTTTTTAATAAGAACATCAACTTCGCTTCCCACTTTAAAGAGGTTGAACGGGTTAACGTTTTCGTTGCTCATTTCAGAAACCGGAAGAAGAGCTTCAACACCCGGGAAAATGTTTATAAAAGCACCAAAAGTTGTTACTTTATTAACAGTGCCTTTAACAACCTGTCCTTCTTCAAATTGGCCTTCAATTTGCTGCCACGGATTTTCGCCCATTCTTTTTAATGATAAAGAAATTCTCTTTAATTCGTGATCAATTTTGATAATTTTAACTTCGATAGTGTCACCGAGGGTTACGACATCTGACGGGTGTTTGATTCTTTGCCATGAAATTTCGGAAATCGGGAGAAGTCCGTCAATACCGTTGATATCAACAAATGCTCCGAAATCTGTAATTCTTACAACATTACCTTTAACAACTTGATCTTCTTCAAGAGAAGAGAGAACATTATCAACAACCTGATCTCTTTGTTCTGCAACCGCAAGACGTTGAGAGAGTATGAGTTTGTTTTTCTTAGGATCTGCTTCTAGGACTTTAACTTCAATCTTTGTATCAACGAGTCCGTCAAATGGTGCGCCTGTGCGTAATTGAGATGAAGGAATGAATCCTTTAAGGTCTGCAACGTCAACAAGAACGCCGCCTTTAACTGTAGAAACAACTTTTGCAAGGATTGTATCGCCTTGAATTTTAGCGTCGTTAAGCTGCGCCCATGCTTGTGCGAATGCAATTCTCTTTAATGATAACTGCATAGGTTCTTCATCGCTTTCTTCTCTTAAAACGTAGTATTCACGGGTGTCGCCGATTTCAAGGTCTTCAACATCGCTTGAAAGTTCTTTTTTAGGTAAGAATGCTTCAAGTTTTGCCCCTTTTACGCTTACCAGATATCCGTCTGTTTCTTTTTTAATTACAGTACCTTCAACAATATCTGCTACTGTATTAGATTTTGCGAATGTTTCATCAAGAAGCATTTCAAATTCATCTTTTGTTTTTTCTAATGTAGTCATTAATTATTCCTCCTTTATATATTTAATTACGTTATCAATAATAATCTGCGGAGTTGAGGCGCCTGCTGTGATGCCTATGGTTTCCGCTTTTTTTATTAAGTTTTTATAGTTATCCAGTTCATTAACACTTTCAATATGGATGGTTTGAACGGTATTTTTAAGAATTTCTGCCAGGTGGGTTGTATTGGCGCTGTTTTTAGAACCGGCAACAATCATCAAATCGCTGTCTTTAGAGAGTTCAACCGCTTCCTGCTGCCTCATCGAAGTACTCTGGCAGATTGTATTATAAATAAGTAATTCTTTTGCAAGCGGGGTTAATTCTGCCATTATTTCATTGAGCGTTGTAATCCGCTGGGTTGTTTGTACTACAACCCCGATTTTTTTATGTTGTTTTAAGTCATTTTTAATCGGTGATATTTGTTCTGGCGTGTTGATAACTGCGACTTTACCTGAAAACTGTCTTGCATTAGCGTAAATTGCCTCAACCTCCGGATGGTCTGCTTTGCCAACGATAATTACGTAATAATCTGATTTTGCAAGTTCGATTGCTTTTTGCTGAACTTTTTTTACATCAGGGCAGGTTAAATCTACAACTTCGAGATTTGTTTTTTGTAGTTCCTCAAAGATTTCAGGCGCGGCACCGTGGCTCCTGATTACACAGTACCCTGAAGCATTTGAAGTTAATTCAGCAATTGACCCGATAGTTATAATTCCAAGCTTTTGCAGCTCTGAAATAACATAATTATTATGGATTAATTCTCCCAGAATATAAACATCTTTATCCGGGTTGCTGCGTTTTAGTTCGGTTACTGTATCAACGGCTCTTTTTACTCCGTAACAGAAACCTGCAAATTTTGCTAATTTTATATTCTGGTTAGTCAAAAATATTAATCTGCTTTCTAAAGAACTAGAGGATAAGACCTCAGTAATTTTATTTAAACGTGAACAAAGATTTTTTTCAAGTAGGCTGTTGTAGTTTATTAAAATATTAGTTCCAATATTTTTTTTGTGTTAAACTCTTTTTATAATTAATAATTTATTAAAAGAGGTAATGATGGAAAGTTTGAGAGATAAATACGAAGTTGTAATAGGTTTGGAAGTACACGCGCAGTTAAAAACAAAATCAAAAATTTTTGCACCGGACAGTACAGAATTCGGGAGCGAGCAAAATACTCATATTAGTGCAATCACATTAGGTATGCCGGGTGTATTGCCGGTGCTTAATAAAGAGGTTGTTAATATGGGCATATTAACGGGTTTGGCGTTAAATTGTACAATTCCTCCGCGTTGTAAATTTGACCGTAAACAGTATTTTTATCCTGATTTACCAAAAGGGTATCAGATTTCACAATATGATGAACCGATATGTGTGAACGGTTATCTTGAAATTAAGGGTAAAAAAATAGGGATAACCAGAGCGCACCTTGAAGAAGATGCAGGTAAACTTGTACACGCAGGCGCTGCCGGGCTTGCAGGTTCATCATATTCGCTTGTGGACTTAAACCGCGCCGGTACTCCGCTGCTTGAAATTGTATCGGAGCCGGATATGCGTTCAAGTGAAGAAGCCAGAATGTATATGGAAGAGCTTAGAAATATTGTACGCTACATTGGTGTCTGCGACGGTAATCTCGAAGAAGGCTCAATGAGATGCGATGCTAATATTTCAATTATGCCAAAAGGTTCAAAAGAGTTTGGAACAAGGGCGGAAATTAAAAATGTTAACAGCTTCTCCGCCTTGCAGCGTGCTATTGAATATGAAATTGACCGTCAGATTGAAATAGTTGAAGAGGGCGGAAAAGTGGTTCAGGAAACAAGACTCTGGGATGATAATGCACGTGAAACACGTTCTATGAGGGGAAAAGAAGATGCACATGATTACAGATACTTCCCGGAACCGGATTTAATGCCGTTGGAGATTTCGCGTGAGTGGGTTGAAAATATCAGAAAAACAATGCCGGAACTCCCATCTCAAAAACGGGCAAGATATATGGGATTAGGTTTAAGCGAGTATGACGCATCTGTTATTGTTGAGCAAATGCCGCTTGCTATATTCTTTGATAAAGTTCTGGAACTCGGTGCAACCCCGAAAATAGCTGTGAACTTTATTATGGGTGAGATTGCGGCATACTTAAAAGAAGAGAAACTTGAAATTACAGATACAAAGCTCTCTCCTGAAAATCTTGCGGAACTTATTCAATTAATAGAAAAAGCCGTTATTTCTAATAATATTGGAAAACAAATTATTATTGATATGATGAAAGACGGTGAAAAAGCAAGCACAATTGTTGAAAAGAAAGGACTTTCACAGATAACGGATGAAAGCGCGATAAAAGAAATAGTTAAGAAAGTTGTTGAAGCAAACGCTCAGCAGGTTGAGGCTTATAAGAATGGTAAGACCCAGCTGTTTGGTTTCTTTGTCGGGCAGGTTATGAAAGAAACAAAAGGGCGTGCTAACCCTCAAACAGTTAATGCTCTATTAAAAGAAATTCTTGGATAATGCGGGATAAAAAATTAAAAAACTCTAAATTTAAATACTGGATGGAAAGTGAAATTTATCAGCAGCCAATGGTGCTGGCAGATATAATCCGTGCCTATAGCGAAGGTGCTGAAAAGATTGCTATACCGGAAAATGTAAACAGGGTTATAATTATAGCCAGCGGTTCATCTTATCATTGCGCAAGATTTGCGGTTGATTTGCTTGAAAGAATTTCCGGTATTGAAACGAGGGCTATTTATTCCAGTGAATTTCTGTTAAAAAGTGTAATTCCTCATGATGAGGGGCTTTTATATATTTTCATTACTCAATCAGGCGAAACGGGAGATACAGTAAGCGCAGTCAGAAGAGTAAAAGAGTTCGGGCATTTGCCGACTTTATGTATTACAAATAAAGAAAATTCAACAATTTGGGAATTGTGTGATTATAGAGTATGCTGTTCGGCAGGAAAGGAATTAGGTATTGCCGCAACTAAATCTTTTACCGCACAAATGCTTTCACTTCTTATTGTTGCTCTTACTCTTGCTAAAAATCATGATGAATCTAACGAGTATGTAAAAGTTTATAGAGAGTCCTTGAATTATATTCCTGATATTGTTACCAAAGCGCTTGATATGCGTAAAAAAGTAAAGCATCTGGCAGGGCTTATTGCAAAAGCTAAAAATATAGTTGTCGCTGCTGATGGTATTGCGTATTCACTGGCAAAAGAAGCAGCGCTGAAGATTAAGGAAACATCTTATTTGAATGTTAATGCTGCTATTTTAGGTGAATTTATGCACGGACATGTTGCAGTGCTTAATAATAAAAGCGTTTTACTATATATTTCCTTAAAAGGAGTTTCTTATACAACAGCAAGGTATTTGCAAAATATAAAAAAGGATTATAATCCCGCACTGTATATAATTGGAAAAACAAGTTCGGATGTACACGCAAATATGACGATTAATGTCGAGTGTGAAAATGAATTACAATATATGTTTGCTAATGTTGTTCTCTGCCAGCTTCTCGCCCTGGAAATTGCAATAAAAAAACATCGCAATCCTGATTCCCCCCGCGGTTTAAAAAAGATTGTACGCTTCTAATAGGGTTATTTAGTCTTAAACACCGATAAATTTTCTTGTGTTTTCCTGCCCGATGAGTTTTAAAAACTTTTTAATAATCCATAAAGTAATAAAACTTATGGATAATACAAACAGATACCTTGTAACTACTACCATTGACGCGTGGTGGAACGGCAGATTTATGACAACAGGCGGGATTTGTGTTAAATCGTTAAATAAAAATACGAAGTACCAGTGTACAAAAAATAGTCCGAAACTATATTTTGCACATATATCCATAAATTTATTGATTTTAGGATGTTCATCAAAAAAGCTATTGTAATGTTTTAGCATAACAAGCGCCCAGACCGTAAATACGGTTTTTGATACAGAACCGTTTGATATCCCGTAATTATGTGATAGTACAATATCTAAAGCCGATACAAGTATTGTCCCCCAGAATAATAAATGTCTGTATTTGTACATTTTATCAACTTTATCAATGTTGGCCGCCAAATACATACCGCCGACATAGCTTGAAAAGAAATGTACAAACCCGTGCAGAACATACATTAGATAGGCTTCGTATTTGCCCCAGAAGTCTAAATCAGCTACCATATACGGCTCAATATCCTGTCTTGGCAATAAAACAGTTATAAGAAGTGCAAACGGTAATATTTTGTATAAGTACTTTTTTTTCTCTGCATTCAACAACCATGCAGAGAGCAGAAAGAAGATAACTATCATCGGAATAAACCAGGCCGGAACATTATGTATTCTGCCGGTCGTTAAAAATACTCCTATTTGTACCAATTTATTATAATCGGCAAACGGGTTTCCGTATATGGTTGGAATGGTAAAACATAAAATGATACCGGGAACAGCAGTTATGATATAGGGTAAAATTACATTTGTCCATTTTTTTGATAAGTAGTTTTTATACTCAAATTTGTATGAAAGATATTCAAATAAAAAACCGGCGATGAACACAAAAAGAACAGTTCCGCCTGCCCACACCTCTTTAGAAATACAATTCAGCCAGCTTCCTGATTCGCCCATCTGCATTGTATGACCTGCAAGAATAAGCAGAATAGCAAGCCCTCTAAAAACATTTATATAATTAAGTATAGGCTTTTTTGCCTTTTTCACTTCTTCCATAGTATCCTCCATAAATAGATGATACCATGAAAATAAATTAAATTTTAAATTCTAACTCTCTTATTTATTGCTCTAAACCCGCTGCAATCCATTCCATAGGCATTTGATATCCTGTATAGTTCTTCTTCAGTAATATTAAAAATTTGACTGCCCGATAAATAATCTGCTCTGTACTTTAATAAGTCAGTGTAAGTGATAGTTGAAATATCAATCATTTTAATTCCCCGTGTTTTAATAACCCATAATTCCTTCCCCTGTAAAAAGGGGATTCCTCTTAATTTCCAGCTCTCTTTTGTTTTTTATTTTTTATTCTCTCTCTTCTTATATCCTCCTGCTTTATTCAAGCAGTGCTTCAAGGATAGCTGCATTTTTATTTGTAACAGCCGTTTCTCTTACCCTGCTTTTTCTGATATAACTTCTTAATGCTTCTCTAATAAGTTCTGAGCGTGTTCTGTTTTCGCCTTCTGCAACTTGATCAATTTTCCCCAGAAATTCTTCCGGCATTGAAATCAAAACTTTTGCCATTGTATTCTCCTTTAATAATCTGATTTATTACTTACATATATATAAAGTAAATATGTTTTAGAAAATTGCCTTTTTTATTTGTATTGTTAAGAAATGTTACATAAATCTAATAGCTTAATAATATATGTTATAAATACTTAATAAATATTTCGCTGTGTATAAAAAAGCGCAAATGCCGTTTTTATGTATCTATTATCGAAAAAACTGAAACTGCTCTGTCAAGTATTCCCAAACAATAGGATATAGTAATGCCGTAGTTTGTAATTGGTACTCCTGAGGCTTTTGCCAGCATTATTCTGGATAGAACTTCACGCTTGTTTGTCATACAGGCTCCGCAATGGATAATTAGTTTATAACCGGTTAAATCAGGAAAATCATGCCCTGAATAATGCTCAAATACCGGCTCAACGCCTGTTTTTTTTCTTATAAGCGCCGGTATTTTTACCTGTGCTATGTCATCATCAATGCGGTGGTGGGTGCAGCTTTCTGCAATTAAAATCCTGTCGCCGTTTTTAATCGTATCCAGGGTTTTAACACTGTTTATAAAGGTTTTTAAATCGCCTTTAAGCCTTGCAAGAAGTATTGAAAAAGAGGTTAGGAAAATATCTTTCGGAACGATGGCATTAACTTCTTTAAAAGCTTGTGAGTCAGTAACTACAAGTTTTGGTTTGGTTTTTAATAAGTTTAGTGTTTTACTAAGCTGCGGTACTTGTGTAGTACAGGCAATACAATTATTGTCAAGCGCATCTCTTATTGCCTGCACTTCCGGCAAAATTAACCTTCCGCGCGGGGCCTCTTTATCTATCGGGGTTACGAGAACAATAATATCCTCAGATGTCAACAGGTCGCCCATCATAGAAGTTGTATTTACTAATTCTTCCGGTAAAATTTTAAGCAGGGCTTCAACAAATATGTCAGTTAAATTTGGACTGTTGGTTGCTGAAATCTGTAAAATATTACTGGTATAATTTTTTATTTCGTTTAATTTTTCTTCTGATATATTTTGAATATCTGTTTTATTGATAATTATAAGGTATGGAATTTTTAAATTGTCAAGCTTTGTAACCAGAGTCTGTTCGCTTTCAGAAAACCCGTTAAAATCGCACACAATAACACCAACATCAGTACGATTTAATGCTTTAAGTGTTTTTTCAATCCTTTTTTCACCAAGTTCTGTTATATCATCCAATCCGGCAGTGTCTAAAAATGTAACCGCTCCAACAGGAAAGAGTTCTGCTGATTTTTCCACGACATCTGTTGTTGTACCGGCAATAGAAGAGGTTATTGAGATTTCCTGATTAAGGAGTTTGTTTAGTAAGGTAGATTTTCCTGTATTTGTTTTCCCGAATAATCCGATGTGGATTCTGTTTGATTTAAGTTCTTTCATAATTTCTCCATTATTCCTTAACTGCGCCGGCTGCAATATCATTAATGAGGTATTTTTGTCCGAATAAAAATATTAAGATTGCTGGAATTGTACATATTGTACAGCAAACCATCATTTCTCCCCAGAGGGTTAACTCTCTGAGGCTGCCTTTAAATATGGCAAGTCCTAAAGCTAATGTCCGCATGCTTTCTGAATTCGTAACAATGAGCGGCCACATAAAACTGTTCCAAGCGCTTACAAATGTAAATATCCCGAGAGTTATTAGAGCGGGTGCGGCTAACGGTATTACTATTGTAAAAAAAGTTTTAAGCGTTCCCGCACCATCCAGTCTGGCAGATTCCTCCAGTTCTGCTGGGAAACTGATGAAGAATTGGCGCATCATAAATACTCCAAACCCGCCGAATAAACCCGGGAGTATAAGTGCAGGATATGTGTTAACCAGATTCAGGCTGCTCATTACCCAGAATAGCGGAACTATATTTACTTGCGGAGGAACCATCATGCTTAATAAAAAAATGTAGAACAAAATATCCTTGCCTTTAAAACTTGCACGGGCAAATACAAAACCGGCCATTGCAGAGAATAGTACCTGTCCTGCGGCGGTTAATCCTGAAACAATAAGACTGTTTAGGAAATATCTTCCGGCAGGAATTTTACTGAAAACATTCCGCCAATTATCCAGTGTAGGAGTGAAGTCGAAATTTCCTGCTGCAATTTGTCCCTCCGGCAGGAAAGAGAGCATAAGCATTATAACAAATGGCAGCAGCATACTTGCTGAAATAAGCAGAATTATTGAATATAAAAAAATTTTTCTCACCTTATTGCTCCGCAAAATATTATACCACGGAGCGGCATTTAAAAACAAAAATAAAAAGGCGGAAATTTTTTACCGCCTTTTCCACTTAAAGTATTTATTAAAAGTCTATATATTCCAGCTATTCAAGTATTTTTGCTGTTCCTCAGTTAATGTGTCAATTGATATGCCCATTGATTCAAGTTTTAATTGTGCGATTTCTTTATCAACACTTTCAGGAAGAGTATAGAGTTTATTTTCCAATTTTCCTTTATTTTTTACAATAAATTCCATTCCAAGGGCCTGGTTCGCAAAACTCATATCCATAACGCTTGCCGGATGGCCTTCTGCGGCAACGAGGTTTACAAGCCTGCCTTCTGCCAGAACATAAACAGATTTACCGTTCTTTAATTTATATTCATCAAGGAAAGGTCTTATACGCTTAATTTCAAGAACTTCTTTTTTGAGAGCCGGAACATTTACTTCATGGTCAAAGTGACCTGCATTACAAAGGAATGCACCATTCTTCATTGAATAAATATGTTCTAAGTCTACAACATGGATATCGCCGGTAACTGTCAGGAATATATCTCCTATTTTTGCAGCTTCGGCAATAGGCATTACTCTGTATCCTTCCATTGCGGCTTCAAGTGCTTTCAACGGGTCGACTTCGCATACAATAACATTAGCGCCCATTGCTTTTGCTCTTAATGCGCAGCCTCTGCCGCACCAGCCATAACCGGAAATAACGACGGTTTTGCCGGCTATAAGAATATTTGCAGCTCTCATAATCCCGTCCATTGCGCTTTGTCCGGTACCGTATCTGTTATCATAAAGGTGTTTGGTAAGACTTGTATTCACACCAACAGCAGGGAATTTTAGTTCCCCCTGAGTTTCTAATGCCTGCAATCTGATAATTCCTGTTGTCGTTTCCTCTGTTGAACCGATGATTTTTGATGCAAGTTCAGGTCTTTCTGCGTGTATAGTTGCAACAATGTCGCAACCGTCATCAATAACTATATCAGGATTAAAATCAATGGCATCTTTTACATGCTGTTTATAGGTTTCAACACTTTCTCCCGCATAGCCTAAAACAGGAATATCCCAGTATTTAACAAGTGCTGCGGCGACATCATCCTGTGTAGATAAAGGATTTGATGCTATTAATACTGCATCTGCGCCGCCTGCTTTCATTACGGTACATAAAGCAGCAGTTTCTTTTGTTACGTGAACACAGGCTGATAATTTTAAACCTTTAAAAGGCTGTTCTTTAATGAATCTTTCTTTTATTTTCATAAGAACCGGCATGTCTTTCATTGCCCATTCTATATTATTTTTGCCCTGTTCTGCTAGATTTATGTCTTTAATATCAGGTTTTATCATTGTAGAATTCATATATATAATCCTCTTTTTTATTTTACCGTTTAAATTATAACATGAGAAACACAAAGTGTAAAAATTTTTTCATTAATGTCTATAACAGCCCATCTGACTATATCAAGGTTCATTTTTTTTAACTCTTCTTCGATATATTCAGTGGTAAAAGTATTAATATTTTTAAGTTGTATATTCTCAGAAATAATTTTCATTACTCTACCGTAACTGATTTAGCCAGATTTCTCGGCTGGTCTACATCTTTCCCGAGGTATTCAGCTATATAGTATGCAAGAAGTTGAAGCGGAACGATTGCCAGTATAGGTGAAACAAGTTCATGAACCTGCGGAACTCTTATTATATGCTCAAAAAGTTCTTCAAGCTTTTCATCCTCTGAATCCGTTAAAGCAATCATTCTTGCATTTCTTGCTTTTGCTTCTTCGCTGTTGGACAGGATTTTGTCATATACGCAGCCTGTCATAAGAATGGACAGAACCGGCATAGTTTCGTCAAGCATAGCGATAGGGCCATGTTTTAATTCTCCGGCCGGATATCCTGTCGCATTAATATAGCTGATTTCTTTAAGCTTTAATGCCCCCTCTAATGCTGTGGCATAGTTTATTCCTCTTGAAATAAATACAAAGTTTTTAAACCCGGAATAAACTTTCGCAATTTCAGCTATTTGTTCTTTGTGCGATAAAATAGACTCTATTTTCATCGGGAGCATAATTAATTCATGTTTTAATGTGTAGGTTAAGCTTTCATCTACGGTTCCTTTCATCTGTGCGATATGTATAGCAAGCAGATAGAAAGACATAACCTGTGCAATATAAGATTTTGTAGCTGCTACACTAACTTCTATGCCTGCGTTTACAGGTATTAAACTGTCAGCCTCACGAGCCATTGTGGAATCCGGCCGGTTTGTTATTATTAGTATATGAGAACCTCTTTTTTTAGACTGTCTTACGGCCGTTAGTGTATCAGCTGTTTCACCGGACTGTGAAACTCCTATTACAAGTGTATTTTTATCGGTTAATGTTTTTCTGTAAATATACTCGCTTGACGGGTCTATATCTACGGCAATATCACATAGCGTTTCAATTATATATTTGCCTATAACCGCAGCGTGTAATGAGGTGCCGCAGGCTACGATTTGTATGCGGTTGAGGTGTTTAAGCATATTTTTGTCAATATTCACACCGTTTAAGCTTACATCCGCATCCGAGCTGTGCAGTTTATCAGACAGAATATTTCTTATAATATCTGGCTGCTCGTGAATTTCTTTGAGCATAAAGTGTTTATATCCCATTTTACTTAAGGAAACAGACTCCCAAGGAAGAACTTCAATATGCGGTGTAATAATATTTCTGTCTATGTCCATAACGCCTAAAAAATCGCTGTGAATTGTTGCAACTTGATTATCTTCTAAATATACAGCTCTTTTAGTGTATTCAATTATTGCAGGAACATCCGAGGCTATAAAATATTCTCCATCCCCAATACCCACAAGCAGCGGAGCGTTTCTTTTTGTTGCAACAATTGTGTCTTTAACATCCTGATGCATAATGCATAAAGCATATGAACCTTCAAGCCTTTTGGTTGCAAGACATACGGCCTCTGTTAAATTTTTAACTTTAGAAAATTCATGGGCAACAAGGTGGGCAATAACTTCTGTATCTGTTTGGGATTTGAATTTACACCCATAAGTTTCTAATTCTTCTTTTAATTCTTTAAAATTTTCTATGATTCCGTTATGTACAACAACGACTTTACCGCAGTTACATTGATGCGGGTGTGCATTTAACCGGTTAGGAACTCCGTGGGTTGCCCATCTTATATGACCGATTCCAAGGTGCGAATTAAGAAGCTTTGCTGCGTGAGGCTTGATTTTGTTTCTCAGATTAATGAGCTTGCCTTCTTCTTTAAATACCTCAACTTTGTCATTGACAATAAGAGCTAGTCCTGCTGAATCATATCCGCGGTATTCTTGTTTTGACAAACCGTTTAAAAGAATATCCAACGCGCAACCTTTACCTATATACCCTACAATCCCGCACATGTCTGCTGCTCCTTTTTAACTGTTACTAAAATATTTTAACATCAAAAAATTAAAAATCAGATTTCTTTATAATCTCTTAATCAGCAGCAAGAAAAATATTTAAATATACAGTAATTATCTGCGGGAATGCTGTTTTGAATAATACTGCCGTACCATTTTTTCTGTCTGCGCTTCTGTATATTTGTATTTTGAAAGATTGAGAACAATTTGTCCGTTAGATTCATTCTCCAGTGTCTTTTTTATTTTGTACGGGTATGTTTCGCACCCGCCGAGTTTTCCTTTATAAATAGAAGAAATTATCTGGTTTATATACATTTGACAGTATGAAGGAATATCAGGATAGCGTTGTATGTATTTTTCAAGCGGCATATTTGCCCGTCTGCTGTTAGCCTGCGCAGATACAAGCATAAAGTTCCCGAGAGTGTTTGCACCGCCGAGGGAATCCGGTTTTACATGTTCAATTGTTGCAACTGACGCTCTTAACATCCGTTTGGCAATTTCTTGCTCGGAACGTCTTGCATACTTTACAATAAAAGCATTTTCGCTGCTGCCTGATGTCGGAAGAAATAAGGCCTGGTCTTTCATTTGTTCTAATATTTTTTGTTCATTTATGTTTGCAGGAACAATTTCATCTAAAGATGTAATAAATGTCTTTCTCTTAAATGTATCTTCGGCCTTGTTTGCAAGTATTACCTGCCGGCAGCGTGTGGTTTTGCTTCTTACTCCAAGCGCTGTTTGGGGGGATAGAGAAAGAGATATTTTATCTACTTTATCAAGTACAAGAAATTCTTCTATCTTTAATTTAGCGAGAGCGTTGTCATAGAGTTTGTTTAAACAATCTCCAAATTTCCCTTGCGGGTTTGTTTCTGAATACTTTTTAAAAGTATTAAACATACGCTTTTCAGTCTTTTGCATGTAATCAGTGTAACCGGATAATATTTTTACTCCTGTGCTGATATTTTGTGATTTATCTATCCGTTTTTCGATACTGTTTAGTGAGGAGCCTGAAATCATTTTTATCCCGGTATACGGGCAGACTATATCTCTAAGCTTTTTTAGAACATTTCCTGCGGAGGTATTGTTCCCTGTAAAAGTGATTGTATCAGAATCTGTTCGTGACATTTTATGCGGCTGGAATGTCGCTACAGGTTTATAACTATTATTTATACTAAAACTTATCGGGTTTATACGCACTTATTACCTCTGTTATGCTTTTAAAATCTTAATATTTTATCTCCGGCTTTTTGCATTCTCGCAAAATTGGCAACGAGTTTTTCCAGAATTTTGCTTTTAGCATCAGATGGCGTATCTGCCTCATTTATAAGTCTTATAAAAGCACTTTTATTGGTCAGATACCGTTTTATATTATCAATTATATCTTTCCCTTGTCCCGCCAGAGCGTTTTTAATCATTTTCTGCGCCTGTTCAAAATTTTCTTTATTTTTAATAGGTATATTTTTTAACCCTTGTTGGGCAAATGCAAGTAATGCCGGATAAAAAGTTAAACTGTAGAATTCGTTAATTGTATCTTCCGGCAGCGGCTGTAAATACTCCTCATATTTATTTTTTATATCAGCGCTGCTTTTAAGCATCTGATGACCCAGATAATATTTTTGTATAAAATCAGCAGTTTCGATTGGCGAATTTGCTAATGTTTCCGGTTTATGAGTGATTTGGTATAGAATATAATTAATTGCTGCATTATTTGCATTAGCCGTTTGCGGTTCAGCTTCCGTAAAATCGTTATGAATCATTTGCATGAGTGTGTCTGCTACTCCATACGCAGTTTGTTTATCTTTTGAAGATAAATTAGATAATATTTGTTTATAATTTTTAACTTTTGTAGCTATAAACATCTGCAGCGATTCTTTAATTATATAATTTTGATTTACAGCAAAATCTAAAAATTTGTTTTCAACCTGCGGAATCCAATATTTTGTTTCATTTTTATGCAGATATTGCTGTAGTGCATATTTCATTGAATATATTGATGTTATGTCTATGTTATAGTTTGCATCTAACGGATTATCATACACTGTTTTGTTGTTAACCGGAGCTTTTTTGTCATTTTTTGCTCTATAGCAGATATAATCTACAATTAAGCCCTCCATTATAATATTCTTTATAAATTCAGGCGTTTGAGTATTTTTGTAGTATTTTATTGCAGCATTATAGTTTTTAAGAAATTCTTTGCTGATATCATTTACATTATTTTCATAATCATTAAATAAGCTGATATTTTGTAAATTTAAATTGTACTCAGGATAAAATTGAAGTCCGCCTTTTATATGTGAATTTAAAGCTGAATTAAAATCTAATCTTATAAACTCGTCTAAAGTTTTTGCCGGGGTTTTTACCGACAGTCTTTTCATCTCTGAATCAATATTTGCATTATGCTTTAAAAAATCCTCTTCCAGATTATGCTTTTGAATATATTCTATGGCTTCACCCCTGTTTAATTTAAATACCATGGGGTCATTTGTTAATTTGTATAAAAGCTGATTAATAAGAAATTCGTTTGTTTTTGCAACTAAAGGGTATTTACTGTCAAAAAGTTCATTTAATTCGTGTGCCTTTTCAAGTAATTTTTCTCTTAGTTCTTGTGCCTCCTCCTCATTTATATCAAGAAGCTTATGCGGTTCAGGGTAATTTAGTGCAACTATTTCTTTTCTTGTTTGTAAACTGGTGTTCTTCATTAAAAAATCCATATATTCAGCTTTAAAAGCAGTTGGATAAAATTTCATAATATCTGCTTCGTTTTTTCTGAATAGCTTATTGATTGAACCGGAAGAATTTAAGTCAACGGGCAGTGTTTTGGGGGGAGGAACAGCCGCTCGTGTCTGCGGAGTTGCCAGTTTTTGCATTTCTTGTTTTCTGTACTGCTTTTCTTTTGCTTTGTTTAGGACTTTTGCTTTTAACTCAATAGCTTTATTTAGTAAATTTTCTAATTGAGTTTTATCCTCACTGTAATACGCTATTTCAAAATCAGATATTGTATCTTGCAACGTTTTTGAATAATTTTCTCTGAAATCAGAATCTTTATTCCAAAATTCCAGCATTATTTCACGCTGCCGTTCTGAAAAAAGAGGAAAATCCAGCATAAAAGCTTCGTTAGAATATTTTTCTGCAAAAATTTCAGACAATTTTTCGCTGAATCCCATTTGAGCTGCTGCTATAGTCATAATCTGCCCCTGATATTTTGAAAATATCGAGTTAGACATTTCTTTGCCTTCAATCATTTTTTGAATTTGTTCGCTGCGCTCAATTTCATTCAGCCCGGCCCACCATTTTGTCATCGCGGAAGAAAGCTTTTGTTTGGTTTCGTCAGATACAACCTGTCCAGTTTTTCTAACCGCAGGAATATATTCCTTGTCGTTTCTTGTTGCTAAAAATGAATTATAGTATGGTAATTTAGGATATCTTATCCCTAAAGTGTAAATATTTGAGTGGGAAAAATATTGTTTATCTTTTACACCAAGTTCGTATTTAATTTCATCTGTTGCATCATTATCAAAATCCTTGTTAATTTCATCTATCGTTTTACCTTCAAGATAAACTTTTCTTAAAAGATATACAGTTAAATCTTTAATGCTTTTATCCTTAAAGATAGGTGTTTGCGATGTTTGAGAGTCCCACTTTAAAAGCAGTAATATTCCCTGCGATGGTTTTACATCATCGAGTTCTTTTAAATTGGCAAATAAGGGTTCTTCCGGATACATGTCTTTTATATCGTTTACACTATCAGCGAGTTTTAGATATTCAAAAGCCTCTCTCTGAAGCTGTGCCGGCGGCATATGCCGGCGTTCTTCAAAATCTTCAAATAAATATTTTTTAACAGTTTCCGGCATGTTATCAATATTGAATTTTTGTGCGTAGAAATCCTCAGGTGTTCTGTTTAGCCTTGCCCCAAAATTTATGTTGTAATCTTTATAATAATATGTTGGCAAATTAGTCTGTGAAAATGAATTTGCAGTCCGGATGTCTGTTTGTTTATTTGTTAATATTGTTCTATTATGAAAAACTTTTGTTATTTCAATACGCATTACCTGTCCTCAATATTGTAATATTTGTTAGTTTAACAATTAAAATATATTTTTTTTGCTATTTTTTTATAAAATGTTACATATTTTAACAAAAAAATACGGGGCTGATGAGAAGGATTGTAACAAAAAATTAACAGTGTAACGAAATGTAAAGATAAATTTACAATGGGCTGAAACCAAGTTATAATGCCCGATATGATATGATATGATATGATGTGGTGGGGTGGGCTAAAGTTTTTTTCAAAAATGTCGTTGTACAAAATACCGATGCAAAAGTGTAAATAAAATGAATAAGAAAGGAGCTAAGCATGGGATTATCTATACAACAACAACTGCTTATTAATCGTAGTATAAGGAATGGGGAGGGTGGTATCGACCAAATGAAACGTGCAAACTCTCTTATATCCGAAATGAAAACAACTATTCCTGATTTTTCTGAGCATTCGGCAGTTTATACGCAGCTGGCAAGATATTTGGCAAAGGATGAAGATTGTAGTACTGAAGATATAATAAATGCTTATAATTCAATAAAAGATAGTTTAAAATCAAATGGAAGAGAATCTAATGATAAGGACGTATTAACTGTTTTTAACTTGTTTAAAATTATGGTTAATGATGTGCAGATACATCCTCTATATAATAATGCTGATTTGGAAGCTGGTGATATTACTAAAATATTGTGTTCACTGGCATCAGGAAGTTATAAAAAAAGTGAAGTTATGGAGTTTTTGCTCGAAACATATAAATCACCATTAGACGAAATGCGAGACAGGCCGGGTATTGGGCGATTCCAAAATGAAACGGATAATGAACCGCCGATTGCAGATAATAATGATAATGATAACTCGAAGCCGGCTGTACTTGTACGAGATTTGGAGAGGATGTCTGAAAATATTAAACTCACGTTTAAAATGTTTAATTCTAAGTCTTAAAAAAATAGCGGTGTATCATTTGATGCACCGCTCCTTTTTTTGTTTCTGTAATTATGTATTGACTAAGTGTAACTCTCAGGTTTTAAAATATTATTGCAGCGTTGGTGTAATAGCTGCCGGCAAAGCTATAAAATAGGAGAGAAAAGTATGAAAAACAAAGTGTTACCTGTACTGGCTGTAACTGCACTGGTTGCAGGTTTGGTTTTAAACCCGTGCTTTGGGAAAGAAGGTAGAGAATTTGATAAAGGAGTTAATATGGAAAAAATCACACAAACCGCAGGTAGAGTGCAGCTTGGTAATTTTGCCCCGGAGTTTGCTCATTTTAATGACGATATTTTATTTGGGGAAAATTGGAATAACCAGGATATTGATTTAAAAACAAGAAGTATAATAACTGTAGTTTCATTAATGTCGCAGGGCGTAGTTGATTCATCTTTGAAATACCACCTACAAACAGCAAAAAATAACGGCGTTACAAAATCTGAAATTGCAGCAATAATTACTCATAATGCTTTTTATGCCGGCTGGCCAAAGGCCTGGGCTGTATTTAATTTAGCAAAAGAAGTTTGGACTGACAATGAACCGCCAATAACAGAAAAAGATGCCTATGCAAAAACTATAATGTTCCCGATTGGAGAGCCAAATAATGCTTATGCAAAATATTTCATTGGACAGAGTTATTTAGCTCCTGTTTCAGTACAGCAAGTGAAAATAGCAAATGTTACATTTGAACCTAAATGCAGGAATAACTGGCATATCCATAAAGCGAAATCAGGCGGCGGCCAGATGTTAATTGCTATAGGCGGCAGGGGATACTATCAGGAGTGGGGAAAAGAGCCGATTGAAATGAAGCCCGGCGATGTAATAAACATTCCTGCAAATGTTAAACACTGGCACGGTGCAGCCCGCGATTCTTGGTTCTCGCATTTGGCTGTTGAACTTGATGGAGTTGATACTTCCAACGAATGGCTGGAACCTGTTACAGATGGTGTTTACAATAAATTAAAATAATATTTAATTAAAAAAAGTTTGCAGCTATTGTTGGGCTTTTAGCTCAACAATAGCTTAAATACGTTTTGGAATTGTATAATTAGCGCTTTATTCTCTCTTTAGCATTGTAGTACACGTAAAAAAGAAAATAAAACTATGTAAAAAAGGATTAAGCTGGAAAAAATTATAACAAAGCACAAATGTCTTGATAAGTAGTGAGAACTCTTGAGATAAACAAGTTGTTATTTTCTACTCTATACGCTATAACATAACGCTTTTTTACTATATAAAACCTATAATCTTTATAAGTAAAATCAGGTCTTTTTATGCCGGATTCAGGAAACTTTGTTAATCTGCGACATGCTTTTAACAGCAAATTCAAATGTTTTTCAGCGGCTTTAACGTTATCTTCGGCAATAAAATCGGAAATTAAATCCATATCATTATATGCCTGTTCGGTAATAATAAGATTTAAATCATTCATACTTAGATAAAAGTTTTTTAAAAGCAGTTTCGCCATCCATCACTCTGCCTGCTTTTATATCATCCTCACCCTTTTGAAGTTCGGCATTAAATGCATCGATACGTTCCTGAGGAACAGACTTTCTTAATTTTAGAAGATTCATTGCTTCCTGGACAATATCATTTACAGAACTATATAACCCTGTAGCCATCTGTTCTTTTATAAATTTATCAAAATCACTGCTTAAAGATATATCCATGAATTTACCTCTAAAATTGATAACACTTTACATAAAAAATTATAACAAAAAATCCCCTAAATCTCAATAAATTACTAAAAATTATGACGGTTATGAATGCATTCACATACATTGACTGGCAATTGTAACTTAATTTTATCAGTGTAAAGGAACACAAGGTTTGATTATTTGTTGCAGATAGTTTGACTATTTTTTGTTGTTCCTGTGTGGGTAAAGGTTATACATTTTGTAATATTTTGTAATCTCTATGCAATTTTTGAAAAGGATAATACTTTATATAAATACTAGGGGAAATAAAAGATATTTTTATGGGATTAGAAAAGATTGGAACAACTATCGGCAAAGAAATTATTGCCTGGACTCGGACAGGTGGTAAAAGTTTGCTTGCGACAAGACCTGTAAATGTTAATACTGTTGGGCTGAAATATATTCCAACAGCAAGTCATTGCATTAAAACAAATGAAATCTCTCATATTATTAATACTTTTAGCGACTTGAGAGATCAAAAGGTTGTTTTAGGGTTATTAAATGAAAATTCGTTAAATTTAACGAGACAATTTATTCAAGAAAGTGATATTGGAACAAATTTATATCTAAGATTTCTTGACGTTGTGAAACGCAGAGGGCATTCTGCGGAAACTATCGGAAAATTTATCAAATCAAAAGAAGCCTTAAACGAAAAACTAATACATAGCCTTGAATTTAAAGATTTTGATAAAATTAAAGATGTTAATCTGGAAAACTTCAAGAATTTATCAATAGAAGATAAAAAAAGTTTTATAAATTCATTTATTTCAATTAATTATCGAGGCGGTAATAAAAACTTTGTCGAAAACTTACCAGATATTGCTATTTTTAGGGATATAAAGGATTTAAAAAGCCCGCAAATGCCAAAAGATATGTTTGATAAGACTGCTTATAAGACATATCTACAAAGCAAAAACGCTTATGAAAAAGCTGTCGAAACGACTTATGATAGAATTTTAAATTCTTTATTAGAACAAATCCCAAGAGGTAAGAAATTTTTACCCAATAGTCCATTAAAAATAAATAGCGGTTGTATACTGGATATAAAACCGCCATTAACTAATTCTTTAGCAACAATCCCCACGAATACAACAATCTCTCATGGCTTCTCAATTCAAACCGGAGAATTGCCAGCCTCAGGGAAGTACATGATTCATAATTTGGATGAGGCGAATTTATCACGTCTGGAAGGACTCTTGTTAACAGATCCAAATGCAATACTATGCACGGGCTATAAAGGCGGAATCGGATATTTAAAAGGGGGAAATCGAATTGGACTAATTATCTCGCCTAAATCAACAAAAGATCTAATGATTCAAGCTAAAGGAGATATGTCATCAGGTTATGGTGCACAGAAAAATTTGTATAATATACAGAATCTTTTTTTACAAGCTGAAAATGAAGCTAATAATTATATCCCGAATTTGATTCGAAAAAAAATGAATATAAGTCTTGATGAATATAATCAAAGAATTCAAAAATTAGGCAATGTCAAATATATAGAAGATGTCGAAAAATTGGATAATGAATTATATGAAGCAATCTCCACTATAACTAGTAAAGAGAAAATGTTTGAAGGCATTATGCGTCCAAATATAGAAGGTATTTATTTGCCTAAAGGTTATGAAATCACAGAAAATATTGCTAAATTTGCAGAAAGATACGAGATACCAATTTTATATGGATAATAATTTGGTTTGATAATGGGGTTTGCTGTTCGGCATATCTTATTTTTTTTCATCCAAAGTAAAGTACCGTAAGGAATATCGGTTGGGCATACCTGCCCAACGATAAAACTGGACATTATTGGGAATCGGGATTTTCTTTGATTTTTGTTTAGTTTCAGCCTAATTTCAAAATATTCTTTGTAACTTTATGTCCTAATGAAGTCCGTTTTCGTCCAGTTTGATTTTGGTATAATCAA
Source organism: uncultured bacterium (assembly GCA_949284715.1). Lineage (GTDB taxonomy): Bacteria > Cyanobacteriota > Vampirovibrionia > Gastranaerophilales > Gastranaerophilaceae > CALUTH01. Next base: position 31,391 of record CASDWH010000002.1, read on the forward strand.
ACAACTTCCGACGGCTAATATTTAGTGTCGTTGAGCGAATATGCCCAACCGATATTTGATTCACTTCCGACTAAATCACTCAAAAAAGTACAATCAGTGATGTTTCCGTGGGTGCTGATGATATTATTATTTTTCTAATAAAAAAGGCTAAGCAAAAAGCTTAACCTTTTTTATTCGGATATCGTAGTCCAAAGAGCAAAAGGCTCTGCATAATTTCACTGATAATACCAAATTTACAGTGTATTTTTAGAAATCTACAGGGAAATTTGAGAAATATTGAAACTGTATAACAGCTATATTAAGCTTTTTTAGTTACATTCCCTAAATATACTAACAGGGAATAAACAGCGTATGTATTCAATTTAACCATTTGTAAAAAATCAAAATATCAGTTGACTTTTTTAATCCCGAATCAATAATTCCAACTACTTTTATCAGGGAAACAGGTTCTTCGCTTAACTATCCCGACCGACATATGGCTTCATTTTTTTCATTTACGTATTCAATGTCAAAGTATAAAACCTTTTTCATATTTACTCCTATTAAATTGCTTCTGCACTTGCGACTAAATTTTTTCCTGTATCAATACTATTTATGTGATTTATCAGTTTATCGAGTTGTTTTTGCGGATTTTTGAACCAATCAGTCGACCATATTCTATAAATTTTCCAACCTAAACTTTCCAAAACTTCCTGTCTAAGTCTATCTCTATCCCTTGCAGTAGCACAAGAATGATACGCAGCTCCGTCACATTCAATTCCTAATAAAAAGTGTCCAGGATTATCCTTGTCTCTTATAGCTAAGTCAATTTTGTATCCAGAACAACCAACCTGTGATTTAACGGAATAGCCTTTTTCTCTTAATGCATTACATACAGATTCTTCAAAAGGAGAATCAAAATTATCATCCGCACTGCTTGTAATACTTTGTTTTAATGCAATTTCTCCCCGTTCTGCAAAATCTAAATACCATTGAAGAAGCTGTACTCCTCTTTTATTTGTCTTATCCATGTTAAAATCAGATGCTTTAATTCCGCTGAAAACTTCTACCATATTTCTAGCACGGGTAATAAGCACATTTAAACGTCTTTCTCCACCATCTTTATTAATTGGACCAAAATTCATTGGAAGAGTGCCGTTTTGATTTTTAAAATACCCAACGCTAATCATAATAACGTCTCTTTCATCTCCCTGAATAGATTCTAAGTTTTTTACAAAAAAGTATTCAGATTTGTTATCACTGAAAAAGTCTTCACAACTTGGATCTTGTTCTCTTAATTTTTCAATTTCGGCTTCAATAAGGCCTTTTTGTTTAATATTCAATGTTGCCACACCCAAGGATAGATCAGGATGTTTTTTAGCATGTTGCATAACAGCTTTAGCAACAATCTGAGCTTCTTCTAAACGCTTATTTTCTTTTGTCGTATCCGTTGGTTCATGATAGAAGAATTTTATTCCTAAAATTTCACTATCTTCAATACAGCTTGGAAAAGTATATAATTCCTGATATAAATGTTTGTTTGAAAATGCAATTAAATACTCGTGTTTGCTTCTATAGTGCCATTTAAGCATACATTGAGGAAAACCTGACGTTGTACATTCATCTAAAATACTATCCAAGTCAACTCTTTCAGACTCATTGTTATTGTCTGTATCTTCATCTTCAACCTCCTCATCATCACTGTCGACTACTGTTTTAAAGAAGGATGTTGGAGGCAATTGTTTTGTATCACCTGCAACAACAAGCTTTTCGCCTCTTATGATTGAACCGATACAATCTTCTGTTGTTAATTGACTTGCTTCATCAAATATTACAACATCAAATTTAAAAACTTCAGGGTCAAGTAATTGTGCAACAGTTGAGGGACTCATCATCAGACATGGTTTTAATGCTAAAAATAAATGTGGTATGCTTTTTACCATTTGTCTTAAAGATTTTCTGAATCTTTGAAGTTTACCAAATCGTTTTAATTCGTTGGTTTCTTTATTGAATTCTTCTTTTGCAAGCATAGCATTAGATACAAGTTTTGATATTAATCGCACCTTTGCAGATTCTACTTGATTTTTATCAAGATATTTAAATTCTTTCACAAGATTATCCTGATCCAAAGAATTAAAAACTTTTAAACTTGGTATATTTTTGAATACATAACCGTTTAGCCATATTCTTAAGAATTGCGTTTCAAAAGCTTTATCATATTCTTCTATCGGAATGTTGAATTCTATACATTTATTGAAAAATTCTACAAGATCTGCATCAATTATCTTATCATAGATGTTTAGATATTTAAACCATAAAGTTAAATCTTCCGAAGAACCTAAAATAGCGGATATTTTTTCTTTTAATTTTAGGAATGCAACTTCCTCATAGTTATGTGAAAAAGCTTTCGTGCAATCCAATTTTGTAAGTTTGCTTATTGCATCGAAATTTATTTTTAAATCACTGCTGAAATTTGTAATTTTTTGAAGAAGATTTTGAATTTTGTCATAATTTATTCCTTCAGAATTTAATTTAGTAAGAATATCTCCATTGAAATACTTTCCAGATTCTATAAGTTCTTTAAATTTTAATAAATATTGACTCTTGTTTTTAATATTGTTTTCATTCGGATTGTTCTTATCCCAAACATTATCGTATAAATCAGTTGCAACAGTATCGCATTCTTCCAGTTTTTCTATCCAGTTTTTCAGTTCTTTAATATTATTTAAATCGTTAACCAATTCATCAAGATTTGGTTTATAATTATTCGTATAATATGTTTTTATAAATTTACAATCTCTATAAAATTTAAATGAAATTCTTGAGAAAAATTTGTCCCTGTATATTGAAAATTTTTGTATCAAATTTTCAATGTCTTCATTTAAAATCCCTAAATTATATTTGTCTCTGATTCTGTTTTTATAAATATTAAATTGTTTAACAGTATTGCAAATTAGCTTAATATCATTAGCCATTTTTGTATTATTTTCAGCAATATTATCAAGTGCGGAATTCGGTATTTGTAAAACTATATTGGCAATAGCAATCAAATTTTGAATTTGTGAAATTTTAACAATATTTTTTGTTAAAAGATACTCTTGTAACTCTCTGATATTTTTAGTTAAATTATCAAGGGTATCTAAAAAACTTTTTAAATGTTTTTTTAGTTGAATTTTTTCTTCAAATTCAATATCACGAATTTCACATCCATACCAAGGGAAAAGTTGTGGATTTCCCAACCTTTGTAAAATTTCTTTTATATCTTTAAACAAGTTTTTACAGTAGGAAAATTTTTCTAAATTCCAATTATTATAATCAGTAAAAATATATTCAAAATCGGGGATTGAAGAATTATGTAAAACTGTTCCAATTGCATCAAAAGGTTTATAATTTAATACTCCAACCGGAGTATGTAATTCATTAGTATATGTTTTCAATGATTTTATATCAGATGCTAATTTAGATAATGATCCTTCATCGTAATCTCCAGTATAGTTATATTCAAGTGTATTTATTAATTCATCAATAACTCTTTTTCTGTTTGTCTTATTACTGTGCAATTCAAGACAAAACGGTGCAAGACCATTTTTATCTAACCTGCTTTTTACAACATCTAAAGCTGCAATTTTTTGACTTACAAATAAAACCCTTTTATTTTGGGATAATAATTCTGCAATAATATTGGCAATAGTTTGACTTTTTCCTGTCCCTGGAGGTCCTTCAATTACAAGATTATTCCCTTGCTTTACTACTTGAATTGCCTGCTGCTGTGAAGAATCAGCATCTAAAATTTGGTAAGTATTTTGAGGTTTTACTCTTTCATCTAATTCTGCTAACGGACATATAGCATCCGTTGAAACCTGTTTTTCCTCATTCAAACCACAGATGGTTTTTACTAAATCGTTACTCTTAATTAAAGATTGATAGGTGTCAATATCTTTATACATCACAAATTTTGCAAAAGAAAAAAGCCCTATATATATATTATTTAGAAGTTTCCATCTTGATTGTTGTTTTATTTTTTCTTGTACTTTCGAGAAAATCTCAATAGGATTTATCACGTCTTCATCAAAATGGATATCTTCAAGATTAATTCCAAAATCACGCTTTAACTTTAAGGTTAAAGCCGGATTTAAGATGATGGAATCTTCATTATATTTAATTGTATAAGGCTGTCCAATACTTTTTCTTTTTATCTCGATTGGAATAAGTATCAAAGGGGCTTCAAGTTTTTCATCGGAATTATCAGCTTCATACCAGATTATACTACCTAAAGCTAAAAACAATACATTGTAACCCAAATCATCATTTGTAGATTTTGCAGTTGTACTAATCTTACCAAGTGCTTTATTCAAATCTGTTTGAGAGAGTTTTGTTTGTAAATATTTATCAAGATGCTTCTTTTCAAGGTTATCAATTTCATACTCTTTAAACTCTTGTATCTTAAATTCAATTCCCTCATTAAGTTCTTCTAATGATTTCTTTTCTTCTTCCGGGATTTCAGAATCATTAACTTTAACTGGTAAAAATTCCATTGTTTGCAGATTTTGCACTAATGCCCTATATACTTCAGGTGGTTGTTCATCAATTATACGAATAGTGGAGAATTTAGAAAATTTAAAACTTAAAAGACGATTTCTTTTGGATAAATCAATTAATTTTTCTTTCCATTTATAAATACGTTTATCAATACTCTTTTCTTGTTTTTGCCCAACTTTTGATTGTTGAGAATTTGCATGCTGATATTCTTCAGGCACATCTGTTTTAAATCCGCAATATTCACAAAATTTGGAATAATCAGCTATATCTTTACCACAATTATTACATTTCATATATTTTTCCTTATTAGTTCCGCAATAATATTTAATTATAACAAAAACTCTATTTTTAAGTTTATCTATTTAGTTTTATTAATATTTATTATCCATTCGGCTATTTGATAATATTTGTGTTAATGACTTGAAGTCTCTGTCCGGAAGTGACATGTATGTTGGTTATAATGTTCATTGAAAGGATATGAAAATGGGCTTATACTTTGAAGACTGGCTCGCAGATTGGCAAGATAAACAAAATGCATGCAAAGGGTATTACTTATTTACGGCTTTTGAAAAGTTTAAGCTTTGCTATTATTTAGTATATTTGTTGGATTTTGTTGAACTGTGTAATAACGGATTTAGAGATCAATATTATGAAAATTTAATATCGGTTTTGAAACTTGATAAAAATAAATGCCCAAAATTAGGGAAATTCCCTAGCAAAGATGAACGATATGAATACGAATTGAAATTCAAAAAAGAATTGAGATTAATTTTAAAAGAATGTTGTGTAAAATACGCAAAGCAGGCTCAGAAAAGAAAAACGCCTCTGGAAAATAAACTGGAAATAATAAGTAATTTATATCTGTTAGATGATGTTGAAAAAGGGTACCTGACGTATTACGTTCTAAAAGAAGTCAATTCTCTAATAGGTAGAATAAATGGATTTTATGATATTACTTTTCATGATTTTGAAACATTCGGAACACAGTGCTTAAGGCTAAAAAGTTGGGTTATACCACAATACCGCAAAAAACTATTAGGTAAAGGAATCTTTATAAAGCGTGGGATAAATGATGATAAAATTTACTTAAATCAAAAAATAATCCAAGTTTTTTCTGATCCTGATATTAAAACAGAAACTCAAATAAAAAACATTTTACTGGGCAAAAACCAAAAGTCTGAACTTAATTGGAAAGATTTTGACCATTTGACAAAAGAGCGGGATATTGCTTTGAATATTCTGACATCAGCTATTCAAAATCACTCAAAAGGCATAAATATTTTGCTTTACGGCTCTGTCGGAACAGGTAAAACTCAGTTTGCAAAACTTATAGCAAACAAAGCAAAATGCGATATGTATTCAGTTGCCGTAGAATTTATGGACAAAGAAGCTTCCCGAAAAGACCGCTTGAGCGATTTATCCTCAAAACAAACAATTCTTTCAAAATCTTTGAACTCCTGCCTGCTTTTTGATGAAGCCGAAGATGTTATGAACAGAGGTTTTACGGAATTTGGCAGTGCATCAAAGGCTTACTTGAACACTTTGATTGAAGAAACACCTATTCCGATTTTCTGGACGACAAATAATATTTATGATGTTGATCCGGCGTTTTTGCGTAGAATGACTTATACTGTCGAGTTTGAAAAATTGACAGATGACATCCGCCTGAATATTTGGAAACGGGTTATTCGCAAAAACAAATTTAAAATAGATAACAAAAAACTTGTGGAATTAAACAAAAATTACGAAATCCCGCCGTCATTGATTACGAATGCAGTTAAAACAACAAAACTTATTAACGGTAATCAAGATGATTTTGAGGTTTTTGTTGAAAATGTTGCAAAAGTTGTGACTAAAAAGAAAAATGTCAAAAAGAAGAAAGAGTTTGAAATGAAAGAATATAATGACAATTTGGTAAATACGGATTTGGATATAAAGGATTTGACCGCAAAAATAAAATCTTGCGGAAAAGTAAACTTTTCACTTTGCCTTTATGGAGAACCCGGGACCGGGAAAAGTTTATATGCAAGGTATTTAGCTAAAGAACTAGGGGTTGAGGTAATAATGAAGCGTGCAAGTGATTTAATGTCCAAATATGTTGGCGAGACAGAACAAAATATTGCAGATGCATTTGCCGAAGCCAAATCTAAAAAAGCAATGTTGATTTTTGACGAGGCAGATTCATTTTTACAAAACCGAAGTAATGCCGTAAGAAACTGGGAAATCTCACAGGTTAATGAGATGCTGACGTGGATGGAATCTCACGAATATCCGTTTGTTTGTACGACAAATTTGCTTGACACGCTTGATGAAGCAAGCTTGAGGCGGTTTACGTTCAAAATTAAATTTGATTTTATGACAAAAGAACAGGTGAACACTGCATTTGAGCATTTTTTCGGGATTAAAAATGCGGATGTAAGTATAAAAGGTTTAACAGCCGGTGATTTTGCGACTGTGAAAAAGAAAGCAGATTTTTTATGTATAACTGATTTAGATGAACTTTCCAAGATGCTTGAAGATGAAGTTAAAATTAAAAAATCAAAAGAACTACAGAATGTTGTAGGATTTTAATTATTTACGCAAAAGATAATGTGTAGCTCTACCTTTACCCACTTTTTTCATTATTTTTTTAGCAATAAGATCATTAATGTCTAGCGAAGCAGTATCTTGAGAACAATTACACATTTTCGCCCACTTTGTTGTTGTAAGATTGCCTTCAAAATTATCCATAAACCGATTTAGAACTTTAATTTGTCTTTCGTTAAAAACTAAATTTGAATTTTTCTGCCAGAATTCTGCTTTTTGCAAAACTTTATCGGTAATTTCTCCGCTTGATTGAATAGCAATAAGAAGATTTTCCAAAAACCATAAAAGCCAATTTGTTATATCCATTGAACCTTTTTGAGTTTTTTCCAAAACTTCATAATAGCTTTTTCTGTTTTTCTGGATTTGCGAAGACATAGAATAAAATCTAAATTTGCTGTCATCACTTCTTGCAAGAATCATATCCGTTAAGGCTCTTGCAATTCTCCCATTACCGTCATCAAACGGGTGCAAAATTACAAACCAGAGATGCACAATGCCGGCTTTTATCAAAGAATCATATTCATTGTCTGTATTTATATAATTTAAGAATTCATTCATTTCTTTTTCTAAAATTAAAGCAGATGGAGCTTCGTAATGGATTTTTTCTTTTCCCGCATAACCTGAAATAACCTGCATTGGTCCAAGTTCATCATTCCTGTAATTTCCTACATTGATTTTGTACATTCCGCTGAAACCTGTCGGGAAAAGTGCAGCGTGCCAGCCTATAAGTCTTTCTTTTGTCATATTGGATGAATAATTTTGAGTTGCATCAAGCATCATTTCGACAACGCCCTCAATATCTCTTGAAACAGGTGTTTCGCCGCCAATGTCTATACCGAGTCGTCTTGCAATAGATGAGCGAACCAAATGTTTATCTAAAATTTGTCCTTCAATTTCAGATGATTTAATAATATTTTCTGTCAAAACCTGTAATAGAGCGTTGTTCTTGACATCAAAACCTAGAGAATCCATTTTACCAAGTAAATACCCTTGTGATTTTTTGATTTCTAACAATAAATTCTGAATTTTTTCTCCGCACCATCTAAAGCTGTGCCAGTCTGTATTTTGATATATATATATCATGCTTTCTCCGAATATTATACGGATATTATACCACATTTTTTCCGAATTATGCAAGTTTATCTAAAAATATTATTTATTAAATTTATAGATTGATTGTATCTTTGTTAACTTAAGCTGTTCAATTCCTCCTATGGAATTAACAGACGGAGAGGATAGATGTCTCTGAAAATTCTCATCCGTTATTTGATACAAGGTTTTATTTTTATTTAATTCTGAACATAGTTTTTCTATTATTGAATCTATATATGGTATATTTTGGGGTAATTTCCCCCAACACAATACAACTTTTTCTGGTAAATCATCAAAATTTATTTCACACTTATAGTTCTTCAAATATTCTTTTGTATAATATTTGCAAACAAAATCTGCTCCGGAAATTCTTATGGGAAATAAGTTTAAAACAATAATTTTATTATATCCTTCTTTATTCGCAAATTTGATAGCATTTCTAACGGTGTCATCGCTGTTTTGGGGATTTGCAAAACTTGGGTTAAACATTATAACCCCCAAAGCTTTTTCAGAATTTTTAGATTCTGAGAGCCAACTTGCAATTAATTTTGTTCGATTTTTATAGCAAATACCATCGACTTTAACTTTTTCTTCAAAATTAATTTTTTTACCCTTATTATCATAAAATTTTTGAATTTGTTTCAATTCTTCTTTATTAAAGGTGTCACTAAAAGAAGCATCTACTTTGACATCTAACAATTTATTCTTATCAATTTTTATCTTCCAGGAATACATTACGTTCCTTTCTTTTCTTATTTTTATCTTAACTCCTTACTCTGTCTAATTCGGACGCAGTTTAAAATTTGAGATTATTCAATTAATCGCTCCTGTTGCAAGATGTTTCAAGGCTTATGACACAAAAAGTATCAATAAATGTTTATTGGGTATAGATGCAGCTTATGGTTGTTGTCATATACTTTTTTTCGACAAGATATATGGAAAGGTTCTCTACTACTATAGAAAGTCATTAAATTTGTAGATTTGTCTTTTAATAACTTTAATAAATTTTCTTTATTTTTTCTGAATTCTTTATTTACACCATATGCAATAATAAAATCTTTCGCAATTTTTGATTCTAAATATTTTTGTATAAAACTTTTATTATCTTTTTGCTTAAATTTAGTCATAATTTTTCTATTATTTTGTAATATCTTTTTTAATTCACTTGGCTTATGATGTCTATAAGAAAATAAGTTGATTACAGCAAAATATTGATAACCTACATTTTCTTTATAAGTTACTCTAGTAGCCCATTTTCTAGCCTTATCCATAGTTTGGTCAGATTTTTCGCTTCTAGCATAGGACGGATTTAACATAATGTATGTTAATATTCCCTTTCTATCAATACACTTATTATTTTTATCATCTATAATTTTTTCGATGTATAAATATCTGGAATGAGGTTCATTAGTTACATCAAAATTTTGTAGACATTTCTCGTTAATATATCGCTCAAATAATTGTTTTTTTTCATCAGCTGTATAGGTTTCTTTTGAAAATACTATAAAACCTGGCCTGTCTTGGAGATCTACGATTTTATAATTATCAAATTGATGTTTAAGATCTTTCAATAATTCCATTATATTACCTCCCATTTTGATTATTATATGCTGTATTTTTATTCTACTCATCGCTCTTGTTGCATACGTTTTCAAGTCCAATGACATAAAAAGTATCATTGTGTGGTTTTTATTTATACTGAAAAATTTTTTTAAAGTTCAGAATAATCAAATTATAATTTATTTTATACTGATTTTACTCATTTAAAATCAGTATCTTTTTATGTAGTTTTTTAATCTTTATTTGTACGATTAATTTAATTCAGGTTACAAATAAGGTAGGAATATGGATAAGAAAAAGTTGCTGGGACGAAGGATTAAAGAACTTATTAAACAAAAAGATTTTAGCCAGGAAAAAATAGCTGAACTTGTTGGGATTGAGCCGACCGCCTTAAGTAATATTGTTACAGGTAGAAATTATCCGTTAATGTCAACTTTAGAAAAGATTTTACAGGTTTTGGGTGTTGATTTTTCTGATGTCTTTAACTTTGAACATCAGAATGATAACAAGGATTTGCAAGCTGAAATTGAACAAATTTTGAACAATAATCCAGAACGAATGAAAGATTTTTATAAAATAGCGAAAGCTCTAGTTGATTAAAACACAATTCTTTTCAATAACTTGAAAAACCTTTTAAAAAGAGCATTAATTAAGTATGTCCGAATAAGACGTACTTATATTTTATATTATTTCTGAAAGGAAATTTTAATATGAAATATTTAATACGAGCAAATAAAGTAGTATTTAGCGGAAATATGCAAATGATAATGAAATACATTTCAGATTTTTATAAATCCGAAGCAAAGGAATGGACCGGAAAATCAGGTGAATGGACAAATTTAGGGAAGTTTAAAACTTTTATAGAATCTATGGGATATTCGATAAAAGACAAAATTCCCTCAAATTGCCGCTGCGAAGGTACGGCTGTTACGAATGAAGAATTTAGAAAAATTTGGGGCGAGTGTAATTTTAAGATTAAAGCAGTTGCCGAAAGATTACATACAGACGAAAGAACCGTTGCACAGATAGTTCGAAAAATGAAATTGAGGAAATAATAATGTACGAAATCAAAGGGAAATATACATCAGCAAAAATTTTTACGGAAAGTGAAGATATCGAAGTTACAGAACAAACACGTGCTGTTTGTAATCATCCTATATTTAAAGATTGTCAAATTAGGATTATGCCTGATTGTCATAAAGGCAAAGGCTGTACTATTGGTTTTACTGCAGAAATGCCGAAAAGCGGCGAAATTATTCCGAATATTATAGGAGTAGATCAGTTTTGCGGTATGCATGTTATAAAATTGAGTGATAACGATATTACAAACGATTATGAAAAACTGGATAAAGTTATTCGCAGAAATATTCCTTTTGGCAGAGATGGCAGAAGAAGATTTAGTGAACTTGTACCGGAAGAATTTATTGAAAAAACAAAAAAGATTTGTAAAGACATTCTGAAAGATAATTTTGTAAACCATGTTAATAAAATCGGTTCGTTAGGCGGCGGAAATCATTTTATTTCTTTAGAAAAAGGTTCAACTGGAACATATTTGATAATTCATAGCGGCTCAAGAAATATTGGTTTAAAACTGGCAATTCATTATCAAGATTTGGCTATAACAAAAAATTGTTATGGAGATGGTGAACTAAAACAGCTTTCATTTTTGACAGACAAAGATGCACAGGATTATTTGACTTGTGCTGAATATTGCCGGGAATATGCAAAATTAAATCGTAAAATTATGACACATGATATTATGGTCGGAATGCGTTGGAAAACAGAAGATGAATTTGAAACAGTTCATAATTACATTGGAGAGGATAAAATTATAAGAAAAGGTGCAATTTCTTGTTATAAAGGGGAAAAAGTCCTGATACCGCTAAATATGGCGGAGGGTTCTTTGATTTGCATTGGCAAAGGAAATCCGGATTGGAATAATTCTGCTCCGCATGGTGCAGGCAGGGCTTTATCAAGAATGCAGGCAAAAGACCAATTGACCATGCAGGAATATAAAAAACAAATGTCAGGGATTTTTTCAAGCTGTATTTCAACGGCAACACTTGATGAAGCCCCGATGGCATATAAAAACAGTACAGAAATTATAAAAGAGATTGAACCTGCTGCTGAAATAATTGATCATTTAAAACCTCTGTATAACTTTAAAGCCAAAGAATAAATATGTCCGTACTTGACGTATATTTATGTTAGAATATTTCTAAAAGGAGTTTCAATATGGAAGATAAACCAAGATATTCAAGAGTTTCGGATATTATTGATCTGATAATTTTCATGCTTTCAAAATTGAATGGAGTTTCTTTGAATGATATTCAGGAACGTTTTGGAGTTTCCAGACGTACGGCGGAAAGAATGAGAGATAGTGTTTTGTCTATATTACCGCAGGTTGATGAAATAGCAACAGATGAACGTTGCAAACGCTGGGGGTTTACAAATTATTCTTTGAATGAATTGGTTTATTTTTCAAATGAAGATATTGCGTTTTTAGAAAATTTAAAACCTGCTTGCGATAAAATGTCACAAACCGAGCTTGATGAAATTTTGACAAAAGTTAAAGCTCTTAAATATAGGCATACAAAAATTGATGAAGCACAGATTGAATTACTGCTTCAGTCTGAAGGGTATGCGGTTCGCCAGTCACAGAATTATAAAGTTGATTTGAATATTGTTTCTGTCATTCGTCAGGCGATTAAAGAAAACAGAAAAATCCAGGCTGAATACAAAGATAAAGTCAGGATTTTAGAGCCTCTTGGCTTAATTTACGGGGAAAAAGTGCATCTGATTGCGAGAGAAGAAGCAAAAGGGCAGGACGAATATAACTATGTTTTACATAAACTTAAAAACGTTGAAATTCTGGCAGAGAAATTTGATCCGAAAGGTTTTGATTTGCAAGAATTTTCTAAAAAATCTTTTGGCGTTTATTTCGGTGAAATTTATGATGTTAAATTAAAATTCATACCGGAAGCAGCGGAAGATGTTTTGAACTATAACTTCCACCCAACGCAAAAAATGAAGCAGCAGCCTGATGGCAGTGTGATTGTAACTTTTAAAGCAAGCGGCGATAAACACATTATGTGGAACCTTTTCAAATGGGGATATGCAGTCGAAATCCTCGCTCCGAAAGTGTTAAAAATGAAATATAAAGATTATATTGATGAGATTAGAAAAAATTTTTAAACAAGTTTGCCAAAACCTGAGCTTTTAAATCGAACATATTTTCTTGCTTGATATTCTTCCGATTTTACATAGTTTGCCATTGCATTAACTCGTTCAAGTGTTGAAGTTACAAAAGTTTTTTGCTTACGTTCAATAATTAATTGCGAAAATGCATCAACCTGATCATCATGTCGTCCGTACGGAAATGATACTATTTCAGCTCTAAAATCGTCTAACCAGGAAGCATTTCGTTTTAAAAAGATCTTTCCGTATTCCAATGGTTCGGATGCATAATTGGCTCTTATTTCTTTTGAATCTTTCGGAGTATATTTTATTGGATAAATCCCTCTTTGTGCAAGAGTCTGTAATAAAAATTCCGTACTTGTTGTAGCTTCAATAATCATATTTTTACATTGAAACATTTGTGACCGGCACATTATTTCTACAGGCAAGTTTGCAATATCAATTTTTTCTCTGTAAATATCTGTTATATAGATATTTCCTTCGTGTTCAACCGCTGTAATACATACGGTATAATCATTATTCCGTCCTGTTTTAAAAGCTATATCCCAACTTTGAAATACTGTTCCGCCAGACGGGACTTCATCAAAATACTTAAATTTATTGAAATCAAGAATATTTCCTTTTTCCGGAATCGGTTCTTGCATATACTGTGCGTAAAAATTATAATTACTCATTGTCTTTTGAAGTTTTAATATTTCTTCAAGTGGTTCTATCTCCGGACATAAGACCTCACCGGCGTTTATGGTAATTTCTTTTCCGTTAGATAAAGTGTAAGTTTTATCTGAATTAGCTATGGCAGGTAATGACAATACTTCCCAACCATCCTGTTTTAGCAAATGTGCGGTTAAATCATCAAGGTGTAAACGTTGCATTACAAGAATAATTACACCATCATTTTTGTTATCAAGTCTGGAAGATAATGTATTATCGTACCATTCGTTTACGCTTTCACGTATTGTTTGAGAAAGTGCTTCGTCAGCTTTAATCGGATCATCAATTATTATGTATGTACCTCCAAAGCCAGTTAATGTACCGCCTACAGATGTTGCATAACAGTAGCCATTTTTAGTTGTTTCAAGCAGGTTTTCTGTTTGTTTATTAGGATTTAATCTTGTTGCAAAAGTTTCTTTATAAAAATCTGAGTTCATCAGCTTTTTTCTGTCTCTTGAAAATTTATTTGCCAATTCTTGAGAATAACTTACGCACAGAATTCTTTCATTTGGATTTCGCCCAAGTAACCATGCTGGCAACACTATTGATGCAAGAAGTGATTTCATTTTTCTTGGAGGAATATTAATTATCAATCTCTTTATTTTTCCTTCTGCACACTGCTGCAATTTATCTGTCATAATTTCTAAATACGCTGCTGGAATAAATGTTTGCGAATTATCAACTTCGTAAAATGATTTTTGCACGAATGTATAAAAATCAGATCTCATTGCAGCTTGTAAAATTCTTTTATCATCCATTATTTTGCATTCCTTTCAATGAAATCTTTAAGAATTTGTGCATCTTCTATTGATAAATCGGCTTCAATGTCTTTTGGTTTTATCGGTAAAGAACTCATAATACTTGTTACAAGTTTTATTGATGCAGCATTCCCGTTAAGAGCATTTGTTATAAGCCTTTTAATCAAAGCTCGCTGTTTAGTCATCGTCTTAATATTGCCACCCTCTTTTAAGGTTATAACTTCTTCCAACTCATCTTGAAAGTCTGATTTAAAATCTTGAATTAGTTTAGGTCTACCTTTGGGGTTTCCGCTAACTCCAGGTTTGAATTGATATTCCTTTGGAGGTTTTTTATATCCGACTTCATAATCTTTATTTGTATCTGTCATTATTTATTCTCCTATATTACCTATAAATTCGGCATTTTTACCTGTGAGTGTCTCAAATCTATGGATTATAATGTCACAGTAATGCGGATCTATTTCGATCAATCGAGCACTGCGTTGAATTTTTTCGGCGGCAATAAGGGTTGATCCGGAACCGGCAAAATTATCAAGAACTATGTCGTTAGGCTTGGAACAATCTATAAGTGCATCCATTATTAATGCACAAGGCTTTGGTGTAGGGTGCCATTTAAGCAGTTCTGCAGCTTGAGGATTTGAAACATGCATTCCTTGATATGTCCAAATATTTGTTCGATAACGCCCATACGTTCCTAACTGAATATTATTTACATGAGGGGCTGTGCCATTTTTGTAAACAAATATCATTTCATATTGTGACCTGTAAAGACTACCAAGCCCCGCAGTTATTTTGTCCCAGATACATACGTTTTTGAGTTCATCAAAAACTGAATTGCCGGCGGTTATAATTTCTTCAATATGTTTCCAGTCCATACACCCGAAATGAATTGAGCCGTCTGTTGAAAATTCTTTTATTAATGTCATAGCTGTTTTTAAAAAAGCTGTGAATTCAGCTTTAGTCATTTCGCCGGATGCTTGATGAAATTCTTTATGATGCTTTTTCGTTGTGACGTTTCCCTGTATTTTAACGTTATAAGGGAAATCCACAAATGAAATATTTGCTTTTTCATCATTTAAGAGAAATTCATAAAATTTACGTTCTGTAGAATCCCCATTTACAAGGATGTGTCTGCCTAACTTCCACTTATCACCAAATTTGGAACGGGCTTCAAGCACTGAATCCGCAGGTTGTTCATCTTCTGAATTATTTTCAATTACAGCATCATTTATTATAAGGTCTATTTCTGCAATATCAAATCCGGTTAAAGTTGTGTCATAACCGATATCTGTCAAGTATTGAAGTTCAATTTTTAAAATTTCCTTATCCCAACCTGCCATTTCCGCGATTTTGTTTTCAGCAATTATAAATGCTCTAATATCGTCTTTTGAAAGATGTTCGATTTGGATAACCTGAATTTCTTCATATCCGAGTTCTTTTGCAACTTCATACCTTAAATTCCCCGCAATAATATTTTTATTCTGGTCAACCATTGGCGGATTAAGAATCTTGAAATGCTGTACCGCAGAGCATAATACATGTTTATTTTTTTCACTATGTAATCTTGCACTATTTTTATTCGGTTTTAAATCTTTAATTTTAACTGTAACCAGCTTATTAGTTATTATCATTACATTTCCCCTTAATTAAACCTTAGAAAACTACTTCACAAGTACATTATAAACTATTCAGATGTCCATTTCAACCTCTATGAGTGCAATTTAGATATATAAAACCCCGAAACAAGTTACCCTAAGCAGTATTGAGAACTTAATATAATTTACATTTTTTGTTTTATTATTCCACCGCAATTGACATAGCCTCTTGTTAATATAAATAATAAGGAGGTCAAAATGCTTGAGAACACAGTTATAATCGGAGTTGGCAGGGGCGGCTGCAATGCTCTATCTAAAGTTAAACTCAAAATCGAAAAACTTTTCGTTGATACGGATAAGAATGTTGTTGAAAAGTATTCCGGTTTTTGTATCGGTCTAAAAACCTGTAACGGATTATCCACAGGCGGAGATGTTGTTAAGGGGGAATTAGCTCTTAGGGAAAGCAAATTACAGATTTTGGACAGAATAGGAAAGTTTTCAGACTGGATTATTATTGCTCCTCTTGGCGGCGGAACATCTTGCGGTGGGTCAAAACACCTCGTTGATTTGGCTCTGGATAACTACAAGTCCGTAAAATTTCTGACAAGCCTGCCGTTTGAGTGGGAGGGAAACCGTCGCAAACACCATGCGGTTGAAACGATTTCGTATATTGAAAATTTGTGCGAAGTCATCACTGTTGAATTTGATTCTAAAAAATACCCGGCTCAAATCAGCATGACTGATATTTTTAATCTTTTGGATGAAAAATATATGGAGGCTATTGAAAAGATTTGTGTTTGACGGCTTGAAAAGTCTTAAATAAAGAGCAATGCTGTTAAAAGAGGTAACTTAATGAAAAGAAACAGAACACAAGTCGAAAAAGAATGGAAAAGGATTTTTGCCACAGATTTGCCCAAACACATTCACAAGGCTTATGCTGAAAAATATATAAAATGGCAAAAAGAAAATAACTGTCTTGAAAAATCCCTACAAAAACAAATCGACAAACTTGTAGAGAATTATGAAAAAGGAATCTCCACATTTACCCCCTCTACCCCATTTGAAGTAAAGACCGGAACGAAACTTATTCGGGAATTCAAAGGAATTAAATACGAAGTTATAAAACTTGATAACGGATATGAATTTTCAGGAAAAGTTTATAAAAGTCTTTCTTCAATTGCAAATGAAATTACAGGAACCCGTTGGAATGGAAAGAAATTTTTTGGATTAGTGAAATGAAAAAATTAAGAAATAAATTTATATCAGCAACAGATTTTAGTCGAGGTAAAGCCTTTGTCAAACCTTTTGGTTGTGATGAAACTTTTTGCATAAATAAAAATGGAGAAGTCATTTTTAAAACGGAATTTCACCCGTTCGCGACTTTTGATGAAGCCGATCAGGTATTTATTTACAATAACGAATCACTTTACGGAGTTATGAACAATCGTGGCAAAATCGTTATACCGTGCGAATATGATTATATTTATCAACGACCGGACGGTTACACTTTAGAAAAAGGTAATACTTGCAAAAAAGTTCACTTTAACGGCAAAACAATTTTTCAACAAAAGGCAGAAAGTAAAATTCTACCATTTACCCTATATGGACGAACTATCTCTGTGCGTGACAGTATTTATATTCATCAGGAAAAAGATGGCAAATGGGGAATTATTTCAGTTACAGCTGAATCTATAACAACCATAATTCCTTTTGAATACGATTATTGTGATAATTTTTTTGAATATGAACTTGCGGAGGTACGAAAAAGCGGCAAGTGCGGATTCGTAAACCCTAAAAATGAGATAATTATTCCGCTTGAATATGATCGGGTCGGCTTGTTTGGCTTTTGTGCCGGAATTTGCCTGGTTGAAAAGGATGGAAAATGCGGGTTTATAGATAAAGATAATAATTTTATAATTCCGTTGAAATACGGCTCCTCAAGCGGCGAATTCTTTGAGGGAATTGCTTGTGTTGAGGTAAACAAAAAATCCGAAACTTACTACAAATATATTTTTACAAATGATAAAGATGCGTTCTAATGATAACAATTGTGTCTTTGGACTTGATTAATACTGCACAAAGAGCGATGAATGGAGTATGATAAAAGTTTTAAAATGTGCCATATATACAAGAAAATCATCTGAAGAAGGTCTAGAACAGGATTTCAATTCTCTTGATGCACAGCGTGAGGCCTGCGAAGCATATATTAAATCGCAAAAACATGAGGGATGGGAGTTAGTCGACAAACAATATAATGACGGCGGCTTCTCGGGTGGAACAATGAATCGTCCTGCGTTTCAGGAACTTTTGGAAGATGTTGAAAAAGGCGAGATTGATGTCGTTGTTGTTTATAAAGTTGACAGATTGACACGCTCGTTGATGGATTTTGCAAAAATCGTTGACGTCTTTGATAAACACGAAACTTCGTTTGTATCTATAACTCAGCAATTTAATACAACAACGTCAATGGGCAGATTAACATTAAATATTTTGTTATCCTTTGCTCAATTTGAACGTGAAGTGACAGGTGAAAGAATTCGGGATAAATTTGCGGCATCAAAGAAAAAAGGGATGTGGATAAACGGAAAGCCACCAATGGGTTATATTAAAGTAGACGGTAAACTGGAAATAGAACCAAGTGAAGCCAAAACAGTTAAACTCATTTTTAGTAAATATCTTGAAATTGGAACTGTTCCGGACTTAATAAAATACCTTCAGGAAAATAAAATTTATACCCGCAGCGGCAAAAACTTTTATAAGGGGCATTTGTACAAAATTCTTTCAAATAAAACTTATATCGGGAAAATTGTGCATAAAAACAGTGTTTATGGTGGTTTGCATGAGCCAATAATAGATTTTGAAATTTTTGAAAAAACACAACGGCTTTTAGCTCAAAATGCGTTAATACGCAAAAATTCTACAAATGCCGCAAGTGGTTCGTTATTAAAAGGAAAACTTTTTGACGATAAAGATAATTATATGTCGCCTACTCATAGTAATAAGCAAGGTAAGCGTTATCGTTATTATGTAAGCCAAGCACAAATTCAAAACCGCTCACAAGATATCGGTTCTGTTTCCAAAATATCTGCTGGTGAAATCGAAAACTTTGTTACAGAAAAAGTTAAAGAATTTGTATTTAATAAAAAACTTCTGCAAAAATTGTTTACAAATTATTCTGTAAGTCAGCAAAAAATAATTTTTGAACAAATTGAGTCCAAACAAATCAATGCAGATTTTATAAGACACATGCTTATTAAAGCAAAAATTTCAAGCCAATCAGTTTTGATAACGGTTTCAAAAACACTTACAAAAGAAGCAGTAGAATATATGATTTTCGGGACTCATCTACCGGTTGAACAAAAATATGACAAAAATTCTTTAGTAGAATTGGATTATAAAATCCGAATAAGTTCCACAACAAAAAACGGAAGCAAGTTGATTATTGGCGATGTTAAACAAAAAACGGTTAATAAAATTCTTCTTGATGCAATCGTGAAAAGTTTTTATTACCACAAACTAATGTTTGAGAATAAATTAACCTCAGAACAAAAAGCCAATACTCATATTTACAGGTTGATGAAACTGAGGTTTTTGCCTAAAGACATTATTAAAGCTATTTTGACAGGTTCACACGAACCAGACTGGACAATTGATAAATTGTATACATTTTTATAAAGGGAATTATGGCAACACTGGAAGAATTAATAGAAACTTTAAAAGAAATTTTGACTCTTGATAAGGAAAACTATAATGCAAATGTTTATATCGGTGGGAAATATTTATTTATCCGCAAATTAGATCAAGATGATGCATATTTTATAGAACTTTAAAATATAACACCAAAATTGACGTACTTTAAATTTAAAATATAAAATAACATTTTAAAAAGAAAGTATAAAAATGAAAAATTTCAAAGAAATAAAAACTTTAAAAGATGAATATGTAAAGGCAGGTTTATGTCGGTGTGTTGAACCATTTGAAACAGTGGAAGATGCGGAAAGTTTCTTCTTAACTCCGCTTAACCAAGAAGAAACAGGACTCCCGATGTGTGTACATTTGAGGTGCATTGAAAATAAAGAGGAGCCTCCATTCTTACGTTTTCAAAATGACCGCAACACAAAATATAACAGCAACTGGGTGAAAATGTACATTGACGGCATACTCGACAATTACGAAAACAAAAAGATTGTCTTTACCGATGCCGAAATGCAAGCTCTCAAAGACTGGATAATCTTGAATAAAGAAATTATTATTAAGCATTATTATCAGGAATATGATTCCGCCGATGTTTGTCGGGAAATAAAAAAGTTATAAGGAGTAAAAAGATGTCAGAAGAAAACCGAGAATTAATAAAAGAAGAATTGGAGGATATTGAATGGGAAAAAGCAGGCTTTACCCGAGCAGAAATCGAAGAAATGGATAGACGTGCCACCGAAAATTCTATCCACTGGGAAGAATTTGTTAATGAATTATTTTCACAAGATGAAATACTGGAAATGGACAAACGTGCTAAAGATATAGGAAAAGTCCCATCTTTTACAACAGATGAGACATTAAAAGAATTCGGTTATAAAGATATTCTAGATTGAAAATAAAAATTTAAGGACATAAAATGAACATCAAAAACATTGAAGCAGTTTTACCTATAACCGAAAATCGACCGCTTGCACAAATAAATTGTCATCACGAAAAGTTACGGACAAATGTCTCTTGGCACGAAACATTTTTTATGGATGAAGATGGTAATATTGTCGCAAATTTTGAAAATGAAAAACCATTTCTTGTTCAGCAACTAACCTCTAAACACAATGATTTATTTATTATAAAATTAAAAAATGTCTATCATATTATTCAGGTTTATCAAAATTTATCATATATGATTTTAAACTCCTACGAGGCTATTGAGTTGGGTGTTGAGGATGGATGTTTTGCAGTTAAACAAAGCGGTTTGTGGGGATTTATAAACGAAGAGGCTGAGGAAATTATTGAACCGCAATATGAGAATTATTGTGCATTCTCAAATGGATTTGCAGCAGTCTGTAAAAACAACAAATGGGGATTCATCGACAAACAAAACGAAATTGTAATTCCTTTTGAATATGAAATTCCTGATTATTCGTGTTTTAACGGAAATTATGCACCTGTTTGTAAAAATGATAAATTCGGTTTTATTGATATGAGTAACAGGGCTGTAATTCCTTTCAAATACGAAAATGCTTTAATCCGTTCAAAATATGGAAAACTTTTTCCCGTGAAACTTAATGGTAAATGGGGCTTTATTGATTACAATGAGAATGTGGTAATCCCATTTAATTTCGACAATGTTGAATGCAACGCTGACAGCTACTCAGTTTACCATGTAATGAAAAAAGTTGATGAAAAAGACCTTTACGGGTTGGTTGACGCAAGAAGTAATAAAGTGATTATTCCATGCGAATATCTTTCACTTTGCCCGAATCCGAATTCTATTCAAGCTCAAAAACAAGAAGGGAAATATGTTTTACTAAATTGGAATGGTGAAGAAGTGTCAGAAGAGTATGAGTTTATAGATGAATATTCACATGACGATTTATATGTTGCAAGAAATAACAAAAAAGAAGGTTTCATAAACGAAAACGGTGAAATTGTAATCCCCATTGAATACAATAAGTGTGAGCCTTTTTATGGCGGTTTTGCTATTGTAAAACATAAAGATTGTTTTTGGATTATAAATCGGTTAAATTTATCAGTTTTTGATGATAATAAATGTAATAAAATTTATAATACAGGGTTAGGAATATTTATAAAATCAGAAAATAATAATAGTTATTGTATTGACAATTTAAGTTTATCTTATATAGAACAGGCTTCAGCTGATGAACTAAAACCCGAAACGTATAAATTTATAAAAAACATAGATGCAAGAAGTTTGTTTTTACAAAAAATAGGTATTGAAAAAATGCTTCAATATGGTACAGTCGTAGATACTTATGAAAATTACCCTGACAATGAAATGTGGGCAAAATCGGAATATAAAATTATTGATATGCATTTAATACTTCCACCACAACGGATCATTAAACCTTGGAGACAGATTAAAAGTGATAAAAGAAAATATACTTACGCACCATATTTGTACATGAAAAACCAAACAACAGGAGTTTATCATTTAGAGGGAATTCATCCTCGCTGTCGAACTCTCTACGATGCAATCAAAATGCGTTATAACGGATTGAACATAAAAGATTTTGAAATAAAAGACATAAAATAAATTTTCCCCGACACAATCACTTGAAAATTTATTTAATTTAAGTGATGAATATCACCAATACTGACATATATATAAGCTAAAATAAGATCAGAAAGGATAAAGATATGAAAGATTTAAAAATTAAAGTTTTGGGTATTGGTAATGGCGGACAAAATATGGTCGATTATTTGTATTTAAACAACAAGTGCAAAAATATTGATTTTGTTGTAATTAATTCAGATGAAAAGGGTTTAAAACAAGCTAAAACCCGAAACAAGTATGTTTTGAGCGGGGAATATTATTCAGATGATAATGAATCGTTAGGCTGTGGCGGAGACCCTAAAGTCGGAAAAGAATATGCACTAAAACATATAAATATAATTCGAGAAATAGCAGGCAAACCGGATGTTATATTTTTAATTGCTGGTTTTGGCGGCGGCTGCGGAACCGGTGCAACTCCTGTGATTGCAGAAATGTTTAAAGAACAGGGAATAAAAACAATCGCAATAGTTACCAAACCTTTTGCATTTGAAAGTCCAAGTCGACTTGAAATAGCTACTTCCGAAACCCAAATAAGTATAAGTCCCAAATTCCCCGATCGAATGGAACGAGCTACTGAAGGGATTAAAAAGTTACAATCCTACGTTGAAAAATACATTGTTGTTGATAATCAAAGTCTGCTTGATATTTTTCAACCCGGAACAACCCTTGCCGAAAGTTGGAATTATGTAAACAGAAAAGTTGCCGAAGAATTTTACAGGGCAATTAATAATCTTTAATTTACAAAAATATTTCGATTTGATAAAAGTTTAACTTGATAATTTTTGTGTCAGTAAACTTTATATATTGTGCATAAAGAGCGATTAATACAGGTATTATTGAATAAAGAAGTTCTCACCTAACATTATTATCAAGAATACACTTCACTCGACGTTTACAAGAGGTTGAAAAAATTATAAGGAATAAAAATATGTCAGAGGGAAACCGAGAATTAACAAAAGAAGAATTAGAAGATATTGAATTGGAAAAGGCAAGTTTTACCCAAATTGAAATCGAAGAAATTGATAGACGTGCAGCGAATATTGAAAATGCTATTCCTTGAGAAGAAGCTTGGCAAGAAATAAAAAATATTTAAATTATAAGGAGTAAAAATTATGGCAGAAAAACGTAAAAAAAGAATGTATTTTCATGGCGAGTGTGTAATTGTAGAATTAAGCGAGTTGCCTAAAAATTTAAAAGCAAGAAACGATAAGGATTCAATAATGATTGCGGAATCTGAAACCATAGGAAATGAACACCGAATAAAAATAAAAGAAGGTGTTGAATTTTTTGAAGATGAGAAGGGTGTTTTATATATGAAAAACACAGTTCCGATCGATGTTTATTGTTTGCACACAGAACGACACGATACACTCACTCTCCCAGAAGGACTCTGGCAAATTGACAAAGCGGTTGAATATGATTATTTAATCTCCATTGATGAGAACACCACAATCGGAGACTTTATTAACGCGCTTAAGGGGTACGACCTTGACGCTAAACTTGAAAACGGCAAATTAGTTATCACATCCGACTCTGATAAATACATCACGGACGAAACCTCAAACCTCGTCTCAAAACTCGGATTGACCACCAAATCACAATCATCGGCTACCCTTTATGAACAAACGGATTCCAGGGTTCTGACAGTTATTACAACACACACCACAGACGAAACAACCACTCTGCAGGACCTCGGCTTTGCTTCGGGTGCCTCACTCCGTATTGAAATTAATAACACCGTTCAAACCATAGGTTTCACTAAAGATGAGTCAATAGCCGATATTATTGACGCACTCAAATCTCTCGGTATAGACGCATCAATCAATAACGGTATATTCTCCGCCACAAGCGAAGATAATACGTTTAAACTTACGGGCACACTCGCCTCCGCCCTCAACGGATTTGCACCGACATATATCCAGACAGAAAAAGTTATCTCTTATATCTCTCCGAAACTAACCACCAATCCGACCTATATTGCGGACCGCAATACCAGAATTACTGATTTAGGCGTCTCAACAGGTTACATTAATGTCTTGAAAGACGGAGAAATCACCGCCTCAATTGCAATTGAAGACAATACCACAATTGCGCAACTATTTAACGCCTTATCAGCATACGGTATTGCTGGCGATATTAACTCTAACGGCGAAATAGCCATTGAGTCCATAGGCAATGTTACACTCAAAGACGGAACATCAAACCTAGTTACCGAATGGGGGCTTGACGACAATATTACTAAAGCAACCTACTCCGGCACAACTCTGGTACTTGAAGACGAAGTATACTTAGTTACCGAAGATACACTTGTTTCCTACTTTGATACAGCGGACAAAAAAGCTAAAGGCTCGCTCTACCTCTCACTCTACGATCAAGACGGAAACCTCACCAATGAAGTTATTAACATTGATGAAGACGACACCGTCGGTGATGTTATTCAAAGATTTAAAGATATCGGGCTGACAGCATACCTTGAAGACGGCGTTATTACAGTTCATAACGGTCTTGGCTCAATACAAATCACCGGCGGTTCTTCAAATATTATCGACACCCTTAAAATGAACTTCAACGCTGTTGAAGACTGGATGCAAAACACTGACCCGATAGAAATAGTACAGGATGAAATCCGCTACCTTTCAATCGTAAATTACGCCGATAACTCCACGGACCTTGAAACACTTGGTGTAGTTTCAGGAGACCTCTCAATAGGTGTTAACGGCGCTATTAAAAACGTTTACGTTGATTCAACAGACACCATAGCTAACGTTATCTCGCGCATTTCTCAAGCAACCAACGGTTCAGTCACAGCATCCCTCACCTCTGACGGACGATTTACGCTCACTGCCGCTGACGGCGTGGAACTCTTTATCGGAACCTCCACCGATACAACCAATCTTGCTACAATCTTTGATTTAGATTCAAACGGCTCTAATAAAATCGTAGGTAATGCTTCTTTATACAGGGCTTCCGCAAATTCTAAAATCACGACGTCCGGGCTATTCCGGTTAGGTAACGTCACAGAAGGCACCTTCACCATCGGTAACGCTGAATTTACCATTACTAAAGACACAACTATTTCTTCTTTGGTTAACGAAATTAACCGGAACGAAGATGCAAACGCTTCTGCCTACTGGGATAACATTAACGGCAAAATGGTTATTACCTCAAACTCGCTTGGCGCTTCTTACGTCAATATCCAATCAGGAACCAGCAACATTGCCGAAATCTTTGGATTAATCACTGTTGACAATAACGGTGTTGAACGGCTTGCGACTTACAATCAGGACCTTGGTGACAACGCTATTGTCACAGTCAACGGCACACGTATAGTTGCGACATCCAATACTATAACTGCAAAAGTTATTGAAGTAAAGGATTAATGGCTGATAAACAAGTATTTCATTCAACAAGTTCAGTTATAGAATATCAATCATACGCACCTTATTTATACATGAATATATCATTTAGAGGGAATTCACCCCAGCTGTAAAACTCTCTACGATGCAATCAAAATACATTATAACGGCTTGAATATCAAAGATTTTGAAATAAAGGATATAAAGTAAATATTTCTGTTTTGATACAAATCCTTGAAACTTCTTGACTTCAGAGTGATGTATGTTTTGAAGAAAGGAAGTGTTTATGACAGAAAAATGTTATTTATTATTCGGAACAAGGATTTATAACCTCACAACAAAAGAAATCGGTCTTTTGATTAGCACATGGGTAAATGAATTTTCGAATGAGAAAGTGGATTTTGCCACTTGTGTTGACAAAAGAGGTAAACGCTACAACACTCCTCTTGAAAATATTAAAATCATTGATGAGGAGGATGAGTATGTCTAGTATTTATCAAAATGAATTAGTATGCGAATTAATTGATGAATTTTTGTTTGTATCTGCACCTCGAAAAAATGAAAAAGAGAATTTGGGCAGGAAAAGTTTGAAAAGTTGCGAAAATTTGATGAGAAAAATTCTCTTTAATTTCTTACATGCCAAAAACCGCCCACTGTGGGCGGTTTTTTAATTTTTATCTGCACTGATTCTCAGTTTGCGGACTAAAAAACGGAGAAGGCGGGATTCGAACCCGCGGTGAAGTTACCCCCACACAAACGTTCCAGGTTTGCACCTTAAACCACTCGGACACCTCTCCTTTGATTCTAGCGCGTTTTAGGGTTTTATGCTAAAAAAGAGCCTCCCGGCTCCTATTAGAAAAATTTGGGCCCGGAGGGATTCGAACCCACGACCAAGGGATTATGAGTCCCCTGCGCTACCGCTGCGCCACAGGCCCGTGACGACAAAAGTTATATTCAATTTTCAAAAGTCTTGGGCTTGCGCTACCGCCAGCACTGCTATCGCAGTGCGCGCTACCTACCTCTCCTCGAACGTGACATTAAGTCACCTTCTCGTCGGCAGAGTGCCACAGGCCCGTGACGACAAAAGATTATTTAGTTTTCAAAAAGTCCAGGGCTTGCGCTATCGCCTGCACTGCTACGCAGTGCGCGCTGCATGGTTTTCAATAGCCCCGGGGTGCTATCGCCTGTCAAATCGCTTAACACCGCACCCGTATGCTGTATATTGCGTACATGACTGACAAATTAAGTCTAACATTAAAATATTTGATAATCAACCCTGTTTTTTTTATTTATTTGTTAGTTTCTCTGATAACGATGCTAATTCCTCTAATTCATAATCCTCATTATTTGCCTCGTATATTGGAATTTCTCGC
The DNA here is from genome assembly GCA_949284715.1 of uncultured bacterium. GTDB lineage: Bacteria > Cyanobacteriota > Vampirovibrionia > Gastranaerophilales > Gastranaerophilaceae > CALUTH01. The sequence continues at coordinate 58,409 of CASDWH010000002.1, forward strand.
AATGTTTCAAATTTACCTATGACTTTTCCGTTTTCGACATAATCTGCGTCAAACCTGAATAATTCTTCTTGTTCATCAGTAACAGAAACTATTTTTCTTGTTCCGTCGCTTAGTTTTTTTAGTGTTACTGTAACAGATGCGGGTATCTTGCAGAAATCCTCCGAGATATTGTCTGTAGAAATGATTAATCCGGTCATATCTGATTTTACTAGTTCTTTTACGATGTCAGGATTGTTACATCCGTCTACAACTATACGCTGAGGCAGGAGTTTTAAAAGTTCGGATACTTTTAGATTTCTTAATTTGCAATTAACGATATTACTATTTGCACATTTAATTTCATTGAAATCAGATACCAGTGCAATGCGCTGATCAGGTCTTATTTTGGATACAAGAGCGTTTAGCAGGGTCGTTTTCCCGCTGTTGGGAAGTCCTTTTACAATTATGTTTCGCTGCGAACTGACTGCCAAAGACAGGAAGTCCGCCATTTTATCAATGATAAAATCATTGTCTATTAGGGACTGAAAATTAGCAATCTGCGGCTTGAACTTCTTTATTACCATTACAGGCGGTGCAGGAACAAGCGGTTCTAACATTATATGAAAGCGTACTCCGGTTGGCGATACGGCATCAATTATTGCTCCGTTTTCTTCTTTAGTATAAGTACAATTTTTTATAATTTCTTCTACAAACTTATCTCCGTCAGCTATGGTAAGGTTCAAATCTCTTATTCCAGATTTGCCTTCTATAACTATATTGGTTAAAGAATTTACAAATATAGTATCTACATCTTCTTCATTATCAAAAACATCAGTTATTACTTCAAAAGCATTAACGCTTGATACTAAGAAGGTAATCAGTTTTTGCAAATCATAGCTGCTAACACTTAAATTTTCGTGGTTTCGCAGTTCTGCTTCTACAAGCTTGCCGATTTCTTCTTTTGTTGTATATCCGCATCTTGCTACTGTATCCAGCAGTACTGATTTTAGTTCTGCTAAATCAATGTCGTATTTGCTATTCTTAATTCGTGATCTGATATTCATATCTGCCTCTTATATTTTTTAAACTATTTTCAATAATATTGTCAGAAAGCATTACCGCCAGCTCCCTAAAACTTTCTGCGACATTTGAGTTAATATTTTCTTCAGCAACAGAAATTCCTTTGTTTATTGCGGATATTACTGTAAAATAATTATTAGGAATTTTTTTATAAATTTCCGTGCCAAGTTCTTTTTCTATATCTTCGATAATTAATTCATCATTTTCTATATAGCGGTTAAGTATTATTTTTATTTTTTCTTTTGCAATCCCGTTTTCTTTAAGAATACTAATAGAATTTTTAGTATTTTTTAACGCACTGTAATTTACCGGAGTAACATAAAGTATATAATCCGAGATTTTGAGGGTTTTAAAGACTTTATCATCTGCTGCGGTGGGTAAATCTATGACTATGTAGGAAAAAGAATCTTTAAGTATTTTAACCAAACGCAGTAAATGGTTAAATGCAATACTTGATAAGAGCTGACCGGTAACAGATTCTGAGAGCAGGTATAAGTTTGTGTCTGAATACCTGTCAAGCATATCTGACAGCATATCTTGTTTAATGTTGTCGATATTTTCAATCATTCGGCTGAAATTAAATGAAGTTTTAATATTCAGAAAAGAGGCGGCTTCCCCCATACAAAAATTCATATCAGCTAATACTGTTTTTTTGCCGGTCAGCCGGGCCAGTTCCAGTGCCAAATTAACGGCGGTAGTCGTTTTCCCGCTGCCGCCTTTGCCTGAAAAAACTGTAATAATACGGCATTCTTTATTGTGTTGTTCAACTCCGTTATTGGCTAATTTTTCAATTACGGAATGAAGTTCGTTTTTCAATACGGGTTTTGCCAAAAACTCTACAGCTCCGCATCTGAGTGCTTTTATGATAGTAGATGCGTTTGTGTTGAGGGATGTTATAATAACCGGAATTTTAGATTTTGAAAGTTTTGATGTAATATCGAGTCCGAATTCCATATTTTCGGTTATGTCAAGCAGTACAATATCTGGTGGTTGTGCGGCACAGGATTCACACCCCTTAACATAATCCGTATAAATCTTAACCGATTTTACACATTCCAGCTCTTTTAAGTATATATCAGTTAATTCTGCTGATATATTATTTTTGTCAAAAATTATTATAGAAAGCTCTCTTGACATATATATATGATACACCATGCCAGAATGTTGCGCAAGTATACCTGGGGAATACATCTGACATTATTACATCCATTCGGTGATAATTTTTTCAATTTCGTCAGTAGTTTGACCTTTGTAGTTTATTTTTGATGATGTAATAGGCTGCCTGTAGTCATTTTTATTAATAGAGCGGGCATCTACAATAACAGAAGGCGGCAGGATTGACCACTTATAAAGCGCTGTTGACATTCTGCGATAAAATTTGTCCAGCCATTCTGTTTTTTGTTCTAAAGATATATTGTGTTCCCTTTCATAAAGGAACTCTGTTTCAAACATTTCTTTATAGGATTCGTGTTTATTTTCTATCCGCCAGATTACCTCATCCATAAACTCGTATGGCATAAGCGCATCTTCTGCAATAAGAGGTTTGCCGGTTTTGGGGTCAATAGCAAGTTCTGCTCCGGGGCGTTTAAGAATAATGCTTTCAGGAATAACATTTTTAGTTTCTCTGTTTTTATTTAGCCATCTTGCAAGAGCAAAGAGTTTTGTTTTGGTAACATCGGCGATTGGAGCAAAACCGCCGGACATATCTCCGTTTACGGTTGCGTAACCCATGTAGAGTTCGCTTTTGTCAGAGGTGGCAATAGGCAGACACTGTCCGAATTCATTGCTTATACCCCACAGAAGCATTGCTCTTGAACGGGCCTGAATATTATCCGGCGTAAATGAATGTTTGTACCGGACATCCCACTTCGTTTCTATCGTTGTAAAAAGTTCTTGCAAAGAGTTATTAACTGTTTCATACATTGCTTTAATCGGTGCAACCGCAAAATGAATTCCGAGATTTGCAGCCAGGGTCTGTGCATCGTTTTTGCTTTCGTTACTTGTAATTTTTGACGGCATAGAAACGCCAAAAACATTTTGAGGAGAGAGCGCATCAGCAACAAGGACTGCCGAAACGGAGGAGTCAAGTCCGCCTGATAGTCCTAAAACAGCACGTTTAAAGCCGGTTTTTGCAAAATAATCTCTTATCCCCTGAATTATTGTTTTATAAGTTCTTTCTAAATCCGGTTCATAATCAAGCGTAAAAATTTTTGGTTCTTGTAATGTTTTTTCGAGTCCGTTTGCAAGCGGGTAAATTTTGCCGAGGCCTTTTATCGGGTTAACAATTAAAAACTGTTCTTCAAAGGATTTTGCTCTTGCAAGAAGCTCTCCGCGCGCGTTATACACTCTGCTTGAACCGTCAAAAGAATTGTTATCTATTGCGCCGACCTGATTTACATACACAAAAGGGGTTTTGTGCATTCTTGAAATATATGACAGCATATTGTGTTTTAATTGTTCTTTTTTTGTACGGGTAGGGGAGGCAGAACAATTTATTATAACATCCGGAAACTCATCAGCTAAAGTTTTAACAGGGTCAGAGTGATAAAGATTCGGGATAAAAAACTCATTATTGTTCCAGCAATCTTCACAGATTGTTATTCCGTATTTCTTTCCGTTTATAATATTTAACTTCGGGTAATCAACCGGCTTTTGAAAATTACACAATGTTTCAGGCGGCTGCGCGCCAACGATTGGAGATGGTTCAAAGTATCTGGCATCATAAAATTCTGAATAATTTGGAAGGAGGGTTTTTCTGACAATACTTTCTATTTTTCCTTCTCCTAAAACGGCAGCAGCGTTGTAATATCTTCTTCCGGTATTGCTTTTTACTTTTTCAATAAATCCGACAAGGGCGCGGGTCTTTCCTGTAATTTTTGCAATTTCTTTAATCCACTTAATGTTTTCTTCTACGACTACGGGGTGTCTGTCTATAATATCGTCTATAGGGTAGCCGGTTAGTGTAAGTTCGGGAAATACAACCATATCAAGGCCGAGGTTTTCCGCGTATTTTATACGTTTAACAATTTTTTGCGCATTATATTGAATATTTCCAAGAATCGGATTTATTTGGGCAAGCCCGATATTTCCGTAATTATATGTTTTTAGAATTTCTTTTAATTCTTTAATTGCTTCAGGACAGTCAAAATTGTACTCCTCAATAAGTTCATTTAGTGCATAAATACATTCGGATTCAGGGAGCTGTAATATATCTTCTATTTTTTTGTCCGTTTTATTCATAGTTATTGTTTCACTGGCATTCTGCCGCAGGATTTATCTTCGTCGCAATAACCAAGCCGCTCGCATTTAGGAACAAGATATTTCGCAAGCCATGGTTCTTCTTTAATAAGTTCTTTGCACATCATATTAACAAGAGTTCTTATTTCATACTGTGCGCGTGTGCAGAGTCTGAGGTTTGCAAGATGGATAAGCTCCCTTAAATTAAGGCTTGCGACCATTGAACTGGCGGCCGCATTAGGAAGAACAAATCTTGCGTCTTCTGCCGGAATTCCATCTTCAACAAATTCACAATACATTTTTGAAATCTCGCCCATAAAATTTTCAAATTTAGTTTTGAGTTCCGGGTTCCGTTCAATTGTCGGCGGAATAATATAATCAAACTGCCCTTTTTCTTTAACATACCGTTGGGATTTTTGAGAAAAAGACATGTGCCGATGTCTTACAAGCTGGTGAGTGCAGGCTCTTGATACATTTGATATTGCAAAACTGACCTGAATATGTTCAATTGTAGAATAGTGTCCTGAAGAAATTACGCGTTCAATAAGTTTAAGCATTTTTTCTTCATCATCAGTTGAATTATATATATTAATCGGATAATCTGCACTGTAACACGTTCTGCAAGCCGTGTATATAGTTTTGAGCAGATTTTCGGGCTTTGATATCAAATTAACCACGGGTTTATTACTTCTATCCATACATACCCCCATTTCGTTTCATCATAAGGAATAAATCCTCTCCGGTCAAATTTATTATAACACAAGCCGGATTATTCTTAACCGGTATGAAGAAAGATTAAGCAGACTAGTATGCTTTTATTACAAAAATTTTTATTCCCTCTTTATTAGCAATAGCTTCAAGGCGTTTTAGATAAATAATGTCAGTGAATTTGGTAAGAATTAAAACAACACCGGGCTGGCGTTTGGTCATAATAGAATAGTATAAAGATTGACCGACACTTTCTGCCCACTTGTGAGCAAAATCAAATTCCAGTGCGTAATCTTGGGCGAGGCAGTCGACCCGTGTTCTGTCCCATAACATAAACTCGCGCCTGCCAAAATCTTCTGTACACCAGTTTTGAACATAATACGCTTCATTTTGACCGGGCTGCATTTTGACAGTTTCATATTTGCTTGCAGGCACCGGTTCAAAACCCCAGTAGCAGTATCCAAAACCGCAGATAAGAATTATTGCAATAAGATTGAATATTCGTTTAAAATCTCTTTTTCTCATACTTTAATAATACTAACATTTTTTAACTCTCAGCACAATCAGAAATATATAAAAAATTACAATGCAGCGCACAGAAAGGAGGTAAGCTATATTTGCCCGACTATGAGAAATTCCAGGTCTGCTGAAAATAGAAAGCAAAAACGATAATCACAAATAAAATGACGGATGTTGTTATTACAAAGCTGAAGGCCCAGATATTTCTCATATATTGCATCGGTTCCAGTTTGAGTTTTCTTATAGTTTCAATAATAAACAAAAACACGACAGGAATAATAGTGAATATAACAACAGACTTAAACAATAAAAATCCTGCAATAAATACTAATATGATAGCTATAAAAGCTATAAAATCTTTATACGGGCAAAACATCAATACTGAATAGAACAAATAAGTAAATAATACGTGTATCAATATCAAAGATTTACTAAATAATTTTTGAGAAAGTTTTTTTCTAACAGAAAAAAAGATAAATTCAAGAAAAGTAACGACTAAAACAACTATTATTTGGGTTAATAAAAAAGCTCGAAAACAAAAAAAAAGGTCTTCTATATAAAAATTTCCAACAAATTGAAATATAGCAATATAACTTGCGACAAAGACACAAAATAATGTAGTTGCTTGAAAAGCAAAATAGTTAAAGCTTAAGCGGTTAGTTACTTTTTCTAAGTATTTATCAATATTCATAGGTAGATATTACCTTATCATATTCAGTGTCACATTGAAAATAAGATTTTAAAACAAATAGTTAATATAATTAAATTTATTAGCAGAAATAATCCAATAGAAAAAAGAGCAGTTCTAAGGCAATATTTATTTTGAATCCATTGAGGCTTAAGTCTTTGTATATTATATTTTTTTTGTAAAAAATTTAGTATGCAGCATGGGATAATAAGGCAAAATATGAACTC
>CASDWH010000003.1 GCA_949284715.1 uncultured bacterium
GCTTGGCGCGATTCTCTTGCTCGGCGGCATTAAACGGGTCTACGGTTGCCTACTTCAATGCTTCTAGCATTTCGTAGTCAAACCTTCGCCCTCTGCCGCCTCGCGCTCGAACACCGGATGATGCTTTCGCATCAGGCGTTTCATCTTAATTGTTAGTACAAAAAGAAAGGAAACAAGAAGTATGAGCGGACGTGTAGAACAAATGAGGCAGGAGTTGATATCAAACGGAGTAAAACCTGAGATAGTAAACAATATGTCGGAAAAACAATTGGAAAAAGCGTGCAGAGAGCGCAATATCCAAATTCAGTCAGGACTGAATAATAATGCAAACTGGGGAAATGTGGAAGATGGGTTTGAGAGAAATACTGCGGAAGTGAATGGTAAAGAATATGAACTCCGCCCAATGACTGATGAAGAAAAAAATCAGTTAAGACAAACAGGAGTGGTACCGTTTGTAGGAAAAGGCGGCGCGCTTGCAAAAGCTATTTCCGAAACCCTAACCTATGGAGGGGGTGGTGCTTATATTGCACATCAGCTAGGTGTACATATAAGAGAATGGCTAAATATAAAAGAGCAGGAAAATCAATCTCAGAACTCTGAAAACAGCGATGTTATTAATGAAATAGTTGATGCATTAAAGCAAAAAGAGGAATAGTAAAAATAGAGGTGTTGTGATTTAAAACTTGTTAATAAAAACATCGTGTATAACTGAATAATAACCGTCAGGTTAAATGATTTTTATTTAGCCTGACGGGTTCTTGTACATTAATAAAAAACGATGTGTTAAACATAACTGTTTGACATTTTTATTTTTATGCTAGAATTATAATATGACTTTGCCCTTGTGGGGTTCTGCCGACGAGGAGGTGACTAAATGTCACATCCGAGGAGAGGGGAGGTAGACGCCTTCTTCGATGGGTGGAAAAATTGACAAGTAAATACAAAAAAACAAACATAATGTGCTTGCCCTTGTGGCACTCTGCCGACGAGGAGGTGACTAAATGTCACATCCGAGGAGAGGGGAGGTAGACGCCTTCTTCGGTAGGTGGAGAAATTGACAAATAAATAAAAAAACAAACAAACAAAACATGCTTGTCCTTGTGGCACTCTGCCGACGAGGAGGTGACTAAATGTCACATCCGAGGAGAGGGGAGGTAGACGCCTTCTTCGGTAGGTGGAGAAATTGACAAATAAATAAAAAAACAAACAAACAAAACATGCTTGCCCTTGTGGCGGAATCGGTAGACGCGTTGGACTTAAAATCCAATTGAGGCTCAACCTCAGTGCCAGTTCAAGTCTGGCCAAGGGCAGTTATTACAGAAGGCGATTTGCAAATGCAAATCGCTTTTTTTATTTTGTATTTTAATTACTCTATTTTAGTGTATAATACTATTGAATCTATGAGTAACGTAACAGTAAAAACACCAAATGTTTCAGGGCTTTTTTACCCTTCTGATATGAATGAGCTATCGAGCTTAATCAAGAAGTTTGCGAGCGGCAAGGAGGCATTGTATAAATCTAATGCTGTAATTGTACCACATGCGGGATATCAATTTTCCGGACATGCAATGAATTATGGATTTGAACATTTAAAATTTAGAGAAAATGTTTTTATTATTGCACCTTCGCACCATTATGATTTTCAAGGGTTTGCGCTGCCGGAGTATGACAAATTTGAAACTCCGTTCGGGAGTATGGAAGTAAATCGAGGGTTTGTACAGGAGATTCAGGATGAGTTCGGGTGTTATGTTAACAATACTCCATTTGAGGAAGAGCATTCAATAGAAGTTCAGATACCGTTTATTCAATATTATACAAATAATACGAAGATAATTAATGCGGCAAATTTGCTTAAGGGGCTTCACAGGGTTCGTATTATACCAGTATTAGTGGGAAAAAGTTCAGCAGATGAGATTACGGCGCTTATAGAAAAATTTTGGGATAGGGCTTGTTTTGTTATATCGTCGGATTTAAGCCATTATCATCCGGATAATGTTGCGCGCCAGACTGATAATTATACTGCGTGGATGATAGAGAGCGGACATATTGAGAAATTTGTTTCAGAGCAGGCTTGCGGGGGGATTGGTGTTTGCGCATTAACCGGGTTTGCCCGCAGCCGCGGATTCAGTATGATACGTCTTGAGATGTATAATTCAGGAGATATATCCGGGGATAAGACAAAAGTTGTTGGTTATGGTTCTTGGATGCTTTATGAGGGGAAAAAGACGGAATATATAAGCCGGTTTTATTCTGATTATTTAATAGATGAGTGTAAGAAAAGTATTATAAAAGGTTTTGAGGGGCAAAAGTATGTTGCCGAATATCCTCCGGCAGTTTTACAGCAGTATGGAGCGTCATTTGTAACATTGGAGATTACTGGGCATTTACGCGGGTGTATAGGTTCAATTTATTCGGACAAACCCTTGATTAATGATATTACTGCTAATGCTCAGTCTGCTGCTTTTTTTGACCCTCGTTTTGAGCCGTTGAGGCCTGAGGAGTATAACGATTTAAATATTTCTATATCAATATTATCTGAGCCGGAGCAGATTATTTTTAAAGATGAGCAAGATTTATTATCAAAGATATACCCTTACGGGATAATCCTAATGGATAAAGGCAAGCGCGGGGTTTATTTGCCTGTAGTATGGGAGCAGCTTCCTGATAGAAAGTTATTCTGGAATTCTTTAAAAGAGAAGGCCGGATTTTATAAAGACTATTTTTCAAAGAGTATGGAAGTATACAAATTTAGTACGGAATATATTACTACAATTCCGGCTTATGAGGATGAGTAAGTGTTTTTAAGCACAGATTTCATATAGTTTTTGGAAAATCTTATCAGTGATAACTTTAATATATTCTTTATCAACCATGCCATTAATAACACAATCAGCAATCTGATAAGTAGGCCTAATGTATCTTTGGGCGGTAGCGTTTACATCGGCAAATTGCATATCCGCGGCGGCACCTGTTTTACCGCGGGTTACAGCGCGTTTATACCAGCGTTCTTTAATTACATCAATGGGTGTAAATACGTACACTTTAATATCAAGAATATCGCGGACATCTTCATTTAAAACATAAAGACCTTCCGTTAGGATAACTTTTGCCGGTTTTTTGACCTCGCCGTTTGGATCAGAAACGCAAGTTTTAAAATCATATTTTGGTGAAACAACTGTTTTTCCTTCTTTAAGTAGGGCCATATGCTGTTTCATTAACGCTAAATCTATGGCATCAGGGGTATCAAAGCTAAAACCTGTTTTAAAGAGTTCTTCATAGCTGCCGGCTTCAATAAGTTCTTTAGATGTATCTTTATAGTAGTCATCGCAGCGGATAACTGTATAGATTCCTTCGCGTTTATCTCTAATGCAGGCAGCAATTGTATTGTCAACGAACACTGTTTTACCGGAGGCGCTTTCGCCTGTTATGCCGATTAGAAAAGTTTTTTTCTTTTCCTGAACAACTTTTCTTGCGATATTCATAATAAAATTGTCGGATATTTTGAGAAAAAGCGGTTGTTTTTCTTTTTTGTCTTCTTTGATAATTTCTTTAAGGGCGTCTACTATATTGGAAATCAGTTCCATATCAAGCCTTGAAGAATAGAAATTGTAATTTGTCAGTTCAAACGTTTCCATCATTAAATCAGTACTTCCATTACTACTTGTATATATTCTATAGTAAACTATTTCAAAAAGCTTGTAAATGTATATTTTTGTAAAAACAAATTTATTGGAATAACTGTACTAAAAACACTAAATCAGAGGCGAAAAAAACTAATTTATAAAGGAGGAAAAACGGGAAGGAACCCGTTTTTAGCGGGGAGAAAGTTTTTCGCTATCTCCCGGCTTTAATGAGATTAACAATCGCAACAGTGCAAAGCATTGCGGATGTTAAAAGTACAGCAAGTGCTGATTTTTGATTTGGAACAACATCACCAGTATATTTGTGAGTTGAAGCAAATTGAGTATTTGTATTTTGTTGTTTTGAATTTTGTGGTGTATACCTTGGAGTTGTAAGTCCAAAGCTCACCGGTGATACGGTTGCCATAATATATTTCTCCTACACTTAGACCTCTGACCCATGCATTATACATCAAAGTGTAATTTTTTGCAATACTTATATTGGCAAAATTTTAAGTTTTTTAATATTTTGAGCTAAAAAGGCGTTATATAAGTATTATATCCTGATTCACTGTTGAAACCTTCTCTGCTCCCCCGCCCCATTTTTTATTGTACCCTGCATTAATCCCCCGCCCCAACTCGGGGCGGGGGAAGGGGTGGGGAACGGTTTTAGAGTCAAAATCAAGGACAGTCCCCCATCCTGTCCTTCCCCAAGTCGGGGAAGGAATTATATTATTGAATCTCCGCCCCAATTAGGTGTGGGAAAAGGGTGGAGAGTGGTTTTTCGTAGTGCGACCCCCAAAGATTGTCCCCCATCCTGCTCATCCCCAATCCGGGGAAGGAGTGTAGTTGTTGATTTTCTGTGCAATAAATTGCACCCTGCTCTGCCGGTGAAGGAGCTTTACAAATTATTTTATAAATAAAAAATTTCTTTTAGGCTTGCTTAAATTTACCTCAGGGGGTGTAACACTTTTGGTTGAAATATTCATTTTTGCAAGCGTGAAATGTCCTTTAAGATTTGTTTGCTCGTTTTCTTCCAACGCTGTCAGGTGTTTCCCTAAATCATACCGGCTGTTATAGAACACGGGAAAATCGTTTCCTGCCGCATGTAAAATATCATTAATATTTGCTGCGTTTTTATCTTCCATAAAAGGGGCTATCCTATTTAAATCTCCGTTTAAATATTGTAATATAAGAGAATTAAATTACAAGTTTTATCTTATAAACTCGTGCCGGTTGCTTTATAAAGCGAAATATAATCTACCCATAATTCGCAATTATTGTCCACAATTAATTTATTCACATCAAGCAGATTTTCTCTCATCTGGTTTAAATCCAGCTTAGACATGACCCCTGTCTGATATTTAAGTTCTGCAAGTTTGTAATCCTGAATCTCCAGTTTAAGGATTTTTGTATTATCGTCAAATTTTTTCCGGTCATTCTTTATTGAAACCATTGAATCATTTATTTCCTGTATTGCTACAAGATTTGTTTTCTCGTAGTTTTTTAAAACTCTTTCATATTCGGCTTTTTTCATCTTAAGGTTTGCAATTTTCCTTCCGCCGGTAAACAGGTTTGCCATAATCCCGCCGCTTAATCCCCAGATTAAGTTATTTGTAGTAAATAAGCTGCCTAAATCAGAGGCATTGAATAACCCGAATCCTCCGATATTTATTGCTGGTAGAAATTCTTTTCTTGCAACTCGTACATCAATTCCCGATTTTTCAACCATTTTCTCTGCCTTCATAAAATCCGGACGTTTGGTAATTATCACTGACGGAATTTCATCCGGAATAGTACCTGCAAATTTTATATCTGAATATTTAGCACGCTCAAATGTTTCTGCTTTATCAGAGCTTTCGCCGATAAGTACGGCTAGCCGGTTTAACAGCATAGAACGGTTTTTCTTTAAATCTGTTAGCTCAGACTGCCCTGCAACGTAGGATTTATGTGCTTTAACCAGATCTGATGTTGATACGATGCCTTCTTCATTAGAGATTTGCATTAACTCAAAAATTTCTTTTCGTAATTCTACAATTTCTTCTTGAATATCAATAACTTCATCCAGTTTAACAATATTTAAATATACACTGGCAACAGTTGCTGCAACGCTTATGTACGCAGCCCTTTCGTCGATGATGGAAGCTTCATATAGTTTTTTTGAAGATTTTGTTTTGTCGTGATTTTTTAGAAACAGGTCTGCTTCGTAGTTAACAAGAATCGGCAGACCGAAAAACCATCCGTCATAAGGCCCGAGCATGTCGCTCTGGGTGTATGCGGGTAAAAATCCGGCATTTACTGTTGGTAATTCTCCCGCAAGCTGGGCGCGCGCGGCCTGATAATATTCATCTACTGCAATTGTTGCCATTTGTGCATCTTTATTATTAACTATGGCTTTTAAAATATAGCTGTTTAAGTATTCATCATTAAATTGTTCAAACCAGGGCATGTTTATATAATCAAGTTTATTTTTTGCCTGTTTGATTTTCTTTGCTTCTTTTTCCGCTTTTTTTAATGCACGTTTTTCTGCGCGCGTCGTTTTGTGCTGCTGTCCGTTTTCTGTAGCTTCAATCTGTGCTTTTTCTACTTTTTGTGCAGCAATTACGGGTACGGTATTTGCGTAAAAACATGATAATATTATTAAACCAGCTATAACTCTTTTCATTTTTATTCCTTTAAAAAAAATATACTTGCATTTATTTCAAAAGAATGATACCATAAATATGTTGCAAATGCAACATGTAATAAAAGCAACACATTTGAATTAAGATTTGAATTATGAATAAAGAAAAACATTATACAGACTCTTTATATTATGAACTGCTGCATACGGCAAAATGCTTTCAGATGTTCGGGGTGCAGTATTTTACGGCGAAAAATTATCCGGTTACGATTGATGAATTTGCTGCGATAGACGTAATTTACTGCAATCCAGGAATTTGTCAGAGAGATTTGGCAAAACTTATATTGAAAGACAGGTCAAACACCGGCCGGCTGGTAGAATCACTGGAAAATAAAGGGTTTGTTCTAAGGACTCTTGTTACAAGAAACAACCGCCCTATAAAACAAATTACCCTTACACAGGATGGAGAAAATATTTTAAAATCCGTTTCAAATGAAATCCGGGAAGAACTGAAGTTTGTACATGATTCTGTGCCGGAAGAAGAGATAGAAAAAACTTGCGAAACATTAAAGAAATTACAAAAAACATTAGGGAAAAGTTTGATAACCCAGATTTAGCAGAGGAAAACAGAAAATGAGTGATAAAATACATATTAAAAATAAATTCAGACCAAAAAAACAAATTACAATATTCTTAATTGTACTGGCGGTAATAATTATTGGTTTTGCTGCGTATGAGATGTCAAAATATCAGTCTACAGATGATGCTTATGTTGAAACAGTAACTGTATCAGTAGCGCCGAAAGTATCCGGTGAGATTGTTGAAGTTCTTGTAGAAGATAACAAGCCTGTTAAAGCCGGTGCTGTTGTTGCAAGAATTGATAAACGTGATTATATCGTGGCATTTGATAAGGCAAAAGCTATGTATGAAAAAGCTCTTTTAAACCAGCAAAACGTAAAAGCATCACTAAATGCTGCCAATTCTGAAATAGAACTTGCGCAGACAGATGTCGACAGGTATACAAAACTTTATGCCGCAGGAGCTGTTTCCAAACAGACGTTGGATAAGGCCGAAACAAAACTTGAATCTGCAAAAGCTAAACTAATAAGTGCGGAGCAGTCTTTGTTTTCCAAAGATAATTCCAATGTTGCAGATGCTGATTTAGCTGCATTGAAAGCTCAGATGGATCAGGCTGCCCTAGCGCTTGAATATACAGATGTGATTGCACCGCAGGATGGTACTGTGGTTAACCGGAAAGTTGAAAAAGGAATGCTTGTACAACCGGGAACTCCGCTATTTACTCTCGTGCCTGATGATTTGTGGGTCGTGGCTAACTACAAAGAAACACAGATTGCAGGCATGGTAAAGGATATGCCGGTAGAGATAAAAGTAGATGCAGTCCCCGGTAAAGTTTTCAAAGGGAAAATTGACACTATCCAGAAAAGCAGCGGTGCAAAAGCAAGTTTATTTCCGCCGGAGAATGCGGTCGGCTCATTTGTAAAAATAGTACAGCGGGTGCCGGTAAAAATAGTTTTTGATGAAGATATAAGCGGTTATACTTTGCTGCCGGGGCTGTCTGTTATAACAAAAATTAAAACAAAGTAGTGAACTCCAAATTCTCACACTATTTCCAATTTACTCTGCAAACATCTTAATTTCGAGCCAACGAAATACCCCGGGAGATTTAATCCTCCCGGGTTTTATTTATTATGTGCTATCGTGCCTCTTTGAGGCTTCTTGTGTTATTATTTTTTACCAGATATTTAGAATTTCCGAGATTAAGCGCTTTTGAAAAACACTCGACCTGGGGCGAGGATACATACCAGTTAATTTTTCCGTTAGGATATTTAACGTAATGGTTTGCGGCACACAGTGTTGATACGCGCATTGCATCCATTATATTAAGAAAAGAAATGTCTACAGTCATATATTCACAATTTGATTTATTGATGCATTTGTTAAAAGATTCGATTACTGTTTCAGGCTTAAAATCTTCTAATATCATGAATTGTTGATTATTTTTCTGTTTGGACATTTGTTTCTCCTTCCCTATAATTTACGGAAGAATAAGTTTGAAGCTTTAATTTAAATAAAAAATATACTCCATATGGAGGAGTAACTAAATATTTATCTTATTTTTTGTTAAAACTTCACAATTAATTTTGTTTTTGTTAGAATTTTAGAGCAAATACTTTTTATAGGGAGAAATGAAATTGAAGACACGTTTTAAAACGCATAATTGCGGTGAGTTAAATCTAAATAATATTGGTGAACAGATTACATTATCCGGCTGGGTTTCAACAGTCAGAGATTTGGGCGGAATTTTGTTTGTAGAATTGCGGGACAGAAGCGGCTTTTTCCAAATAGTTGCTAATCCTCAAATAAACCCTGATGTGCATAAAGCACTTGAAAAAGTCAGAAGTGAGTACGTTATTACTGTTACAGGAAAAATTACAAGACGGCCGGAAGAAACATATAATGAAAAATATCCGACAGGTCAGGTAGAAATGTATCCTGAATCTATTGAAATCCTTGCCGAATCAAAAGTTCTGCCTTTTGCAATCGGTGATGAGAATGTTTCTGAGGATATAAGATTAAAATACAGATATCTGGATATTCGAAGCGAAAAAATGCTTCATAACCTTAAAACCAGACATAATATTGTTCAGGCTGTAAGAGGTTATTTGAACGGACAGGATTTTCTGGAAGTGGAAACTCCTATTCTTATAAAAACTACTCCGGAAGGTGCGCGTGACTATCTTGTGCCATCAAGAGTTCAGGAAGGCAAATTCTTTGCGCTTCCGCAATCTCCGCAAATCTTTAAACAATTGTTAATGGTCGGCGGGATTGAAAAGTATTATCAAATTGCAAAATGTTTCCGTGATGAAGACTTGCGTGCAGACAGACAGCCGGAATTTACGCAGATAGATATGGAGTTGTCTTTTGTAGAGCAGCAGGATGTTATTAATACTGTAGAAGGCCTGCTTGTAGAAGCGTTTAAGGCGGCCGGTGTAGAAATTAAACCTCCGTTTATTCAAATGCCCTGGCAGGAAGCAATGGATAGATACGGCTCTGATAAACCTGATACACGCTTTGGCTTAGAACTGTTTGATATTGGTGATATTATTCTTCAATCAGAGTTTGAGATTGTTAAGAAAACACTTCAAGCCGGCGGTATTGTCCGCGGTATAAGAATCCCCGGCGGTGCTAAGTATTCACGAAAAGATATTGATGATATTACAAAACTTGCAGTGTCATTTGGTGCAAAAGCTTTGGCAAATATTATTTACTTAGAAGATGGTTCTGCAAAATCTCCTGTACTTAAGTTTGTAACAGAAGAGCAGGCAAAACAAATTCAGGAAAGAGCAGGCGCTGAAGCAGGTGATATCATATTCTTTGTCGCTGACAAGCCGAAACTTGTTTATGACATTATGGGCAGATTGAGATTGCATTTTGGTAAATCTTTGAACCTTATTGACGAAAATAAACACAATCTTCTCTGGGTTGTAGATTTTCCGATGTTTGAGTATTCTGAAGAAGAAGGCAGATATATGGCGATGCACCATCCATTCACTTCTCCGAATCTTGAGGACTTGGATAAGCTGGACAGCGGTGACTTAGGAAATGTTAAATCAATCGCGTATGATATTGTGTATAACGGAACAGAACTCGGAGGCGGCTCGGTCAGAATCCACTCTTCAGAAGTTCAAAAGAAAATATTTAAGGCTCTCGGGTTGACAGAAGAAGAAGCGGCTGAAAAGTTCGGATTTATGGTTAACGCGCTTCAATACGGAACACCTCCGCATGCAGGGCTTGCAATCGGTCTGGACAGACTTGTTGCTCTATTGTGCTGTACGGATTCAATCCGCGATGTAATAGCGTTCCCCAAAAATGCAAGCGCTAAAGACCTTATGAGCGACGCTCCGGGCGAAGCTTCAATACAACAGTTAAGAGAACTGCATATTAAAAGTACAGTTAACAATAACAAATAATTATTATTAAACAAGGCAGGTCAAAGGCCCGCCTTGTTTTTAATGTAAATATTAGTTTAGCCAAATAAGGGTTTTTGAAGGAGAGTGGGATACTTTGCGTCTATTTCATATACTCCTTCTTCTGAAGCATGGAGATAAGCATCTATGACCTTATCAACAGGAGCAAAAACTTTAACGCTGCATCCGTTATTAAGCGTCATATACGCGCCGTCAACAATTTTTACATCATCATCGTCATCTTCTTCTCTATCTATATATTTTTCATTGTGTATTGTTGTAATTTCTTTTGTGTTAATAGCTGTTGTTGACATACCTCCTTGTCTGTCTTTTGCGTGTACAACAAGCATTCCTTTGAATTGCGGTGCAGTAGTTTCCGGTACTAAATTCATACAAACCTCCTTTTTCTCTGTATAAAACCGGTGAATATAAAAAATTGTCATTATTGTATGAAAAAGTTACAAATATTAACAATGTGTTACCCTTTAATATTATATAAATGTTGCACTTATTGCATGTTTGTAGTACTCTATTTGGGTATTAAAAGGAGTAATAGAGGTATAAAAATGAAAGCAACAATCGAAAAAGAACCACAAAATGTAGTAAAAATTAATATAGAAATTCCGGCACAGGATGCCGTAGATGCATATAATAAGGCTTGTAAAAGACTTGCACAATATGTAAATATCCCGGGATTCAGAAAAGGTAAAGCGCCGAGAAATATTGTTGAACAAAATATCGGTGAAGATAGAATTAAACATGAAGCCCTGGAGAGCGAATTACCTAAAATAATGAGTCAGGTAATAGAGGAAAATAAACTTAATGTAGCAACACAGCCTTATGTTGAATCTTATGATTTTAAAATTGGTGAAGATTTAAAAATTACAGCAAAAGTTGAACTAATGCCGGAAATTACTTTAGGGGATTACAAATCTTTGACTCTTGAAGTCGGCGGGTTAAAACAGCCTGAAAATGCTGTTGGTGAACAGTTAGAAACATTACGCAAACAGGCTGCGAAACTGGAGCTTGTTCTAGATAGAAATTCAAATAAAGATGATGTAATTGTCTTTGATTTTGAGGGTTTTGCCGACGGCAAAAAAATTGAACATGGCGATGCTAAAAATTATTCAATGGATTTAGCTAATTCAGGTTTTATTCCCGGATTTGCCGACCAGCTTGTTGACAGACCGTTAAATGAAGAGTTTGAAATTAATGTAACTTTCCCTGAAAATTACCATCAAAAAGAGCTTGCAGGCAAGCCGGCAGTATTCAAATGTAAAATTAATGAGATTAAAACAAGAATTTTGCCTGAATTAAATGATGAATTTGCACAAAAGGCAGGGCCGTTTAAAACCTTGGATGAATTAAAAGCAGATATTCAAAAATATCTTGATAACCAAAAGTCAAACGCTGATCGTGCGGCCTCAGAAAAAGCATTAATGGATAAAATTATTGAAACAACAAAATTGGATGTTCAGGATGCAATGATTCAAAGAGAAGCAGATACCTTGCTTGAAGAATATAAACAAAGACTTGCTATGCAGGGATTTACCTGGGAGCAGGCTCTTCAATCTCACGGTTATGATGAAATAATGAAAGAACTTAAAGAAGATGCATTATATAGAATTAAGAGTTCAATGATTATCAATAAGATTGCGGAATTAGAAAATGTGAAAGTAGAACCTGGCGATTTTACTGCAAAGCTTTCGCAAATGGCACAAATCTATAATATGGATCCTAAAACCATGTTAAAAGAAATGGGCAGTAATCCGCAAATGCTTAATCAGCTTTCCCAACAGGTTTTGACAGAAAAAGTTGTAGAGTTCTTATTAGCCAACAATACAATAAAGTTTGTTTAAATCTGGAAAATAATGTATAATGTATCTGGTAGAAAGAAAGGAAAAAGAGATGAGTTATATACCTGTAGTAATTGAACAATCGAGCCGCGGTGAAAGGTCGTTTGATATATTTTCACGTCTTTTGAGAGAAAGAATAATTTTTCTTGGAACTCCTATTGACGATATGGTGGCGAACTTAATCGTTGCACAGATGTTGTTACTTGACAGCGAAAACCCGGAAAAAGATATAATGCTTTATATTAACAGCCCGGGCGGAAGTGTTACTGCGGGTTTTGCAATCTACGATACCATGCAGCATATCAGAGCAGATGTATGTACTATCTGTTTGGGGCAGGCTGCGTCAATGGGTGCATTCCTTCTTTCATCGGGTGCGAAGGGCAAAAGAATGGCTCTTCCGCATTCAAGAGTACTTATCCACCAGCCTTTAGGCGGCGCGCAAGGTCAGGCTACTGATATTGAAATTCAGGCAGCAGAAATCATCAGGATTAAAAAATCCTTGAATGAAATCCTTGCGTCTAACACCGGTCAATCATTAAAGAAAATTGAAAAAGATACTGATAGGGATTACATTATGACCCCGCAGGAGGCTCTTGAGTACGGTATGATTGATAAGGTCGTAACTAAAGACTCTATGTAATAGGAGAATATTATGTCATCAAATGACAGATTAAAATGTTCGTTTTGCGGCAAGACTCAGGATCAGGTAAAAAAACTGATTGCGGGGCCTGACGTTTATATTTGTGATGAGTGTGTAGAACTCTGTAATGAAATTTTAGACGAAGAATTCTTTGAAGGTAAAACACAACCTGAACAGAAGCAGGGTGAAGAACATGAGGCTGATACAACCTCTATTCCGAAGCCTCAGGAAATTAAGGCTTATCTTGATCAGCACATTGTAGGACAGGATGATGCAAAAAAAGTTCTTTCAGTTGCAGTGTATAACCATTATAAAAGGCTTTTACATAACAAAGAAAATTCTGATGTTGAAATTCAAAAATCAAATATTCTTCTTGTCGGTCCGACCGGAAGCGGTAAAACATTGCTTGCTCAAACACTTGCCAAGATGCTCGATGTACCGTTTGCTGTTGCTGATGCGACGACTTTAACTGAAGCTGGTTATGTCGGTGATGATGTTGAGAATATACTTCTAAGATTATATCAAAATGCTGATTATGATGCCCAAAAAGCAGAACGCGGAATTATTTATATAGATGAAATAGATAAGATTGCAAGAAAATCTGAAAATACATCTATTACGCGTGATGTTTCAGGTGAAGGCGTTCAACAGGCCTTGTTAAAAATGATTGAAGGTACAATCGCTAATGTTCCTCCGCAAGGCGGAAGAAAACACCCGCATCAGGAATTTATTCAAATAGATACAAAGAATATTCTGTTTATTGTCGGCGGTGCATTTGTAGATTTGGATAAAATTATTGAACACCGCGTAAAAGAGGGTTCTTCAATCGGTTTTGGTTCTAAGGCTCCGGCGACACAGGCTGAGAAGGAGGCGCAGCAGGCAAAACTGCTTAAGAAACTTCAGCCGGAGGATTTGCTTAAGTTTGGTTTGATTCCCGAATTTATAGGCCGTATTCCTGTATATGCAGTTCTTGATGCGCTTGATGAAAAAACACTTAAGATGATTTTAACTGAACCTAAGAATGCTGTAATTAAACAATATCAATGTTTATTAAAAATGGATGGTGTTGACTTAGAGTTTGAAGACGATGCAATTACCCTTATTGCGCAAAAAGCTATTAAACGTAAAACTGGCGCACGAGCGCTGAAATCTATTGTTGAAGAGCTTATGCTTGATATTATGTACGAAATCCCTGGAAAAGATGACGTTACCAAGTACGTTATAACCAAAGAGATGGTCGAAAACATGAATCAGGCAGAATTAATCCCTTTGCCTAAAAAAAGTGAAGCGGAAATAGCATGAGAAAAACTTTAATCTTAATAGATGGTCATTCACTAGCTTTCAGACAGTATTTTGCTCTGGAGCGTACCGGCATGAAAACTGCTCAAAATATTCCAAGCTGGGCTGTGTATGGCTTTTTTAAAGCGGTTTTTGATTTGCTTTTAAAAATAAAACCGGATTTTATTGCTGTTGCTTTTGATGTGGGCAGACAAACTTTTAGAGTTGAAAAATATGAACAATATAAGGCCAACCGTGAAACGATGCCGGATGCTATGCGTATTCAGATGGGGCTGATTGTTGAGGGGCTTAAAGCGTTTGATATTCCTATTTACACAAAAGAAGGTTTTGAGGCTGATGACGTTATTGGCACGATATCTAAGAAAGCATCTGATGCCGGTCATAATACTCTTATTTTAACAGGGGATCAGGATGCTTTTCAGCTTATTGATGATGAAGGTCAGGTAAAAGTTTTAATTCCAAGCAAGGGCGAGCTTGTTGAATATGATAAGAATCAGGTTTATGCTAAATTGGGTGTTTATCCGGAGCAGATTACTGATTACAAAGGGTTAAGAGGTGATACCAGTGACAATATTCCCGGGATTAGGGGCATTGGTGAAAAGACTGCGCAAAAACTCTTAGAAAGATATCCGAACCTTGAGGCAGTGCTGGCTGATTGCGAAAATATACCTGAAAAAGCTATAAGAGAAAAAATTTGTAATGGCAAAGATGATGCAATATTAAGCAAAGAATTGGCTACAATTATAAGAGATGTGGATATTGATTTTGATATCAATTCTGCGTGTGTTGTTATGCCTGATTTAGAAAAGGTTTCTGATTTTTTACGCGGCATGCAGTTTTATAGTTTTATCAAAAATATTAATAAAATACTTTCTGCGTTTAATTCTTCATCCCCGTGTGAAGCAGAGCCGCAATCAGGTGCGCAGATACTAATAACGCCGCAGCAGGATGCCGGAAGCGGTGCAATACAGCAGAACTTGTTTACTCAAGCTTTAAAGGAAACTGTAAATGATACGGGTTTTGATTGTGTGGTAATTTCTGATGAAAATACGGCGCAGCAAACAGTAAAAGAGTTATTAAACACAGATGAAATTGCAGTCAAGGCTTTGTATACGGAAGAAAAAAAAGAACTTGCGGGATTTGGTGTTTCTTCTGACAAGAATTATTATTTTGGAATAGAATACTTTGATATTTTTAGACCCGTGATGGAGTCAAGTTCGGTTAAGAAAGTTTCGTGGGATGCAAAAACTGATATCAGAGTGCTGTTAGAACATGGAGTAAATTACCGCGGATTAAGTTATGATGTACTCCTTGCAAGTT
Source organism: uncultured bacterium (assembly GCA_949284715.1). Classification (GTDB taxonomy): domain Bacteria; phylum Cyanobacteriota; class Vampirovibrionia; order Gastranaerophilales; family Gastranaerophilaceae; genus CALUTH01. The sequence continues at coordinate 15,348 of CASDWH010000003.1, forward strand.
ATGTGAGCGACCCTAACAGGAATCATTCATTAGATGCGCAGGGACTGGATTTTATAAACCATATTATGCTTGAGCGTGGTATGCCCAATGTGGATGATAAAGTTTATGCATGCGATTGTGCATATACGATAAAAGAACTTGCTAAATACTGGAGGGAACATTTAACTGAAAAAGAACAAAAACTGGTTGTCGAGGTTGAAGTTCCGCTTACGATGGTTCTTGCAAAAATGGAAAATACCGGTGTTGCAATTAATACAGAGTATTTAGAAGAATTATCTTCTTATATGCGGGAAAAATTGGCCGAGCTGGAAGATATTATTTATCAAATGGCAGGTACACCGTTTAATATAAACTCTCCTAAACAAGTTGCAGAAATACTCTATGACAAACTTGGAATAAAATCAAAGAAAAAGAAATCAAGGACTACATCTGCCGAGGTATTGGAAGAGCTTGCGGAAGATAATGAAATTTGTGATTATATTTTGCAGCACCGTAAATTTAGTAAACTTAAATCTACTTATACGGATGTTTTACCGACCCTTGTCGACAAACGCGACGGGCGTGTGCATACAACATTTAATCAAGCACTGACGGCAACAGGCAGATTATCTTCATCAAACCCTAATTTGCAAAACATACCTATAAGGACAGAAGAAGGAAATAAAATAAGGAGTGCGTTTTGTGCAGAGGATAAGGAGAATAGTGTAATATTGTCCGCAGACTACTCCCAGATAGAATTAAGACTTCTTGCACATGTTTCAGGGGATGAACACCTTCTAAAAGCATTTAATGATGGAGTGGATGTTCATACCCAGACAGCATCAAAAGTTTTCGGGGTTAAACCGGAGGAAGTGACAAAAGAAATGCGCCGCAAGGCTAAAGCTGTAAACTTTGGTATTGTATACGGGCAGTCTAAATATGGATTAGCAAAAGCTATAGGTGTAAAAGCAGCCGATGCTCAAATGTTTATAGATAAATATTTTGAACATTTTCCGAAGGTTCATGAATATATGGATTATGAACGGAAATTTGTTGCAGAACACGGCTATGTTGAAACGATTTATGGCCGTCGGCGTTATCTTGGCGCAGAACTCGGGAGTTCAAATTTTCAGATTCGTGAATTTGCCCAGCGTGCTGCTATTAACCAGCCATTGCAGGGAAGTGCGGCAGACTTGATTAAAATGGCAATAATAGATGTAGATAGACGGTTAGTAGAAGGTAACTATAAAACGAGGATGGTTTTACAGGTACACGATGAACTTATATTTGAGGTGCCGAAGTCTGAACTTGAAAATGTTACGAAAATCGTGAGAGAGTCGATGGAATTAGGCCAGCCGTTAAAAGTTAGACTTGAAGTTGATATAGTATCGGGGGCAACATGGAAAGAATAAAATTATTCACAATTGCTGCTATTGTATGTATCGGACTTCCCGGTTTCTCTGATGAGCCGCCGCGCGTGATACCTGCTGTTAAGGCGGTTAATCTTGCCCCGATGGATACCGGTAAGCAGGAAGTTAAGGCTGTAAATCTTTTGAAGCCGGATACTGCCCCGCAGAATATTCCGGCAAATGTTGTGCCGGTTAAGGTTCAGACAATCCCTGCACAAGGGAAAGAGGAGCCGGTTAAAGTACAGGCGGTGCCTGTTAAACAGGAAGAACAGGCGGAAAAAACTCCACAGAATAACTCTGCGGCTTCTTATCAGCCGCCGGTGCAGTTGGTTTCTCCAAACGGACAGGGAACTAATCCGCTTACGACACCAGCCGATATTGAATCAGATGCCTGTGTGAAGATTTTTCAAATGAACGCGGAGGATTTGTTTATATATACGCTGGCAGCATTGGAGGCAAATAATTTTTCTATAGGTGAAATACAATCTCATGGCGGATATATAACATTTAAAGCCGCTAATAAGAATTTTCTGGCTATTGTATCAGAAGTTGATAGTAAGAATTCAATGTTGAAAATAACCCCTTCTAATGGTGTGTATCATTTTGCTCCGGGGATTGTGTACAAGGTTTTTGAATATATAACATTAAAAATGAAGTAAAAAAGAAAGGTTCATCCCGAATCAGATTATGAAAATAAATGGAATAAAACCCCAAACTCCGTATCAATACGGTACTCTCCCTGCTTTTTGCGCAATGAAATCGTCGCAATTTGAAGGGCTTGATTACTCGTGTATGAGAAAATTTAAAGCGCCGATTGAAAAGTTTAAATCATTAAATGATTTTTATAACTGGGTTAATACAGCAATAAATAAAAAAACTAATAGAAGCTTAACCGGAAAAACGGAAGGAACAGAATTAAAACGGCAGAATCTGCTTAATGACTGGAGGGAAGGATTACAAAAATATTCACCTGCTATATCTTTATTAACACTTACTTCTATTTTGAAAAATATTAAATCTTCAAATGATACACTGCCCCCGGTTTTTCATAATACGATTTTTGAGGAAACTGTCGCGGATCTAGAGGGGGCTGTTGCATTAGAAAGAGATTTTCAATTTGATATGTCTAAGGTTTATAAACAGCATTTGAAATCTACATTTTTATCAGACAGCAGCAAGAATAAAGACGGATGGATTACTATACCGTCAGGTTTTGAAGATAAAAATACGGAGAAGAACGCCGGTTTGCTTAATCTGCTATCACGAAAAACCTGGTGTACAAAGGGCGTAAAAAGCGAAATTTATATAAAAACTTTCGGATTCAGAATATTTGTTAAAGACGGAGAGCCTGAGGTTTGTTTAAGGATGGCCGGTAATATTGTCTGCGAAATTCAGGGGCGTCTTAATGATTATAAAATCCCTGAGGAGTATAAATCTATAGTTATAGATTATATTGAAGAAAATGAATTAGAAATAGATTGCGATACAGAGGCTGAGCTGTACGGATAATAAGCAAAAAAAAACCTCTCTTTTGAAGAAAGGTTTGGAATTCTTTTTAATAATTCCTCATGTGTAGAAGGTTAGTGTGTAGGTTGTATGAAAGGTTTGGAGTTGTATGCTTATTTATTATTTATCGCTCGTACATATATAAAGTATATTCATATCTCTAAATTGCGCATTAAAAAATATTTGTTACAAAACTTAATATTTGTGCAGCGGGAAATATCTAAGCTTTTGGAATCCTCCTTTACTTTTTGATAAAAAGAATTAAAATTGAATTATGAAACGTTTTTTTCTCTGTTTTTTGATTAATGTTTTATTATCTCCGGCAGTTTTTGCGGTAACAAATCTTGATGCCTCGGACTATGACAGCCTTGATAATATATGGGCAGGTCAGGAGGTTGTGCCTAATAATGAATATGAAAAAACGATAAATGCTCTTGAAGAGAAAAAGAATCAAAAAGAAGATAAAAAAAGACAGAAAAAACTTAAAAAATTCAAGGGTGAAAGTTTGCATAAGGAACTTGATGCTTCACTAGAAGATTTACCTGATCAGAGTTTAAAGGATCCGGAACTGGAAGAACAGATAGTTTTATTTCCGGTGAATATTGTTGTTGGCGATAAAGTACTGGAAAAAGGGTATTACAGAGCAGAAGGCGAAAAGAGTAAAAAAGGTGCGTTTATTAATTTGTATCAGTCGCATGAACTAGCTGCAAAGATAAAAGTAAGAGAAACTGACGATGATTTTGGTGAGCAGGATATAATGTTTATTAAATTACTTCCCTATAAAGAAGGGGTTATGAAACTTATTTATGGTTCGATTAAACTGAATGCTTACGCGTATCTGCGTTATATTGATACTCCGGTAAATTTTGCCCCGCAATAGAAAAAATGAACTTTTTTCTTTGGTAATCGTTTTATAATTACAACCGGATAAAATCGGTAAAAGTATTGTTATTATATAATTATACGCTTAATAGAATTGACATATTTTAAAGAGATATTACAATAGTATTAGTACTCAAAAGGAGGGTTGAAAGATGAGGAAACAGATTTTATATACACTTGCAGGAATGTTAATGGTTTCGGGAAGTGCATTTGCTGCATCAAATTATACATACCAGCCTGCACAAACTCAGCCGGTGTATCAACAGCAGTATTACCAGCAGCCGCTGGCTCCGGTTTCTTCTTATAACTCTTCTCCGCAACTAAGGGGTGCAGTTGTAACTGTTCCTGCCGGTACAAAAGTCGGATTAATAGTTACATCTCCTATAAGTTCTGAGTATACAACATTAGGCCAGACTGTTACGGCAGCATTAGGCTCTGATTTTTATTATAATAATAAACTTATAGCGCCTGCCGGCAGTACGGTTTCAGGAATAGTAATAGAAAGCAGCAAAGCTAAACGCGGAAGTATGAATGGTAAATTAGCGGTAAGATTTACTCAGATATTGACTCCTTATGGAGTTGCAATACCAATATCCGGAGTAATTTCGACAACTGATGGCTCCGGTGTGCTTGTGGGCGGAACAAAACTTGATGTTACAAAAGATTACGCCAAAGATTTAACAGTTGGCGCCGGCGCCGGAGCTGTTTCCGGTGTGGTCTTCGGTGCGCTTTCCGGCGGTGAAATAGGCCGTGGTGCGGCACTGGGTACCGCTGTAGGCGCAGGAGCCGGTTTGGTTAAGTCGATATGGGATAAGGGAGATAATGTTGAAATCCCTGCTAATTCATCCATTGATATTGTTCTTACCCAGCCTATTACTGTTAATCCGTCATCTTATGACTATGGTGACTAGTCTATATATTCCCCTTGCGGATAATACAAATTTGTAAGGTTCAATATAGAATAAAGTTACAACTAAGAGAAAATAATGACAATATTGGGAAATAAAAATATATTTATCGAGGAGGATTATCAGGATGATTTATACACGCTTCCTGCTGTTACGCGAAAAGAGCGTGACGAGGGAGTGTCGTTTAAAAAATCTTTGATAATAGCTTTAATTCTACACCCGACAGCGTTCGGCGTACTGTTGCTTGTGACGATAATGCTTGCATTATTTGGGATACATCTTACTATTTTCCAAAAACCTGAATTTAAAAAAGATATAGAATTTGTACTGGTGCAGAATGAAGGTACGCCGAGGAACCCGCACACCCGGAACCGTGCAGATATTAATTCACGGAGCGGAGGTATAAATGATCCGAAACGTCCGGTGTCATTGCCTTCTCAGGCCGGTTCTGCCCCTAAACCTTCAGTGCAGCCGGCAGCCAGCCAGCCTAAACCCAAGGCTAAACCGGCTCCGCAGCCTCAGCCCCAAAAAACAGCTAAACCGGTTCAAAAACAACAGCCTGTAGAGCAGCCCAAGCCCGTACAAAAAACAAAACCAGTACAAACTCCGGCGGCTAAGCCGTCGCCGGCAAGACCTGCGCCGCCGACACCTGCGCCGTCACCAAGACCGATAGCTGCGCCAAAACCGGTTGCAAAGCCATCAAGCGCGTTTACTGTTCCTGTTCCACCGAGTGCGCCGGTTGGAAAAAGACTCGTTACAGGGCCTGTATCAGGCAGCGGCTCATCATCAACTGCTAAAACTTCTGGCGGGCCGGTTTCAGTGGCAGGTGTCGGCAGTTCATTTGCACCTGCCCCGTCATTATCACCCTCTGCAAGTAGAGGCGGCAGCGGACAATTAGGAAGGAGTGCGGGCGGCAGAAGTTATAACGCTGGTAATCCCGGCGGAGGCGGTGGTGCGCCCGGCATAGATGCATTAAGAGAACCGGATTTTGGCCCTTATATGCGTGAACTCCAGCGTAAGATTAAATTAAACTGGGATCCGCCGAAAGGTAATGAAAGTAAAAGGGTTGTACTATTGTTTAAAATTGCAAAAGACGGAAGGCTGCTGTCATGCAGGGTTTTAAAAAGCTCCGGTCTGCAAAGTGCCGATGCGGCAGCTCTTAAAGCCGTAGAACTTACTGCCCCGTTTAAACCGCTTCCGGCTGACTACAGAGGGCAGAATATAGATATTCAGTTTACGTTTGATTACAACGTATTTGGAGCGTCAAGATACTAACAGAAAAGAGGATATAATTATGGAATTACTATTAGATGCGATTAAAATGGATTGGCCGGTGTTACTGCCGATTTTGATTTGTTCTATTCTTGCAATAGGTGTTATTATTAACCGTTGGTCATACTATGCCGCTAATAAACGCGAAGTGGGGCCGCTGATTGGAAAATTGTCTAAAGAATTATCAAATAATAACCTTATAAATGCTAATAATATCGCAATTCAGTATGGCGGAATATATGGTGAATTAACAGAAGAAGCCGTCAGAATTTACACTGATCAGAGAAAAGGTTTTTCACGCTCTTTTGATATTTCGTCAAGCCTTGCTGTTAAAAAACTTGAAGACAAGCTTCCTATATTAGGTACAATAGGCGGTGTTGCACCATTCTTAGGCTTGTTCGGTACAGTTGTAAGAATTCTTTATACTTTTCAGGATTTAGCTGTACAGGGTAATCAATCTGCGGCTGTTGCAACTGGTATTGGTTCGGCTCTTATCGCTACAGCATTTGGTCTTGGCGTCGCTATTCTTGCGGTTATTTTTTATAACGCATTCCAAAATACCGTTAAAGATTTTGAGTCTAATTTCCAATTGATTAAGTTATTATTCCTGAGTTTCGCAGATTCGGAAGAAGAACAGTTTCAATCATCCGCATCTAATTCAGGATTAAAGGTATAGGATATTAAATTATGAGTGCCGGCAAAAAAAATACAATGTTTACAGAGATTAATATAACTCCTTTGACGGATATATTTCTCGTACTTCTGATTATAATGATGGTAGTTGCACCAACATTTCAATCAATGGATAATGCGATTACTATGCCGGAGATTAACAGCGGGGTCGCAATAGAGCAGCAGAATGCAACAGTTTCCGTAACCCGTGACGGCAGTATATATTTGAACGGGGAACGGGTTCAGAATGAAAACCTCACTGATGCACTTGTTAATTTAAAACCGTCGCTTGAAAAACAAGAAGTTGTTGTTAAAGCCGATGAAAAAACCAAGAGTGCGGTTATTTTGGAAATAATGAATGCGGCACAAAATGCTGAATATAAAAAACTCATTGTAGCAGGTGAACCGCTTAATAAAAAAGATCAGAAAAAATTACAGGAAAATGAGCTTAAAAGCAATGCCCAATCATAGAGAATAAGGATAAACAGATGCGTGACAGTTTTAATGAAATTAATATAACACCATTAACAGATATATTTCTTGTACTGTTAATCATTATGATGGTAATTGCACCGCTGCTTGACCAGCAGGGATTAAACCTTAAGGTTCCCGAGGTTGTAACTCAGGAACAGCAGGATAATTTAAATACAAAAGTCCTGCAGTTTACCGTTACAGGTGATAACAGATATTATAATGGTGATACAGAAGTTTCTGCCGCTGATTTGGAAAAGGTTATAGCCGCATCTGCTAAAGAGTACAAAGATGGATTATTGATACAGGTAGAAGAAAATGCCGAACATGGCGCTGTTGTAAAACTTATGGACTGTGCGCGTAATGCAGGCATGACCAGTATTTCTATAGCGGGTCTATAGGGTTATTCTCCTAAAATCACTTTTGCTGCCGCTTTCAAGTCAAATTTTAGACAGCCGGTTTCTTCACAGCTTTTCACTCGCTTATCCCACAGGCAAGGACGTATAGGACACGGATAGTTGTTTAATATCGGGGTAATAAATCCGTTATCAGGAATTAATTTTTTATGGTCGGTTGAACCGAAAAATACAAAAGTTTTTGTTCCTACACCGGCGGCAATATGTAACGGGGCTGAGTCTGAACATACAAATGTTTCTACTTTAGATATTAACTCTGCAAGTTTTTTTAGGGACAGGTTTTGTGACGTTAAATCGGTATATACAAGAGTTTTAGGAAGATAACATTTTATAATCTCCGTAACCTCTTTATCATCAGCTCCGCCTGTTAAAATTATTTCTCTTTTGTCAGAGGCCAGATATGTTATTAATTCAGCCCATTCCTGCGGTTTGATTGTTTTTATAACACCCTGGCTTAAACTCTTTTTGCTCACTCCTGGATGAATTAAAATGGTATTGGGTTTTTTGAATTGTTTTTCTACTCGGTTAAAAGCCGGAAGCTCAGTAAACTGAGCGGTAAACGGGGTTACAAGTTCATGGTACATTTTTACGGCATAACGGTTTTTATCAAGTTTAACAGCGCTTGTAAGCAGTTTTTGGCTTAATTTCCCTGTATCAAAACCGACTCTGGATTTAATGCCGCTTAAAAATAAAAGTATACTTATTAGTTTGTTTGAACCGGAGGATATTACACAATCAAACCTTCCGAACCACATCTTTGTTAACAGCCGGAACATGCCGCTGCGGGTTTTAGGTACACATATAACGTTATCTATTAAATTTGTCAGCTCGGTTATTCCGGCGCTTCGTTTTTCAAGTGCAAGAGTGATAACCGAGTCCGGAAATTCTTTTTTAAACGAAATTATTGTAGGAAGAAATAAAATTTCGTCGCCAATGCCTCCAAAATTAATAAATAATACATTTTTCTTCATATTTGTATTATATTATAAACATGGTTAACAAATCTATTACTGCAACTGCAATCGGAATAGAAGCCTACAAAGTGGAAGTTGAAGTTGATACTCTTAATTCTCTTCCTGGAATGAGTATTGTCGGGCTTCCTGATTCGGCGGTATCTGAGGCTAAAGAACGTGTGCGTTCAGCTATAAAAAATTCAGGTTTTTCATTTCCGCAAGGTAAAGTGGTTGTGAACCTGGCTCCTGCCGATATAAGGAAAGAAGGTACTAATTTTGATTTGCCTATAGCAATCGGGATATTGAAAGAAGAAGGCGTTTTTCAGGATACAGCGGAATTAATTAAATCGCCGGATAGAATAGGATTTATCGGGGAACTTTCTCTGGATGGCTCTTTAAGAGGCGTTAATGGTGTTCTATCTCTTGTTATTGCTCTAAAACATGCTGGTGTTGAATCTGTTTTTGTCCCCCAAATAAATGCTAATGAAGCCGGCATGGTTGACGGCATTAATATTTATGCCGTCAATACACTTGCGGAGATTGCGGGGCATTTTACTGATTCTCCGATTATACCTACCAAAATTGATGCACGGAGTTATTTAGATGGTGGTATAAATGAAGAGTATATAGTTGATTTTAAAGATGTAAAGGGACAGAAAAAAGCTAAACGGGCGCTGGAAATAGCTGCTGCCGGAGGACATAATATATTGATGAGCGGGCCTCCGGGGGCTGGAAAAACAATGATGGCTAAGTGCCTTGCATCTATTCTGCCTCCGCTTAATCTTGAAGAGGCACTTGAACTTACAAAAATATATAGTATTTCAGGTCTGCTGCCTGAGGAACAGCCGCTTATTACACAAAGACCATACAGGGCTGTACACCATACAGCTTCCGCATACGGTATAATCGGGGGCGGCAGTAATCCTAAGCCCGGTGAAATTACTCTGGCGCATCGAGGCGTATTGTTTCTGGATGAGATTGTTGAGTTTCCGCGGAGTGTTCTTGAAGTTTTAAGGCAGCCTCTTGAGGATGGAGAAGTAGTAATATCAAGGGCAAGAGTATCTATTAAATATCCCGCAAGATTTATGCTTATTGCTGCAATGAACCCTTGTCCGTGCGGTTTTTTAGGTGATACTTCCAAACACTGTACATGCACGGATGTTCAAATACAGCGTTATCGTTCAAGACTTTCAGGCCCTTTGCTTGACAGAATTGATATTATAATAACAGTGCCTAAACTATCTACAGAAGAACTTGTTAATATTGATGAAAAATCAGAAACTTCCGCAGATATCCGCAAACGGGTAGTGAATGCCCGTAAAATCCAAAACGAACGCTATAAGCATGAAGGTATATTTACCAATTCAGAATTAAATGCAAAACAAATAAAAAAATACTGTAAGCTTGATCAGCAAGCTGACAAGATTTTATCAATGGCCGCGCTCAAGTGCGGGTTGTCCGGCAGAAAATATAACCGTGTTTTGAAAATTTCGCGGACAATTGCGGATTTGGATAATTCCGCGGATATTAATTCTTCTCATATAAGTCAGGCGCTTCAATTCCGTGAAGAATAAATAATACAGGCGGGAATTGTGTTACCCGCCTGTTAACTGTGTTAATTGTTGTAAATCTTAAAGAAATTTTTGAGTACTTCATAGCCTTTCAGCAGAGTCTTGTAATTGACTTTTTCTTCCGCAGAATGCATATTGTAAACATCGGCTGTACCTGCTAAGAACGGAATAAATTTTTCGCCGTGTTTGTTTTTGTTGTTTGCATAAATATGGGTTTCTGCTCCGGCATGGAAGGATTCAATAGAGTTTTTAACCCCTGCCATTTCACTGGCTTTGGTATGCACTTCCGGAATGAAATCATCATCCGATTTTTCAAAAGGCATAAGGTGAACGGAAAATTCTATTTCAGCCTCCGCCAGTCCTGCATATTTTTTATTAAAATTCTCTATATAATTAATCATTATATTTTTAAGTTCTTGTTCTTTTTGAAGATTGGAACTTCTTATTGAATAAGAAACTTTAGCGAGAGTATTAATTATATTTGTAGATGAGCGGTCAACAATTTCGGTGATATAGTCTTTGGAGTTGACTTTATCATCAATGATTGCTTTTACAGCATTTTGAATTCCGCCGCCTGCGATTGCCCCTATATTACATGATGTGACTACGCCTGTTTCATCTTTATAATATACCCCCTGCGGAAAGTGGTTTATAAGTTCGCAAACAAGCTTAACTGCATTTAATCTTGATTCATCATCAATATCAATACCGGAGTGTCCTCCCTTTAGCGCACGAACAGTTACTTTTACATTAGTATAGCCAGCACCTGCTATTTGTAATTGTCCGAGTTTATCAGCGTCAAGTACAAGAACGTATTTTGAATCAATTCTATTAAATTCGGCATTTTCAATTCCGCTCATACCTGTTTCTTCATCCCTCGTGAAGAGGATTTCAAGTCCGCCGTGTTTAATATCACTGTTTTTAATTTCTTTAGCCAGAAGTAAAGCACAGGCCACACCTGCTTTGTCATCTGCACCTAAAGTTCTTCCATCTGCCTTGATATAATCCCCGTCAAAGATTAATTCTACCGGTGAAGCATCTCCTACTACATCCATATGGGCTGATAATAAAATTGGCTTTTTACTGTTATCAGTTGCCGGTACTTTTAAGTATAAATTCCCGTAGTGGTCGCTTTCACATTGGATTTCATTTTCTTTTGCAAAATTTTTTATCCACTCAATCACTTTTTCTTCTTTTTTTGACGGACTTGGTATTTCTGCTAAAGAACAAAAAATATCTATTAATTCATTTTCCTGTCTAACATTATTCTGCACGGAAAAACCTCCTTCCTGTACCTTCTTTTCCGATTTTTACTGATAATTTTGCACCGCATTTCGGACAGCATCCGACATATGCGGTTCCTTCCCTGTTTTTATAGAGTCTGCCATATGTTTTACAGCAGGAAAACCATATGCCGAGAAATTTCCTTGCGGTTAGTTTCTTTTCTTCATTTTCTTTGCTCGTTTTTCCATCTCCTTTTTGAGCCGTTTTTCTTCTTTTCTGCATTTTCTGCATTTTTTGTCTTTCTTACATTTTGTGCAGACTTGAATTTTTGGGGGGTCATAAGCAATTCTCTGTTTACTGCCGTCATTAAAAGCGCTGGCTGTAAGGATGTTCATATATTCACACCCGAAATGAGCATAGTCAAATATTATAACTCCGCTAAGTCCGAAACGTCTGCTTTCATGAATTATTCTGATTAAATCTTCCGGTGCGCCTTTTATGAAAGTAACAAATAAACCTGCATAAAGTTTTGTTTTTCTGGCGCTCATATTTCTTATTTCATTAATCATATTGGCGGTGGTTTTAGGGTCGCAGGTGAGGAATAGCGGTGTAAATCCGTCGACATAATCATTTCTTGACCAACTGCGCCAATCTTGTATTTTTGTTGTAAGCGCAATTTTATAATTAGGAAATATTACGGTTGTGAGTGTAACATTTTTTGCACGGCATAGTTCAGATGCTTTTTTTACAAAGTCTGTAACTTTCTGCGCCCTGTAGAACAGCCAGGTATCCCATAATGCATCAGAGCGAGTTAATACTATAGGATCAACATTGTGCAGGTTTTTAAACCCTTCTCTTGCGTATGATGTGTAACCCCAGGTAGAGCTTTCATATCCCGGAATATCAGGGGATATTGCCTGCGGATAGCGTATATAATCGAGGTTTATACCGTCAGGGGAGTATTTGCATATTATTTCGTCAAGAAGCTTGAGTAAAAAATCCTGGACTTCCGGATTTGCCGGGTCGATAAAATATCCGTTATGTTCGGATGTTGAATACACCGGTTCAATTGAATTTGCTTTATTACCGGGCAGATTAGTCCAGCCCGGTCTTATTGAAAGGATATAGTTTGGATAATTTTTAGGGTTTTTATTCCCTACATAGAAAGTTTCAAACCAGATATGAACTTTCATTTTACGTTTGTGCGCTTCATTTATCCATATATCCAGCGGGTCAAAACCTGCAAATTCTTCATTTTGTTCAATAAAGCCGTATGATAGCATTAAATCACTCGGATAAATTGTTTTCCCGTGGAAATATGTTTCAAGAAAAATAGTATTGATACCGGTCTTTTCAAGCACCTCCAATACCTGTATAATATCTTCTTTAGATTTGCAGGTCGGCCGTATCCACACACCTCTTAATTCATTATGCTTGTATGGAACAACGAGTGATAAGGCTTCATTTGCGTATTCTATTGCTTTGCCGGAGTATTTTTGGACATTTGCACTATCTTTTTGTGCTTTATGTATATTTTCTTTTGATTTATTAATTGCAGTTATTGTTTTTCTTGCATCGTATCGCGGTGTTGTTTTTATGTAAAAATTCATTATATTTTGGACTTCTACAAGTTTAAGCTTTGCGCTAAAAAGGAATGTATCTGAAGTTATATAAGAAGTTATTGTTTTGTTTATTGGATCAATATAAACTTTTGCGCCGACTATAAGATTTTCATTAATCCAGTGTTTTGCTTCTCCATGTCCGCTTATTACAACCCCGTTTGCCGGTATCAGTGTATTGGCACCGCTTAATTGTGTTACAATCCCGTCAATTACGAGCGCTTCTGTTCCGAATTCATTGGTATTTGTCCGCCTGCCAAATTCCGGAGTATAAACAACAAGCTGGTTGGTGCCTCTTAAGCCCGGAAAACGTGCGCTTCTTGGATTATTTTCGCTTGTCGGATCTATAACACTTACTTTGTGCATTGCCTGATTGAAAATTATTTCTTTAGCATCAGGCTGAAACGGCTGAAACACAGCCATTGCATTAGCTGTGTTAATACTGAAAGTGAAAAATATTAACATTATCAGTATGAAAAGATGTCGCATCCTTAAATTTAATCCTCGACGAAATGAATCCTTGTATTTTTATAATATAACGTATTGGATGAATTTAATTCCTCTAATAAGCGTATTTTCGTGTTTAATTCTTCGGAGGGATTAATCTTGTACCCTTCTTTAAAATATTTTAGAGCAGAGCGTGTATCGCCTAATTTCTGGTAAATTGTACCGATTTTATTGCAAACATTGTATACGGAGGGATTTATTATATACGCTTTATTATACTGTTTAAGCGCTCTTCTGTATTCTTTTCTTGTGTAGTAATAATTTCCGAAAGCTTCGTAGGCGGGAGCATAATTTTCGTTAATTGTTATGGCTCTATAATAAAATTCTTTTGCATATTTGTTTTTACCGGTTAATTCATAAAGTAAGCCGAGTTTAAGGGCATAATCGGGATTGTCCGGGTATTTTGACATTAATGCTCTGTAGTATTTTATTGCACTCTCTGCGTTTTGTAGTCTTTTTTCCTCTGATTTGGCGTTTGCAGCGTTTGTATAATATTGAAAACCTTTATTTTCAAACTCTTTTGTATTAATAAGTGAATAATCAATTTTAGGAGTATATTTAATACCGCCTTTTTCGACTGCAAAACAGATATTTGCTGTTATAATAATAACTAATAACAAAGTGAGTCTGAGCATATCCTTATTATACCAGCAACGCGTTTAATTATAAAACTGTTGTTATTTTTCAGTATTTATAATATACTATAACTCGTATAAACAGGAGGATTTCTAATGGATAAACATTTTAAGTCAGTATTGGCAATCTCAATTGCTTTTGTTTTGGGATGCGGATTTAATAGTATGGCAAATTCTAATGCTGCAATTAGTAAGATTGCAGTTGTAGATGTGCCTCAGATTGTTGCAAAATCATCTCAGGTTAAGAGTTTGAAAGCGGAGCATGACAAAAAGAAAGCCGAACTTATTCAATTAATGAATAAGGCAAAATCAGAAGTAGATGCACAAACTGATATCAATAAGAAAAAATCTATAGCGCAAAAATATGATAAAGAATTATCTGCTAAAAGGGAAGCTGCTGCTAAAGATTACGCAAAGAAACTTGCTGATATAGATAAGAATATAACTGCTGTTATTACAAAACAAGCACAAGCTGCAGGCTATGATATGGTTATTGCAAAGGCATCCGTTCTCTACGGCGGTGATAATATTACAGAGCAGATTATTAAAAATATTAAGTAATTTTTTAATAAATAGTTTAATTAGACGGGGTGCAGCATATAACGTTGCGCCCCGTTTAATGTAATTTTACATATATTTACAACAACCGGCTGTTTTATTGACTTGCTTTTACGTTTAAGTTATCGTTTTATTGATAAAATTAATGGAGAGAAGGTAAACTTATGGATTTTGCAACTAGTTTTACTATAGATGTGTTAAAGGCGCTAGGCTCGTTTGCCGGGTATGGTGTAGGTATAATAATTCTGACAATAATAGTAAGGGCGGCATTATGGCCGTTAGGCGTTTCGCAGCAGCGTTCAATGCGTATGATGCAGAAATTGCAGCCTAAAATGAAGGCTATTCAGGAACGATATAAAAACGATCCGCAGACAATGCAGCGAAAAATGATGGACTTTTATAAGGAGCATAAATTTAATCCGATGGCCGGATGTTTCCCGCTGCTTGTGCAGATGCCTATATTTATACTGCTTTATTCTGCGTTAATGAGTCCGCAGTTTATACAGCTTGCCGGAGATTCCCAGTTTTTGTTTATCAAAAGACTTGATTCAACACTGAAAACCAGTGCCGGAATATCACAGGATGGAGTCTTAGGTGTTTCTAAATATGACACTTTTATGACTGGAAAGGCTGCAAAAGTTTATCTTAAGGATGAAGTTCTTGATAATGTAAAGATAACAAAGCCAAATAAAGCTATAGAGGTGCAAGGAGAGCTTGTCCCCGGCCAGCCTGTTGATTTTAAAGTCAGCCTCGATAATTTAAACCTTAAATTCAGCCAGCTTGATAGTATTCAAAAAGCAGAAATAGATGTAACAGATTTGCAGACAAAAGAAACTGAAACTCTTACATTTGAGAGAAAAGGCGGTATTCTTGTCGCAACAACTCCGACAAAAGAGGTGAAAACTGCTTTTCATTATGATGTATTAATTTTAATAATACTCTTTGGCTTAACAATGCTTGCGTCGCAAAAGGCTATGATGTCAATGACCAAAGGGCAGGAAATGGATGAAGCTCAAAAGGCAATGCAGAAGTCTATGAATACTTTTATGCCAATTATGCTGATGTTTACGTTTGTAATTATTCCTATCCCTGCCGGCGTACTGCTTTATTTGATATCAAGCAATGTATTCCAGGTTTTACAAACTATTGCCATTAATAAACAGCTTGAAATGGAAGAGCATAAAAAGGCTGAAGTTATCAGTGATGATGATATCAAGAATGCAAAGAAAATTCAGGCTAAAGAATAATGTTAGTAAGTGAGTTTGATTATAATTTACCGGAAGAATTAATAGCGCAAGTCCCTGCTGATAAGCGGGATTTGTCGCGTATGATGGTTTTGAATCGTAATGATAAAACAATCAGCCATCATATATTTAAGGATATAGTAGATTTAGTTGACAAAAATTCAATACTTATTCTTAACAATACACGGGTAATACCGGCAAGACTATATGGTTATAAGGGTACCGGCGCAAGAATAGAGGTTTTTCTTCTCAAAGAAAAAGAGCCGCATATATGGGAGGCGCTTGTAAAGCCTTCTAAACGGGTGAAATCCGGTACAAATATTAAAATTACTGACGAATTGTCTGTAGAAATTCTTTCTCCGGCAGCGGATGACGGCAAATGGAATGTAAAACTGGAGTATGAAGGTAATATCTATGATATTTTGTCGCGTGCCGGTAATGTTCCGCTTCCGCCGTATATTGAACGGAAAATGACACCTGAAGAAATTAAAAAACTTGATTATGAACGTTATCAGACAGTTTTTGCTCAAAAAGAAGGTTCTGTTGCTGCGCCTACTGCCGGCTTACATTTTACAAAAGAAATCCTTGAGAAATTGAAAAATAAAGGAATTCAAATAGGTTATGTTACGCTGAATGTCGGATTAGGAACTTTTAGACCTGTAAAATGCGAAGTCGTGGAAGAACATAAGATGGACAGCGAGTCTTTTGAAATTCCGGCTCAAACGGCGGATTTAATAAATCAGGCGAAAAAAGACGGGAAAAAACTTATTGCGGTTGGTACTACGTCGGTAAGAACGCTTGAAACTGCGTATAAACAGTTTGGAGAAATAAAGGAATGTCATTCGGCATCTACGTTATTTATTTACCCCCCGTATGAGTTTAAAGTTGTAGACGGTCTGATTACAAATTTCCACCTGCCGAAATCTACGCTTTTAATGCTGGTTTCAGCGCTTGCGGGTAAGGAGTTTATAATGGCAGCGTACAGAGAGGCTATTGAAAACAGATATCGCTTCTATAGCTACGGGGATTGTATGTTCATAGACTAAAGCCGGATTAATTTTTTTCAGGTTTTGCACTTTCTTCATTTGGCGAAAAATTATTTATCCAGTTGCTTATATAATCTTTATCCTCCTGGTTTAAGAATGGTTTGTTTTTTTCAAACCAAATACTAAGCTGTTTGCATTCTTCCTGTGTATCAATTTTTTTGTTTTCTCCGCCTATTATTGTAAAAATTTTTTGAATAGCTTCTTTCGGAATTCTCTTAATATCAGTCATATAAGCTCCTTTCATAGTTACCGCATTTATATATATAACGATATAAATTTGAAAAACTTTAATATTTTGAAATAGATTTTTACAAAAATTTACAATTAACGTACTTATAAAATTTTTCTAGAAATATTTGTAAAATGAGTATTTTTGTACTACTATTTCCTTATAAATACCTTAAGGAGAAAAGATGGAAGAATTACTAAGAAAGAGTGCAAAAGAACAGAGTGAAGCTGTAAGGAACAAAGAAGTTTCTGCTATAGAGCTTACGAAGGCATCACTTGATAGAATAAAAAGTATTGATGATAAACTTGGTGCGTTTAATTCTTTAACAGAAGAGATTGCGCTAAATACCGCAAAAAAAGTTGATGAAAAACTTGCAAAAGGCGAGGAATTGCCGCTTTTAGCAGGTGTTCCTCTTGCGCTTAAAGACAATATGAATCTTATCGGTTCAAAGACAACAGCTTCAAGCAAGATTTTAGAAAATTTTGTATCACCATATAATGCAACTGTTACAGAGAAATTATTGACTAATCTTGTTCCTATAGTAGGAAAAGCAAATCTGGATGAATTTGCAATGGGGTCATCAAATGAAAACTCTGCATTTAAAAAAGTTCATAACCCGTGGAATTTAAATAAAGTTCCTGGCGGCTCGTCGGGCGGCTCGGCGGCGGCTGTTGCGTCTTGTGAATCAGCTCTGGCGCTGGGGTCGGATACCGGCGGGAGTATTCGTTTGCCGGCTAGTTTCTGCGGTATTGTTGGTATGAAACCGACTTACGGTATTGTATCCCGTTACGGCTTGATTGCATTTGCATCGTCGCTTGACCAGATTGGGCCGTTTGCAAGAACGGTTGAGGACGCGGCTATGCTTCTGGAAGTTATAGCTGGTTATGATAAACATGATTCTACATCATTGAACCGTCCGGTTGAAAATTATACAGCGCATTTGAATAATGATATAAAAGGTAAAAAAGTCGGTGTCATTAAGGAATTGATGGGTGAGGGGCTGTCTGACGATGTGAGAAAGGCAATAGAAAATGCTATAGAAACTTATAAATCACTCGGTGCAGAAATTGTAGAAATATCTCTTCCCAATATCAAGTATTCGATAGGGATTTATTACATACTTGCGACTGCCGAATGCAGTTCAAACCTTGCGCGATTTGACGGCGTTAAATACGGACATAGAACTGAAAATGCGCAAAACCTTCTAGAAATGTATTGTAAAACAAGAGCAGAAGGGTTTGGAGATGAAGTTAAACGCCGTATTATGCTTGGAACTTACGCTTTAAGCTCCGGTTATTATGATGCGTATTACAAAAAAGCACAGCAAATGCGCAGGCTGGTAACGGAAGATTTTGTAAAAGCGTTCAAACAGGCTGATATTTTAGTTTCAGCAACCTGCCCGAATACGGCATTTGATTTAGGTTCTAAGGCAAATGACCCGCTTGCAATGTATTTAACTGATATTGCAACGATAAGTGCAAACCTTGCCGGTATCCCGGGAATGAGTGTTCCGGCCGGATTTGATAAAGACGGTATGCCTATCGGTCTGCAAATACTGGCACCACAGCTAGGTGAGGCTGCATTGTTCAACTTCGGGTATAAATTTGAACAGGAACACGACTATTACAAAAAACAGCCTAAAATTTAAATATGATAAGCAGATTAAAAAATAAGGTTATTGTTTCGTGTCAGGCGATGCCGTCGGAGCCTTTGTATAAAGAGGAATGCATGATAGCGATGATGCAGTCTGTAGTAAAAGGCGGAGCCGGCGGGCTGCGTGTTGCCGGCATAAGAGATGTTGCGAATGCAAAAAAGTTGTTTGATATTCCTATAATCGGGATTACTAAACCGGAGGTTATTCCGAAAAACTACAAAGAAATTGTTTATATAACCCCGACAATTAGTGATGCGCTTTCGCTTGTTCGTGCCGGTGCGGATATAGTGGCGTTTGACGGTACCCAGCGCCCGCGGAAGGATTGTACGCTTGCGGAGATTATCAAATATATAAAAATAAATAATCGTGCTGCAATGGCAGATATTTCGACAATAGAGGAAGGTTTAAAGGCAAAGTCAGCAGGCGCAGATATACTTTCTACAACACTTTCCGGGTATACCATTGAGTCCGGCGACAGAGGGGAAGAGCCTGATTTTGAGCTGCTTGAAGCGCTTGTTAAACAGGTTGATATTCCGGTTGTATTAGAGGGCAGAATCTGGACACCCGAACAGGTAAAAAGAGCTTTTGAACTGGGTGCTTATTGTGTTGTTATCGGCTCGGCGATTACACGGCCGCAATTGATTACCAGACGTTTTGTTGTAAGATAGCAGGTATTTTAAAATGGAAGTTTTGGGTATAGATATAGGCGGAACTAAAATTTACAGCGCAATAGTAAATGAGCAGGGTAATATTTTAGGCGAAGTACAAAAAAATAGGACTCCTCAAAATAAAGATGAATTTGAAGGATTGTTAAAAAGGATTATTAAAGGTTACGGGAGAGAAATTTCCGGTGCAGGCATAGCTACGGCGGGTACCGTTTCTAATAAAAATGACAGAATAATAGGCTCAACCGGAAATATGTTTAAAGAGTATCCTCATACGGATTTTAAATTATTAACGGATTTACCGGTATTTTTAGAGAATGATGCCAATTGTGCCGCATGGGCTGAATACAGATTAGGTGAGTCGAGAGGGAGCAGTGTTTCTGTATTGTTGACGCTTGGAACCGGTGTTGGCGGCGGGATAATTATAAATGACAGACTGCTCAAAGGGAAATCCGGCGGAGCCGGTGAAATGCATTTCAAGATGCGTATGGATAAACATCGCAAATGCACATGCGGCGCTTATGATTGTTTTGAAGCGTACGCTTCCGGTACGGGACTCAGGGTTACGGCGCAGGAGATGTCTGGGAATCCTGAAATTACTACGTATGACGTAGTTGCCGGACTCAAATCCGGCGATAAATTAATGACAGAAATAATTGAACGCTGGGAAAGTGATATAACAGACGGTATAATAGGACTGGCTAACCTTTTTGACCCTGATTGTGTTGTTTTGTCAGGTTCGATGGCTGAGTACGTTGATACTAACCGTGTAGAAGAAAGGGTTAATTCAGAGATTGTTACGTATCCGACAAAGATAAGAAGAGCCGCGGCCGGTAATTATGCAGGTCTGATAGGTGCATCTATGCTTGCAATGGAGGCATGGCGTGGGTAAGGCTAAGAAGCGGGGATTTAACAGAAAGCAAAGCGGGCAGTACCATAATATTACCCGTGCAGAGGCTGTGGCTGAAGTTATACGTATGAAACAAAATAATGAGGATGCCGAATATTTGATGACGTTGTTCGGGCTGACGGTTGAAGAACTTCTTGAAGCCGGCGCAAGCTATGAGGATATAAAATAGAATCGGCGGAAGGAGTGTTATTATTAATCCCCCGCCCCAACCTACTAAACCGTCATCCCGTAAATGTAACAATTTTTTAACAAATCCCGAAAAAAATTAAAGTTTTCATAAACCCTGCCGATATATATATCAAGTAAGGTTGTGCATAATTCCCTGCTCAAAAAATAAAAAAGTGAAAAATCATTGTAAAAATTATGCAAATTGTATACAATAAGGATATATATTAATCA
>CASDWH010000004.1 GCA_949284715.1 uncultured bacterium
TATCATTTGGAATTTTCAGCCAAACAAAAAATTTCCCATCCGTATACTGTGTATCCTCTACTATCAGATTAGAATCAAGAAATGTTGAACCTATAGGATAAGTATCGGATAAATCTGTCGTTCCGTACGGAAAAATTGCTACACTCCCGGCCTTTACAGTTACTGTCCCGTTATTAACCTCAATTTTTACACGCTCCGGTAACTCTAAAATACAGTTCGTTATCTGCGTTTTGTTGAGTTTATTATCCAGTATCGCCTGACCCGCTGTGGATAGGTTGGATAAATCCTGATTGGATAATTTTAATGACTCAATTTCACTTGCCGTCTGTCCTGCGTTTTGCGCAGAATTTGCAGCCTGTGACGCATAATGTTTTGCACTGTAATCAGTTCCATTAACCAGTACATCAGAGGAAGCCCATTGCAGGGCAAGTAATGCACTTTCTGCCGCCTGAGAAGTTTTTTGTGTAACACTATCATGTAATTCTGCCACTTCTTCTGAGATAGAAACCAGAGAATTATTATATTGCTGCATTTCAGCCAAATAGCTTTCTGCAACAGTTTTAGATAATCCTACTATACTCATATCCACATTAAATTCATTTTTACTTATTGATACATCCATTTGGATAGACTGGTCAGAAACCTGAACAGAATTATTCATAACTCTTGTAATTACATTAAACGGAATTACCGTAGTTACAGTCCTAATTCTATCTTCAGTATCAATAAGTTTTAGTGTCCCGTACATTTTTCCGGTTTTTAATCTGGAAGTTACTTCATTTGATAAAATTATTTCAATATATTTAGCAGATAAATCAGGATAAATTAGTTCAATATTATCTAATTCAAATATAGCCTTAAATCCTGCCATATTAATATCGGTATTAAATTTTACAACTAAATACTGATTATCTAAAAAATCCGTATCATCGCCTTTTACAATTGTTATATATCCCATTTCTATTCCTTTCTAACTTAATTTGTTTTACACATTCCGCAAACGCGCCAATATACATTACCGCCGGAGCCGTCACGTCCAACCATAAGTTTAATTTTTGAAGTAGTGAGAATATTACCGGCGACAACACCTATATCCCAGTTACCATTAAAGTAAGCATTGGTTGAAGTTACGTAAATACAAGCATTTGTATCTGTTAATTCTTTGAAAAGAGTGACTTCTTTAGTTGCATTAGAACCGCCGACATTTACGCATCCGCCCTGCTCACACCAGCCGTCTGAATAAACCCGATACCAGTTTGCCCCTGAGCGGTAAGCATCGACCACATAAATTGCCTCCTCCAGAGTTGTGCTGAGTTCTGAAATATCTTCTGTTATATCATCTATACTTTCTTGTAATTCTGCATCAGCTTCTTCTGCTGAAGATTTATTAGTATTAACTACAGAGGCTAACGAAGATATACTACTTGAAAGAGCTGTTGCATTTGTACTTAAGCTTTGTGATACAGATGAAATTTTATCATCCAGATACTGAAAATTGTTGTTAACAACTTCTGAAGAAGCAACTGAACCATATTCTATATTTGTTAAAGCCATTTTTATCCTTTCTGGCAGAATTATTCTCTGCCGTTCATTATTACACCGTAGATTTTATCAATTTTAGATTGTATGTCTGTAAATTGTGCTTTCAAATCCCTGAAAGAACTCCAGGTTACATATTTCCGTTCAATACTCTCCAATATTTCTCTGTGCTTCTTTTCCAACTGTTCCGGAGAAACCAGTAAATGCTGTTGTATCAGGAATATTACGGCACAAACAATTATAGGAGCATACTCAATAATCTTTTCTTCCATAAAACCTCATTACTTCGACTGAGAATTATTATTGGAGCCTAACAAACCTCCAGATGTAGCACTTTGGATGAGATTAACCACGCCTTGCGCCATATTTATATAATCCATTGCATTAGCGTTTTGTTTGGAAGTAGTTGTAGCTGTTCCATAGCTATCTTTTTGAGCATTTGCATTACTTGTACTTAATGACTGTGATTGATTATTTGAAATAACATTATATCCGTTCAAATACAAACTCATAAGGTTAGACAGCATAGATGCTGCATTTTCTTGAGAAGAACCTAATAGCTCTATCGTATAATCTTCAAGACTATCATTTATATTTTCCTGCATTTGGTTATACATGTCTGTAGCCTGGCTGGAACGTATCATATTCCGATCAGATAGCGGGTTAATAATATTGTTTTCAAAACTTTTTTGAGATTCTTCATTAAGATTTTTAGTAAAGCTGCTAAGCTTTGCCTGACTAGTAGCATCATCAATTGACGGATTTAAATAATTTTGCAAAAGTCCTGTTACATTATCATTCACAAAATTATTGAGCGTGTCAAACGCACTTCCCGGCGCAAACTCGGTAGCGGTACCGGAATTTGTAGTAGTTGAGGTAACATACGGATTTGTGGTTGTTGTGTTACCAAGAGTTGTGTTTGTTTTTGTTTGTGTTGTTGCTGTTGAAGATGATGATTTGCCTCCCATGTTATTCTCCTTTCTTTTTTACATAGAGTTCACTATCAATCTGTTTAAACCCTGCCCGTTTTAGACAGAATTTTGCTGTTTTATGTTTGGTTCGCGCCCAGATATCGCAGTCAAACCATTTTTCGGCCATATTAAGGCATTCGATATTTTTAAGATGACAATTTCTGTTTGAGAACCCGTTTACAAAAAGTCTGTCACCCGTTTTGTAAAAGTAAAGACAACCTATGAATTTATTCTCATCTGTGATAAATGAGTAGAATAATGTTGAATTTATTATTTGGTCAAAATCTTCTATATCACCTATAAGTTTTTGATATTTTTTATAAAGATTTTTACACTCAAAGTAATTAAAATCCTTGTTAAGCGGAATTAAAACTTTCATTCTACCTCTGCTTAACCTTTATTCTTGAGCATTCAAGGGTTTTAATACAGAATTCTTCGCCCGGCTGCCTGTTAAAAAACGATATTTCCATTGTGTTAAACATAGCCGGTGGAAGTTTCACTATTGAATTTAAAACCTTTGGCGGATAATGAGCCTCATCCCAGTGTCCTGTATCCCAATATAGAACATTTTTAATACTATCAGCGGCAATATATCTTATCTTTGCAGGTTTTAAAGTATCATAATTTTTCTGATATTTTACATAAAACCTGTTATCATACTCTAAATCCAGAGTAACCCGCGGAGGATAGTAGAAGATTTTGACCGTATTATCGGAGCCAAGGTTAACAGGAGAACAATAATAGTATGATTGTATAAATTCTCCGTTAAAATCAGCACCGCTGTATTCTTCATAAATATCTTCACCTGCCGAATAAAAGACTTCATTAATCATTGCGAAACAATTAATTTTCTGGGATTTTCTTTTAACCCAGGCTTCTCTTAAGCAGTCATAAATCATTATTGTAGAATACATATCATCGTTACCCGGCAGCAAAAACCATATTTCATTTCTGTCCATAGTTACAACCGACGCCATTCTGCACTGTGAAATCTTTGCAAGCGGTATTGATACAAGTTCCTCTTGAATTTCCAACGCAATATTTTTTCCGATAATTTTATTTCCTGCCATTTCCTGATTAAACGTATAAATTGATTTTTTATTATGGTCATAAAAATAAAGTTTTACGCCGTGAAATACAAGAGATTTATCACTTGCACACCCTCCGGGTGATTCTTCTGTCATTGAAAAACCATAATCAGGTGCAACGCTTACAAGTACCGAACTATCCGAGTGAAATACAGCAAGCGACCCAAGATAAGGATAGATTGCCGTAATAGGTTTAACAAATTCAATATATCCGGCAGAAGTAATAACTTCCGCATCAGCAGTTGAAAAATCGTAAATATTTTCCTGTACAGAATACCAGAGTACTTTTTCGTTAAATACCCAGAGCCTGCCATCAAAATTTACAAGTCCCATGCCGGCTATAGAACGATTATCACGGTCTTTAAGCTCCATAGATATAACTTCATCCAATTCACCATCATCATTTGTTTTGCCAAGCTCCACAGAAAGCATTTCCTTGGAATTTGAAAATACAAACAAATCAGACCATCCCTGCGCAAAGTCACACCCGCAGGATTTTCCTGTTACTGTTAAACCTGATTTTTTCAGTACGAGAATTTGTGCCGAAACATTAAATAAATATAACTTGCCTTCAGTTGAATTTTCAGTATGCACAAAAAAATTATGAGTACCCTTTTGTACACTGTCAAAAATATTTATTACAATTTCACCCTCGGGAATAAGCCCGCAGACAGAGATATTGCCTTTTACTGTCCGGATACCGACACCTGAGTTTGAATCAGTACTAAACAGTTCAACATTCTGCATATCCGTTGCCGTAATCATTTTCGATGAAAACACGGATTCCTGCCGTTTTATTCCGCTAAAGGTATTACATATAAGAGATGTATAGTTCATATCAGACCGCCTCATAATTTTGTTTAATATAATTCTCAAGCCGTGCAAGCCTGTTAAGCCAGCCTTTTAGAAAAACTTTCTGGGAAGGATTAACCTTTGCAAACTCGATATATTTATCTCTGCGCAGTTTTAAATACTTATCCTTATTACCCTGCGACAAAGTAAGAAAACTTCCGGCTCTTGATATACCCATATTTACTGCTGTGTCAAAATGAATAAGCCCGAGCGGTTCATCATTCAATCTGTCCGCTCCCGAGGGAAGATAATATTTTTTATAATAGATTTCCTCAACCTCATCTGATGTTATGTTCTTTATTGATTGAAGGGAAATATTTTTTGATTTCCGGTACATATCATAAACAGATTTTGTAATTCCGAAATTTGTTTCGCCGCCAGAATCAGCAGGGTGGTTTACATACCCGCCTTCCATTAAAAGAACAAAATCAAGAGCTTTTTTAAATTTTTTATTTTCCATATTTCGCTCCTTTTGTTAAAAAACTACTTTCCGTTCCGGAGTTATACCGGTTGTATATTTAAGCAAAAGTTTGTATGCTGTTTCAAATTGTTTTCTATAACTTGAATAATTTTCATCATGCTCCGATGCTATTGCATAAAGCATCGTTTTGGTGATTAATGCATTTTTGAATAACTCTTCAAGTTTTTCAGGGACATCAATTGTATCTGTATCATTTTTTAGAGAATATATAGATTTCCCTGTTTCATCCGTTCCAACGGCAAGTGTGTAATATTCCGTTTTAATCTCATAAAATTTATCCGGTACAGGGTAAAAATAAATATTCTGGTTATCAATTCTAAAATATTTTGGAGTACCTTTCTCATCGGAAATTTTTGGAATTCTGTCCACATATTCAAGATATTTATCATTAATTGATACGTAGTATCCTTTTTTACCATCAATATTTCTTTCTGCAAGATTCCCATCCGGAAGCGGATATCCCTGTTCTCCGCCCATTATAAGCAGGTATTCTGTTCTGCGCCTGAACGGAAAATCAGTAGAACACCATAAATCCGAAAGGGCCTTATTAATAGAGGAAATAAGTACATTTTCAAACTCTGCTTTTGTATCAACTTCATCATCAAACATAGACCACGCTTGTGATGCGACACTATTATATATATCTAAAAGAGTAAGCGGCATTATTTTGCCTCCTTTCTTTTAGTCAGTTGTTTTCCCGGCTTCTTTTTCACTGTCCCTGTTTTTTGTATTCTAATATTAGAAATGTCGTCATCGTCGCACTCTTCGACAACAATACTGTAAATATCCTTAATCTCGGACAAATCCTGTTTAATATTTGATGATATAAAATCTTTATCCAAACCGGAAATAATTTCATAAACTTCCGGAGCCTGAGAGATAATTTCTACAGCCTTATCTTCCGGAAGGGTAAATATATGTTTTGTTAAAATATTCTTAAATTTAACCATTATAAAACCTCCTGAAAAAAAAGCGGAACGGAGCATAAACAAATGAAGGAAGAGAGAGTAACAAATCCGTTCCGCAAAATAACAAACTTTATTCTACAGGAGCAACACCGGCGCGTTTTGCTACTGCATAAATATTACCTGTAAACCCTGTTGAAAAATCAATATTGATAGAACCATCACGATTTTCAAATCTTGATAAATCCTGAATTTGACAAACTATTGTTGATGAAGCGGCAACAGGAATATCCAAATCTCCTAACATTGAGTTAGGATAAGTATCACCGGCAGCAAATGTTACTGTTGATTCAGAAGCTGCTGTATTTTCTATTACAATTGCTAATGAATTATTTTTATTTTTTGCTGCTTCTTTAATTTGAATACCATTAGCAACCGTAACTGCTTTATTTGTAACCGTTTCAGTTGCAATAGACTGGGAAGATTCTACTTCCGGTAAAATTACATTAATTATATCTCTAGCCATATCTTTAATTCTCCTTTTTTATAAATACTAACTATGCGGCAGCAGACAGTGACAACGGCGCCTTAACTTTTACGGTGCCTAAGAAATCTGCACGCGGCGCACCAACACCGTACAGTCCATAACCTTTGTATGTAGAGTTGAAATTCTTTTCCGGTATATAGAACTGGGTTGACATATCAGCAGAAATGCCGCCAGCAAGAGTTTTTCCGGCAATACCAAACATCGGATAAAATACACCTTCTTCAGGCTGGGCAATATTATTAGAAGTATAAATATCCCAGCCGCAGAGTTTTCCGATGTGGCCTTTTTCCATTTTTTTGTGGCCTGATTCAACATATTTTAAATCTTCTAACTGTCCCAGATAAAATTGAAATTCAGGCGGAACAATACAAATCATAGAACCATCAACCCAGTTTGTATGACCTTTGCCATCACCTCTCTGGAATTTCGCCTGCATTATTGCAAGAATTTCCTTTGCATATTGAGATGTAAGAGTAATAGCAGAGCCATTATCATCCAAATAATGTCCTGCTCTTGTATACAGATTACCGAACGCCGTATCTACCGCTGCTGCAAATTGCTTAATCGCATCTTCACAGTAGCTGCGTGCTAAATTCCACTGAGCGTCTTTTGTTTCAGTTTCTTCGATTTGCTTTTCTTCTACTGCTGATAATTCAAAGTGAAAAGCTTTACCTTTATCGAGTTTTACTTTTGTAATAGAAAGTCCTGCTTCCTCAGCATCTTTTAAATCTCCGCCGTCATAATCGAACATTGCCACAGAAGCCGGCATAATAATATCTATTTCATCACCTCTGCGAACATTTGCTCTGGTTTCAGTATGTGCAAGCCGGCCTATTACTAATTCATTGTAAAAATACTTTTCTACTGATTTGTTAAAAATAGATTGAATAATTTGTTGAACTGACATTTTTCATTCCTTTCTTTTTAAAATACTAACTACATTAATTCATCAAGTGCTTTATCAAGTTCTTCCGGAGTCATATCTGTAAGTTTTTTCCCTTTGGTTTTAAACTTGGACTGATTATTGGAATAAGCAAGCATATCCGTAGCTTTATCCGATTCTGATTTCAAAGCATCCGCTCTTTGTATTTGTGCCATCCTTGAATTGAGGTAATTTTCAACAAGCCTTACCATTGAATCAACGTCAAGCTTGTTGCCGTAACCATCATAAGCGGCTTTAAGCAGTTCTCTAAATTCGCGGTTTTGAAGATAAGCTTCTGTGTTATATTTACTGCCCATTCCATCTACCAGAAGTTTAAATTCCTCCAGTTGTTTTCTACCGGCTTTACAACGGGCCAGATGGGCTTCGTATTCCTGCGCTATTTTACGAAGTTCTCCAGTTTCTCTGGCTAGCTGCCCGAACTTCTTTTGAAGTTCAAGATAAGCTTTTGATAAATCTTCTACTGATTTAAATTTTCCAAGGATAGAATTTTTATCCAATGGATGCGGAACTTTTTCATCCGCCGGCGCATCATCAGAGCCGGATTCTACAGAGATTGAATTTTCTTCACCATATAAAGGTTCTCCCTCTGAAAAAAATTCCGGGTTGTCTGTAATTGTTCTGTTGTTTTTTCTAAACATAAAAATCTCCTTTCTAAAATTTCTTTAATTCCCGTTTAGCTATGTTCATTACTTTTTATCAGCCGTACCATCACCTCCTGACTTTTCAGGAGCTTTTACGGAATACGTTTCTTTAGCCGTTTTTTGAACAGCATTTTTAGCCGGTTTAATAACCTGATTTGCTGCAGGATTTTGGGCTGCCTGACCGGCAAGTTTCTGAATTTGTTCATTAATCTGTTTCATAACCTGCGGGTTATTCATAAGATTCTGCATAACTGCGGCCGCCTGATTTTGCTGAAGCTGCTCTTTTGCCAGAAAACGTTCCGGATTTTCTACTCCTTTTTGTTCAAAATACCAGGTGAATATCTCCCTTATATCCAGCGGGATTGATTGAGCAAAACGTTCTATTACGCCTACAACCATATCTGCGCGCTGCGATTTTTCAACAATCCCAGAACGATCAGAGTAAGTATATCTGTAATCGCCCTGACGAATTTGGTCATCAATAACTACTACATCACTTTGATTATTGTTATTCAGATAAACTCTTTCCGTACCAGTCTTAAAATCAGCGCAAAGTTTTGCAACATTTTTAACATCCGGAATTATCAAGTACTGGTTAATAATATCCAGCATCATAGATAACCTGGTTAACTGCCCCTGCGTTTTTGTTGTAATTTCTGTTGCAGTCTTAGTCGTTTCTTCATTGTTTCCTACCATATTAGGATAAATCCCGCTTACTTCAGACATCAGGTCATCTATAAAAGAAATATCATTCAGGAACACATTTACGTTAAAATCCAACTGTTTAAACAGATTATTTGGAGAAATATTATCACCATATTCAATAATTTTGCCAGGATAGAGTTCTATTTCTTCCTTATCAAAAAAGCCTTCCGGCGCAAGAATCGGCGGATTTTCCGCAAGCGACTGCATATCACAGGTTCTGTTTAAGAGGTTTTCCTGTACAAGCGCCAGATTCAAAATAGAATACAAAGGACTTATTCCTCGTCTTGTTTCCGGATCAACAACAAACGCACCGTAAGTAAACGGATTTATTATACGCTCATTTTTAGAAAATTTAACAAGATATTTTCTTGCCACTACAACCGCATGCCAGTTTTTAAGTAGTGTACCGTCAGACATTCTAAAATCTCCCCAATGTTCAAGCACTTCTACAGTTGACCCGTTAACCACTTCTCTGTATAACCGGCGTCTGGACTGATTAGAAAGATCAGTTGTTGAGGGAGGATTTATTAATTGTTTAATTTCTTCAGCTTCTTCTTTTGTGAGAGTATAAAGATTGTTATTTATTATTTCGTGGGGCGTTCTAAAACTCTTATAAATTTTAGGACAATCATCCCAGTTTGAAAGCTGGGTTACATCAAATACTAAATCAGCAGGATTAACAGGATAAATGTATGGATTATCGTATACTTTTTTTGTATCAGTCCAGAAATTTTGGCCTTTTGAAACGGCATCTAATATTTGCGGAAGCTTGCTGACATCATTCTTAAAAACATTTTTGAAAAAGTTGATTGGACGTCTGTATTCCTCATAGTGCTTTTTCCAGGCTGTAAATGATATCATTTCACCATATAAAAGTGCATTATCAAGAATCGTATCACATGTTTTTTGATAATCCATTTTTTCAAAAATATCAACTAGGATAGCTTTTTGGCGATTTGCAAAATTATCACTTTCATGGTTTTCACCGGATACATCAAACATTGAATTTACGTTAGAGTAAATATTTTTCCAGATAAACGCTTTTAAAGTTTGATAAAACATAAACAATTTACACATTTTAACCTTCGATTTCCATTTTTTATGCTTATCGCCCTCCGTTGAATAGTTATTCTTAAAGAAAACTTCGCTAATCAAAGCATCTGACTTGGCAAGATTAGAAGAACGCGCATCATTGTACGTATCAAAAGTGTTTACAATTTTGTTAACAATAGCGGTTCTTTCAGCATCAGTTAATTTAACTTTCCCGTTTTCTGTTTGAATAATGTAATTTTGTGTCATATTTATTTCCTTTCTTAATTAGTTTTAGAGAAAGAACCCGTAAAAACAGGGTTCATAGAGAGAAGGGGATTCAATTAGTCTAAATCTTTTTAAAATCCACTCCCTGAATAAAAGTGATTTTGGGTTCACTTTCTTCTTCCGGAAGGTCATCATCAAGCCCCAGAGCAATACGATGTCCTTTTTGGATTTTCACGACAGAAGCTACCAGAAAATCAAGAGTTGAAATTGCAGATTTAGGAACTTCAGTAAATTCATATTCAACATTTGGAATTCCTTTGGAAAAACCTTCCAGAAGATACTCTATGTTATCCAGCAGCTTGTCGTAAATTTTTATATGGCGTTCATTAACACCTGATTTTATTTTTTCCTTTTTAGATTTTCTTGGCATAAGTTTATCCTTTTTTGTTTCTTTATAATTATTCATATGTACCGGATTATTGCGGTATGCGGTTAAAAAAAAACGGAGTAAATGTATTGCTAACACATAACTAGCACACCCATAACGCCCTGTGTTTTTTATTATTTATTCATATTTACTAAAAATTTGCACAACAATATATCCTCATTTTAAAAGGTCACACTATCCCTGTATTCCAATAGGGGCTTTATTTAATCCAACAGCGATTAAACAAATTTAAGTACTGTTTTATATTACACTTTTTTAACGAAAAAACCCAAGAAATATTACAAAAACTTTACATCTTATCTAGGACTCTTTCAGGACAATGCATTGAGGCAGAAAAAATTGCCTCAATACAAGATATATTCCGCTCAAATTTAATTCAAATCGCTGTATTATTTACAAATAAATCATTACAGGTGTATTTTTTATGTTTTTATACCATTAATCGTCAGAATTTACAAACATTTTAGAAATTTAAAACTGTATTTTACCCCCTTAACACCTGTATCTTATTTTGTTTTGCTTAGTATCATATTTGTAATGCTGCCAGAAATAATAATTCTCATAAAAAAAACGAAAAAGATGTTAAACAAAAAAAGCAGGTAAAATTAAACTTTTACTTTGTTTGGTTTTTAGGTTCAGTTCAAATATATACCGGCTTTTTACTAACAATTATTTATCCCGCAACAGCAAGCGCATCGAATCCGGACTTTAAAGCTTCAAGATTCAGCGGGAGCAAATATTTTCTATGTGCGGGCAGCACATATTCCAGCGCTTTATGCAGACTTTCTGTTGTAAGCTGATGACAGGCAGATGCCAGTACTCCCAAAGCAACAATATTTGCAGTCTTAATCTCACCCAGCTTTTGTGCCATTTCTGTTATCGGAGCAAAAATGTACTTAATATCGCTGCGGGGCTTTAAAATTTTTACAAGTGAAGAGTTTGCGATAATAGTACCGCCGGCTTTAACTCTTGAAATAAACTTATCAAAAGATAACTGATTAAGCACAATAGCAAAATCTGTATCCTTTTTATGTACAGAACTTACTTCATCATTACTTACAACAATTTCACAATTAACGGTTCCTCCGCGCATTTCTGCGCCATAACACGGATACCAGGTAACATTTTTGCCTTCAAGCATAAAGGCATTGGCAAGAATTTTGCCTGCCAGCAATACACCTTGTCCGCCAAAACCTGCGAATATAAAATTTTCTTCCATTATTCTTTATTCCTCTGTAACATCTTTATATATCCCGGGAGGGAAAACCTTCATCATTTCATTTCTGACACGCTCATGAGCCTGTTCCGGTGTCATATTCCAGTTAGTCGGACAGGTGGAAAGAATCTCGACAAAACCTGTACCAAGCCCTTTTAACTGGACTTCAAATGCTTTTTTAATTGCAGCCTTAGCTTTTTTAATATTCGGAACAGTATCAAGAGAAACTCTTGCACTGTATGCGGTTCCATCACATAAAGCAATTTGTTCCGCAATTCTTATAGGATATCCATAATACTCACGGTTTCTGCCGTTTGGTGAAGTTGTTGTAACCTGCCCCATAAGAGTCGTAGGGCCAAGCTGTCCGCCGGTCATACCATAAGTAGTATTATTAATACATATTGCGGTAACATTTTCACCGCGGAGAGCCGCGTGCATTGATTCTGCAAGCCCGATTGATGCAAAATCACCATCGCCCTGATATGTCAGGACAAACTTATCTGGTTTTGCACGTTTTACGCCTGTTGCAACTGCCATAGCCCTGCCGTGCGGGGCCTCTATACAATCCAAATCCAGAAAATCATACATGGTAACAGAACAGCCGATTGATGTAGTAAGAATAGTATTACCTTTAAGCCCCATCTCATCAATTAGTTCTGCAATAAGCCTGATTGCAACTCCGTGATCACAACCTTTGCAAAAAGAATATTTAAAATCTTTTTTAAATGATTTAGGCGTTTCAAATACCAGCATATATTTTCTCCGTAGATTTTTCTACCGCTTCTGTAATTTCTTCCACGCTCATCCACTCACCAGCCGGACGAAGATTAAGAAGTGTTGTTTTTGTTTTACCGTTAACGGCGAGACGAACATCTGTATACATTTGCCCCATATTCATTTCAACAGTCATAACTTCGCGGCAGCGGTCAGCAAGTTCATTGAGTCTTTTTTCCGGGAACGGGAACAGGGTTATGGGGCGGAACATGCCTGCCTTAATACCTTTTGTCCGTAATACTTTTACAGAAGCTTTCAGGTGTCTTGCAATACTGCCGAAACCAACTAATAAAAAGTCAGCATCGTCTGTCATATACTCTTCATACATAACCTCACGCTCTGCAATCAATTTGTATTTTTCAAACAAATCTTTCACATGCTGAATATGTTTAGCTTCATCAGGGCCGTATGAACAAATCTTTTTACCTGCTCTGCCGTTAGCGCCGCACAATGCCCAGCTTGAATTATCAACCGGCGGATAAGAATACTGAGTGAATTCAGCAGGTTCCATCATTTGTCCCAGTACACCATCTGCAAGCAAAATTACCGGAGTTCTGTATTTATGCGCGGTATAAAAAGTCTTATAAGTAAGCTCTATACATTCCTGCACATTAGACGGGGCGTATACAACCATTCTATAGTCGCCGTTTCCGCCGCCATACACTGATTGATAATAATCCCCCTGAGCCGGATATATAGAACCCAGCCCCGGGCCTGCCCTCATAACATTCACCAGCACAACCGGCAATTCATCAGACGCTGCATAAGACAACGCTTCCTGCATAAGTGAAACAGCACAGGAAGAGGAAGTTGTCATTGCTCTTGCGCCTGTTGAGCATGCACCAAGAACCATATTTATCGCAGCAATTTCACTTTCTGCACTTACATAAGCAAGTCCCGCCTCAGGCATTTTCAAACTCAAATACTCCCCAATTTCCGTCTGCGGAGTAATAGGATACCCGAAATAACATTCACAACCTGCATTCAATGCGGCCTGTGCGATTGCATAATTACCTTTGATTAATTCTTTTGCCATATTACTTATGCACCTCTGTTATCGCTAAGTCGGGGCAGCGTGTTGCACACATTGCACATCCGACACATTCATTGTTTGGGTCACAAAACTCTACAGCATACTCGCCCAAATTGTTAATGTGTGTACTTTTTTTTATTAATCCTTTGGGACATACTGCCATACATAAATAACAGGATTTACATCTGTTTTCATCAATAACTATATGAGCCATAATTTACTCCATATAATACGTATTATACTACAAGCAAATTTAAATTAAAAACTATTTTCCATAATTTGCAAGAGTATTATCTATTAAGCTTTTCATTTCTTTTTTATATGCCCGCGGAGAAACCAACTCACACATTGAATCATATTTTAAAAGCCTGTTTAAAAGAGATTGTTTGTCCTCCGTTTTATTGAGAACGGTAATTGAGCCGTCATCATCAATACCCACTACTTTTTCATCAGGGCGTAATGTATATCTTCTTGCAAGAGTATTACGCAGCCTGAAAATTACTGATGTGGATAAAATATTTCCAGACGACTTTATATCTGATACTGAAATAGATACAACATCATCATACAGTATTTTAGTCCGCTCGCCGTTAAGATTTACAATAATAACGAGTTTATCGCCATCGCAGGAAAGCTCAAGCGGCTCACAGAGGATTGAAGTTTCTTTTCCGTCTGAAACAAGCTTCATATTAATTTTCCAGCCATTTTCTATTGCAAATTCAAACGCCTGAATATTTTTATCATCCGCCGGCGGTTCAATTTTTGCGTAATAGCGGTCAGAGCGTTTATTTATTTTTGAAAGAAGAGAATTATACGCTCTTATATTTTTTCCTAAACGCATATTAGCTGAGTACTGTTTTATTTCATCAAACAAGCTTAATACATCGTCTGAGAACTCCATTCCGAACGGGAGCTTTAATAAAGTATATTTACCATCGATTTTTTGAATATCAATGCCGCAGAATCTACAGGTATTAATATACTTGCTGACAAGGAAATTAGAGCAGCGTTCATTCGACACTTTACTGAGCGCCGCCATAAGTTCATTCATTGTATAATCTTTTTCAAATAACAATTGCAGCATTTGCAAAACGCGTAAAGATGATATATTAACTTTAAGCATATATTTTTCTTAACTCCATAAGTTTAGCTATAACTTCATCTCTAATATTTTGAGGTTCAAGAACAGTACAGTCAGCACCGAGAGATAGAATATGCTGCACGGCAAAAAATTTGTTTGTAAACTCCATCTCTACAGTTGCAACATTATGTTCAACTTTTTCAACACGCACATCATCATCTATCGGATGATGGTCGTAATTCTTCAGCAGATATTTGACTTTATACACTTCGGGTTTATATTCTGCATCGCACGGCAGGGAACTTATAACTTCCCGAATCCTCGACAAATTATAACATACTGTTTTCTTCGTTTCTAAATCATATCCTTCAACATAAAGCTTGTTGCTTTTCAGGAATATACGACCAAATACAAACTTTTTTTCACTCAGTTTTTTGGCAGGATTAGCATAAATAATAGAAAGAATATTATTTTTGCCTTCTTCCTTTAAAATCGCTTCATAAACAGCAGGCTCTATCTTATGGAAAGACGTAATATTTCTCAACTCGCCTGCCGTTTCACGATTAAAGGTATGTTCAGCAAGAGTATTAAACAATTCATTAAATTTCACTGCAATCTTATAGTCTGAGCCGCGGGTCATATTGGCATATAGACTTTTAAGAGCAGCAATTTCTTCCTCTGATATAGACAGAGCAAACGGATGAGAGATTAGTTTATATTTAAACCCGGTAGCTTTGCAGGGTCTAGATATAACACAACCTGCTGCTTTCAAAGTAGAAAGAGCAATTCTTATAGTATCATTTGAATAATTTTTATCAACCAAACCGCATTCAGAAATAAGAGTATTCAAATCATTTAAATCACGCGGGGCAACCATTAAAGCACCTAGAATAACTATCAATCTGGCACCGGTTAATGAAATTTGAGTCACTTCTGCTTTTGTTTGAAAAGTGTACATATTATTCTCCCTTAACATCTCAGTTTTAATATACCATAAAAAACTAAAAACCACACAGTTTAAACATAAAATCTGTTACATTATCTACATAAAAATTATCATTAGAACTAAAAGGCAGAACTTCACCGCCAAATTCTTTTTTTATACTCTGAATCTTTTTATTAATCTCAGCCCTGCTGATATAATCGGATTTTGTCATTACGGTAAAAACAGGAAGTCCTTTGATATTAATCCACTCCCGCATTTGAATATCATTTTTCTGGATATCATGACGGGCGTCAATAAACTGAATAAGAGAAACTATTTCGCGGCGGTTAAGCAGGTATTCTTCGAGATTTTT
Organism: uncultured bacterium; assembly: GCA_949284715.1. GTDB lineage: Bacteria > Cyanobacteriota > Vampirovibrionia > Gastranaerophilales > Gastranaerophilaceae > CALUTH01. The sequence continues at coordinate 15,780 of CASDWH010000004.1, forward strand.
TTGCCATGCCTCCTGCGCAGCGCGCGAAACTTTTGCATAACCATATCCCGGCAAATCTGCGATAATCAGCTTATTTGACATATTAAAGAAATTAATCAGCCTTGTTTTTCCCGGCGTATTTGAAGTTTTGGCAAGCTTTTTGTTATTAGCCAATTTATTAATAAAACTCGATTTGCCGACATTTGAGCGCCCGACCAAGGCAAATTCCGGCAGGTTAAGCCCGGGACACTGGGAGAGCTTTTCAGCACTTACGATAAATCTTCCGGATAGAAAATTAACCATGCTGTTTCCTCACACTCATTGATAATTGTAAAAATTCCGGCTTTTTAGTTTTTAAATTCCGCTGTTCAACTCTTTTTTCATTGCGTGCAGTTGCCATACTCAGCAGATTAAAAAGTTTAACGTTATTAAACACTGTGATCTGCGTTTTATGCTTTGTAAAATTAACCTGTACAGAAGAGTCTTTTGCAAAAAAATTTTCTGCTTCTATCCCAACTATTTGGATTAAGCTATTTTTGAGAATACTCAATGGCTCTCTGAAAAAAACTTCAAAAGACTCAAATATATTCATACTTTTACCTTTGCCCGAACAATCTTGTCCATAAACTTTCGTTATTCTGTACGCGTTTTATTTTTTTCTCCAGCTTAGCAATTTTTTTAGTATATTTTTTTATATCGCGTTCATTTACTGAAGCTGCCAAAATCTGTTTATAACAAGCACATTCCGCTTTTAAATTTTTATTCTTTTTGTAATATTTTGCAAGAAGTTTGTTAGCTTCAATATTGGATGGATTTTCTTCAACAGCACGTTTTAAATACTTATTCGAGAAGAACTTATCCCCTTCTTTTTTGAAATACACTGCATCTTTGTAGTATTCATCGGACTTGGCAAGTTTTTTATTTACATACACCCTGTTATCAAGAACCTGCTTATCCAGCGGATTGAGTAATTCTGCTTTGTTCAAAGCCTCTAGCGCCAGTTCATAATTTTTATTAAATGTAAAAAACTCGGCCAGATACTTATATTCGTCAATATTTGCTGCTTTATTCAGAGCTTTCCGGTACTCGTCTTTTGCTGACAGGTATTCGCCCTCAACTGCAAGAGCCTCACCTTTTACAACGTATTCTGCAACAGTTTGCGGATTGGACTCAATTATTGTTTGTAACTCTTTTTCAGTACGTTCAATACCCATAATCCTTTCAAGTTTAAGTTTTGCAAGACGCAGCTCTACATCGGAAGGATTTAGTTCTATTGCAGAATCCAACTTCTCGCGAGCCTGATATAATTTTTCTGAGGAAATAACGGAGCTGTTTGAGATAATTTCTTTTGCCTCCGCCCAATACGTATCAGCAAGTCCTTTTAGTGCCTCTGAATAATAAGCTGAATCCTTTCCAATAAGTGAATAATATTTTTCTGCCTGTGCATAACTGCCTTTTGCAAGTTCAATATCACCAATTTTCAGACAAATAGCCTCTGCATTTTTATCAAGTCCTGCGATAGTTTTAAGGCTTTCTAAAGCGAACTCATTATCAGCCCTGTTTTCATATAGTTTTGCAAGGTTTAAATATGGAGTTGTAAACTCTGGCAATAGGTCAATCGCCTTTTTATAGTTAACAATTGCAGCAGCCTCATTTTGCTGTCTGGCGTATATTTCGCCTGCAAGATTGTACGCATACGCAAACGACGGGTTAATAAGAAGCGCTTTTTCCAATAAATCCAACGCCGTTGTATACTCGCCAGATTTAGTACTTAATCTTGCCAGATGGTAATAAGCAGTATAGCAGTATGGATTTCTTGCTACGGCCTCGTTGAAACGATTTTCAGCAATTTCGTAATTTCCCTGCTGATAATAAAGTGTCCCGAGATTATCGTACGCTGTAGCATAGTCTGTATTTAATTTTATCGCTTCTTTAAATTTTTCCTCGGCCGATTCATAATTCCCTGCTGATAAAAGCGCAACTCCGAGAGCATTGTACGCTCTGTAATTATTCTTATTTAACTCTATTGCTTTATTAAGTTCAGCAACACCATTTTCATAATAATAATCAGAGTTTTTTCTGTAATTCATATCCGATGAATCAGGGCGCTTAAGATATACAAGCCCTTGCAGGAAATGCAAATCAGAATTATCAGGATTTTTTTGTAAAAGTTCATCAAGGTTATCCTGTGCTTCATTTAATCTGGAGGCATTTATCAAAAATGTATTATAATAGATATTTGTGTCTAAATCGTTTGCATTTTTAGCAAGCAGTTCTTCTATAACCGGCTGTGCTTCATTATACCTTAAATTTTCTAAAAGATATGCTGCCTGTTCTTTTTTATTATTAACAGCATCGGATTTTTTCTTTTGAATCTCCACATTTTTTGTTAGTTTAATTTGTTTCTTTACCGGCGCAGCCGTAATAACTCCTCCGGCAAGGAAAAGCAGCACCAACGCAGCTATTATTCTTTTATCCATTAAACATACTCCACTTTTTAATAAACATATTTTAGTATATACTTTTTAAAATTGCAAAAAAGAGAAGTTTACAAACGTTAAAAATCTTGAACAAAGTACTTGTATCACGTAATATTAAAGAAGAAAGTAACTTTTACAATGCTTAACAGTTCAAAGGAATTACTAGAGGATTTTAAAACATATCTTGATGTGGAGCGGAATTTTTCCGAACATACAACACGTGCTTATATATCTGATATATTAAGTTTTCTTCTGTGGCTGGACAATACACCGCCGCAGGAGGCTGATTTTAATAAACTAAGAGAATATATTTATTTTATACAACGGTTTGAATATCAAAAAACAACTCTTGCAAGAAAAATTGCCGCAATAAGAACCTTTTACAAATATCTGTACAGAGAACGGCTGATTGATACAAATCCTGCAATATCGCTCAATGCTCCCAAACGGCCGAAGCCTTTGCCTAAATTTCTTTCTACAGAAGAAATAGAAAATATTCTAAACCACGTAAAAATTGATACGCCTGCGGGATTTAGAAACAGAGTAATACTGGAATTACTATGGGCAACAGGTATGCGGGTATCGGAATTAAGCGGATTAAATTTTGGCGATCTTAATATCGAAAATAACGAAATAAAAGTTATGGGCAAAGGTGCAAAAGAAAGGATTGTCCTTATTTCTGACCGTGCAAAAAATTATCTAATACAGTACCTTAATACAGCCAGAAGCCTTATTGCACCGGGATTTAATGTATCCAGTGATGAAGAAGCACCGGTTTTTATTAACAGCACAGGTTTCAGACTCCAGAATAAAAGTATAAGAAATGCCATTAAAGAAACTGTTAGAGAACTTGAATTACAAAAAAAAGTCACCCCGCACGTATTCAGGCACAGTTTTGCAACAAGGCTTATAGAAAACGGCGCAGACCTAAGAGTTGTACAGGAACTTTTAGGGCATGCCGGCATCTCAAATACCCAGATTTATACCCACGTTTCAACCAAACACTTAAAAGAAGTTTATGACAAGGCACACCCGCACGCTTAAATTATATTTGACATATTTATTGAGTTGCGAAATAATTTAGGAATGAAAATAATAATCTATGGTGCGAACGAAATCGGATGTATTATAGCCGCAGAGTTTTTTGAAGACCACGACATCATTATAATTGATCAGGAAAAAAACAGAACTGATGCTTTTAATAAACTTGATATCGGATTTGTAGCCGGCAACGGTTCATGCCTGCCGACACTTAAGAAAGCACAAATTGAAGACGCCGATGTTTTTATTGCCTGCACGGATTACGACGAGGCAAATATCGTAGCCTGCCTTACGGCAAAGAAAATAAGCGATGTAAAAACAATTTGTTTTATATCAAAGGAAGAATACCATACATCAATCGGATGTAAACGAGGAGCAGAGTATTTTTGCGACCTTGATTTAGATTATATAATCTGGCCGGAAGAGCTTTTAATGCAGGAAATTTTCAGAATCGTAACCGTTGCCAAAGCTCTTGATGCAGAACATTTTGCTGAAGGGAAAGCAAGGCTGCTGGAATACAAAATACAAGAGAATTCGCTTCTTGAAAATAAAAAGGTTAAAAATTGCAATTTTCCGGAAGACTCGCTTCTTGTCGGCGTAACACGCCAGGGGGAATTATTTATACCCAATGGCGATACTGAATTACTCAAAGATGATAAAGTTATATGTATGGGAACCCCCTCCTCGCTTGATATATTAGCAGGACAATTTTTCCATGAAAAAGAACTTGTCAGAAATGCAGCAATCATCGGCGGCGGAACTGTAGGGATGATGCTTGCTAAAAACCTTGAAAAATTAAAAATAAGAACAAAAATTTTTGAAAAAAGCGAAAAGCGTTGTGAATATCTCGCTTCCGAACTCCAAAATACACTCATAATCAATGGCGACGGCACAAATATTCAATTGTTAAACGAAGAAGGAATTGAAGATTGCGATGTTGTAATAAGCGTAACAAACAATGATGAAAAAAATCTTTTATGTTCTCTGCTTGCAAAACAGACCGGTGTAAAACGTGTCGTTACAAGAGTTTCAACGAATACAAATGTCCAGTTGTTTGAAAAAGTCGGCATAGATGTTGCTATTTCCTCTAATATCGCAGTCATAAAAGAAATAAGAAATGACCTTAATGAAAATGATGTAGATATTCTTGCAACCGTGGAGCAGGGAAAAGGTGAAGTGCTGGAACTTGATGCTCCCGAAAAATTTCACAGCAAAAAAGTCATGGATTTAAAACTCCCAACAGGCGCAATAATAGGAATAATTCAAAGAAAAAATAAAATTCTGATACCCAAGGGCAGCACCCTTATTATGAAAGGGGATTCGTTAATAATCTTCACTACAAGAAGCAACTCACAAGAGTTAAAAAAATTTTTTAAGGTTTAATATATGAGATTTGATTATTTAGCTTTCGTACTAAAAAAAATACTAAAACTTTCAGCGCTTATCTCTGTATTACCGATGCTTGTTGCTTTGTACTACAAAGAATATCCATCTTTGTACCCGTTTTTATATACAGGAATCATTGCACTGATTATTAACCTGTTTTTAACAAAAGCCTCGGGTAACATCAAGAACCTTAATGATATACGAAAAACTAACTGCTTTGGAATTGTTGTAACAAGCTGGTTTATAACAACAATAGTTTTAGCAATACCTTTTTTATTTTTCGGAATTTCGCCAATAGATGCACTTTATGAAAGCACCTCCGGAATTACAACAACAGGCTCGACAATATTTACACATTACAATTACCCTCACGCACTTCTGTTCTGGCGGGCGTTATCCCAGGGAATCGGCGGTTTAGGAATTCTGGTAATCTTCATAGCAATCTTACCGCAATTTGCGGTTGCCGGACGCCAGATGTTTTTTGCTGAAACCCCAGGCCCCGGAGAAGAAATGCTCACGCCGAGAATCCGTTCGACAGCCAGTGCTATGTGTAAAATTTATCTGACCCTTACCATCTTACTTGCAATTCTATTGAAAATTACAGGGATGAACTGGTTTGATAGTATTTGCACCTCAATGTCAACCCTATCCTGCGGCGGGTTTATTACAAAAGAAAACTTGTTTATACACGCATCAAGCCTTACTTTATGGATTATAACTATTTTCATGGTTATAAGCGGAACGAACTTTAACTTACTATGGCGGTGTTTTGCTAAACGAAATCTTAAAACACTGATAAAAGATGAAGAATTTAGAGTTTACATTTATATTTTCCTGTTATTAAGCGCTGCTGCTGCTCTCTGCGGATATATTAACATGAATTACACAATTACCGATGTCATACGTGATGGTGCTTTTAGTATTATTTCTATTATGACTTCCAACGGATTTGCAATAGATAGTTATGCAAGCTGGCCATTAAGCGCACAGGTATTTTTATTTATAGCAATGTTTACAGGTGCAAGCGCAAGTTCTACCAGCGGCGGTATTAAGATTATACGCTGGGTTTTAGTATTTAAATTCCTAAAAACAGAAATAACCAGAGTCTTTCACCCTAACGCTGTAATCAATATAAAAACAAATAACCAGATTGTTCCCAAAGATGTAATCGGACAAGTTTTAATTTTCATGTTCTTTTATTTTTTAATTTTCATATTTTCCGCAATAATCATTACTATTATCGAACATAACGCAGAAGCTGGAATACTCAGTGCAATAAACGCTCTGGGAAATATAGGTTTTGCGCCCGACGGCATAAGCAGCTTTAGTCCTGTAACAAAATTGATTCTTATATTTGATATGCTCATAGGGCGTCTGGAAATTATTCCGTTCCTTGTTCTTTTACAGCCTGAATTCTGGGAAACAAGGAAATAATTTACCAGCCAAGCTGATTGTTTTAAAACTTTTTCTGATTATAATTAACTTTTGTAACAATTTAAATAAAATACAGCAATTCAGATTATTGACAGAACTTCTTAGCTGTGGAGAACATTATGCGTATACAAGCTATTACAAATCACAGAAATTTATCTTTTATTTCTAAAAGAGATGAAACAAATGAGCAAAAACTTTCTAATACTCAAAGTACGGGTATTCCTAAAGGTTTAAAGGCTGTACATTTCGGCCATAACATAATTCCGGGGGCAGCAGAGGCATTAATCAAAGATTACAAATGGTTTATAAATAATGATAAATTACCGGCAATAAATGCCTTACTAAAAATTAAGACAGATAAAACTGCCTTTGATTCATTGTTAAGAAGCATACTAAAAGATGATGAACTGAGTTACGAATTAATCGACAGTATCATTAAACAGCCGCGAAATATGAAGTACTTTTTAAAAGATTTTGAAGAAAAATTACCTGTCGGCAGCGACATGTTTTTAACCTTTATGCCGCACAATATTTATACAAAAGCGTATACAAAGTACATTGACAAACGTGTAGAAAACGCTAAATCCATCTCCGAACTTCTCGAAATAAGACCGGATTGGAAAGAAGATGTGTTATTAAGCAAACACTCTGATATATACAATAACAATGATTTTGAACTCGGTCATGTACCCGAAGCAATTAACCACGGCAAATTTGAAGAAATCGTTCATTATCTGCGGAAATATATGGATTACGGAATTAACAAAAGCGAAAAAGACATCCCAGCTATAACAATTAATGGAACAACTTTCAATTTCAGATACTTCACAGACGGAAAGACTGATAAGAATGTATTCGGGATATCAGACAACAATGGTGAAAGATTTATTATAAAAATAGCGCCAACAGAACGTAAAAGTCTTAACGATGCCTGCGCTCTCGGTACACTATGCAAAATTGACACTTATCTGACCAGAAATTATTGCAGGAATTCCGCACCGCTCAGATATTATAATCACAATTTAAATGCCTCCATCTATGATTTTATAGAACATCAAAAAGTTGATAAAAAAATCACACTTGAAGAAATACGGGAAAATATTCCTGATTTCATTGATTTAAATCTAAAATACAATGATACTGCGGGGAAAAACAATTTTTTTATACTTGACCATACACAGCACAGGGTAAAAGGTATGAACGATTACCATTATGGTGTAGAAAAATCTGAGTGGATTACGGTAGATAATGACCATGTTATATTTGAATCAAGATTTCAGCCGATTATAGATAAATACCACCACGTACTGCCAAATACCATGGATATCTTTTGTAAATTTTTGTAAAGATTCAAAGAAAAATATTAAAGTTTTTCAAAAATCTGCCGTTAACTATACTGTTGATATTTTTGGAGTATAGAAATTATGTGCAGATATTACTGGCCGGGAACATACAGTTTCCAAGAAAATATTAAGCTTTACACACTCTGGATGAAGGATCAAATAGACAGTCTTTTATACAAAATATACGAAATCGAGAAAACTTTATCACTTTAATAAGTGGTAAAAATTAAAATAACTCTCGGAATCTAAGCCCCTGGACTGGGGGCTTTTTTTATTGTTAATTGTTACAGAATATTTGCCTAAAATTGCGCTTATACTTGACAGTAAACTTTTAGCCAGTGATAATTAAAATAAATAGTATTGTAGATAGGTAAATCGTTTTTAAATCCATTCAGGATACGATTCCTCAAAAGAAAGGAAATTATTATGTACGCAATAGTCGAAACAGGCGGAAAACAGTACAAAGTTGAAGAAGGCCGCTACGTTGATGTAGAACTTCTCGGTGCTGATAAAGATGCCAAAATAGTTTTTGATAAGGTTGTTATGCTGGTTAACGGCAAAAAATCAAAGGTTGGTCAGCCTTATGTAGATAATGCCTCTGTTGAAGGTGTTGTACTTAAAAATGACCGGGCTAAGAAAATTATTGTTTTCAAACAAAGACCTAAAAAAGGGTATAGAAGAAAACAAGGTCACAGACAAGGGTTTTGCAGAGTTATGATTAACAAAATCAGAACAACTGCACAAAAATCTAAATCAGCAGAAGCAGCAGAATCTGCGGAAGCATAGTTAAAAGTATAGGAGAATATAACAATGGCACATAAAAAAGGTATGGGTTCTACCCGAAACGGAAGAGATTCCGAAGCCAAGCGCCTTGGTGTTAAAAAATTCGGCGGTGAACTCGTTAAGGCAGGAAATATTATTGTTCGCCAGAGAGGAACAAAATTCCACCCGGGTAATAATGTAGGCATCGGCAGCGATGATACGTTATATGCATTAATTGACGGTCAGGTGAAATTTGAAACTCACAGACGCGATAGAAAACAGGTTAGCGTATACAGCGCATAAACACTAAAAAACCTCCTTTAAAAGGAGGTTTTTTATAAACTATTCATCAAGCTTTATATAATTTGTTTCTTCCCATCTAAGGTCTATATATTTAACTTTTTTATTGAGCATTTTCACCTGCGGCAGAAGAGAAGGCAGGCGTGCTATCCGGTTCATAGTAGTAGTTGAAATTTTACCAAGCCTTATATTAACAGTAGGGATTTTAATATAAATATCATCGGGATCTTTATAGTCAATATATTCAACCGGCTCCCCTGATAAATCTTCAACTGATTGTGCTATTGTCCTGAATATTCTTACCTTTGATTCATCCCAGCTCCGATAATCATCTTTTGTACCATAGGTCAAAACCAACCAGGTTTTATAAGTAGTATCAAGCGGCATATATTCCCGGCCTATAAGAGTTCCGTCAACCGAGAAAAATGCAATCGGCGCAACATTAACCTCAGGAGAAATTGTCAAAATCGGTGTCCGTTCTATTATAATAATTTGCAGTCTGGCCGGAAACCAGAAGCGCCTGATATAAACATCTTGAACAGGTTCCAGATGCATAATACTTTCTTTCAAATTATCAGTTTTTACCATAAAAATCGGATCAGACGGTACCGGATTACACCTCAAAGCCGCAAGAATTTTATATGATGGAACTATTCTGTTGTTAATAATTTCAAGAGATGGATTGTCAACTTTATCAAAAGCATGCGGACTTAATTTCCACTGGGGAAGTTTTATTATTCCGTAGCAAAGTCCGATTAGCAGTACAACGATAATAAATTTCAAAAAAGCCCGTATTTTTTTTAGACGTTTCTTTTGATACTTAACTTTACGCTGCATTTGCGCTTGTTTTAAACGTCTTAGTTGATTTTCTTTGGTTATTTGAAATTCATCATCACTTTTAGCCATTATTTACTAAGTCCTGCGCTATTTAAAATAAGTTCTACAAGTTCATCAAATCCTATACCGCAAGCCGCAGCCTGAGCCGGTAAATCGCTTGTATCCGTCATACCCGGACTGGTATTAATTTCTAATACATATGGTACACCATCTGATATTAAAAAGTCTACACGTGCAACTCCGCTGCAAGCGCAAGCTTCAAAAGCTTTTATCGTAATCTCCTTAATTTTCTTTGTGAGTTCTTCGCTTATTTGCGCCGGCAAAATAAATTCTGTCATACCTTTAGTATATTTTGCTTCATAATCATACCATTCATTCTTAGGTCTGAATTCAAGAACTTCTGTTGCAAAAATTTTACCATCTTTTTCCAGAACACCAACTGTAGCACTTATACCTTCTTTGTATTCTTCAATTAAAATATCCGGATTATATTTTACAGCTTCCTCGCATGCCTTGATTAATTCTACCGGATTATTAACTTTATTCATTCCAAAGCTTGAACCTTCACTTACAGGCTTAACCATTAACGGATAATTAAGTTCAGCGACAGCATTGCGGACATCAATCTTACTATTAGCAGTCTGTAATATTGAATTAATTAAAGGTATACCCGCATTTTTAAGCAATCTTTTAGTATATTCCTTATTCATACAAACTGCACTGGACATAACGCCGCAACCCGTATATGGTATTTTCATAATCTCTAAAAGCCCCTGAATGCAGCCATCCTCTCCATATTTACCGTGAAGGGCATTATAAGCGTAATCATAACCTTTTAAAATTTGTGCAATATTATTATCAACAATCACAAGCTGCGCGTTCACATATCCGAGACGTTTTAATGCTTCATAGCAATTTTTACCGGAACGCATTGAAACCTCTTTTTCTGTAGACATACCGCCGCAAAGAACCGCTATTTTAGCATTTTTGGATATAATACCCTGCATATTTCTTCCTCTCTTTTAGTCATTTCTCCGGCATAAATTACCTCCGGAGCAAGTTCTATATTATAACATTCTTTTACTTTATTATACATCTTCAACATTAATTCAAGTACATCTAAACTTGAAGCATTGCCTTTATTAATTATAAAATTAGCATGGGTTTCCCAGGTTTTGGCATTTCCGTCATCAAACCCTTTCATGCCGGCCTTATCAAGGAGCCTGCCCGCACTATCATTTTGCGGATTTTTAAATGAACAGCCCGCATTAGGATAAGCCATAGAAGGCTGGGTCTGTTTTCTTGCAGAAAGATTGCGTTCCATAAGCTCTTTTATTTTTTCGGCATCTGCTCTTTTTAGTTCAAATACAGCATCCAGTAATACATACTGTCCGGTTTGGAGTAGTGATTGTTTATAAGCAAAATTCATATTCTCCTTATAAAGAGTCACAACCGATTTCGATTTTCTGTCAAAACACCTTGCAGAAACAAAACAGTCTGACGTAAACTGGCCGTGAGCCGAGGCGTTCATATAAACATTTCCTCCGATACTACCGGGGAAAGCTATAAAAAACTCAATTCCGCTCAAACCTTCTTTCAGGGCTAATTGTGATAAAAACGCTCCGGAAACACCGCATCCGGCAATGATTCTGTTCCCGTCAACAATGGACACTTTCATTTGCTTTGTACAGATAACACTGCCTTTTATCCCCTGCGAAGATATAAGCAGGTTAGAGCCTGAGCCAATAACAAAAGCTTCCGGATAAGTTTTTAAAACATCAATGAACTGATCTGTAGTTTCCGGAAAAAATATTTTATCGCATTTTCCACCAATTTTAAATGTAGTAAGCCGTGCAAGTTCAAAATTTTCATTTACTTTACAGACCATACTATTTCCTCGTTTGCTTTTAAAAGTTCTTTACCAAGAGTTGTTATAGTTCCGGCCCCCAGACCAACTACTATATCTCCTGATTTTAATGTCGGAAGCAATTTTTTAGCAACTTCCCCGATTGTTCCAGAATAATTCTCAGCACCATCAAACCCTTTTACAAACTCGGCAGAATTAACTCCTTCAATTGCATCTTCTGAAGCAGAATATACATCAGTAACCACAACTCTTGAAGCTGACGGGAATGCTGTTTTAAACTCTTGCCAGAATGCTTTAAGCCTTGTATAACGGTGCGGCTGGAAAACTGCAACAATATTTTTATCGGGATTTGCAGTTCTAAGCGCACCGAGTGCGGCTTTAATTTCTGTAGGATGGTGAGCATAATCATCATATACTGTTACACCGTTAATTTCACATATTTTCTGCAAACGTCTGCCCATGCCGGAAAATGTTTCAAAATACGGAATAAGCAGCTTAACATCTACACCGGCAGTAGTTAGAGCGGCAATAACAGAAAGCGCATTATAAATATTATGCCTGCCAGGAATAGTAAGTTTTACTGTATAAACAAATTCTCCGTTATGATAAACATCAAAAATAGAATGTGTGTCACTGAATACAATATTTTTTGCCATAAAGTCAGCACTGCTGCTTAATCCGAAAGTCACACACCTGTTTGTAAATTTCAAAGCGCTAACTCCATTATCATCTGAATTTGCTATTACAATGGTATTTTGAAGCTTTTTAAGATATGAATTAAAAGTTGTTAAAAGAGAACTTAATCCCTCTTTATAATAATCGAGGTGATCGGCTTCAAGATTATTGACTACAAGGATATCCGGCTGATACTTAACAATTGTGCCGTCGCTTTCATCAAGTTCAGCAATAAAGAAATCATCGGAAGAATAATGGGCGTTTGTTGAAATTTCAGGAATTATCCCGCCGACAACGTATGACGGATTCAATCCGCCTTTTGCCAGAACATAGGAAGCAAGTCCGCTTGTAGTAGTTTTTCCGTGTGTTCCAGAAAATCCAATAAATTTACCTTGTATGCGGGATAGTTTTTCTAACAAATCCGAACGGTGTAAAATCTGCATCCCTTCTCTTTTTGCTTTAAGCAGTTCAGGGTTATTTTCCCTTATTGCAGAACTAACCACGACTATTGAATCCTGCGGCAAATTCTCTTCATTGTGACCGATATGAATATCTGCCCCCATATCTTTAAGTTTTGTTATATATTTACTTTCGCAGATATCGGAACCTGAAACCTTACAGCCGGACTCAAGAAGATATTTTGCAAGTCCGCTCATTCCAATACCGCCAACAGCTATAAAATGATAATTCTTATCCACGTTTACCTCTATAATACCAAACAATATTATAGTATAAAGACAGCGAGTGCAACAGCATTAATTAAAATCTGTATTCAAGTTCACCCTGGAATCCAATGCCGGCTCTGCCGACATTTCGTATAATAACTTGTCCAAATAAAGACAACCTGTCTGTAAGTTCTTTGCTTACCCCAAACCCGTATTGCAGATAGCCCCTATCCATCCAAATTTCAGGAAGATTAACACCGCCTGCATTGCCGGTAACACCGCCTACACAGTTATATACATAAGCAACCGTTGCAAACAAATTCCATGTTTCCTGCTGCCATATAAAATTAACACCGGGTGCAACATTTAATCCGTTGAGAGTACCTGTTGCCATACCGATTTGACCATAATTTGACTGCCAGCTTTGACCGCCGAAGAAGTTGTAAGAAACAGTGGCAGAAGGCTGAATAATTAAATGATCTTTAATCCGCCAATTATAAGCAGCTTTTATCGCTGTACCTGCATAATAATTTATATCCTGATCGGTATTCCCGCGGACACTCATATCCACATTATACAAACTTGCATAACCTAAAACAGATGCTATCCAGTTTTTGTTAAAGAAGGTACCCATGGCACCAATTTGACCGCCATTTTCATACGCGCTTACACCTTCAAAAGACTGGTGAGCGCCGATATAACCCATATAAACTGTTGGTATCCAGCTCCATCCTTTTCCAATATCAAAAGTTCCCATATCAACGCCGACAAGAGAACCATAGGCACTGTTTTCAACATCCAAATCTTCGGACATTCTGAGTGTTTCAAAATTACCATAAGTTTTAACCCATATACCGGAATCACGTCTTGTATATTCATATCCGGGCAAAGTCTTTGTATCTTCGATTGCTGTACGATTAGCAATCAATGAATTAGTAAGAGTTTGAGGAGTAAGAGTCACTCTGTCAAATAAAATATCATTAACAACTAACTGATTCATTAACTGTGATACAGAAACAACCTGCCCCCTAAAGGACTGCTTGTTATACCCTGTAACATTCAGTAAGTATGAACCGTCATTTGCATCTGATGCGAACAATCTGTATGTATTAACGGGTGTAACTAACTCATTTGCTGTCGTTGTAAATTTGACATTTTCACCTATTTCATCCGCATCAAATATTTTTCCTAAATCAACTGTTTGTGAAGGAACTGTTGCATTAGGAAGGCTTTGAACCAAATTAAAATCGGAGATATTAATTATTGCTTCTTTAGATGTATCTGTTGATGCTATTGATGTAAAGTCAAATGAATCAGCTTCATATGTTCCATTAATGGCATCTTCATATATATCTATTGTAAAATCGGCTCTGCCGTTTACGTTATCAACAATAAATCCGCCGAGAGTATTAACTTCTGCTGTATTATTTACTGATGAAATCAGGCCGGCTGATTGGAGATTTATATTCTCATTGCCCCATGCTGAACCTAAATTCACTTTTGAACGATTATCAATTTTTATATCTCCGGATTTAAGGATATCATTTGTATCTTCATAGATAGTCAACACTGTATTTGCAAGAGATAGTGTTCCGCCGTTAACATCCAGATTATTTGATTTTATATTACCATCTGTTCCCAGACCTATTTCCGAATCAGAGAGAATCAGGTTTCCGGAATCAGAAAGATTAATTTTTCCATTCCATTTATCTGAAGATTCTGCTGTGCCTATACCGCCCAGATTCACTTTACCTGATTCCAGATTAAGTCTGGTACCTGAAGCTATATTGACATTTGTAGAGGCTGCTATATTAGTATTGCCGGCTGTTGTTAGAGATGAATCATTTGTAAGGTTAAAATTAGAATTTCCGCTTGTTATTAATTCTGCGGTATGTTCCTGTCCGTTTGCAATCGTTAATGTTCCCTTATCGCCAAGCTGCACCGAAGAATTACCGGTAATCGAACTCAGTTCATCATTCAGAGTTAATGCGCCTCCGTTGTTTATTGACAGAGTACCGCCTGTTTGAATATATGAACTTCCGTTTTCTGTTTCATGTATAAAATTATCAGTTAAAACAAAACTGCCGGAGTTCATAACTACATCGCCCGCCCACTCATCTGCTGATGATGTATTGGCATCAAAAGTAACATTACCGCCTGAGATATTTAATGTTGATGATTCATCTATTATTGTAGTTACACCCTTATTTATTACAAGGTTTTCACCAAGGGTCGTATCTGAGCCTAAGATTTTCAAAGTTCCGGACTGGGCTTCAAAAGAACCCGCATCAGAAACATTATCAAGTATTAAAGTTCCGTTATCGAGAGCTATTTCCCCTTCCCAGATATCAGAGCCGTCAACTGTCACAATCGCATCATTATTTATATTTAAATCTCCGTAAATTCCAAGTTCCGTTTCTGATATAATTTCTCCGCCGACAAGCGTTAAACCGCTGCCGTTATTAATATCTATAGTATTTGCTGTTGTATCGGTTTGAATTGAGAGAGTATTATTTTTACCATTATCTAAAACTATTGATGATGAATTTCCAAGGTTTATATCAGCGTTAGCTATCGTACTGCTGCCTGAGGCTTCCAATCTTGAATTATCAAGGGAAACATCACCGCCTGTTATAGAAGAGCCGCTGTTAAGAGTCAAACTACTTCCGTTTATATTAAGATTACCGCCGGTTTGATTATATGTAGAATTTTGCGAAGTAATTTTATCAACTGAAAGATTTAAATTACCGCCGGCAATACTTAAATTTCCATTCCAGACATCATTTTCACCTATATTAACAACCGTGTCCTGACCGGTGACAGACAAATTCCCTGTAAAATCGAGGATTGAATCATCAGCAATTGTTCCTCCCGTCAAATTAAGTGATGAACCTGAGTTTACACCAATCATCGAACCTGAGCCGGCAGTAATACTACCCTCGTTTTGTGAATTATTATTAAACACCAGATTGCCGCCGGTAATATTAACTATGCTATCTCCGGTTATTGAACTGCCGTTATTTACTGTTAAATCGGCGTTTAAATCAAGAGTCCCGCCGGTTTGTACAAATCCGGAGTCTGTAGATGTTTCTTTATCGGCAGACAGAGCTAAATTTCCGCCCGATAATGAAACATCACCATTCCAGTTATCGCCTGAATCTATTTGAACATTACCGCCTGCAATAGTCATACCTGAACCGGCATTAATATTTATATTTGCCCCGGAAGTTATATCACCATTTGAAACAGTTAATTCAGAATTGCTGCTTATAGTAATATTCCCGCCGGATATAAGGTCATTCCGGTTATTCAAATCAAAATCACCGGCAATGGTTATATCACCTGCGGTTTGGGTTAATGAACCTATTTTGTCAGTAATTTCGGACACTACCAGATTACCGCCTGATACACTCACATCACCGAGCCAGATATCGCCGTCATCAAGTGAAAGATTACCGCCTGTAACTGAAATATCACCGTTAGTATTAATATTAACATCAGTATTTGCAGTAACTGTCCCCTGCGAAATAGTTAGTGTTCCATTCTGAATTTCAAGTTCGCCGCCGGATATCAAATCTGAAGTATTATTCAAATCAAAATTCCCTGCAACCACTGTTTTACCGCCGGTTTGGTTCAAAATTCCGTTCTTATTTGCACCATCTGCGATTAAATTACCGTCAGTAACTTCTATAAGTCCGTTCCAGATATCTCCGCCGTTTACTGTTACACTCCCGCCGTTTACTGTTATTTGACCGTCTTCTGTTATATTTATATTATTCCCTGCTTCTATTCGACCCGATGATACACTTAAATCA
>CASDWH010000005.1 GCA_949284715.1 uncultured bacterium
AACACTCAGCTATTCTGTTTTCAATGTTCAATCCCTTCGGGTATCTTCCCGCGCGGGCTAAAGTCACAGTCTTTACTTCGCTATTTCCCTGTGTCGCTTTCGGCTTCCGCTTTTATAGTAAGCTTTTCACTTACCTCGCTGAACTATTTTATCTTTTTGTTCAACTTCTTAATCGTATCCGCTAAACTTATATTGTCAATGTTTATGTTTAGCATATTGTAATAATTGTTTACAATTTATAATATTAAAAATTTCGGCTTTTAATCTGTTAAGAATCTCTGCAATCAGTGACTCTGTGCTGCATTCATCCGCGCACAACTGTTATGTTAGCATGGAGAATTTTTGAAGTCAAATATCATTTTCTTAGTTTTTACAATACTTAATAATATAGATAATTTTTATATCTTTTTTCTATTTTATATACTCTTAAGCCCTGAATATATCAGGGCTTAAGTTTGTTTATTTTACAACAATGTTTACAAGTTTTTTCGGAACAACAATTACTTTTATAACATCTTTCCCTGTGATAAATTCTTTAACTTTTTCGTCATCTAAAGCTATTTCTTTTAATTTATCATTATCAAGTGATTCATCAACATTTATTTTGTTTTTGACTTTTCCATTAACTTGTACAACTAAAGTAATAGAGCTGTTTTTTGCAAGGTTTTCATCCCAGTCGCACCATTGCTCATCGTGTATAGATGTTTTTGCCCCGAGTTCGTGCCAAATTTCTTCTGACATATAAACGGTTACAGGTGACATGAGTTTTATCAATGAAATTATTGCAAAACTAAGGACTTGTTTTTCTTCCTCTGTATAGTTCCCATTTTTGGAGGTCGACCAGTCATATATAGCATTAGTAAGTTCCCTATATTTAGAAATTACGGTATTAAATTGGAAATCGTTTGAGATATCATTAGTAATACCTTTTATTGCAATATGAACAGTTCTGACCATGTCATCATTTTCTTTGGAAAGGCTTGATGGAAGGTTGTAATCTAAGTTAATAAAATCAGCGTTAGAAGAAACAAGCCGCCAAACTCTATTTAAAAATTTGT
Organism: uncultured bacterium; assembly: GCA_949284715.1. GTDB lineage: Bacteria > Cyanobacteriota > Vampirovibrionia > Gastranaerophilales > Gastranaerophilaceae > CALUTH01. The sequence goes on from CASDWH010000005.1 coordinate 1,059, forward strand.
AGCAGCCTTCAACTCCGGCGTCAGACCAATCAAAATCACGGGCAGGCGGTGAGTCAGAAAGTATAAATAATCTTGCTGTATCAGCTCCGTAGTTTTCAAATATTTCGTCAGGATCGACTGTATTCCCTTTTGATTTTGACATCTTGGAACCGTCTTTTAGCACCATGCCCTGAGTCAGGAGATTCTCAAATGGTTCATCAAAACTCAGGAGTCCTAAATCTCGCAGTGCTTTTGTAAAAAATCTTGAATAAAGCAGGTGTAGAATTGCATGTTCAATCCCGCCAACATACTGGTCGACTGGAAGCCATTTATCTACAAGTGTTTTATCAAATGGTTTTGTCGAATTCTTTGCGTCTGAGTACCTTAAATAGTACCAGCTTGAGCAGACAAATGTGTCCATAGTATCAGTTTCACGTTTTGCAGGGCCGCCGCAGCACGGGCAGGTTGTATTAATAAAAGTTTTTGATGTTGTAATTGGTGATTTTCCTACAACAGAGAAGTCAACATCTGTTGGTAATAGTACAGGCAAGTCTTCTTCCCTTACAGGTTTTATTCCGCATTTTTCACAATAAACAACAGGAATAGGCGCGCCCCAGTATCTTTGTCTGGAAATCAGCCAGTCTCTGAGTCTGTATTGTGTTTTAAATTCGCCAAATCCGCCTTTAACTGCTTTTTCAGTAATTGCTTTTTTAGCTTCGGTATTTTTCATTCCGTTAAATTCATTGGAATTAATAAGAATACCTTCATCTGTATAGGCTGTTTTTGAACAATCATCAGGATTCTCAGGGTTTTGGATTACAACTCTAACCGGCAAATTATATTTTTTTGCAAAATCATAATCTCTTGTATCGTGAGCCGGTACAGCCATTACTGCGCCGGTTCCGTATTCGACAAGGGCATAATCTGCTGTCCATAGCGGGAAAATATCACCTGTGAACGGGTTTTTGCAGTGGGTTCCAAGAGGGACACCTGTTTTGACTCTTTCTGTCGATAACCGTTCAATTTCAGTTAATTTTCTGGCATTTGCTCTGTATGTTTCAACAGCTTCTTTGTTTTCAGCAGTTGTTAGTTTTTCAATATCTTTATATTCCGGCGCTACAACAAGGTATGTTATTCCGTGTACGGTATCAGGTCTTGTGGTATAAACAGGAATTTCAAGCTTTTCACCTGAGGGGGCGTCTACTACTTCAAACTTCAATATTGCACCATGTGATTTACCAATCCAGTTGGCTTGCATTGTTTTAACGTTGTCACCCCAGCCTTTTAATTTATCTAAATCTGCAAGTAACTGTTCTGCGTAATCGGTAATTTTAAAGAACCACTGTGACAAATATTTTTTTTCAACAGTGCTGTCGCAGCGCCAGCATTTTCCTTCTATTACTTGTTCGTTTGCTAGAACAGTACCGCAGGTTTCACACCAGTTTACGGCTGCTTCTTTTTTATAAGCAAGTCCTTTTTTATAAAGTTGAATAAACAGCCACTGTGTCCATTTGTAATAATCGGGTTTGCAGGTAGTAACCTCTCTATCCCAGTCATAAGACAGACCTAGTTTTTTTAATTGCATGGTCATATATGCAATATTTTCATCAGTCCATTTAGCCGGGTCTGCGCCATGCTTCATAGCTGCATTTTCTGCCGGCAGCCCGAAGCTGTCCCACCCCATCGGATGTAAAACATTATAACCGTTCATTTTTTTGAAGCGCGCAATAACATCTGTTATAGTATAGTTTCTAACGTGTCCCATATGCAGTTTCCCTGACGGGTACGGAAACATGGACAATGCATAATATTTAGGTTTATCTGAATTATCATTAACTTTAAAAGGTTTATGAGTTTCGTTATACTCAAACCACTTTTTTTCAATCTCCTGCGGAAAATATCTTTCTTTCATCATACCCTCACTAAAAATACACGGTGATTATAACATAAATATTTTTTGCATAAAATTTTTAATATTTGTAAATTTTTGTAAAATAACTCATAAAAAGCCTAAAGAAAAGTGAGAAAAGTGCCGTAAAAGAAGATGTAGAAATATAGTGCAGAGAAAGGCAGCTATGGGAGAAAATCTGTCAATACAGCAAAAAATTAATGCGTGGCTAAAAGAGCATCCGCAGTACGTTAATCTGTCTGAATCTGAAATTATTTCTGCAATGCTTTCAGATGAGGATAATAATCTTACACTTTCTGATATTCAAGAAATATCTCTCTTTGCGCAATCAGTTAATACTTCTCCAGTTAACGGATTTTCTATTGAAAAATCTAATCCTGTTACAAAAGAACAGGAAGCTTTAATCAAGCAGGCACTTTTAGAAAGAGTTTCCTTGCTAGATGATAAAATAATTTCAGCGGAAGATAGCAATAGCTGGATTGGCTCTGCATGGAGCTGGTTTAAAAATACTGCTAATTTGGGAGATAGTTCAGATAAAGCTAAAGCTCAAAGAGAAAAAGAGTTAGAAAAACTTAACACTCAATCAACAAAAGAGGCATTTATCTCTCTTACCGGAGCTGATTTTTCTCTTGAAAATATTGAAAAATTCCTTAACGGAGAAATTAAAACAAAAGCAGAAATAGCACTGGATGCATATACCGAAGGACAGGAGATGGTATCTGATATTACAGGAGATATTGTTTCTGGAATTGCGGCTGTAGGAATTTATACTGCGGCGATAGCTCTAGCACCTGTTTCAGGAGGCGCCTCTATTGCACTTGGTGTAGGACTTGCAACTCTATCAGGAGGTATTATTAAAACTTCTGTGAAAGCACTAGATTCTCTTGCCGCCGGAAAAGAGTACAACTCCGCCGGTAAGGATTTTGCAACGGGTGCTTTTTCCGGACTTCTGGCGCCTGTTACTGCGGGGCTTGGCGGTGCAATAGGCAAAGTTACAGCTAAATCACTCGGGGTTCAGGCTGTTAAAACACTCGGTAAAGAAGGGTTTGAATCTGCTTCTGAAACAGGACTTAAAACAATCGCTAAAAATGCGCTTCTAAATCCAGCCGGATATGAATATAAAGGCGGTACACTTATTGCAAGAGGAGCAGCACAGGCTTCAGAAATGGCGGCAGACGGCGCATTAGGCGGCGGTATTGATAATGCTTTCCGAGCAGGTATTGAAGGAGATGAAATATCTGATGCATTTCTAGCCGGGATGGCAGGAGGTGCGATTCTCACCCCTGTAATAGGCGGCGGGTTTAAGGCCGCTGGTAAAGCAGGAAACAAGGTAGGACATCTTTTTAAAGATAAAAATTCTAATCTGCCTGCAAATATTACAAACAATACAGATAATGCTATTCCAGCCTTCAAAGATATAAATTCTGCCCAAGATGTAAATGTAGAAGGACAGCATTTACTTCCTGCTAAAATTGAAAATGAAAACTCTCCTGTTAATGTATTTTTAAATACAGTTAAAGAACGTATTAGTGAACAGGATTTAAATGATATTCTTCCCGAATTAACCGATAAAAATTGTACTATACTTAACAGGCTGTTATCAGGAGAGATATATATAAACGATGTTCAATATTCTAACTTTATAAAAGACATCCTATCCAAAATAAAAACAGATACACAACTGGATACATTTAGTAAATATCTTGACCAGATTGATTTTCAAAATACATCACGCCCTGATATTCTTCTGGCCGCAAGAGTTTGCAATCAAAAGGAAAAACTTCTGGAAGAATTAATCAAGCATGATATGTTTCGTAGTAATGATATATCTCATTTAAGAGAATTGTTCTTTAAAATTAGCCAGAACACAAACTTAGAACCGTTATATAAGTTTCTGGACAGCGCAGAAGCTAAAAGTTCAATAATGAGTGATTCATTAAAAAAACAGATAATAGTATTTTATAAAACATTACTAGAAAATTCAAAAGAGTATACCATTGATGTACAAGAAAAAATTTTAAATTATGCTGAGGCAAATTTTGATAAGTTTGAACACCTGACTTATGTAATGAATGTACATTATAAATCCCCGAATAAAGTGTTATTTGCTATGGAAAATAATTTTGATATATTATCCAAATATACTAACGAAATAGCTGATGACTCAGCCGGGCTAAATGATTTGAAAATTTTGGGCGATAAACTTAATAAATATATCAAAAAATGGAATATTCCACTCTCGCGAATAGATAAGGCAAATTTACAAATATTAGAATCAATTGATAAAATTAATTCTTCTTATGATTATGATGTAATCGGTGCTAAAGATGTATATGATTTGATGCGTATATCATATGCAAAAAATTTTGATGAAAATTTAGACGCTGATAAAGCTTTAGATTTATTTATAAAAGATAGAAAATTAATTTGTTCACCTTCAATATTGGCCAGCTATCTAGCAGCAGAACAGGGCGGATGTGCAGCCAAATCGGTTATTGATTACTTAGCGGCTAAAAAGCAAGCAGGAGTATTTTATCAAAATAGTTCTGCTGATTTATATGAAAAAACATTTGAAAAATATTATAAAGATAATGAAACCTTTGGTTGTAAAACATTTTTTGAATTTGAAGAGTATCTAAAAACTTGTACGAATAAAGCAGAAGCTGGTAAACTCTTAGGTAAAATAAAAAAAGAAACTATTGACAATTTTATGTCCGGTATACCTGAAGAGTTAAAATCGGTACTGAAAAATAAAAAAGGTACTTTTACAGCTAAAGATTTTGACCGCCTACTGGAAAATATAAGTTCTGATGAAAAATTGAGCTTAATCTGGAGTGATATTGCAAACGGAGAAACAATTTCTGATGAAGTTCGTGAGTTTGCGGTCTATAATTTGCTTAATGATAAAGATATGAGCTATATTTGGAATAAGCTGAGGGGAGAAAATTTAACTGCTGATTTTCAAAAAAAATATTCCGAATCAGAAAAATTTATTGATTTATTCAAAGAAAAAGCAAAATCAACAATGCTAAATAATATAGATACTGAAACAGTGTTCTCGCAAGAGAATATTGCACAAATGGTTTTTCAGATTATTAAGGCTGAAAATGTTATTGGCCGCGGAAATTTAAGTATCCTTTTGCATGATGAATCAGTTACAAAATTTGCGCAAGATATTTACAATATTCTTGAGCTATATTCTACACCTTATGTTGATATTTGGAAAAAGATTTTTCATACAAAGGGGCTTAAGGATAATGAAGTTAAGCAATTAATTGCGCTCACAAGTTTTTCGTCAGATGAGTTTTTGAAAATTGTTGAACAATGTACTTCAAACGGGGTGTTGAATGTACATAAAGTTATAGATGAAATACAATTAACAATCGGTAAATATATAGGCGGAAAATATGAAAATATTGCTCCTGATTTCTCCGGATGGGACACTACGTATCTGCCTTATGTATTTTCTATTCTTAAGCCTGAGAATTTATCTCGTAGCGATAATATGATGTTAAGGGACCTTCTTACAGCAGCACTTGATAACAAGTATAAAGAGTTTTTGTTTAATCCTGATTTACCTAACGGAGTATTAAATTTGCAAACACGTCAAAAATTCAAAGATGCAGGACTCGATTTTAATCAATGGATGGAGTATGACGGTGTAAGAAACTTCACGTTTAAAACGGAGGCTCCTTCTATAGAACCGGTTGTAAAAAGTTTGAACTCCGATTTGAATATTATATGCTCTAACAATAAGTTACAAACTCTTCTTGCGAATTACATAAAGAATTGTGATGTAGGCTATGATGGACATGCTTTATATTCAAAAAACGGTGGGAAAATAAAAACTGCTGATTTGCTGGAATTTACCAAACAGCTTGTTTTATTTAGTAAGGAATGCGGGATTCAATTAAAAAATGAAAATCTATTAGATATAAAAGACCACTTTGCTGCAAGGTTAAAAACATTAAAGGAATATAGTTCTGCTCTTGAATCAGAAGAACTAAGCATTAGTTTATGGAAACGGGATACTAAGCACGATCTGTTTCAGGGACATTACTGTCAGTGCTGTATAGCATTAGACGGGTGTAACAAACAGGCTATTATACATTCTCTGTCACATGTTGTTGATAATATCATTGAATTAAAAAATTCTTCCGGTGAAACTATCGGAAAAGCAAAAGTCCTGTGGATGACCGACAATATGACTGATGAACCTGTTCTGCTTGTTAACGGCTTTGAAATTACAGGAAATAAATCTCATAATAATCTGGTCAGAGAAGAATTTGTTAAATATATGAAAGATTATACCAGAGCTGTAGCGGGGAAAGATGTTCCGATAGTAACAGGGCGCACTTATCAGAAAATCAACTATGATGACCTTCCCGAATTTACATCTAATATTAACTTAATTGGTACCTTCCCGGATAATACTTACCACCTTGATTCATTTTTTGAGGCTGAAGGCTCTTGGCCTAAAAATCTTGATAGAGATAAAAATCTAACAACAAGAGTCCTTTATATGCCGGAAAATTACAATCTTAAAATTTCACACATAAATAATTCCATAAGGGAAGACTTTACAAACATTACAGATATTTTAAAAGATATTCCGGGTTTAAAAAATGTAAAAGAATTTGATATTAACAAATTTATGGATTCAACAACAGAATATACTTACAGAGAGCGCGAAATTCTTGAAGATAACCTTAAAATATTGCTAAAGAAACTGAAAGACCTTGATAATCCTGAAGAAAAAAGAATTCAAATAAAACTTGCATTTGATATTCTAACAGATGTAAATACAAAATCCAAAGTAAACCACTTCGCAAATGTGCTGGGGGATAATACGCTTAATAACTCTAAAGAAAATACAAGTATTATTGCTAAACTTTTTGATTTAAACAAAGAACCTGAAGAAACAGGACTCGGGATGTGGCGTATTCCGCAGAGTGAAAATTCTTTGTTTGGAAAAATTAACGGCCGCGGAAAATCAGTAAAGTCAATAGAAAGCAAACTTATAAAAGAAATATTGGATTTAGAGGTCAAAGACCTTTCCGATAATACTTTATTAAATCTTGTTAGAGATGCCTACGGGTTTAGAGTAATACCCGGAATTGCACAAAGAAATAGTATTGATGTTAAAACTATTGCCGCTAATGCAGCTGAAACCCATAAAGATATGTTTGGAAGAGATAGCAAAATTCCGCTAGATACCGCTCTCGATGACTTTTACGAAGAAGGTTTTAACGGAAAAATATGGAAACAGCTTACTGAAGAACAAAAACTTGCTGTAAGGGATATTGTTATTGAAAACAGAAGCGATGCTTTTGTTAAGAAAATTATTGCTCTCGTAAATTCCGGCGAAATAAATATTACTAAAATAAGTAATTATTCTACTTCGTGGGATGAAAAACTTCCATACTTTACTGCAAACCAGCTCTATCAAATCTCCGATGCTGTCAGAGCAAAAACAGGTAAAATTCTTAATATCTGCTCATTTGATGGTGATGACTTTAAAACAAAAGGTTCTACCCGGGATTCAGGATACACGGCAGGGCAAATGAATCTTACTGTAAACGGCAGTGACGATTTAATGGAACTCCAATTTAGAGATTCAGAAATAGATATATTTGCCGAACTTGAACATGTTCCGTATGATATTCAAGAAAATAAACTTACCGTAAGAGGTGCAAAATATAACGCACACCGCGCAGTTCTTAATAATCTCAGTGATACTGGTAAAAAGTTATATGAGAAATACAGAAGTGATGTTTATACCTACTACAGGCTGAAAGCTCTCGGTGTAAAACATTGCTCTAAACCCGATATCATTACAATGTTTGATGAGGCTATAAAAAAAGGACAAAATATATTTACTAAAGCTTATAGCACTATTTCAGAACAAAACAGCGCGCTTGAACTGATATCTGAGGCTGGATTAGTAAAGCTTCATGAAACTTGATTAATGTACAGGATATTAGTATAATTAGTGAAAGGCAGTTATTATGGATATAAAAAAAGTACAATCAACAGATAATTCCATAAATAGTAAAGGTTTAAAAATGGATTCAAAGAAAACAGTATCGGCACTTGAAACTGTACAGGCTGCTGTACAAAAATTATATACCCGTGCGGAGCGTGAAGTTCCTGAAAATCTTAGTTTTGCTCCGGTTAGAGAAATTATAATGAATAACTTAAAGGAATATCACTTAAAAATCATTGCTGATCCTGTAGATATAAAAAATTCCCGCCGTGTTATCCTTTCTACAGGGATTCCCGAAACACAGTATTCAGCAAGTCTTTCTTTAACAAAAGGCAGTAAGTCAGAAATTCTTAAAGAACTGTCTGATGATGGGTTTTCGAAATTTGTGCTTGATAATATTAAAGAATTGGAAAAAACATCAAAAAGCATGGAATAATGTAAAATATTACCCTTTTAAACTCTAAATTCTTGTATGGAAATTTTGTTTGTATTATACTACTTGTATAGCCAGATTTGAAAAAGAGGGGATATATGATGACGCAGAGCAGTTATGATGCAAGTAATATACGTGTACTAGAGGGATTGGAAGCTGTAAGAATGAGGCCCGGCATGTACATCGGTTCAACATCTCAGCGAGGGCTGCACCACTGTATTTATGAAATTGTCGACAACTCTATTGATGAAAGTCTTGCCGGGTATTGTACGGAAATACATGTAACTATCCATAAAGATAATAGTGTTACGGTAGAAGATAACGGCCGCGGTATTCCTGTTGATATAAAACCCGAAACAGGTAAGTCCGCTCTTGAAATTGTTCATACAGTGCTTCATGCCGGCGGCAAGTTTGGCGACGGCGGTTATAAGGTATCAGGAGGTCTGCACGGCGTAGGTGCATCTGTAGTTAATGCTCTTTCTGAAAAAATGGTTGTAGAAGTTTCACGTAATGGTTATGTCTGGGGGCAGGAATATTTAAGAGGCGAGCCGACCGGCCCTGTTGAAAAAATTAGACCGACTACTAAAACAGGTACAAAATCTACTTTCTGGCTTGATCCTGAAATTTTTACAGAAACTACAGAGATTGATAGAGATATAGTTGCTACACGATTTAGAGAAATGGCCTTTTTAAATAAGGGCCTTAAAATTGTTATGCATGACGATGTTTCTGGCGAAGAACAGGTGTTTCATTATGAAGGCGGTATTGGCAGCTACGTTTCTTTCTTAAATAAGAATAAAACAGTACTCTTTGATGAGCCTATCTATATTGACAAAATGGTTGATAAAATGAAAGTAGAAATTGCTATGCAATATACAGATGCATATAATGATTGTATACTTTCTTTTGCAAATAATATTAATACCCATCACGGCGGTACCCACTTAACAGGGTTTAGAAACGGTATTACACGTGTTTTGAATGATTATGCCCGCAAAAATAATATTCTAAAAGATTCTGAACAAAATCTTTCAGGTGATGACGTAAGAGAAGGGCTAACTGCTATTGTCAGCGTTAAAATTGAAAACCCGGAATTTGAAGGACAAACTAAAGAAAAACTGGGTAATCAGGAAGCAATGGGTGCGGTTCAGGATACAATCAGAGAAAAACTTCAAGAGTGGCTTGAGTTTAATCCGAAACTTGCAAGAACTATTATAGAAAAGACTTTGCAAGCGCAGCGTGCCAGAGAAGCTGCAAGAAAAGCAAGAGAACTAACAAGACGAAAATCCGCTCTTGAAACTTCAACTCTTCCCGGAAAACTTGCTGATTGCTCTAACCGAGAACCTGAAAAGTGTGAAATTTTCTTAGTTGAGGGTGATTCGGCCGGCGGGTCTGCTAAACAGGGCAGAAATAGAATGTTTCAGGCGATACTTCCTTTAAGAGGTAAAATTCTTAATGTTGAAAGGGCGCGGCTTGATAAAATATACGGTAACAATGAAATTCAATCAATGGTTCAGGCTTTTGGTATAAATATAAGCAAAAACGAAGATGAAATTAATCTAGATAAACTCCGTTACCACAAGATTATTATAATGACAGATGCCGATGTTGACGGCGCGCATATTAGAACACTATTATTAACTTTCTTCTTTAGATATGCAAAACCGTTAATTGATAACGGATATGTTTATATAGCGCAGCCGCCCCTGTTTAAAATTACAACAGGAAAGACCTCAGAGTATCTTTATGATGAACACGCTCTTGATAAAATGCTTAAGGAACGCGGTATTAAGTCTTTGAGTCTTTCTGATAAGACTAAAACAAAAGTTAAGTCCGGCGATGAATTGCTGACATTACTGCATAATATGTCAACTTTCTACCGCTCTTACAATAACCCGATATTGAATATTATTCCGGCGGTTGTTCTAAGAGGGTTAATACGTTCAAATATCAAGTCTGAGGATTTTGAAGATCAGGCAAAAATGAATGAAATTCTTGCTTATCTTGAGCATTATCTAAAAGACCATGCTGAAAATTACGGTATTACAGAAGCGAAAAACTATCGCGTAGAACTCAAATATAGTCCGGAAGTGGCGAGGTATGCAATAGTTCTTCATACAACCGAAGATGATTTTGTATTAATTACTTCAAACATTATAAAAAGTAATGAATACAAAAGATTATGCAACTCTTATCCGCTGATTCGTGATTTTCTGATAGAAGAAGAAAAAATTCTTATTCTTGAAACCGATACAGAGCAAATTGAAATTAAATCTTTTGAGCAATTACAAAAACTTGTTGACGATAGAGGTCAAAGAGGGTTAACAATTCAACGGTTTAAAGGGTTAGGTGAAATGATGCCCCAGCAATTGTGGGAAACAACCATGGATCCTGAAACCAGAACTTTGTTAAAAGTTAGTATAGAAGATGCAATGATGTGTGATCAATTGTTTGATATACTAATGGGGGATAAGGTTGAACCAAGACGTGATTTTATTGAAGCAAATGCTGTATATGCAACAAATATAGATACTTAGTTTTAGTAAGAAGAGGTGTAAAAATGAAAAAAGAACTTATTTTTCTCGGGCCGCCTGCATGCGGTAAAGGTACTCAAACTGACAGATTGGCGAAATTTATGAATATTCCGCATGTAGATACAGGCTCTCTGTTAAGAGCAGAGATGAAGAAAGGTTCTCCGGAGGGTAAACGCGCTGAATCTTACATTTCTAATGGACAGCTTGTTCCTGTAGAACTTGTTGCAGAAATTATAAAACTGCGGTTATCACAGGATGATTGTAAAGGCGGATATATACTCGATGGTTTTCCAAGAAGCCTTGAACAGGCAGAAATTCTTGAAAAGTTGAATGCAGACTTGGATGAAGGGATTCAAACGGATTTCAGGGCAATTTACTTTGATGTGGATCCGGATGTGTTGTTGGCAAGAATTGTTAATCGCCGTTCATGTCCTGCCTGCGGTACTATTTATAACGTAAAATATAATCCTCCTAAAGTTGAAGGTAAATGTGATAATTGCGGAACAGAGTTAATTCAAAGAGCTGATGATACAGAAGAAACAGCGAAAAAGCGCTTTGATACATATTATGAACAAACTGCTCCGCTGATTGATTTTTATAAAAACAAAGGAGTACTAAAAACTTTAAATGCTCAGGGTGGTATTGAAGAAGTTTGGGAAAGACTTAAAGAGGTTGTTGGGTTATGATTAACCGAAAATCAAAAGACGAAATAAAAAGAATGAGGCATGCCGGTCATATTGTTGCGCTGGTGCATCAAGCAGTGAAAAAGGCGCTCGAGCCGGGAATTTCGACTTTGGAACTCGATGATATAGCATACAGGGTTATAAAAGAAAATCATGCAATACCGACATTTAAAGGATACAACGGATTTCCTGCATCAATCTGCACTTCAGTAAATGAACAGGTTGTACATGGAATCCCGTCAAAAGATGTTATTCTTAAAGCGGGTGATATAATTGCAGTTGATGTCGGCGCAACTTACGGCGGAATGGTCGGTGACAGTGCATGGTCTTATGCAGTTGGTGAAATATCAGAAGATAAGCAGCGCTTGATGAAAACAACAGAAGAAGCTTTGATTGCTGGTATTGCGCAAATGCGTGCAGGTAATGTTCTTGATGATATTTCAGGCGCAATTGAAGATGTTGCAAATAGAGAACATCTCGGAATTGTAAGACATTACGGCGGACATGGTGTCGGTCACGTTATGCACGAAGACCCGTTTCTGTTTAACTATCGCGTAGGTGATAGTACAAAAATAAAAACAGGCATGGTTATTGCTATTGAGCCAATGCTTAATCTTGGCTGTGATGACGTTGTTGTTGCTCCGGATAATTGGACTGTCAGCACAAAAGACGGCGCTGCCTCTGCGCATTTTGAGCATACGGTTCTTTGTACGGATGATGAACCTGTTATGATGACTACGCTTATGGAATAAAAATAATAAATTGCCCCGATAATCAAGCGGGGCAATTTTATTATTTAAAATACCTGAACTTAATAAGCGCCCATAGCGCATCTAATCCGTCGATATATGAAATCTTTTTACCCTCATCATAATTGCGCCCATTATAGGATATAGGAACCTCTTTAAGTCTGGCACCTTTTTTTAACATTTTTGCTGTTATTTCAGGCTCAAAGTCAAATCTTTCCGATTCAATATTAATATCTTTTATAAACTCTGCTTTAAAAGCTTTGTAACAGGTTTCCATATCGGTTAGAGCCGTTTTAAAAAGTAAGTTTGTTAAATAAGTGAGAAATTTGTTACCGTAGTAATGGGCGGTAATAGTGGTGTTGGATTTTTCCATATTAAGGAATCTGGAACCATATACAACATCGGCTTTATCTTCCAAAATGATTTCAATAAGTGGTTTATAATCGTCAGGGTTATACTCTAAATCAGCATCCTGAATAATAATTATGTCACCGGTTGCATGTGCAAGTCCTGTTTTAAGTGCGGCCCCTTTACCTTTATTTATCTGATGATATAAAACCAGATATGGCAAATTTACATATAGTTTTTGAGTCCCGTCAAGAGAAAAATCATCTATTAAAATAATTTCTTTCTCAAGTCCGCAGAAATCAGCTTTCTCCACCTTTTCCAGTATAGGCATTAAAGTATTTACTTCATTGTATACCGGGATTAAAATTGTAACTTTTTTCATACAAACATCTCCAGAGTTTTAGTATACCATAAAATTGTTTAAAATACTTGATAGTGATTAAAATTTAGTATATACTTTTAATATATGAACGGGTGTGAGATGAGTTTACAAGATTTTATATTATCGTCCGTTAAGGATATTTCTGAAAAGAAGTATGATGAGAGTGAGTGGCTTATAAAAGAACATCGCTCAATTTATAAGAATGATTCTTCCATATGCTTATCATTGCTTGCTTTACTTGAGTATATGAAAGGAAATTTTAATCTGTCGCTTCATTATCTGGATGATGCAAAATTTCTTGCCGATAACGGTAACGCTCCTGTCGATATTATATTGAATGAAGTTGTTACCGGGTTTATTAATTATGCAGAGAAAAATAATTCTCTCTACACTATTAATTACAATAAAGCAAAAAAACTCGCCCAGAGTAAAAAGGAACTTCCGTTTTTTACTAAAATAACTGAACTAATAGCGGCTTATCCAGGCGGAAGTAATTATACTGCATCTGCACAGAAAGATCCTCTTGTAGCGCTTGTTAAAATAGGACAGGCTGTTGGTGCTGAAAAGAATATAAAAAAACTTATTCACACGATTGCAGAAGAAACAAAATTTGCAATGAAATCTGACCGCTGTACGGTGTTTCTATATGACAAAGATACAAATGAAATATATTCAATAGTTGCCCTTGGCCTTGGCAGTGAAGAATTACGACTGCCGGCAGGTAAAGGACTTGTCGGCTATTCTATTATGAACGGGGAAACGATTAATATTCGGGAAGCGTATGATGACCCAAGATTTAACAGAGATGTAGATTTATCAACCGGTTACAGAACAAAAACAATTTTATGTATGCCGATTAAAAATATTAACAATGAAATAATCGGGGCTTTTCAGGTTTTAAATAAAAATGACGGATATTTTACAAGAGAAGATGAAGATTTATTGATGGCAATTGCGTCAAGCGCCGGTATTTCACTTGAAAATGCTCAGCTTTTTGAAAAGCAAAATAAAATGATTGAAGAGCAAAAAGTTATTTTGGACAGCTTTATAGATGCTCTTTCTACTTCAATAGATGCACGTGACAAAATTACATCAGGTCATTCAACCCGTGTTAGAATGTACTCAATTCTTATTGCAAAAGAATTTAATCTTTCCGAAAACGAAATATCAATTCTGGAAAAAGCTGCGGCTCTTCATGATATAGGAAAAATCGGTATAAAAGATTCTGTATTACAAAAAGAAGGCAAGCTGACCCAGGAAGAGTACAAGCATATTCAAGAACACGTAGAAATTACTCATCATATATTAGAAAAAGTTCATATGTCTGATGAGTTTGTAAAAATTACAGAAATCGCATGTTCCCATCACGAAAAATACGACGGCAGCGGGTATTACCGCCATCTTAAAGGTGAAGAGATTCCTTTTGGCGGGCGCATCCTTGCTGTATCTGATGTTTTTGATGCTATCACTTCCAAACGTCACTATCGTGATAAAATGTCTATCCAAAAAGTAATAGAAATTATTCAAAATGGTGCGGGTTCTCATTTTGATCCGGCTGTTGTTGACAAATTTTTACATATTCCGCTTAACAAAATCGTTGACGTTTTTTTGACTGAGAATCACTTAACTCTGGATATGAAAGATAATGAAATTTTATCCAAATACAACTTCACCGATTTGTATACGGCAATTACATGCGGGAAGTTAAAGAAATTGGCTGCCGCATTCAACAAGTATTATGTTGGAGCGGGTGAAAATGAAGATATATAGCAGTATATTACTATCCATACTTATGACTGTTTGTATTCCTCTTCCTTGTTTTCCTGATATTATTGAAGGCTACGGAATTGATTACAATCGCAAAGATGTTTATACCCTTGCTAAAAGTAAGTTCGCATTGACAAATGTAAAAACTGCTCATGATGAACTGAGCGAAATGATAGACGCTTCTACTAATAAAGATTTTGTGCTTCTGGATACAGCTATTATGCTTGCAGAATACGGTTTTTTTGATTTGACAGATAAAATCTTTTCTAAAATAGATGACTATGAAATTTCTAAATTTTATATTGAAGATATTAAACATTTTTATTACCCTGCAAAAAGAATGAATGTAAACGATTTATTATTTTTAGCAGAAGCTTATTCTAATATAATGTATAACAATTACGCACAGGAAGCAGTGCTTGATGTTATTAATAATACAGAATTAATCCGTGAACATAGTGATTATGTTTTTTATATTATCGCGCTAGGATACTACGAGGTTAAAGATATTGAACAAGCGCAGAATTACATTTCTATTGCCTTGAGTTTAAATCCTACTAATGTAAACTATAAAATTTTAAAAACTAAAATACTCCTTGAAAAAAAGAATAAAAAACAAGCACTTAAACTTCTGGATGAAATAAAGAAAGAGGGTTTTAAAATCTCCGAGTTTCAGAATAAGATATTAGCCTTAGAGCAGTTTGCTTTATATAAAACAGAAAAACAAGAAAAATTAAAAGATTATCATTTAGGATATTATTATTTTCTTGAAGGTAAAACCGGTTTTGCGCAGAAAGTATTATTAAATGCATTATCTAATAACAAAAAGATTAACAGAGATATATACGCTTTGCTTGGAATAACGTATTTATCCGATTCTATGCAGCAGGCAGAAGAGTATGCACAAAAAAGTGTAAAAAGCGGCGGTGAAACTTTTCATTCTCTCTATACATTCGGACTTTTGCAACTCCAGAAGGAAAAGTATAAACCGGGCTTAAAACTTCTTAATAAAGCAAAGAAATACGAAAAAAATACTTTTAATGCGGAACGTTTAATAGCATTGGCATACAGATTTACAGGCAAAAATAAAAATGCAATTAAACTCTGGAATAAACTTTTAAATAAACAGCCTGAAATTTATGAGGCGTACTATTATATTGCAATAGATACAAATGATAGTAATAAAGAGGCGCTATTAAAGGAATGTCTGAGTTATAACGTAAATTATTCTCCTGCATATTATAAACTTGGAGAGATTTATATAAACCGTGAAAATTTTGATTTAGCAAAAAAATATATTTATAATGCTCACTATATTGACGAAAATGATTTTAGATATTATTATTATCTCAGTCAATTAGAGTCCCAAAGAGGAAATAAAGAACTGGCTGACAATTATATTAATATGTGTACAAGACTGGAACCAAATTATCAAGCCATAATGGATAGGGAAAAAGGATTTGAAAAGTAATATTCTAATAGTAGAGGATCATGAATTAACGAGATTCGGGCTAAAGGCAACTTTTGAGGGAAGTGAAATAGCCGGGAATATTTATGAGGCAAATTCTGCTGAAAAGGCGATAGAAATCATATTAAACAATAATATTGATTTAGTAATTATGGATTTGGGGCTTCCTGGGATGAATGGTATTGTTGCCAGCCGTAAAATAAACGATTTAAATCGGGGAATAAAGATTATTATTTTGACATCGCATAATGACGAACAGGAAGTAATACAATCCTTAAAAGCAGGTGCAAACGCATATTGTTCAAAAGAAATTAACCCCGGGCGTCTGCTTGAGGTTGCTTCCTCAGTATTAGACGGGGCATCATGGTTTGATCCGTCAATAGCACATATTGTTTTAAGAGCGGCATCAAACACCCAAATGAATGATGTTTCACAAAATAAAAGGGATTATAATTTAACAATACGTGAAAAACAGATACTCAAGCTGATAACCGAAGGGTATAGTAATATAGATATTGCAAAAGAATTATGTGTAACTGTTAATACTACTAAGGCGCATGTTGCGAGCATTTTGCAAAAACTGGAGGTTGAGGATAGGCTTCAGGCCGCACTCAAAGCACTTAATGAAAAATTGGTTTAAGAGGGAATTATGGACGGTTTAGCTTCAATATTACTTGTAGATGACAATCCGAAATATTTAGCAGATGCACTACCTATGTACGGATATGACGTTACAGTTGTAACAAACGGGATAGATGCATTAAAAGAGCTTAGTAATGACGATAAAAAATATGATTTAGTCCTGCTGGATGTAATGATGCCGCAAATGAACGGTTGGGACACATTAAAAGCGATTAGAAGTAATAAAAATCACAAATATTTACCAGTAATCATGATAACGGCTGTTAATGAAGATCAGAAAATTGTATCCGGGCTTAAGATAGGTGCTGATGATTATATTGTTAAACCTTTTATACTTCCTAACCTTTTGGCACGTATGGAAGCTATTTTAAGGCGGTGCCAGTGGCAGAATGAGAATAGCCCTAAAAAGGATGTAGCTATTAATGCAAATACGGATATAGAGGCATTAACCTCCAGAGAAAAAGAAGTTCTTGCGTTAGTTGCTAAAGGAGCAACAAACCAGGATATAGCTGATAAGTTATTTGTTCGGGATGTAACTGTTAAAACACATCTTAACAGTATATTTAAAAAGCTAAAGGTTACAAACAGAACGCAGGCCGTTTTACTTGCAATGCAGATGAATTTAATAAATTAGTAGGAGTAAGATAATGTTAACAAAAGACGAATTATTAAGACTTGTAGAAACAGATGTAAACGCTTTTAACCAGAAACTTGCTGAGGCTGGTGAAGACGGTGTTGACTTAAGTGAAGTGGATTTTAGCAATATGACTTTAGACGGAGTTAATTTTACGAACGCAAATCTTAATTCTGCAAGTTTTTCTGATGCAAATATAAGTGAAGTTGATTTTACAAATTGTGATTTAACGTCAGCAGATTTTACCCGTGCTAATTGTGTTGAGTGTAATTTTTCCGAATCCCTTTTAAACGGTGCTGATTTTAGCTATGGCAAATTTGACTATTGTAATTTCTCAGAAGCAGATCTGGCAGGGGCAATATTAAACGAGGCTGATTTAACAAATTCAGACTTTTCGTGTTCCTTCAATTTAAACGCATGTCGGTTTGATGATGCGACTATTTGGCCGGAGAGCGATTTGCTTCCTGATGATTTTGATTCTGTTTATTCTGATGATTTATCTTCGTTAAGAGATGAAGATGATTATAATCAGGGTTCGGATTATTAAATATTTGATAAATATTCTATAATGTCAGCGGATTCATACATTTTGAGTCCGCTTTCTTTGTTATAAAGGAACGGTACTTGTCTTTTTCCTCCCAGTCTTATTAAGGTTTCTTCCTCTGATTTATTATTAATATCGTGCTTTGTGTATTGAATATCCTTATCATCCATAAATTTCATTACTTTTTGACAGTATGGGCAGCGTTCAAGTTCAAATAATTCATACATTTGATATAACTCCTTTAGCAGTATTATATTGATACAAAACTTAAAAAGTTGCTATTCTCCGGTTGTTGAATTTTATCCTTATGTTATCATAATCATATAGAGAAATGAGGTAAAAATGAGCGGACATTCAAAGTGGTCAACAATCAAGCGTAAAAAAGCAAAAGTTGACTCTGCGCGGGCAGCAGAATTCCAGAAATATTCAAGAGAATTAATTGTTGCATCAAGACTCGGGGGAAGTGATCCTGCCGGAAATTTTCGCCTGAAAACGGCAATTGAACGTGCGAAAGCTGCCGGGCTTCCAAATGATAATATAAAACGGGCAATAGAAAAAGGTGCGGGTTCTTCTAATAACGAAAATTATGAAGAAATAGTGTATGAAGGTTATGCGGAAGGCGGAGTTGCTGTTGTAATAGAAGCGATGACTGATAACAAAAACAGAACAGCCGGAGATATAAGAAGTTATTTTACTAAATATAACGGAAATCTTGGTGAAACAGGCTGTGTAGGCTGGATGTTTGATAAAAAAGGCTGTATAACATTTGGCAATGATATAGATTTTGAAAAACTATTTGAGGCTGCGATTAATCTTGATGCGGAAGATATTATTGAAGAAGAGGGTTCTTATAAAGTTTATACGACAGTTTCAGCATTTCAAAATGTGGTGGAGGGACTTGAAAAAGAAGGGTTTATCTCTTCAAATGCAGAATTTACCAGAATTCCTCAAAATATGATTGAAATTACAGATGAAAAAGTTGCTGCAAATGTTTTAAAATTGCTAAGCCGCCTGGAAGAGCATGATGATGTGCAGAATGTATATGCAAATTTTGATATTTCAGATGAACTTATGGACAAAATTGATATATAAAGGAGTAATATGAATACAGTAACAATAATCGGAAGAGCCGGACAGGATGCAGAGATTAAATATTTTGAATCAGGAAAGGTTAAGACATCGTTTTCTCTTGCTGTTAACCGTTGGGATGCCAGAACTAAAGAAGAAGTTACTGACTGGTATAATATTGAAGTTTGGGATAAACAGGCAGAGTTTGCCGGAGAGTATATAAAACGCGGGCGTCAGGTGGCTGTTGACGGAAGAATCAGTATCAGTAAATGGAATGATGCTTCAGGAGATACCCGTGAAAGATATCTTATAGTTGCAAATAATATCAGGTTATTAGGTTCTAAAAGGGATGCTGAATAATGTTTATCTCTGATTTGGTGGGAATAATTGCTGATGATTTGACCGGTGCTAATGATACAGCATTACAAATGCAGCAGAAGGGTGCGGCTACAAAAATACTTCTTGAAGAACAAATTCCGTCAGAGTCCGCGCGTGAAATGACTCAGGCCTGGGCTGTTTCAACCGAAAGCAGAAATTTGTCGCCGGAAGAAGCGTATAACAAAGTAAAAAGTACTATAAATTTTTTAAAAGATAATTTTAACTTTGAATACTATTACAAAAAAATTGATTCAACGTTAAGAGGGCATATCGCAATAGAAACCCTTACAGTGTTAAAAGAATTAGAATATGATGCGGCTGTTGTAATTCCTGCGTTTCCTGCTGAAGGTCGAATTACGGTTGGCGGATATCATTTATTAAAAGGGCTTCCTATATCCATGAGCGATATGGCAATGGATCCGGTTTGCCCTATTCTTGAATCCCATATTCCAACAATGTTCAAGGCTCAGGTCGGAACTGAACATGAAGATATTATAGGTGTTATTGAATTAAAAACCGTAATGAACGGTGCAGGGCCTATATTAAAAAAATTGAATGAATTAATTGATGAAGGCAAAAAGTTAATAGTCGTGGATGCTGTTTCTACTACAAATATCGAGCAGGTTGTTCTGGCTATTAACCGTATGGAATATAAAATATTACCGACAGGAACGGCAGCTTTTGCGAAGATTCTTGCAAATGTATGGCTCGGGTCTGCCAAAATACATGAAGAACAGTTAAAAATTCCTGTATTGCCAAAACTTGTTTTATCAGGCAGTGCCAATCCAATTACAGCTAAACAGATTGAACGACTGGAACAGTCTGATGATATCCAGAATGTGTATGTTATTTCTTTAAAAGCTGCGGATATTATAAATAATAAGCAATCCGTTATTGCCGAAAAAGTTTTGGAAAATCTTGGTAAAGATAATATTATAGTTGTCCACACTTCAAATATAATGAGTGATTATGAAGAGATAGCCGGAAATATTCAGGATGAAGATAGTACAAGAGTTTTTTATCAGAGAATAACAGATTTTCTCGGCTACATTGCACAAGAAATTTCACATTCACGCGATATTGTATTAATAACTATGGGCGGAGAAACTTCTTATAAATGCTGCAAAAACATTAATTCAACCGAACTGGAGATAATTGATGAAGTAGTACCTGCAATTGCGTTAGCAAGAAACAGCCAGAAAAAATGGGTAGTTACTAAATCCGGTAATCTTGGAAACGCAAATACACTTGTTGATATTTTAAGTTATTTGAAGGCTCATGAATAGATATACTGATAAAATAGCCGTTACGGTCGGCGACCCCAACGGAATAGGTGCTGAAATCGTTATAAAAGCGATTAATTCTATGGATATAAATCCTTCAAAGTTTGTTATAATCGGGAATAAGGAATTAATAAATGCGAATGGTAATATAAAGAAAGATATCGAATTAATAGATTTACCATTTAATGCTCCGTTTAATCTCGGTAAAGATACAAAAGAAGGCGGCGATTTTTCATTCAGACAATTAGAATTGGCTTGCCGGATAAGACCTTGGAGAATCGTTACAGCTCCGGTTTCCAAAAATGCGATGCACTTAGCCGGACATTACTTTAATGGTCAGACGGAGATACTGGAATATTTCCTTTCCAAAGACGGAGCTAAAGCAGAAATGTTGTTTCTAAATAAAGATTTTAGAGTGCTGCTGCTGACAAGACACGTACCACTTTGTGAGATTGTTATAACAAAAGAATTAGTTTGTTCAAAAGTTAAACGTGTTGTAGATTTCTTTAAGCTGCATACAAATATAAAACATCCGGTCATAGCATTATGTGCATTGAACCCTCATGCCGGTGAGAACGGTATACTTGGCCGTGAAGAGATTGATATATTAGCCCCTGCGGTAAAAGAGCTTGAAGCCGGCGGGATAAATATAAAAGGGCCGTTTAGTGCTGATACATTGCTTGCGGAAGCTTTGCAATATTCAATTTCAAATAAAAAACAACCCTATGATTGTTATATAGCAATGTACCATGATCAGGGACTTATACCGGTTAAAGCTGCGGGGATAGATTCTGCTGTTAATATGACAATCGGGCTTGATATAATCCGTACATCACCTGCTCATGGAACAGCTTATGATATTGCCGGCAAGGGAGTAGCTTCAGAAAAATCTATGATTGCAGCTATTGAGGCTGCATTATGGATATAAATTTACATTTATACACACTTCATTGAACAGAAATAGTTTTTAGGTTACGCTAATGTCAGTAATAGTTAAACGGGTATATGTATAATGGATAATGCTTCTATTGAAAACGGATTTATAGTAGACCTGAGTAATGCCAAAAACACTTCACAATTAATTTATGAGCTGAGTTCTATATTAGATTTACCGGAGGCAAGAAATAAGAAAATCTGCCTTAAGCTTGGTGATACTGATTTGAATCAGTCGCAGCTGCTAAGTATAAAAGCATTAATTGATTCTATGCAGGATGAGATAGGAATGATTGACACCTCTTCTGCGCAAACGAAGGCTGCTGCTGAAACCCTTTCTATACTGGTAGCGGAATTGAAAAATGAAGCAGAATCAGAAAATGAGCAGGTAGTAAAGCCTGAGGAGATAGATACAGTTCTTGGCATTGTTACTACCGTAAATGATAATAATGAGCAGTCGCAAGAAACCATACCATTAACACCGATTGCAGATTTTAGCGAAGTCGCGGAAGCCGGCGGGTTGGTTTTAAATGGTGACAGCAAATATGTGATGATGGATACAACTGGTATATTGCCTGATGAGCAGAAAAACCATGAGGAAAATCCGGAATCGCTGCCAACATTGTATTTAAATAGGACATTACGTTCAGGGCAGACACTCAGCTATGATGGGAATATATTTATAGTTGGTGATGCACACCCCGGCAGTGAGATAGTTGCACAGGGGGATATTACAGTCTGGGGCATTTTGGGCGGTATTGCGCATGCCGGCGCACACGGTAATGTTAATGCAAAAGTAAGAGCATTGAAACTTAACGCAATACAATTAAGAATTGCCGGTTTATACGCAAGGCGAAATGATACTTATAATGTACCATTTGTGCAAAAATCCAATGAATTTACCCCGGAAGTAGCGGTATTAGAAAATAACAGTATAGTAATTTACAAAAAACTAAGGAGAGACGAATGAGTGGTCGAGTAATAGTTATAACCTCAGGCAAAGGCGGTGTCGGAAAAACAACTACCAGTGCCAATATAGGTACAGCTCTGGCAAAGGCCGGGAATAAGGTTGTACTTATTGATACTGATATAGGTTTAAGAAACTTGGATTTGCTCTTGGGGCTTGAAAATAGAATTGTCTATACTATTGTTGATGTTGTTGAAGAGCGCTGTAAACTGAAACAGGCACTTGTTAAGGACAAGAAGAACCCTAACCTGTCTTTGCTCGCGGCAGCGCAGACCAGAGATAAATCGGCGGTAACTCAGGAACAGTTGAAAGAAATTTGTGAAACTCTTAAAAAGGATAATGATTTTATTCTTGTAGATTGCCCCGCAGGTATTGAACAGGGGTTCCAAAACGCTATAGCGGGTGCTTCCGAAGCCATTGTTGTAACAACACCTGAAATGTCTGCAATAAGAGATGCTGACAGAATTATCGGGCTTCTTTCGGCACGCGAAGAGATTGAAAGTTATAAACTTTTATTGAACAGAGTCCGTCCCAACCTTATCGCAACAAATGATATGATGAGTGTGGAAGATGTTGTTGAACTGCTGGCATGCGATTTAATAGGTATAATTCCTGAGGATACAGGAATTATTTCTTCTACAAATAAGGGCGACCCGATTGTTAATGATGAAAAATCATTGGCCGGTCAGGCTTATAGAAATGTTGCAAGACGAATAATGGGAGAAGAAGTTGAATTTTTGAATCTTGAAGAAGATAAGAATTTCTTTGGTAAGATTAAGAACTTTTTTGAAAAAACCATTAAAGATATAAAGGCTAAGATATAAGAGGAGCATAGAAGGATGAGTTTTTTTACAAGCTTTTATAATAAGGTTTTCAGCTTCTTTAAGCCGCAGGAAGTTTCAGAGGATAATAGTGTTAAAGAAGTAGCCAGAAGCAGACTAAAACTGGTTTTGATGCAGGATAGGACAAATCTTACACCTAAAATTCTGGAGCAAATGCGCGGCGAATTGATTGATTTGTTATCTAAATATGTGGAACTTGATAAGGATTTGCTTGAACTTAACTTTGAGCAGGAAGGTGATCAGGTTGCCTTAATGCTTTCTATTCCTGTAATCAGAGCAAAAGATGAAAAAGAAATTGAGGAAGCTCTCAAAAAGGATGCTCTGTTAAAAGGTATCAAATTGGCGGATGATGATGAGGAAGAAGAGTCTGCTGAGTCTGAAACGGCTGATGATGAATCAGAGGATAATACAGCCGATGATAATAATGAAGAAGAAAGTACTGAGTCAGTAGAAGAGGAAAATTCTTCTGAAGAACATAATTCTGACAATCAAGAAAATACGGCTGAAACTGTATAATCATAGTAAAAAGCTGGTATATAATCTATACCAGCTTTTTTAGTATTTTACTTCCGTTCTGTATCTCTTGCCGGGAGTTGAGTTCTCTCAACAGGATGAAATTTTTTATCTTGATTTTTAATCATATTATGAGGTGCCGGTTTATGTTCTCTAATATGTTGTTTAAACGGACAGCCGTGACTTCCTCTGTGGAATTGCTGAGCCATAGGCTGTGGCGGAGGCATCATTCTGCCATAAGGACAAGGTTGAAATTTAGGCTTTAAAATTTGTCCCATAAGTATTAATGCTAATAAACATCCAATAAACGAACCGCAGACAATTATTAAAAATTGTTTAACGCTGCTTTTCCTGATTTCGTAAAATTCTTTTTGTTCTTCACTCATAAAGTCCTTCCTTTCTTTTTACACTCCTATAACGAAATTAAAAAATAAATGTTCATTTGAATTTTTATAATTCGTCTTAATAAATCTTAATAATTAGTGCGTTTGAATGGTTGAAAACCTGAAAAAAGTGGCATATAATAAATATACACGGAAGATTAATATTTAGGAAGGATCGAAAATGTCAATATCATTTAGCGGATTAGCCAGCGGATTAGATACAGATTCTTGGGTAAGCGCATTAGTTTCGGTTAAACAGCTTGGCGTAACCTCTTTGCAAAACCAATTATCGGCTATTCAAGAAACTCAAAATACTTTATCTAATTTAAAAACTTCTTTTTCTAATTTTCAAACTGCTCTTCAAGCATTAACTGATTCTTCTTATAGTGCTTCTATGGATTTGTTTGCTGCTAACATTGCAACATCGAGCAATGAGGATGTTTTTACTGCTACTGTAACTACCGATGCAATTCGCGATACGTATGATATTACTGTAAAGCAGTTGGCTACTACGACTACCGCTCAATCTCTTGAAGCTGCCAGCGAAGTCGCTGACGGCAATACAAGACTTTCTGATTTAGGTATTCAGGCCGGCTCTTTTACTGTATATGTTGATGGTGTCCGCACTGAAATTAATATTGATGAAAATGATACAGTTGCAAACCTTCAATCCAGATTAAGTTCTGCCGGAGCTACTCTGACTATTGACAAAGATACAGGTATTCTGTCAATTGCGGCAACCAATGCCGGCGACGAATTGAGAATTGGTGCAAACACTGATACATCAAATTTCGTTTCTCTTTTAGGGTTGGAAATTGATGAAAACGGTGTTTATAATTCAGCATCTTCTGTATATCAAGTTACCGGCTCAACATTATTAACAAATGCAAATTCAGGTTTTAAAACTCAAATAACAGAAGGTACTTTTACTATCGGAAATGCCACATTTACAATTGATGCAAATACAACGTTAGATAATATTATTTCTCAAATTAATAACAGCGCTGATTCAAATGTATTTGCCTCATGGGATGCAGCTACCGGCAAGCTGGTATTACGTTCAACCGTGGAAGGCTCTTCTTATATTAATATTGAGTCAGGAACAAGTAATTTTACTGATGTAATGGGACTTACCGTAACAGAGCGCGACAGTAGTAATAATATTACTTCTACACGTCTTATCACCGCAGCACAGGAACTCGGTCAAAATGCAATAGTTAATATAAACGGTACTGATGTTACTTCAGCGTCTAATACAGTTACTTCTGATGTATCAAGAATTACCGGATTAACTTTAAATTTAAAATCTGTAAATACCTCAGAATCCGGGGAAACTACATTGACGATAGCGCAAGATACAGAACAAATTACTTCTGCCCTTACTGAGGTAGTAGATACTTATAATGCTTTAATGTCGGAAATAGATACACTTACCGGATTAACCGGTGAGCTGCATGGTGAAACTTCGCTTAAGTCAATTTATTCATCATTAAGAAATACCATGAATTCTGCAATTGAAACAGACGGTGCGTTTTCTCTGTTATCTCAAATTGGTATTAGTACTGAAGCCGCAAGCAGTGCTATGGCCGATGATACTGTATCTTTGACTCTTGATGAAAGCGCTCTTATAGAGGCACTTGCAAATAATGAAGATTCTGTTAAAGAATTGCTGCTCGGTAAAAATGGTATTATTAATACATTAAAGACTACAGTTGATAATACTTTATACTCCGGCGGGTATTTCTCAACAAAAGAGTCTTCTTTAAATTCACAGATTTCTAATATGCAAGATAGAATAACCAAAAAACAAGAATCTGTAGATACTTACCAGGCACGATTAGAAGCAAAATTTGCGGCAATGGAGAATACAATATCTCAATTGAATGCTAATTACAGTTCTTTATTAACAGGTTAGTTTTATTCATAGATTTAATTCTTAAAACGTGGGTATATACCCGCGTTTTTTGTTGACATATTTTTTTAATTATTTTACTATTTAGCTATGAGGAAATGAAGTGAATATCTTCAGCTGTGCCGCAGCCGTAAAAGCCGGAATGCTCTGATTTAGTAATGCTTCGGAACAAAGCATTATATAGATGAAGAATAAAGAGGAAGTTTAATATTGAGTAATAATGTAGCTTCTGTAACTCAGCCTCGTGCAGGATTATGTCCTCACGGGATGCCGCCTTCTGCCTGTCCAGTATGTTCTAATATGGGCGGCGGAGGAGGGAAAAAAACGGATTTAAATTTCAAATCTTCAAAACTGCCAATGATGAGCTGGAGTCAATGTGAGGCAATTGGTTACTTTTTGAAGGCTCAGCGCCGTGCATCTGAAAAGCAGCGATTAAATTTTAAACTGCTTACCTTGCAGCTTCAAATGCAGGCTGATAAGTTTGGAAAGCTGGCTGAACGAATGAAAGAGTTTGCTGCTGCATTTTCTCAAATTCCGGGCGGCGTTTTTATTGCTCTTCCCGTAAAAATGTTAGCAGTATTTCCGTTGCAGGCGGCACAAAGTACATTATCAAAAATTGTTGATGTATCAGATAAGATTGCGGCTATTATCGGGGAAATTATAAAAGGTTTAGAAAAAACAAAGGAAAAACTTAACGAGTTTATAAAGGAGTTGAAAAATAAATTGTTCAAATTGTTTGAAATTTTTGCACCTGAAAATAACAGGGATAAAGATAAAACGATTTACGAGGAAAAGAAGATATTTAATTTTAAGTTATTAAGAAAACTGCTTGGAAAGAAGAAGGATGAAAATTATGAAGCTTGAGCAGGACATAGAAACAAGGATGACCCGCCGGAATATGACTAATACACAAAAGAAAAATCAGACAAGCCTGATGGAAGGAGTCGTTGTTAACAATTTTATAAAAGATGTAACGCTCGATGATGCCTATGATACATTAGTAATATCACGGCAGAGCAAGATGCCTGAAAAGCTTTATGAGGTTGAACCTAAAAAAGAACGAGGATTGCTGGCTCTTTGTGCTGCTTCTTTGGGTATAATGGCTGGCGTGTTTGCAGGAACAAAGTTTATTTCTTATATTTCGCGCCCTGGCACGGAAAAGCCTCCGGGAATTACAAGAAATCATTGTATTAATAATGAATTACATCAGAGCATGTTCAGCATGCTGCATTCTCCAAATAAAAAAACAATTCAAGCCTTCTCAGGCGTTATAGCGCTGAGTTCTATGGCTTTTTTAGGAAAAATGTTTATAGATGGGTGTAAAGAAATCTGGGTAAAAAAAAGGGAAGCGGACATTCAGAAAAATTTGCAAGAAAACTTGATTAAGGTTGAAGCCCAGTGTTTTTCCGGAAAAATTCAAATTATAAGAAGCCTGCTATCGCAGAAAGCGCGCAGATTTTCGTTGGATTTAGGGGTGAATTATGAAAAAGATTTAACAAATAAGGGGAATGTTAATTTTAAATCAGAAAGCCCCCGTGATGAGAAAAGCCGCTCCGGATACTGGGCGCTTGCTGTTGGAACTGTTATCGGTATAGCTTCGTTAGGGTATTTTGCGATGAAAAATTTACGTAAAAATGCTCAAAATATGAAAAAAGGTGTAGAGGATACGAAAAAACTTATAGACAGTACGATTGCCAAAATAAATGAAGGTAAAAGCACGACGGAAAACAAAGAGGAGTTAAAATATCTTGAACAGTTATTAGAAACAATTTGGGCGGAGCCGGAATTAATAAAAGCGACAATAAATAGACTTAATTTCTCTATTGAAGAAAAGCAAAAACTTACAGAAAACCTCATAGAAAATATTACAGCGCCAATTGAACAGGCAAATAGCGTAATGGGCGGCTCCGGTCGTAATAAGATTACCTATTATTCTCATGTAAATGATTATTTATCTTTCTTTTATGATTGGCTCATGAATAGCGATAATAAACAATTTAGAAATTTATTTTTTGGAATAAGCTCAATGAGTGCATTATCTTATACCGGTAAAAATATTTTTGAGGCGGTTAAAGAGATTCAGGTGAAAAAGTACAATGCGGAAATAGAACTGGATTTACAGCAGCGGCTTGTATCTACTGAGCTTAGAAATTTTAAAGCAAAAAAGGATTCAGCTATAGAACCGTTATGTAATGAATTTTACCGCCAAAAAATTAATGGTAAATCAAATGAAGAGTTAAAAGTAATGGCGGATAATATATTATTTGAAATTAAGAATGGCCCGCCGTTTGTATATTCGTAGTATAAGGAGTTTTAAATATGTATGGAACTGTAATACTGCCGGATGTTAACTGTAATTACTGCCGTTTTGATGATAAAAAAATTGCTCCTGTAATAAATCGAGGAGCAGATGCTTTCTCTGAAATAGAAAATAATTTAAAAAAAGCTACAACTGAGGAAGAAGTAGTTGAAAATCTTTATATATTAGACAGAATTATAGAAAACGGAGCTAAAGGGGCAGAGTCTTTATATCCGGTTTTGTCAAAGTACAATAATGCAACATCTCCTAATATACAGACCTTTCTAGCCGGAATTTATAGAAAAATAAAAGTTCCTGATGCTTTCGGCCCTCTGTTTGCAATGCTTATCAGAAATTCTCTAAACCCGCCTGAAGCATCTTTTGATCCAAATGAAGAGATAGGCGGTGCAATTTTAGATTATCTTGCGTAAATTAAAATATTAATTTTTTATTTATTTTTTAAGTTTTCCTGAAAAAAAGTGATTTAATAATAATGTAGAAAGATTATAACTAAATTTTTATAGAAAAGGAGATATTAAAAATGGCAAAAACAATTGGTATTGACTTAGGAACAACGAACTCAGTTGTCGCAGTAATGGAAGGCGGACATCCTACGGTTATAGCAAACGCAGAGGGAACCAGAACAACCCCTTCAATTGTTGGTTTTACAAAAAATGGTGAAAGATTGGTTGGTCAGTTGGCAAAACGTCAGGCAATCGTAAACCCTGATAAAACAATTGCATCTATTAAACGTCATATGGGCGAAGATTATAAAAAGAATATTGATGGTAAAGATTATACTCCGCAGGAAATATCAGCAATGATTTTAAGAAAGCTTGCAGATGATGCTAGTGCATATCTCGGCGAAAAGGTTACATCTGCTGTAATTACAGTTCCTGCTTACTTCAACGATGCGCAAAGACAGGCTACAAAAGATGCAGGTAAAATAGCAGGTCTTGATGTTTTACGTATAGTGAACGAACCTACAGCCGCAGCACTTGCATACGGACTTGAAAAAGATAAACCGGAAAAAGTCCTTGTATTTGACTTGGGCGGTGGTACATTTGATGTATCAATTCTTGAAATCGGCGACGGGGTTCACGAAGTTCTTTCAACTTCCGGTGATACACATTTAGGCGGCGACGACTTCGACCAAAAAATCATGGACTGGATTACTTCTGAATTCAAGAAAGATACCGGTATAGATTTAACAACTGATAAACAAGCAATGCAGCGTATTAAAGAGGCTGCTGAAAAAGCTAAATGCGAACTTTCAACTATTGTTGAAACTCCAATTAGTCTTATGTACATAACTGCTGATGCAAATGGCCCGAAACACCTTGAAATGACTTTAACAAGAGCAAAATTTGAAGAACTTTCAAGAGATTTACTGGACAGATGTAAGAAACCTGTAGAACAAGCATTGTCTGATGCCGGATTGACTAAAAATGACATTGATGAAGTTGTATTAGTCGGCGGTTCTACACGTATTCCTGCTGTTCAACATTTGATTAAAGAATATACAGGCAAAGAACCTAATCAATCAGTTAACCCTGATGAAGTAGTTGCGGTTGGTGCTGCAATCCAAGCGGGTGTTCTTGCTGGTGAAGTTAAAGATATAGTTCTTTTGGATGTAACTCCTTTAACATTAGGTATTGAAACACTAGGCGGTGTTATGACCCCGCTTGTACCTAGAAACACTACAATTCCTGTATCTAAGTCACAAGTATTCTCAACAGCCGAGAATAACCAAACTGCTGTTGATATTAATGTCCTTCAAGGCGAAAGACCGATGGCTAGCGATAACAAATCTCTCGGTATGTTCAGACTTGAAGGTATTGCACCGGCAATGAGAGGGGTTCCTCAAATTGAAGTTACATTTGATATTGATGCAAACGGTATTGTAAATGTTTCTGCTAAAGATAAAGCAACCAATAAAGAACAAAAGATTACTATTACTAATTCTTCTAACCTGTCAGAACAGGATATTGAAAAAATGGTTAAAGAAGCAGAAGCAAATGCTACAGAAGATAAACGTAAAAAAGAAGAAGCAGAAATTAAGAATAATGCTAACTCTCTTATTTCGTCAGCAGAAAGAATTGTTAAAGATTTTGAAGGCAAAATTTCTGATGATGATAAGAAAAAACTTGATGAAAATAAATCAGCTTTACAAAAAGCTCTTGATGAAAATAAATCAAGTGATGAGCTTAAAAAATTATCAGAGGAATTACAACAAACAATGTTTGCAATTTCACAAAAAGCATATGAGCAGGTTCAAAAAGAAGGCGAAACTGCTCAAACAAACAGCAGTGATGCTAATAATGCATCATCCGGCAATTCATCAAAAGATGATGATGTTATTGACGCAGAATATGTTAAAGAATAAATTTATTCTATTATTAAACAAGCCCTTTTGCATTTGCAAAAGGGCTTGTTTAATATATTAAGATTTGTAACGATTTGTGTTAAAAAATTAAAGTTTTTAGGGAAACTGCCGATAAATATAGTGTAAGGATAAGGGATAAAAGAAAAGGGATATTGCTATGGTCGCAGATTTTTCGGTAAGAAATAATACATACTCGTCAGGTCAACGTAATCAGGATACCTTGCGCAGACTTGCAAAAGAGATATTTGAAAAGGCAGAAAAAAAAGAACGTAAGGTTGAGCATATAATAGAACCCCGCGAGGATTATACTACAAAGACATACATTCCTGCGGAAACATATATTTATAATATTTCATCGCGCGCATTTGCAAATAATGATTTGCAAAAAACATTAAATTTTCTCAATAACAAGGCTGCAATAAAGTCATTCGCTAAAGAATCAGTAATTAAAGACAGCGCATCAGATGATATATTTGAATTTACCCCGGATGAAACAAAAAATATATTTGCGGCTTAGATTATAAAGCAAATAATAATAGTCTGATAAAAAAATAAAAAGAATTATTGATACTAATAGTTTATTATTGCTATAATTGATGTATGAATAAAAAATATATATCAATTATTATAATAGCGGCTTGTTTTATCGGTTTAAATAAAATCTTTTATGATACGTATACAAAATCTGTCGATATAAAATCCCAGCGTTTATTAACAAACAAGGAAATAGTGCCGCCTCAAAAACTATTTGATTTGGTGGCTAATATTGTTGAAAAACAGTATATCGAAGAGGATTTAAATCATCAAAACTGGAAACGCTGGAAGCGCCGGTATGATGGAAAAATTAAGACAGAAGATGATATGAAGGTCGCAATTGATAGTATGATTGCGAGTTTAGATGAGCCGTATACACATTTTTTAACAAAGGAAGATTTTAAAAATTTAAGGACTTCAATAAAATCAAAAATATACGGTATAGGTGTAAATATTTACAATGATTCCGGTAAAATTAAAATTTTCAGTGTCATGCCGGACACTCCGGCCATGCGGGCTGAGCTTAAGGCAGACGATATTATTCTTAAAGTAAATAATGTTGAATGCAGCGGTAAAAAGATTGATCAAGTTGCCGATATGATACGCGGTGCAAAGGGAACTTTGGTTTCTCTTACAATAAAGCGCGGGCGAGAAGTTCTAAAAAAAGAATTACCGCGTGAAGAGATTAAGATTAAGACAATTGAAACAAAAATATACGATGATATCGGATATATAAATTTGACAAGCTTTTTAAGTTCAGATATGAAAAATGAATTTGCGTCGGCTCTTGAAAAAACTAAAGAATGTAAAGGCCTTATAATTGATTTAAGGGGAAATACCGGCGGGCTTCTTGAAAATGCAGTTATACTGGCTGAGCCGTTTATAGATAACGGGCCTATTGTTAGTGTCGTTATGCGCGGCGGTAAAAAGAATGTAATTAATGCAAATACCAATACTGAGAAAATCCATAAACCAATGGTCATATTGATTAATGAGGCTAGTGCTTCAGCCAGTGAAATATTTTCAGGTGCGATGAAAGATTATAATCTGGCAACTATTGTAGGGCATAAGTCTTTCGGGAAAGGAATGGTTCAAAGTGTTATACCATTGCCTAACGAAACCGGAATAAATTTAACAATTGCCAAATATTTAACCCCCGGGAATAATGATATAAACCAGAAAGGTATTGAGCCGCATATTGTAGTGGACTCAGGAAAATTTTCGTTAGATGAATCAAAAGATAAGCAATTAAATGCTGCAAAGGCTGTATTAAGCAAGCTAATAAAAAATAATGATATAGTCCGTATATCTGGTAATATGTAACATTTTGTAAATTTTTTTCTAAATAATGGCAAAAAAAAATATTCTCCTTTGTTCAATCGATAGTAACCAAGAAAATAATTACTTGAAAGGAGTAAATAAGATATGGACATTACAAATCAAAATCTTGGGTTGAAAAAATTGTTCAACAAGAACATTATGAATTACCAAGAAAATCCTCAGCCGGAGCCTGAGAAAAAAGAATTACCCCAGGAACCTGCATTTACCGGTCTTAATGGGCTAAAGGGGCTTGGAATCTACGCACAAGCAGGACTGAATGTTGCAAAGAATATGGCGCCTGCAATGCTTTTTTTAGTTCCCGGTGCTGCGGCTCTTACAAGCTGTGAAAAAACAGAAATTTCAGAAAACACTTATTGGGATGTAACAGTAAAAGATAATTCAGAAGAATATCTTAAAGAAATTATAGAGCTTCTCCGTCAATTGATTTCTCAAAATGATCAATATGCAGCTCAATATTTAGAAGCCATTGATAGGCTGACCCAGTTAGTTGAAGCTGGTCAAGAGCAGGATAAAGCATATTATGAAACAGTTAATCAAATGCTTTCATTAATAAGAGATTTAGCACAAAGTATTAATGATAATACAGAAGAAAATGCAGAGCTGACAAGACAAGGTTTAGAGTTATTGAATAATATTCTTGCAGCATTACAAGAAAATAATTCATTAATCTCGCAATACGGTGACCAATTAGTTGGTTATATGGAAACAATAAAAGCTGCAATTGAAAATGGAAATAATTCAATAATTGCAGTTCTTGAGTTAATGTGGGCAGATATTCAAGAAGGCAACACTGCATTGCTCGGTGCTATAACCGGTTTAGGCGATATCATTGATGTTAATAATGAAGAACTCATCAATACTATTACAGAAATTTATGAAAATAGTGAATTATCTGCTGATGAAAGAAATGAACAAATTGTTAATGCGATTAACGAAGTTAAAGTTATTGTTGAATCTATGCAAACAACAATAGAATCTCAATCTGGCGAAGTAAAAGAAATATTACAAGAGTTCTTAGATCAGTATAAAGAAGGTCAAATTACTTCTGAAAAAATGATGGAACTTATGTATAATGCGTTGATAGAAGGCAATACATTAGATAAACTACAATTGGAACAATTACATCAAATTTATGTTTCATTAGAGGATGGTAAGTTATCAGTATCAGAGGCTTTGGCACAAATTGCTGAATTGCTCGGAGCAATTAATGAAACATTACAAGGTATGAGCGCTCAGTTGAATGATATTTTTGCAGAAGTAGTAGATATTAATAATAATATCAAAGCTGGCAATCAACAAAACGCTGATAACTTTGCATTACTGCTTGAAAATACCGATAAGCAAAATGAATATCTTGCACAATTGGTTGAATCTAATGATGCGCAGGCTCAATTACTTGCTAAGTTAGATACAAGAGCTGAAGAAGGTATCAATGTACTAAAACAAATCAAAGAGAATGTTGGTGCAATTACATTTGATGAACTTATTAAAGTATTAAATGAAAACAATGCTGAAGTAGTTGAAACTATTATGAATGCAGCAGATGAATTAGGTATTGTAATAGACAAGAATACAGATGATGCAGTTGCAGTATTAATTGAACAGTTAGAAGCATTAAGAGTTCAAATTGGCGAAGGTCAAGAAAATATGTCAGCAATTCTTACAATGTTGAACAACATTGATTTGAATACTGCGGCTTCTGAAAAACAATTAGAACAATTAGTTGCGCTTGTAAAAGAATTGCAGCAAATTGCAGGTGATGACAGTACAACACAAGAAGAAATTAATGCACAACTTGGTGAAATTAAAGATCTTCTTGCAAGTATTGATAATACATTAACTGAAATAAGCGGTAAATTATCAGATGCAATCGACAAAGTTAATATACTTATTGAACAAAATGAACAAGCTCAATCGCAGTACGCAGGTTATTTGGAACAATTGGTACAAAATACTAATCAACAAAATTCATACTTGCAGCAAATGATAGAAGTACAAAATGCTAATAAAGAAAATACTGATAAATTGGTAGAACAAGCAAATCAAATTATCACATTATTACAATCAGCAAATGAACAGCTTGGTAATCTGGATTATGCAAACTTAATTACCGAACTTGAAAGACTTGATTCAGAATTAGCAGCAAAACTTGAAGAAATGATTAAGAACCTTGGCATTACAATTAATGAAAATACTAATAATGCAACTGCTCAAATCATTGCTTCATTAGAATCTATCAAAGGCGCACTTGATGGTAATGAACAAACAATGGATACTATAATCAATATACTTTCATCTATTGATTTGAATACATCACTAAGCAATTCACAAATGGATAGACTTCTGAAAATGGTAGAAGAATTGAATACTATCGTTAATGAAGGTAATACTTCACAAGAAGAAATCAATGTAAAACTGGAAGAAATCAAAGAATTCCTGGCAAGCATTGACGGTACATTAAAAGGTATTCTTGATAAGATTACCGAAGGTGTAGACAGCTTCAATTCCTTCTACAATGATTACAAAGCAAATGCTGATCGTTTCTATCAATCATTAGAAGATATCAAAAATCAGGTAGGCGGTCTTGCTCAAACAGTTAATGATATCAAGAATAATGGTGATCAAATGTTATCAAAACTTGATAATTTACAAACAAGCGCTGATAATATTGCAAATAACCTTGAACAAATTATTCAAAACCAAGGTGATGACCTGACCTATGAAGAACTTCAAGAACTTCTTGCAAATCAAAGTTCTGCAAACCTTGAAGCATTACAAAATATGCTTAATGCACTAGGTATAAATGCTCAGGATTACATTGACGGAAAAGTCAGCGAGTTAATAAATGCAATAAGAAGCAGTTCTGCTGACTTAACGACAACAAATCACCTCATTCAGGTATTGATAGATCAGGTAACAGCGATTGCTTCAACAATGCCGGATAATGCTGAACTGCAAAGACTGCTTGAAGAATTGATTAACGCATATAACTCAGGTAATGCTAATTTGAACGATCAATTACAACAGGCAAATGATAAGTTAGAACAGCTTTATCAAACTGTAGTAGATATGTATGGTGAGGTTGTTAATATGAGTAATGACTTAAAGACTTACATATCATTATACGAATCTAATACTGCTAATATTCTCGGTAAAATGAATGATATTATTGCGGGTATTGAACAAGGAAACAGTGACTTAGGCAGTTTGAATTCTTCAATGAGCGTAAACAATCAATATCTGCAAACAGCTAATGAAAAATATGATGAAATAATAGCAGCATTAGAAAATCTGATTGCTAAAGATACTGATGGTTTGACCAGAGAAGACTTAGAACAAGTTCTTGCTGATGCCGGTATTACATTAGAAAAAATGTTAGCAAATATGGGTATGGGTATTATTGATGCAAACATTAGCAATACTCAGGATATTGTTGAGGCTATACGCAGCAATGTAATTGACTTAACGACAACAAACGGTCTGCTTGGAACCGTAATTAACCAAATTGAGGGACTTGCACAAACGATTAACGGTCTGGGCGGTCAGGATGTTGTTATTGATACATCAGCAATTGAAACTATGCTTGAATCATTAGAACAAATAGTTAAAGCAGGAAATACAACAAACTCTCAGGTTCATTCTCAATTGCAACAAATTAATCAAGCTATACTTGACCTTATTGAGTCAATTAATTCTCAAGCAGGTGAAGAAGGCGAAGAACCTACAACATAGTATAAATATTATGCTATAAAATAAAAAATCCCTTTCAGTTGATTGAGAGGGATTTTTTATTTCTAACAAGAGAAATTATTGTTTATTACTTATTTCCATTTAGTATTTTTACATTATATTTTACTTTCTTATGTTCTTCAAAACCTTTTTTTTCGGCTTCTACAGCTGCATCTCTGTCGGCTCTATTATCGAATCTCATACCGCCGAATTCTCTGGAATCATTTACATCTTGCCAGCTAAAGTTGTATTCTGCCGGTGTTACGGTTGAAATGGTTGATTCCATTCCGACTTTTGCTGCAACTCTTCTTGATGAGATTAAGTTACCATTGATATCTCTTGCGGCTTCTTTAGAAGTGTATTTGTCACGGAGCGCTGCATCAGGTTCGTTTCCGCAGAGTGACCAGAAGTATGTATTACCGCTCTTGCAGGTGTATTTCTTTCTGATTTTTGTACCAACACCTTTTTCTTCATCAGATTCCGGCATGTCTGCGCTTGATGGTGCAAAACCGTTTAATTTACCTTTTGTAAAGCTTCTGAGTTCTGCAATATCAGCTTCATTGGTGATAGGTTTGCCGTTAGCGTCAACATAACCTAATCTTACGATACCATCCCAATATTCTCCGGGTTTATTGTAGTAGATACAATCTTCTGCTTCTTTAACAACCGGATCGACATCCTGAGTTTTTATCACGACTTCTTTTACCGGTTTTTCAGGTTGCACCGCCGGTGTTTCTGCCATATCCTTAACTACCGCAATTACATCAAGCATTGCTTTGTCAAGTTCCTTTTTGTTAATGATATATCCGTCGCCGCCGGAAGCGTTATGCATCATTTCAAGATTAAGTTTTGCTCTTGCTGCATGATACGCTTTTTCTGTTGAAATTTCTTCTTTTGCAAGAGCTTGTTCAACTATACTTGCAACGAAGGCTACTGCTGCTGATGTAATAACCGGTGCTGCGCAGAAATGAGTTGTTTCATATTTATATTCGTGCAGATAATCGAATGCTATTACGTCGCCTAAATTAGAAACATCAATTTTTCCGCCATTTTCTGCCTGCATTTTTTCCGCCTGTTCTTTTATTTCTTCAAACATTTTCTCAAAAACGGAGGAGGAAATGCTGCCGTGACCATCAATTGTAAGTGAGATGCCATTTTTGGGATTAATTAAAATATGGAATGTGCTTAATGCTGCGGCTGCAAGTGATGGAATGCCTACAAGTGCTGCATCTGCAATGGCTTTACCAACTTTAATTTTATCGTATTTAAATCCAATATCTTTTCCTAATCGTTTGATATCTTTTCTTTTGTTGTAGTTTTCATCACCTTTTTCTTTATAAATAGGTTTAAAGTCATATTGGTCGTTACCGACTTCTACAGTACGGATATCACCTAATTTTAAGCCGTCAAATCCATCTATGTTTGTAATGACACCGCCTGCGAGAGTTGTGATTCTGGTAATATCAGAAGTTTTAATTTCTGTCGTGCCGATAAGAATTGTATCTAATTCATTTAGAGCCTTGTCTTTATTTTCATCAATAAAGGGTTCTTTAAAGTATTCAACATTTTGGGCAGCTTGCGAAATTCTTCTTTCATTGCTTCTTCTGTTAAAAGTTAAATCTGCACCTGAAGCTTGTGAATATTCAGCAGCAACTTCTGCTGCATCTTTATCTTTGAATCTTTCAACAAGTTTTTTCCTGGTACCTACATAGCCTCTTTCAAGATTAGAATTTATTTCGTTTCTAATTGCAAGTACATCCATTACATTTTTCAAAGTATCATCATTGAGAGCGTCTTTAGTCAATCCAAAATACATATTTGCATCTTTAAGTTCTTTTTTAACGATTTTTCTTATTTTTGATGCTTTTATAGGATCTTCAATTGCATATACCATGTTAATGATATCTAATGCTGATGGAATATTGTATTCTTCACGTTTAATATCATATTGTGATTGTGCTTTTGCCAGTTCCTTTTGATAGTATAGAATTTCTTTTATATCATCTGTTAAAGTTATATTAGAACCGGCAACATTGGCTAAGTTTGCTTTATGTATTTCTTCTTCTGAATATTTATCTAATTTCTTTTTGTATTTTTTTAATTGTTTTTCAAGTTCTTCTATTTCCTTTTTTTGTGCCTTTGTTAATCTTGTCCCTGGTGCTACAACAGGTTCACCGTTGCCCGGTTCAGCGCCTCTATTTGCAACTTCCACTTTAGTAATGCTAAGCCCGAGTTCTTGAGCTTTTTGTTCATATACTAAAGCAGCGCCTTCTGCAAGGTTTCTTGTTTCTTGCGCTTTATCTGATTTACCTTTTGCTTCAAGTTCTGCTGCTTTTTCCATTAAGGAAACATAATCTTCTCTGATTTTGTCCAACTCCTTTGCATCAGATTTTCTGATAAATCTGGCTTGTACAATTGGATTTGTGTTGTTTTGTACTTCTCCTGTCATAATAACATCCCCTTATTCTTATCCTTGTGTTATATATATAAAGTATTTCACGTTTTTAAAATTGCTATTTTTAAGAAAGATAATTCTAATTGTCCTCTGAAATCCAATTATATGCTGATTTTTGCTTATGTTACAAAACTTAATATTTACATTCCCTGAAATAATCAACTAAAAGAGTGATTATTTTTTATATAATCTTTGTTATACTCTGTATTGAGGTAAAGACGTGAATAAATCTTATTTAGAACAAAAAATTTTAGAAAAAGAGCATCAAATAGAAAAATTGCGTGATGTTTCCGACTTATCCCCGGTTTGTGCTGATTTGTATAATAAAGCAATACTTGAAAAAGCTATTCTGAAGGATGAGTTGAGAAAATTGACCGAATCTGCTGCATCCAGAATAGCGAATAAAATTAGAAAATCTCTTCCATTTGGTGAAAAGAGAATTTGTGATTTTTTTAAAGGTTAGTTGTTGATAAAAACTCTAGAACCTGCCTGAGCGCATTGCCGCGGTGTGATATGCTGTTTTTGGTTGAATCATCCATTCTTGCAATTGTAATGTTGTAATTGTCCGGAATAAAAACCGGGTCATATCCAAAGCCGTTGACACCGTCAGGTTTATCAGTAATATGCCCATTACAAATGCCGGTTGTTTGGAAGAGTGTTTCCCCGTCAGGTGTTACAAGCGTCATACAGCATACAAATTTTGCATTTCTGTTGTCCTTACCCGATAGTTCTTTTAACAGCCGTTCTATTCTTTGCTGCTGGGTCGGTGCATACCTTGCAGAATACAGTCCTGGCGCTCCGTTAAGCGAGTCAACACAAAGTCCTGAATCATCAGCAAGTGCCGTTTGTCCTGATAGTTTAGCAGCTTCATAGGCTTTAATATAAGAATTCTCTTCAAAGGTTTGTCCGTTTTCCTCCGGATTAAAACCGTCAGGCGGCAGAATGAATTCTACACCGCTGTTTTTTGCAATCTCATTAACTTCTTTTAACTTATTGATGTTGTTTGTTGCAAATACTAATTTCACAGTTTCCCCCGATAAATTTTATTTATCCCCCCCAGCGCCGGTTACGTTTACCAAACTCTATTATTGCATCGCACATAGCTTCATTATCAAATTCAGGCCAATATTTTTTTGTTATATACAATTCCGAGTAAGCAATCTGCCATAATAAATAATTGGAAATTCTCATTTCTCCGCCGGTTCTGATTAATAAATCAGGATCCGGAATCCCTGATGTATATAGACACTGAGATATATCATCTTCTGTAATCTCAGAAATATTGATATCACCGCTGATTACTTTTTGATTCAGGAGTTTAAATGCGTGAAGAAGTTCTGCTCTTGCGCCATAATTGAAGGCTATTTGCAGTTTTACGCCTTTATTATTTTTTGTTTTAGTAATGGCATCCTTAATTACTTGTTTCAAATTTTTGTTGAGTGCTTCTATATCGCCGATAAAGTTTACGACAACACCATTGCTGTGCATTTCTTCAATTTCGTTTTTGAGGGTGTTTGCAAGCAAATCCATAAGAAAATGAACTTCTTCCGGCGTTCTGTTCCAATTCTCCGTTGAAAAAGCATAGACTGTTAAATACTGAATCCCGAGTTCATCGGCAGATTTAATAGCTCGCTTTAGTGCTTTTACCCCTTCTTTATGTCCGATTGCAGAAGGCAGATGTTTATTTTTTGCCCAGCGTCTGTTGCCGTCCATTATTATTGCTGCATGCTTAAAACCGGTTTCTCTTATTATTGATTTTGCTATCTCTTGTTTATTCTCAATTAATACCATAATGTCTATATGATACTACAAACATATTTGTATTTGATAAGTTGTACATTACAAATAAATAATTTTATGCTACAATGTAAATTGTGTAGAGGAGTTAAATATGAAGAGAACTAATAGATATATATTGCTGTTACTTATAATTATAGGATTAGCGGCACCGAATATTGCATTCTCAGAAACCGCTGTTTTAGACACACAGGAAACTCAGCAAGCTGTAGAATTACCCAAAGCAGCTTATCCGGGTGCCGTTAACGTAAATCCTATTGATTTAGTTAAAAATCCTGAAAATTATATTAATAAAACAGTTGTAATGAACGGCAGGTTTGATAAATTTTCGACTGTGGGACTTGATTACCCGCCGGCTTTAAGAAAAATGGAAGATTATATCAGTTTTATGATATACAGGGATGATACTTTGCATAATATTCCTTTATCAGAATTGAAATTATTTATGAAACGGGATGATGCTCAAAAGTTTATTGACCTTAAGGCGAAAGACAGTGTAAAAATTACCGGAAAAGTTTTTTCTGCTGCCCTTGGCGATCCGTGGGTCGATGTATTATCTCTTGAAATTATTAAGAAATAACTGGAGTCTATATGCCAAAAAATGATGTGTTTTTGACTATTCATGGTCACTTTTATCAGCCGCCGCGAGAAAATCCCTGGCTGGAAGCTATTGAGCTGCAAGAAAGCGCAGCTCCTTGCCACGATTGGAATGAAAGAGTTTGTAAGGAATGTTATAATCCGAATTCCGTTTCTAAAATTGTTGATAGCAAAAACCGTATACTTGATGTAGTTAATAATTATGAGTATATGAGTTTTAATTTCGGGCCTACACTTCTTTCCTGGATGGAGGAATACGCACCGCTTACATACGAGCGTATTATTAAAGCTGATATTACAAGTATAAAAAAACATAGCGGACACGGCAACGCGATTGCACAAGTATACAATCATATGATTATGCCGCTTGCTAATGAGAGGGACAAGCAGACTCAGGTAAAGTGGGGAATAAAAGATTTTGAATACCGCTTCGGCCGCCTTCCGGAAGGGATGTGGCTTGCTGAAACGGCGGTTGACGATGATACTTTAAGAGTTCTTGTTGAGAACGGAATAAAATTCACTATCTTATCACCATTTCAGGCTCAAAAAATCAAAAAAGAAGGGGATAAAGACTGGGTTGATGTAAGCTGGGGAAATATTGATCCGGCCCGCTCTTACAGATATTATATAAAATCCGCTCCCGGTAAGTATATTGATTTATTTTTCTATGACGGTGCAATTTCCAGATCTGTTGCCTTTGATGAAATATTAAAAGATGGCAATAAATTTATCCGCCGCCTTACGGACGGTATTTCTGACCTGCGCGATTATCCTCAGCTTGTAAATATCGCAACTGACGGAGAAAGCTACGGACATCATACTAAATTCGGCGATATGGGATTGTCCTATGTTTTTAAGTTAAAAGTTAAAGATGCAGGGTTTAAAGTTACAAATTACGGCGAATACTTAGAAAAATACAAAAGCGACTGGGTTGTTGATATCAAGCCG
Organism: uncultured bacterium; assembly: GCA_949284715.1. Classification (GTDB taxonomy): domain Bacteria; phylum Cyanobacteriota; class Vampirovibrionia; order Gastranaerophilales; family Gastranaerophilaceae; genus CALUTH01. Next base: position 43,482 of record CASDWH010000005.1, read on the forward strand.
GTTTCCTCATGGAGCTGTTTCCATGGTGTCGGGCGCTGGTGTGAGGACTGCGGATGCTCAACCGGAGGTCACCCCGGTTGGAATCAAAAATGGCGTAAGCCTTTAAGAGATGCACTGGATTTCTTAAGAGATGAAACCGTTACTATATATAAAAATCACGCTAAAAAGTATTTCAAAAATCCTAAAGATGCAAGAGAAAATTATATCAATGTAATTCTTGACCGCAGTGAAACTAATGTCAGGAAATTTCAGGAGGAATACTTCTTGCCTGAATTGGATTCTGATATGAAAGTCAAAGGTATGAAGCTTCTTGAAATACAACGTCATGCAATGCTTATGTATACAAGCTGCGGGTGGTTTTTCTCTGAAATATCCGGGATTGAAACTGTTCAGATAATGAAATATGCAGCAAGAGTTTTACAACTGCTAAAAGTATTCAGTAAAAAGGATTTTGAAACACCATTTCTGGAAATATTATCTAATGCCAAAAGCAATATTCCCGAATTTGGCAACGGAAGAGATATTTTTGAAAAATTTGTAAGACCATCTGTTGTTACGCCCAAACAAATAGTTAGTTTATGGGCGGTATCTTCGATGTACCGTGATGTTGATGATGAAGAAATCGTGTACAGTTATAAAATTAAGCAAAATTCATATAAAAAGATATCTAAGGCTGATTCACAGCTTCTTATCGGGAATATTGAAATAGAATCCCAGATTACGCGTGAACGGCTAAATATGATTTTTGCGCTGCTGCAATTTTCTGACGGTGATTTTCACTGTGCAATTTCAGGTTATAATGATGATTTTACAGATATCAGAAAAGAACTCATTAAAACATATTTAACTTCTCCTGTTACAGAGATACTCAGAATGATTGATAAATATTTCGGAGAAGAATACTTTACTCTTAAAGATATCTTTATTGAAGCAAGGAAAAAACTTCTTGATACACTGTTAAAAGATAGGATGGAAGCTTTTGCAAATACGTACGAAACATTGTATTCTGAAAGCAAAGGTTCAATTTATCAATTACAGTCATTAGGATTGGAGCCGCCTGTAGAGTTTAAACTTGTAGCCCAGTATGTTCTTGCAAAACAGTTTAATGCATTGTTTGCAAATGATAAAAATCCATCATTTGAAGCAATTCAAAAAGCTATGGATATTAACTTTGAAGCAAAACAGCTCGGTATTACTATAGATAAATCACCTACTAATAAGATTTTTTCAAAGAAAGTTGCCCAGAGTGTTGCAAGGCTTGCGTACTCGCTTGAAATCCAGCAGGCAGAGGCAACATTAGAACTTTTAAGCAGTATTGATGATTTAGAGCTGCAAGTTGATATTTCTGATGCACAGGGAACGTATTTTAGTAAAATAGTAAGTTCGTTTGATGAAATCTTATCCCATATTGATTATACTTTGGATAAAGATTTTATCAGTATGCTTTTTGAAGTTGGCAAGCGTTTGAACATTAATACTGAATTTTATGAACAAATGTTTAATAAGGCATTATTGAATGCTATTAATAGTGATACGGAGGAGGATAGTAAATGAAGAAAAGTTTAGCAAAGATATTTGTTGCATGTTTTGCTCTCGGGCTGGGTGTAGGCATAGGTTCCAATAATATGGCGCTTTCGGATATTCCGAGTAATTTTAGAGTTGCAGTTGTAGATGTAGCAAAGCTAGTATCAGAATCTAATCAGGTACAGGCATTAAAACAAGAACAGCTTAAAAACAAGGCAGAACTCGAAAAATATATTGCAACAGCAAGAGCTGATGTTGAAAAGCAGCCAACCGCTATTAAGAAAAAACAATTGACTGAACGCTATGATAAAGAACTCAATGCAAAACGTAAAACAATGCAAATGTCATATAATCAAAAATTAAAGAAAATTGAGGATAATATTAATACTGTTATTGCGCAGAGAGCAAAAGCAGAAGGGTATAATTTGATTTTGTCAAAGAGTATGGTTTTGTTTGGCGGAATTGATATTACACCTTCAATAAGTCAGTATATAAGATAGGTTGTATTACTTAACTTTATTTACAGCCGTCGTTTTATCAGGCGGCTGTTTTTTATTATAAACAATTCCAGCGATGCAAAGTCCTGCAAATAATATTATTCCGCATCCGATTGCTAAATATTTTTTTATATTAGATTTTTGCGGCTCAGGCTCCATTATTATTTGTTTGAATTTTTGAATTTTTTTAAAAAGCTCAGGGTAACGTGTATCAAGTCCGAGAGATACGAACCGTTTCTCATATATATCAAACATATTTATTCCAAAACCTTTTGATACAGCCTGAGTATATTCCTCAATATAATTTGCACCAATCCTGTATCTGTAATTTTCGTACCCGTTCAAATCCTGTGCATCAAAAACATTTGTTCTTCCAAGTACATCCATAAAATAAAACATAGAGTTTTTACCTGCAAACGCTTCCGCTGCTTTTACTTTAGCAAATTCAGAAGGATTGTTTAAGAGTGTTTCGTATGGAATATTGTACTTTTTGGAAAGAATTTCTGCCTGTATCTTTTTTTTGTTCCATAAATCAATGTACTTTTCGATATGAAACTTATAACTATTTTCATCACTTTTAAGAATATTAATATCTCCGCCGAAGGTTTGGGAGAGGATATTAATACTTTCATCTTTTGACAGTTTGCTAAAATCAATATTTTTAATATTTGCAAAATTCTTAAGCGGGAGGACATCCTGATTACCGAGTCCTGCTATAAGCGACTCTTTAGCAAAATTCTGGTAGTTTACAAATCCTGCTGTATATCCCCAATCATGGCTCATATACTGCATTGAATATACTTTTGTTCGATTTTGTATATAGGTTTTGTTATATTTATTGAGCGGAAAGTCTTTCCCATCAGCTTCAAATTCATAAATCAGGTTTTGGGGGGTGTAATTATCTCCCATAACTTTTTTTACTGTTTCTTCTATTCGTTTTAAAAGTGCATCAGTATATAACGCCCTGTGTTCCACCTGACCTGTTGTATGCTCAGTTATAGCAGGATGCAAATAGGCCCATGCTACGTCAAAACGTATATTTCCGTCATATCTTTTTGCAAAAAGTTCTGTTTTTCTTTCAAGTAACTTAGATGCCGGAGAATTCGGGTCAAGAATTGTATCATAATCCAGAGCAGGAAGCCCCCATCCAATTGTTTTATCTTTCATAAAAGCTTTTGGAAATGCAAATAACTCGGATTCGCTAAAACCGATTAACTGGTCGCCGGTAAGTGTTAATCCCATATTTTTTAATGCTGCCCTGGCTTCTTTTAAGAATTTTTCAGCAAAATATTCTTTAAATTTATAAAAAGAAATTTGATTGGAGTATTTTATACGCAGTTCTGAAAGCAGCTTATTTCTTTTATCGGAATCAAAATCAGGGTTATAAAGATTTTGTTCAAGAGTATTCCAGTGTTTTAAAGTTTTTTTGTTTTTTATAAGTAACTGCTGGTATAAAGCAAAAGGCTCAAGCCAGTCGTTGTTGTTTTTAGAAAATTCAGTGAACTCTTTTTTAAGTATAGAACCATCAGGTAAATTTTTAAAACGTTCAAATGCTTTCATCAACATTTTTTCATTTTGTGTATCAAAATGCAAAATATTTTCCCAATTAAGAAGCTTATTTTTATCAGGCGCTGTGTTTTTTTCTACTATTGACTGTACTTCTTTTAATGTTAACAGCTTTCCGTATTCAGGTTTTACAAGTTCTGCCGGCGGTATTAAGTGTGAACCAAGAGAAAGCGCTGTTGCAGAGTATGGACAGCAAAATCTGTTTTTTTTACCGATATAGTATTCTCCTTGCGGGTGGACTTCTACAGTATTTATTCCAAGCAGTGTTTTCATTTCTTTTAAAAATTTAAGTCCTGTTTTACTGAATAAATATCCTATACCTGTGTCTAGTTCTGCTTCAACCGGCAGACAGGGATCGTGCAGAATGAGGATATTTTTCCCGTTATGTCCTGCAAGATTTTGTATATATGGATGAAGCTTGTTTACTTCCTTTCCTTCACTCTTTGTTAATCGTCTTTGGAATGCAATATTTCGGGTGTACTCAATACGCATACGAACTCCTGATATATTAATATTATAAAATGTTTTTTTTTGCTATTTAGCGTGTTTTTTGTTACATATTGAAACATTTTTATATAAATTGCGTCAATATAAATGTAGGAATTATGGAGGATAGTATATGGGATTTCCTATGAAAAGAGATAAGGATGAGTACATTTTTGATAATGAATTTGAAACTGTTGATGAAGAAGTGAAAACATTTAGCTCTGTGCAGGATTCGGATGATTTGCTCCAAATGTATTTAAAAGATGTCGGGCGTACAAAAATGCTTTTGCCGGATGAAGAACTCAGATTGGGTAAGTTAATAAAAGAGGGGATAGGCAAAGAAAAAGAAATTGCAAAAAATAAATTAGTCAGTGCAAATTTGCGGCTGGTTGTTAGTATTGCAAAGAAATATACTGGACACGGTGTACTATTTATGGACTTGGTACAGGAGGGCGGGCTTGGTTTAATCAGAGCAGCCGAAAAATATGATTACCGCAAAGGGTATAAATTTTCCACTTATGCAACATGGTGGATTAAGCAAACTATAGTCAGAGCCATTTCTAATACTTCTAAACTGATAAGAATACCTGTTCATATGCAGGATAAGATGAGAAAATATAAGAGAGCTTTTTCAAAATTTACTTTTTTGCACGGCCGTGAGCCGACCGAAGATGAAATGGTTGTGTTAACAGGATTTGATAAGAAAAAAATCAAACTTATTAATGCCGCTCTTACTAAAGATCCAATCAGCCTTGATGCTCCGATTACAGAGGACTTGTCTGTAGAAGATTATATTATTGATACATCTTACAGTGCGCCGGAAAAAATCACATCAGATAAAATGCTTGGTGAAAGTATGGGGGAATTGATGAGTTATTTGACAGAAAGAGAGAAAGAAATTCTGACATGCCGGTTCGGGATAAATAATGAGGATTATAAAACATTAGAGCAGATAGGGCAGAATCTCGGGTTTTCTAAAGAGCGTATAAGACAACTGGAAACCGCAGCATTGGAAAAACTCAGGAAAAAAGAAGAATTACAGCACTTTAAGGATTATATCAGAGGGGATTAAAACAAAAAACGAGAGCGGATAAATTCTGCTCTCGTTTTCTATATTGGTAATCTTGAATTAGTAACCAACCGACCACTTAAAGATTTTGGAGGATTTTTTGCGCTCCTGCGGCGCAATGTCGACGGAAACCTCAGGGGTTTCAATAACCATATCAGCTTTTTGTAAAAAATTATTTTTTTGCATTGTAGCATCAACATTATTAAATGATTTAAGCCTGTCGAGATTATTTTGCAGCTCAGTATTTTCATCGTTAAGCATAATAGTCTGCCTGCTCAATTCATTTAATTTAAGTTCTGTTGCAAGAACGAAATAATAGCTGGCAAAAGACAAGATAACAATCAAGCCTAATAATATACAAAGTGTAGTATTAATTTTTTTAATGGCCATATCTCTGACAAAATTCTCCTTTGGAAAATATCCTTCAATAACGCGGTTGAAATCAGGTTTAACTAACGGATTATCAATATAATCTTTTTTAGTTTTTAAGCTGTCACCCCTGCGTGTAGTGTTTTGTGCATAATAATCGTTATTAGCAAGTGATTGAGCCAATGGACTACCCCCATACTCTGATACATTTCGCCGCTCTGAGCTTAGCGCTGCGGGAGGGCGGATTAACCCTTATCTCCTCATCTGTAGGGAAAACCGGCTTTCTGGTAATCAATTCTATTCTGGGAGGTTTGCAATTACATATCAAATTATTGCATCTGCACTTTTGTGACTCTCTTTTTAGAATTGTTTTAACCTGCCTATCCTCTAAAGAATGGAAACTTATTACTGAAATTATACCACCGACATCTAATAAATCCAAGACTTCGTTAAGAATTGTATTAATATTTTTTAACTCATGGTTAACTTCGATTCTGACAGCTTGAAATACGCGTGTCGCGGGGTGTATGCGGGACTTTGTTTTGGGAACTGCGTTTATTATAAGATTTGATAGTTCTAGGGTAGTTTTAATAGTGGCTTTTTTCCGTTCTTCTACTATTTTTTTTGCTATTCTTTTAGAAAAATGTTCTTCTCCGTATTCTGAAAATATTTTTACAAGTTCTTCTTCTTTGTAATGATTAATTACATCGTAGGCTGAAAAATCCGAGGAGGTGTCAAAACGCATATCAAGCGGCGCATCTTTTGAAAAGGAAAAACCTCTTTGCGCGGTTGTTAACTGATGATATGATGCGCCTAAATCTAATAGAACACCGCCGTCAATACGTTTTATACCAAGCTCTTGCAGGACATTGCGCAAATTTGTGTAAGAGGATTTTACAATTGTTAGATTCGTATAGTCTTTAAGACGTTCTTTGGCGGCACTTATTGCATCATCATCTATATCAAAAGCGATAAGCCTGCCTGATGGTGAAATTCTTTGTAAAATATATTCACTGTGGCCACCGCCGCCCAGAGTGCAGTCAACATAAATTTTGCCGGGCTGCGGATTCATAATATCTACCGCTTCTTTTTTCATAACTGTATAGTGAACAAAATCGGACATTTACACCCCTTCTAAGATACCTTCCAGTACAAGTTTTATATGCGCGTAATTTAAACCGCCCTGCATGTATGCGGCAAATGGCGGGCGTAATGGGCCGTCAGCAGAAAGTTCTATTGTTGAACCTTCAATAAAGGTACCTCCGGCCATTATAACTTTGTCCTCGTAACCCGGAACATCATCAGGAATCGGTGTGACATAGGAATTTACCGGAGAGAGAGCCTGAATTGTTCTACAAAAATGTTCAAGCGGCTCCTGTTTATCAAAGATAATTGTTTGTATAATATCAGTTCTGAGTTCGTCGTGACGCGGTGTGGATTTGTATCCGATATCTTCAAAGACTTTGCTGGCAAGAATTGCACCTTTTACGGCATCCGCAACAACAGAAGGAGCCATAAATAAGCCTTGAAAAATCAACCTGTGCTGATTTAACATTGCACCGCCTTCTGCACCTATGCCGGGTGCTGTAAGCGCCATCGCTGCCTGTTCTACAAATTCCTGTTTACCAGCAATATACCCGCCTGTTTCAACGATGCCGCCTCCGGGGTTTTTAATAAGCGAACCTGCAATAATATCTGCACCTGCTTCAAGCGGCTCGTATTTTTCTACAAATTCCCCGTAACAGTTGTCTACAAAACATATACAATTAGGATTTTTAGTTTTTACTATATCTACAATACGTTTAATTGTACTTATATTTAACGATTTTCTTGTTGAATATCCTCTTGACCGCTGGATTTCTACCATTGTCACTGTTGAATCTATTGTTTGTTCGAGTTTTTCAAAATCAATTTCTTCATTATCGGTAAGCGGAATTTCTTCATATAATACCCCGTGACCGATAAGGGATTCGCGCTTGCCGCCGGTTATACCGATTACTTCCTGCATTGTGTCGTATGGCGCTCCGGCCACCGATACAAGCTTGTCGCCGTATCTGAGATTGCCAAACAGCACACATGAAAGAGCATGGGTTCCGGACACAAAATGATTTCTTGCAATAGCGGCTTCTGCTTTAAAAACCTGTGCAAACACTTTATCCAGCACTTCTTTACCGACATCGTCATGTCCGTATCCTGATACCGTGTAAAAGTGTTCCGGCGCCACTTTGTTGTCAATAAATGCCTGTAAAACTTTTTTCTGGTTATAATCTCTTATATCATCGACGTACTCAAATTCTTTTACCAATGCTTTTTCGGCTAATTTTAAATCGTATTTCATATCCCCTCCCTTATAATAATAACAAAAATACAAAAAAAAGCGTACCTGAATAAATCCAAGTACGACTTCGTAATTGTGAGGATAAATAATTATTTGTAAGATTAAGTGTCTAACTATGCACCGAACTTCGGAGCCTCTTGAGTTTGACTTTGAAGTGCTGATTCGATGCTTTCTAATCTTGATTGTGCGTAAGATAATTGCGCTTCGTTTGATGCTTGTTCTATATCTATTTGTGTATCTTCTTCGTTTAATGGAGCAAGAGCCATTTCTTCTTCGTCTTCTAATGCCTGAGTTTGTGCCTCTAACCAGATTGATACCTGATCATTAACATTAGTTGTGAATGTACTCATCATCTGTTGCTGCCATTGCTTTTGAATTGCGATTTGGTTGTTATATTGCGTTGCAGCACTTTGCGCTTGCTGCATTCTTGTTTTGAAATCATCATTTTGCATATAGTCTTGGAACGCTTTCTGAGCATCTTTAAATGCCTGACTATCAGTTCCTTGTTTTTGCGCTTCGGTCATTTCTTTATAGAGTCTTACGTATTCTTCGTCGTAACACGGTGCAGTTTCTGTCATAAGGAAATAATTTGCATCAACCATCCGGTAAGCTTGACTCATTGCCATCATTCTATTATTCATAATAGAATTAGTCATTGAAGTCATTTGTTTAGCTTGGGCTTCCAGCTTTGATTGCTTCCTTGCATACGCTTTTTGAACGTTTTCTATCCGTTTAGTGATTCTGTCTTTTCTGGTGCCAATAGAAGTTTGCTCTAAAGTCAATTTATTGACTTTGCGCTTCAGGCTCATTTTTTGATGTAGTAATAACAAATATGCCATTTGCTTCTATAGCTCCGTATATTTAGTATCCTCATATATATAAAGTATTTGTTATATACATAAATTGCCAAAAGTATATAATTTTGTTACAAAAGTTTACAATTTTAGCCTTTATAAAGATTATAATACTTATATATGTTTTAAACATATTAACCCTAAATCAGTTTGTATTATAATATATTTATGCACACATCAAATAAATACCTGCGACTGGAAATTCTTGTATGGATTATTGTCATACTTGTATTATTGCTTTTATCGTCGATATTATACAGAAATTCCCAGAAACAGTATGAAACCCATAAAATATTTATGTCCGATATTGACGGACTTATTGTTGGTTCTCCGGTAAAGCTTATGGGCGTTCAGGTCGGGTATGTTAATGATATAAAAATTGTTGATGATAATGTTTATATAAGATTTATAATTAAAGATAAAGATTTACACCTGCCGTGGGGAACAACCGCTACTGTTGAATTTAGCGGAATGGCAGGTTCCCGTTCCCTTGAACTCTATCCGCCCGAGAATATTGCTGACGGCGAAAATGTTGATTATATAAGGGTAGTTAATCCGACAAGGCTTAGCAAATCGTTACATTTATTATATGAAATGTATAACAAATTCATGGATATATGTTTTGGAATATCTGCTTTTTCTGCAAGTATGCGTGCGGCGGATTTAGATTTGGAATTGCCTTCCGAAAAAGATAATTTACAATTCGTAAAGTTTCTTGAATTTGCAGACGGTTGGTTAGATAATTCTAATAATAAAGTTTCTGAATTAAGAAAAAAATGGCGGAAGGATAAGTAAATGGAATATAAAAATGTATTTGTAATATCAACCCCTGTAGTAAATGAGAACTTATGTATTTTAAGAAGCAAGTATACTGACACAATGGGGGTAAAATGTGCAACAAGACAGATAACTAATATATTATTATATGAGGCCTCGAAGAACCTACCTCAGGTTGATACAGAAGTTGAAACCCCATTAATGAAATTCACGACAAAATCTATAGACAGAAGTTTAAGAGTTATTATTTCTCCGATACTGCGTGCAGGTCTAGTATTTACAGATTCAGCATCTGACATGCTGCCAAGGGCTGAAATAAGACATATCGGCATGTATCGTGATGAAACAACCTTGAAACCGGTATGGTACTATAACAAACTTCCTGAGAAATTTGGCAATCCGGAAAAAACATATGTTTATCTTACTGATCCTATGCTTGCAACAGGAAATTCGCTTTTAGAAACCATTAAAATGTATGAGGGCAAAGGGCTTGATGTTTCACATATCCGCTGTGTATGCCTGATTGCAGCACCTGAGGGAATAAAAAATATCAAAAATTCCTATCCTGATATAGAAATTTTCACCGCTGCTATTGATAAATCTCTTAATGCTAACGGGTATATTCTTCCTGGTCTTGGTGATGCAGGTGATAGAATTTTCAATACTGTTAAATAATTAATTATTACTAATAAAATCCCGCCCTGATATCAGCGGCGGGATTTTATAATTATCTCATATTTTTCGGAGGAATAAGTTTTACCGTTCCATCTTTAAACCTCTCGGCGCTTGTCCCTGTCACACCAGCGCAATAAGTACTGATATTGAATTGTGAAGAAGGATGGTTAAATATAGATTGCTCGTCATTAGGATTCCAGGTCGCGCATAGAGCTTCTCTGTATGTTCTTGGAAATACCGGTTCGTATTTTGGTTCATCCGAACCTTCTTGTTTAAGCAATCGTCCTATTGTTCCATTGTCTGCGTATGCAGGCAGAACTTCAACGTTATCAACAATATTGATTTTTGCTTCATCTTTACTCATACTGTAGGAACCCTGTGTTTGGCTGCTGCCGAGAATTATCATCAACGGGCCGTATCCTGAAGGATCACCTTGCTCTTTATCTTCATAGGCCTGTTTAAGATAACCGCAGTGGAATATAACTTTATAATAAAGGTTTCCTTCAGTATTTTCCTTCGTTTTAACCGTTGGAATAGTTACTTCTACAGCATCCCAAAAAGGGTCCCCTCCTATATTCTGAAAACTAAAATTAGTAGTATCCTCTGTTCCTATTCGGTAATCGGAGTTAATCATGCTGTTAAAATGTGAATCAAAAGGTGATGCCATATTAGCTTTACCTTTAATTTTTTGTACGGGCTGACCTGTTAACGGGTCTATTTCAGTTACGATTTCTTCATGTTTTTTTAAATACAGATAATTATCAAAAGCTGTTGTTAAAGCAGAATAAGTTCTGTAAAAATATAAATTGTAAGCATTACGCAAGCTTACCTGTCCTGCCCCCATACACAGGGCTATTAATATACCTATAATCACCAGGACTATCAGTACCTCTGCAAACGTGAATGCTTTTTTCATTGTAAGCCCTCCAAAAATTCTTCGTATGTATATACTATACCACATTTTCCATTTATTCTATCATTTGTTACATTTAGAAGTGTATTATTTTCTAAGACTGAATATACCGGAATATTGTGTTTTTGCGCTTCAAATACAGGAATTGACCCGAGCGAGTTATGCGGCATAAGAAGAAAATCTAAATCTTTAATCCTAAAACCGTCTTTTGTATTTATCGCCGGAGCGTTTTGCAGTCCTAATAGTATGCAGGGCAGAAAAGTCGGTGTAATGTATTCAGCCGAACACCGCGGGTCAACAATATCTGTGCTAATAGTTATATCGTCAAAAGCGGGTGAATGCGCACAAGGAACTCTGAGTTCGCGTGTTATATAATGGGATATAATTGCTTCAACGCCGCCAATCGGGTCAACTCCTACACCTTCTGCGTAGTCTGTTGAATTATCTTCTTCAAATCTGCAAACTACAGCTATTGCTTCAGCCCCGTTAGTAATAAGCTGTTTTGCGCATCTTATAAGCGTTTCCGGATTATCTATCCCGCCGGTTGAGTAGTTTCCTTTATTCTCAAAATAAATCCCGGCCTCTTCATCCGTTATTGCGTATTCTGTAATATCAACTCCATAAACCGTTTTCACTGCATTAATTGTATTTATATGAACGTTTAGTACATTTTTCGGAATCCCTTTATCGAATATTACACCTATTCTATTGTTTTTCTTTGGTGCTAAGGTTAGATTCCCTTTAAAAAATTCATCAATAGCGTAGCCTTCGACATAGAGCATGTTAGGTGTTATACCGGAAAAACATCCTGCATTAACTACATTCGGATTAACAATAAGAGTTGCGTATTCAGCAATCTTGCTGGCATAAACTGAAGCATCGCCGGCAAATCCGCCGATAGAGGCTCCAATACCTGTAGGTACAATAAAAGCTCCTAGTTTTTTCATATTACTTATTATAAACGCAAATACTCCAACTGTATACCCGTATATGGTAATGAATTTCATTATAAACGAACACATAATTTAGAAGTTAGTTTTCTCGGGAAAAGTGTATCTGAGAAAAAGGAGGTAAAAATGACGATAAAAAAACTGACTGTGGCAGCTGCGATTGCCGTTGGAATAGCAACGTGTTCGTTAAATAATGCAATGGCAGCATGCCCGTGTGATCAACGTCCTGTGGTCACAGAATCATCGTGTTGTCCGGCGGAAGATATTCCGGTAGTAACGGGTCAGGCTTGCCCTTGCCAGACAGAAGAACCAAGCTGCGGTTGTGATGTCCCAAGTTGTGAAGAACCTGCGGTTCCATCCTGTGCAATTTGCCCCAATGCATCATCTGTGCCAAGATGTTCAATGAACCAGGTATATGCATATCCAAACGCAATTTATGGTTCTAATAACTATATTGGAGAGTGTTCAAGCTCTGCGGCAACTTTTAGAGGCGAAGGCGGGTTTGTTGTTGGTACAAATGGATTAAGCAGTACTACAATGGGCGCAGCAGTCCTTCCGGAAGGTTCAATGACAGGTGCTGCAACGGATATTCCGTGTTTAAATGACTCTCCTGTAGCTCATAATGGTGTACCTATTTTGCGTGATGAAAGGAAAATGGATGGTAACGGCTGTCCTATTCAAATTAGTACAGCAAATTCAATACAAGCGATAAAAAAGACAATGGTTCCTTTAGATTTATCCCAGTTTAACAATGTTACCGGTGCGGCAGCAGATATGCCGGGCATGAATATGTTTCCGGATGTTCCAAATAATTACTGGGCATCGTGTCCTATTGATAAGTTAGCAATGAACGATGTTGTTGTCGGGTATCCGGATAGAATGTTTAAACCATCTAAAAATATCAGCCGTGCTGAATTTGCTACAATGATTGTCAAGGGCTTTAATAAAAATGACTGCGGGTGTGGAACAGAAGCGTTATTTAGTGATGTTCCTGTTTCCCACTGGGCAAATTCGGTTATTGCTAAAGCTGTTCATGAAAACCTGCTCAAAGGTTATCCTGACGGCTTATTTAAGCCAAATAATAATGTAACCAGAGCAGAAGCACTATGTGCTTTATCAAAGGGTATAAATATTGAAATGGATGCGGCAAAAGCGCAGCAGGTGTTATCATGTTATTCAGATTGCGCATCAGTTCCTGAATGGGCGCGTATACCGATAGCAAAGGCACTGGAAAGCGGTGCGCTTAAATCATCACCCAACTCTAAAATGATTAGACCGTATGCCGAAGCTACACGTGCTGAAATTGCTTCTATGTTACAAAACATTCGTGTTGCAATGGGTTATGATACCAATCCAACGACAGCAAACGATACTTGCCCGATTTGCCCGACGGATAAAAAGGCTTATGTAGAAAATGAACAAATTGTTAAAATTCCAACATTAGAACTAAAATTCTTAGATGAAATTAATGCAAAATCATCTCATGTCGGACAAATATTTGCCGCAAAAACTCTTGAAGATGTAACAATTGACGGCCAATGCTTCCCGTGCGGTTCTAAAGTAACAGGTAAAGTTGTAGAAGTAGTAAGACCATCCGGTTGTCAAAAGGGTGCATTAAAACTAGCATTTACTGATATAAGCAATAACGGCTGTAAAGCGAAATTACCGCGTCAAATACTAACGGCGCAAGTAGATTGTTCAAAACAGCCTAATATAATAGCCAGACTTGTAACAGCCCCATTCACCTGGGCAGGGTCTATGGTTGGTATAGTCGGCAGAACAACCGGCGGTATGCTCTCAAACCTCGGTAACGCAGTTGAAAATGTATCAAATGGTACAGGAATTGCGCTAGGTGATATATTCCAGGGGCAGTTTGGAGCATCAGCAAGAAGTTTAGGCGGAGCATTGTATCAAACTGTTAAAGCGCCTATTGACGTTACAAGGACAGCTCTTTCAGGTACATTTGGCTTATTGCAGTCAACCGGCGACGAAGTAGCATACCTTGTAGATGCAAAAGGTTATAAAATATCTTCTATTAATCCGAGAGAACACGTAACAATTGCTTTCGGGTGCAGCGAATAGTGAGTAAGTCGTTCGCTTCCGGGGTTAGCCTGCATTCAGGCTAACCTCTTTTTATTTTTATAAAATTTATTTACAAAAATTCACAAAAGGGCTGTTTTTAACAAAAATTTACAAAAATTATGTAAAATTTTGTAAACAATGATTGTAGTATATACATTTAATCTTGACGGGAAATTTTTAAGTAGTACGATTAGAGAACATGCGTATGTATGGGGATTTAGTCCGAAAATAATGAAAATAATATAGCAAATATACATTTTTTATATAGTTTATGTACACCATTAGAATAGATGAGGTGATTTAATGTCGACAACGAAATATGCAAAAAGAGTAACTCCGATGGGCATACCAAATACTAGGTTGGATGATTTACCGGATTTAATTGACGTGCAGAAGAAATCGTTTGAATGGTTTCTAAAAGAGGGTTTAAAGGAAGAGCTTCTTGCTTTTAGTCCTGTAAAGGATTATACCGGCAGATTGGAGCTTCACTTTTTGCCTAATTATACTTTCGATAATGCAAAGTATACTGTTGAAGAAGCACGTATTCACGATGCTACTTATGCAAAACAGCTTCGTGTTATGGTTAGGCTTGTTAACCGTGACAGCGGTGAAATTAAAGAACAAGAAGTTTATATTGGTGATATTCCCACAATGACCGATAAAGGCACCTTTATTGTTAACGGTGCTGAGCGTGTTATTGTTTCACAGATTGTTCGTTCTCCAGGGGTGTATTTTAAAAGAGAAATTTCTCCTACCGGAAAACGTTTATACAATGCTACCATGATTCCTAACAGAGGTGCATGGCTTAAAATTGAAACTGATTCTAATGATTTAATATATGTAAAAATAGATAAAAACAGAAAAATCCTTGCTACTACTCTTCTTAAAGCAATGGGTATTACTGTTTCTGAAATGGAAGCATTGTTTACCCACTTTGAATTTTTGAAAAAAACTCTGGACAAGGATACAACCGAAACTACTGACGAAGCATTGATTGAAGTTTACAAAAAACTTCGTCCCGGTGATCCTGCTTCTGCTGCCGGCGGGCGCCAAATATTAGAAGCAAGATTCTTTGATGAAAAGAAATATGATATCGGCAGAGTCGGCCGTTATAAATTAAACAAAAAACTGAATTTAAATATTTCTAAAAACCAGCGTACTCTTACTGTTCAGGATATTGTTGCATCAATTGAGTATCTGATTAATCTAACTTACGATGAAGGTACTCTTGACGATATAGACCACTTGGGCAACAGAAGAATACGTTCAGTTGGTGAATTGTTACAAAACCAGTTCAGAGTTGGTCTATCAAGAATTGAAAGAATCGTTAAAGAAAGAATGACATTGCAGGATTCTGAAACATTGACTCCGTTAAACCTTTTGAATACAAAACCTCTGGTTGCGTCTTTAAAAGAATTTTTCGGTTCATCTCAATTATCACAGTTTATGGATCAAACCAATCCGCTTGCTGAATTAACACATAAAAGACGTGTATCAGCATTAGGGCCTGGCGGTTTACAGCGTGAGCGCGCCGGTTTTGCCGTTCGTGATATCCACCCTTCTCACTATGGACGTATTTGTCCCGTTGAAACCCCTGAAGGCCCGAACGCCGGTTTGATTGGTTCATTAGCAACTCACGCTCGTGTCAATGATTATGGCTTTGTAGAATCTCCGTTCTTTGTTGTTAAAGATGGCAAGGTTACTGATGAAGTTGTATATATGACCGCAGACGAGGATGAAAACTACAGATGCGCTCCTGCTGATGTACAGTTAAATCCAGACGGTTCTTTCAAAATGGAACAGGTTCCTGTTCGTTATCGTTCTGAATTTACAATGTCTGAATCGAGCAAGGTTGACTTTGTCGGTGTATGTCCTATTCAGATTATATCTGTAGCGACTTCTATGATACCGTTTATCGAACACGATGACGCAAACCGTGCTTTGATGGGTTCTAACATGCAGCGTCAGGCTGTACCGCTCTTTATTACTGAAAGACCGGTCGTTGGTACAGGCTTAGAAGCCAGAGCAGCAAAAGATTCTGGTATGGTTGTTGTTGCTAAAGCCGATGGCGTTGTTGAAAGAGTTGTTGGTGAAGAAATAATTATCAGAGATATCAATGGTAAACAACATATTCATACATTAATGAAATATGTCCGCTCCAACCAGGATACCTGTATTAACCAAAGACCTATTGTTCATGAAGGTGATAAAGTCAACGCCGGTGATGTAATCGCCGATGGTGCAGCAACAAGCTGCGGAGAACTTTCACTTGGTAAGAATGTACTTGTTGCATACATGCCCTGGGAAGGATATAACTTTGAAGATGCTATTTTGCTTTCAGAAAGATGTGTTCACGATGATGTATTTACATCAATCCACATTGAAAAATTAGAAATAGATGCAAGACAGACAAAACTAGGCCCTGAAGAAATTACACGTGAAATACCTAATGTTTCAGAAGATGCGCTTAGACATCTTGATGAACGCGGTATTGTTCGTATCGGGGCAAGAGTTTATGCTGATGATATCCTTGTAGGTAAGGTAACACCTAAGGGGGAATCAGAACATCCGCCTGAAGAAAAATTATTAAGAGCAATATTTGCCGAAAAAGCAAGAGATGTAAAAGATAATTCATTAAGAGTTCCTCACGGCGAAGGCGGCAGAGTTCTTGATGTTAAAGTCTTTGATAGAGAAAAAGGCGATGAATTACCTCCGGGTGCAAATACCGTTATCAGAGTATACATTGCTCAAAAACGTAAGGTATCAGTTGGTGATAAACTTTCAGGGCGTCACGGAAACAAAGGTATTGTTTCAAGAATATTACCGAAAGAAGATATGCCTTTCTTGCCTGATGGTACACCTGTAGATATTGTTCTTAACCCGCTGGGTGTTCCTTCCCGTATGAATGTTGGTCAAACTTATGAATGTTTGCTAGGTTTGGCATCATACCTTACAAAGGAACATTATGAAGCGCCTTCTTTTGATGAAAGATATGGTGAAAACCAATCAGAAATAGCAACAAGAGCGGAACTTCTCAGAGGTATAAAAGAATCCGGCTGTGATTGGGTTAGAGAAGACGGAAAAGTTTATCTTATTGACGGAAGAACAGGTGAAAAATTTGATGAACCCATCGCTGTCGGTTTATCATATATTCTTAAACTTGTTCACCTTGTTGATGATAAAATTCACGCAAGAAGTACAGGCCCTTACTCTCTGGTTACTCAACAGCCGCTTGGCGGTAAGGCTCAGTTTGGCGGTCAAAGATTCGGAGAAATGGAAGTTTGGGCGCTTGAAGCTTATGGCGCTGCTTATACGCTTCAAGAAATGCTTACAATTAAATCCGATGATGTAAATGGTCGTAACCGCGCTTACGAATCAATTGTTAAAGGGGACAATATCCCGAGACCGGGTATCCCTGAATCCTTTAAGGTACTTGTAAGAGAGTTACAAAGTATCGGTTTGGATATTACTGTTGCTAAGAAAAACGGGACAGAAGTTGATTTGATGAGTGATATGGATGATATCAGAAAAGCTGCTCCGAAAAGAACTCTTTCGGATATAGATTCTGAGTTGTTAAATATCAATTTCTTTGAAACATCAACTACACTCGGTGATTAATAAAGGAGAATGAAAATTGTCTACAAGTATTGATTATTTTGATTATATACGTATAAGTATCGCTTCACCTGAAAGAATTTTGAAGTGGTCATACGGCGAGGTTACTAAACCTGAAACTATAAACTATAGAACACTAAAACCTGAACGCGACGGTTTATTCTGCGAAAGAATTTTCGGGCCGACAAAGGACTGGGAGTGCTATTGCGGTAAGTATAAACGCGTAAGGCATAAAGGTATTATATGTGAACGCTGCGGCGTTGAAGTAACTGATTCAAAAGTCAGACGCCACAGAATGGGGCATATTAAACTGGCTGCTCCGGTTTCGCATATCTGGTTTTTAAAAGGCATTCCTTCTTATCTTGGATTGCTTCTTGAAATGTCATTAAAGGATTTAGAACAGGTTATTTACTTTAATAATTACGTTGTTATTGATCCTGGTGATTCTAATTTCAAAAAGCTCCAGCTTCTTTCAGAAGAAGAATATGAAGATTATTTGATGGAAAATGAGGAAACCACTTTAAAAGTAGGTATTGGGGCAGAAGCTATTAAAGAACTTCTTTCTGAAATCAATGTTCATGAACTTGCTGAATCTATAAGAACTGAGCTTGCTGGTCATGTAACATCAGTACAAAAGAAAGGCAAATTGATTAAGAGATTAAGGCTCCTTGATTCTTTAATTTCATCTGAAACAGAGCCGACCTGGATGATTATGGATGTGCTTCCTGTTACTCCGCCTGATTTAAGACCTATGGTACAATTAGACGGCGGCAGATTTGCTACATCTGATTTAAATGATTTATATAGACGTGTTATAAACAGAAACAACCGTTTACAAAGATTATTGGAAATGGGCGCTCCTGAAATTATTGTTAGAAACGAAAAACGTATGTTACAGGAAGCGGTTGATGCTCTTATTGATAACGGCAGACGCGGCAGAACAGTTGTAGGGCCTAATAACAGAGCATTAAAATCTCTTTCTAATATCATTGAAGGTAAACAGGGCCGTTTCCGTCAAAATCTGTTAGGTAAACGTGTTGACTACTCAGGCCGTTCTGTTATTGTTGTCGGCCCGTCATTAAAATTAAATCAATGCGGTTTACCGAAAGAAATGGCTATTGAATTGTTTAAACCGTTTGTTGTTAATAAATTAATTGAACGCGGTCATGTTCAGAATATTAAATCAGCAAAGAAAATGATTGAACGTTCTGAAGCAAAAGTTTGGGATATTCTTGAAGAGATAATAGAAGGCCATCCAGTTATGTTAAACCGTGCGCCGACCCTTCACAGGTTAGGTATTCAGGCGTTTGAACCAAAACTAGTTGAAGGCCGTGCTATTCAGCTTCACCCGCTTGTATGTACAGCATTCAATGCTGACTTCGACGGTGACCAGATGGCTGTTCACGTACCTCTTTCAATTGAAGCTCAAACTGAAGCAAGAATGCTAATGCTTGCAACAAACAATATTCTTGCTCCGGCTAACGGCAGACCTATTATTACACCTTCGCAGGATATGGTATTAGGTATGTACTATTTAACTATCTTAAAAGATCCATCAATGCCGGTTAAGGGTTATTTCTATAACTTCCAGGATGCAATCTCTGCACTTGAAGTTGGAGTTATTAAACTTCACGACAAGATTGTAGTAAGGGATGAACACGGAAAACGAATAGAAACAACAGTTGGAAGAATTATATTTAACGAAGAAGTTAGAAAAGCACTTGCTTAATTAAAAAGGAAATTGAGGAAATATAAATATGGAAAATACATACACACACTCAAAAGCAGCTCCTGAGTTTATTAACAAACAGATGGATAAAGGCGGTTTGAAGAACCTTTTATCTCAAATTTATCTTGAGTATGGCGGTGCTAAGACTGCTGAACTTGCTAATACCTTAAAGAATCTTGGTTACAAATATGCAACCAAATCCGGTGTTACAATTTCTATCGCTGACTTATCAGTTCCTGCTGTTAAGAAAGATTTGTTAAAACAGGCTGAAGAAGAAATAGAAAAATCAACAAACAGATATTTAAAAGGTGAAATTACAGAAGTTGAAAGATATACAAAAGTTATTGATACCTGGTCAGAAACTACTGCAAAACTTACAGAACAGGTCGTTGAAAACTTTGATAAATTAAACCCTGTATATATGATGGCATTCTCCGGAGCGAGAGGTAACTTATCACAGGTATCACAATTAGTTGGTATGCGTGGTTTGATGGCAGATGCACAGGGACAAATCATCGACCTTCCGATTAAATCTAACTTTAAAGAAGGTCTGTCAGTTACTGAATATATTATTTCATCTTACGGTGCAAGAAAAGGGCTGGTTGATACAGCGTTAAAAACTGCCGACTCTGGTTATTTAACAAGACGTCTGGTTGATGTAGCTCAGGATGTAATTATCAGGGCAAAGGACTGCGGAACTGATAAATATATTGATATGAAGCCGATTATGGATGGTGATGCTGTTATTGTACCCTTGATTGACAGATTATTAGGCAGAACTGTTGCTCAGGATATAGTCGATGATAAAGGCAATGTTCTGGTTACTGCTAATACAACGCTTGATAGAAATGATATACGTAAGATTAAGAATCTTAACCTTAGTGAAGTTAAAGTTCGTTCAGGCTTAACCTGCGCACTTGAATACGGCGTATGTCAAAAGTGTTACGGTTGGGCTTTGACTACCCAAAAACTTGTAGATATCGGTGAAGCAATCGGTATTATTGCCGCACAGTCAATTGGTGAACCCGGTACACAGCTTACAATGAGAACTTTCCACACAGGCGGTGTATTTAAAGGTTCAGGTGCTATGAAAATAGTTGAAGCCGGTATTAACGGTAAAGTTAAATCTTCTGTTAAAACTAGAGAATTAAGAACCCGTCACGGGGATATAGTACAAGTTTCAATCTATGAAGCTGATATAGAAGTAATTAGTGATAAAAAGACTGAAAAATATCATATTCCTGCAGGTGCAATTGTTCACTTTACCGATGGGGCAGAGGTAAAAAGAGGCTTTAAGCTTGCAGAATATGAACCTGTATCATCAGGTGATGGCAGTCGTTTAACAGAAAAAGCTACAAAAGATATTACATCTGATTTATCTGGTGAAGTATATTTTGAAGATTTTGTTGCTGATGAAAAGAAGGACAGACAAGGTAATATTTCAAGAACTGCAAATAAAAACGGTATTGTTTGGGTAATTGGCGGTGATGTATATAACCTGCCCGGTGGTTCAAAAGTTCTTGTTAAGAATGAACAAAAAGTTAAGAAAGGCGAAAAACTAGCTGAAACATTAACCGTTTGTGAACACGGCGGCGAAGTTCGTTATTCAGAAGATTTAGAAATTGAAAATCTGAAATTTGAAGGTGAAACAATTAATAAGATTGTTAAAGGTAAGGAAATTACAATTGTAATTGCTTCATTGATGCCTTCTAACGCAACTTTTGAACAGACAAAGAAAGAACAAATCTGGACAGTTAAGAAATCAGGCGAACGTTATATTGTTAAAACACCAATTGATACAACTGTAGAAAATGGTATGATTATTGCCGAGTTAATAGACGATGAATGTTCTGTTTCTTCATCAGGTGAAATTAAATACGTTGATGTAGAAGTTGATGAAAATCAAATAGTTACAAAACCTGGTTCTATTGTATTTATACCGGAAGAAGTTCACCAAATTAATAAGGATTCTTCATTGAAAATGGTTGAAAATGGAACTTTTGTAACAGCCGGAACCGAAGTCGTTAAGGATGTTTATACTCATATTGACGGTATTGTTGAATTCAAAGAATTTAATGATATTGTTCATGAAATAACAGTTCGTCCTGGCGAAGTTCACACTTTACAAAGTATCAGTGAGTTAAAAGTTGAAGAAGGTGCTGTTGTTGAAGCAGGTACTGTTATTGCTAAAGGTATCAAAGCATCTGAAACATCTATTGTATCAATAATGGAATCAGATTTTGAAGATTTAGACATTGATGACCTTGATGAAGAAATAGAATCTTCATTAGGAATGAATGATGAAGAGTCTTTAGAAGATAAGCCTGTTCAAATTTTAATAAGACCGGTACAGGTGCTTAATGTTGAGGCAAAAGATGTAACAATCAAATTTAACTCTTCTGACAATTTGATTAGTATGGTACCTGTAACACAATTGCAGTATAAAGATGGTGCTCGAGTTAGAAATATCGATGGTGCTACGCTTACCAGAACAAGTCTTGTTCTTCAAATGCAAGGTTACCTGTCACACTTAAAGGGGCTTGTTGAGATGAGTGAACAAGGCGAGCTTAAGATTGTTGTTTTGGAAACATTAATTGTTCGTCGTGAACTCGAAGGTAATGCAAAGATGAACGACGCGCTTCAAACAGAACTTCTTGTAAGTAACGGAGAAGTTATTAAGCCTAAAACACCTGTTGCCAAGACAGAAGTTCTTGCGATTAATGATGGTGTAGCCGCAATCAATGAAAAATTCCCTGATGCAAGGAGACTTTTGGTAAATTGCGAAAATTACGAATCAAAAGTAAAAATTTCTACAACATCAAAAGTTAAGAAAGGCGAGTTTGTAAGATTAGATCAAGAATTAACAGCCGGTGGTGACATAGCTCCCGTATCCGGAAAAGTCATTTCTGTTTCTAAAGATGAAATAGTAATAAGAAACGGCCGCCCATACTTAATAAGTCCGGGAACTATGTTACAGCTTGAAGCCGGCGCATTGGTGCTTCGCGGTGATATGCTTGCAACTCTTGTATTTGAAAGACAAAAAACCGGTGATATCGTTCAAGGTTTGCCGAGAGTTGAAGAACTTCTTGAAGGCAGAAAACCAAAAGATTGTGCAATACTTGCAGAATCTGACGGCGTAGCTGAAATTGAAATCGAAGACGATGTTCCGAGATTATTCCTGGTTACAGATAATGGCAGAACTGAAATTAAATTTGCTATTGACGCAAGTATCCTTGTATCAAATAAACAGCAAATTAAAAAAGGTCAGCCATTAACAAGCGGCCCTCTTAACCCGCAGGATGTTATAAGGCTATGCGGCCCGAGAGCTGCTCAACAGTACCTTGTTGATGAAGTACAGCGTGTATATCGTTCACAAGGTGTTGAAATTGCTGATAAACATATTGAAATCATTGTTCGGCAAATGACCAAGAAAATCAAAGTTGTTGATTCTGGTGATACTAATTTATTGCCGGGTGAACTTGTTGAAATTCAAACATTTGAACACGAAAATGAATTGGTTAGAGCCGCCGGCGGTGCCGAAGCTACCTGTGAATATATGCTGCTTGGTATAACTAAAGCTTCATTGAACACTGAAAGCTTCATTTCAGCCGCTTCCTTCCAGGAAACAACACGTATTCTTACTGAAGCTGCGGTTGAAGGTAAAAAAGACATGTTGAGAGGTTTGAAAGAAAATGTTATCATCGGTCGTTTGATACCGGCTGGTACAGGTTTGCACCACCTGACTAACGCTAATGAAGAACGCGATAAAGAAGCACAAAAACGTGCGGCTCAACGTAATCAGGCAAGAAAGCCTTCTGCTATTCTTGAAGAAATTGAAGGTATGTTTGGCACACCTGATTATATTGTTGGTGAATAATCAATATAAAAAAAATAAAAAGAGCAGGCTGTCTTGTCTGCTCTTTTTTGTTATAATAGTCTTATGTTTCTTGGTAATTTAAGAAAATTTGTGAGATATTTTGCGGGGGATAGAAAAAAAAGTATTGCTGCTTATTTAGTAATGTCTTATATTGCATCCGTTCTTGAAGTATTTGGTGTTGCTATTATTTATCCTTTTATTTTACTGATTCTTAAACCGGAGTTATCTGCCAAAATCCCGTTTCACTTATCTCCTTTTGGGTTAGGTGCAGGTGTTCTCGGATTGTTTGTTTTAAAAAATCTTTATATGCTTTACTGTATAAAAAGCCAGGGCCGGTTAATAAAAGATATAGAAACAAATCTTATAAAAAGGTTTATACATTTTTTCTTGAATGCACCATATCATGTAACGTCAACCATTTCAAGGTCTGACAAAGAACGAGTTGTTTCGCTGCTGGTTGTTGAAAGCGTAAATAATTTTTTTGTCAGATTTCTGAACCTTAATATTAATCTCGCAATAGTAGTATCAATAATGCTTCTTCTGCTTATTAAGTTTCCTATCCCTACTCTGATTACAGCAATCCTTGCCGCTTTATCCATATATGTTCAAAATTTAATATCTAAAAAAGCATTAAAACAAACATCTGAGGCTTTATGGTTTCAACAAAAATCTTATGATAATTTAAAAGGCGCTATTATGCCGAATTTAAAACTTATTAAACTAAGTAATAATGAGAAGGGATTATATGACAAAATTGAGTTTAATCTTGATAAATTAAAAAAAGTACAGGCTGATTACTATACTGCAACAACCTCCCAGCCGTACAGGCTGGAACCGCTTGTAATTATACTTCTTTTTGTGATGCTGTCGTTGATAGCTCTATTTAACGGTGAAGATAGAACCATTATGATTGCATCTTTTGCAATTGCTGCATCAGCAATATTCAGAATCCTGCCGGCGCTTGCCAGAGTTCAAACGTCATTAAACGGTATAATTTTTGGGAGGCGTTATGTTTCTGAACTAATTGATTTTTATGAAAAATATTGTACAAAAGAGTATATATCTGTTAATAAAAATTTTGTAACAGAGTTCAATGAGAGTATAAAACTTGAAAATATTACCTTTTCATACTTAAACAAAAGTCCTGTTATTAATAATTTAAATTTAACTATTTATAAAAATGAATTTATAGGGGTTATCGGCGAATCAGGCGCTGGAAAATCAACATTGATTGATATTATATCAGGACTTTTGCCTGTTGATTCAGGAAGAATTTTAATAGATGGAAAGGAAGGTATAAATCGTAGTATTGGGTATGTGCCTCAGGAACCGGTATTTTTTAATACATCATTTAGAGAGAATGTGGCATTTGGGAATGATTATATTGATGATAATCGGGTTGTTGAGGCTTTAAGCCAAGCTGCACTTTATGATTTTATAGAAAAACATTATAGTGAAGGAATATATGCTTCTCCAATGGTTGATACTGTCGGATTATCGCTGGGACAAAAACAAAGGCTGTCTATTGCCCGCGCAATCTATAATAAACCTCAAATCCTTATTCTTGATGAGGCAACTTCTGCGCTAGATTTGGAAACTGAAAAAGCGATATGTAAGCTTTTAACAAAATTAAAAAGTAATATGACAATTATTGCAGTTGCACATCGGCTTTCAACACTTGCAGATTGTGACAGAATTGTTTTTATTAAAGATGGAAGAGTGCATGCAGAAGGTACATTTGAAGAATTAGAAAAGAATTGCAAGGAGTTTCAGAAACTATTAGAAATACAAAAATTAAATAGTTTATCCTAGCATAGTGTCAAGTATTTCATCAGCGGCTTTTTTATATGAAAAGTTTTTAGAGCGTTCGTACCCTTTTTGAGCAAATTCAACCCGCAAGCCTGGATTGTAGTAATACGTTTCATACGCTTTAATATGCTCCTCATCACTATCATAGTTGATAAGAAGTCCCGCATCGCCGACTACTTCAGGAAGCGAAGTTGCATTACTTACAATTACGGGACATTTGCAAGCCATAGCCTCAAGCGGCGGAAGCCCGAAACCTTCATACATAGATGTGTATACAAACCACTCTGCGTTTGAATAGAGTGCAGGTAAATCCTCATCTGCGACATACCCGATTTTTAGTATCTTAGATTTATACTCATCTAAATTATCAATAGTTTTGACGAGTTCTCCCATAAATTTTTCCCACTGACCGCCGCCCATCACAAAGATTAAGTCATCAATGTCATTTTTTTTGATGAATTCTACAAATGTTTTTACGATTCTTATTAAGTTTTTTCTTGGCTCAAGTGTGCATAAGCTGAATACATATTTTTTATCATCGGGAATATTGTATTTTTTACGAATTATATCAAATTTTTCGTAAGTAGGTTTAAATTTATCCGAAGCTGCTAAAAGTATGGTTTTGGTATTATCTAATGTTACATTAGGGTTGTACTTTATAAAATCCGTGCGGGTGTATTCTGAGTTAGTAAAATAAAAACAGTTTTTCTCCAGTTTGGTAAATAATTTATTTTTAAAATGATTACCTAGCAGTTTTTCGTTATATATATTAAGAATAGGTATACAATCGTGCAGCAGAACAAATTTTTTTAATGTTTTTTGATGCCTTATAGAAAAAGGTGGATAATGATAAGTGGAAAAGAAAATATTAAAATCATAGTGCTTAGGGAAAATATATGTACCGGCTTTAGCAAGAATCGCTGGTACAAACATGAAAAATTGTTTAATTTTCCAACTAATTTTTTTTGTATATTTAAAATTTGATTTAAAATAGTTATAAAATGCGCAAATTACTGAATCTGTATAAATCTTGATTTTTTTATCAGGGAGTATTGTTTTAAGCGCTTTTAAAACATAGATATAATAGGCTGTTCCCGCATATAATGATAATTCAATATTATCACGTTTAAGAAATTCATTCATTAGACTGAGGGCGACAAAAAAAATGCCGCTGCGTGCTGCTCTCTCGGGGTACGCCATATTTCCGAGCATTGATATATCCATAAGAATTTTAATTTTGTTTTTGCACATGTTGAAGAATCTCCTGTCTAATTATATTGAAAGTTTTTGACCAAGTAAACAGCAACGCTTTATCACTCGCTTTTAGTATGAGTTCTTGACGTATGTTAGGATTAGAAAAAATCAATTTAAATGCTTTTAAAATATCCTCGTTATTTTCAGGATTTATTAATAGCGCGGAATTTCCGCATATTTCAGGTAATGAAGTCCTATTTGAAGCAATAACAGGACAGCCGTATATCATTGCTTCAAGTGCCGGCAAGCCAAAGCCTTCGTACAATGAAGGGTAAATGAATGCAAATGCATTGCTATAGAGATTCGGGAGATCTTCATCATCAATATAGCCTGTAAAAATAATATTTTTATTACTATCCAGATTTTTTAATTCTTTTTTATAGTTAGACCAGACTGCGCCTGCTATGACCATTACTGTATCGTTGATATGATTTTGGTTAATAAATGTAATAAAATTATCTATTGCAAATTTAAGATTTTTACGTTTACCAAGTGAACATAGAGATAAAATATATTTTTTATCCTCAGAAATGTTGTATTTTTTATAGATATTAGTTTTGTTCAATGGCTTCCTCGTACAACCGAGATAAGCGGTTTTAACATTTTGCGGGTTAATATAATTAAATATTTTTAAAAAATCATTTTTTGTATATTCGGAATTTGTAAAATAGTAAACGTCATTGATTATATTTCTATAGACACTATTTGCCCAGTGATACGGCGGAAGTTTTTTACTTTCAAGCAGCGGAATTACATCATGTATAAACTGATATTTTTTGATATTAGAATCCAGAAATTCTTTTTCTACTCCTTCAAATGGTGAAAAATATACATCATAAGTATCTAATGTATTTTTGAGCTTATGATTATAGGGAAATAAACTTTCAAGAACCCGAAACATATATATAAATAAATACATTAGTTTACTTGAAACTTTATCTGAATAATAGATAATTTTACCTGCAATTATTTTATAAGCGGGTCTTTCATCAATTAAGATATATTTATTGAAGTTTGATTTTAGAAAATCTTTAATAAAATAAAAGTATTTGTAATTAGAGTAAAAGGCAATAGAAAAACAGGAATCCTTTGTAAATTCATCAAGAATATTTTGCGCTGCTTGAAAAACACCGGCTCTGTGTCCGTTTTTTTTATTCCAGGAATGAAGTGATGTAATATTGAAAATTAACTTTATTTTACCTTCCTCAATCAGCCTTTGCTTAATTATCGGATAACGATTAAGAATATTATTTAATTGTTTGTCATTGCCGCCGGTTTTATTATAGAAATATAGTGTTTTATCTTTGTAAAAATTTAATAATCTTAAAATATTTGTTGTAGTAAGTGTATTTATATTATTTTTAACTATTTTAATTTTTGTGCTGTTTAGTACAGCCATCGCCCAGAACCAGATATCATCGGCGTGGGGCGCGAGTTTTTTGAATACAGCTTCTTCAAATATTTCATTAGAAAAAACATGCGGGGGGTATAAAACTCCGCCAACGCCGGTTAAAAAATACGTATAAGCGGCTGATTCCTGAGAGTTTATTTGTTTTTCCCATTGTTCGTAGGGGAGTATTTCATTATTCCGGATAATTATTTTGTGCGCTCTATGACAATGAATACAAGATTTATCACTGCAATAAGAATTATAAAGCTTTTCAAGCCAATCAGAGGGATAAAAAATATCATCATCTGCCGTAACAATAATACTATCCGGAAGTTCTTTTAAAGCGGGTATAAGTTTGGTGTATGAGCCTATATCTCCGGTAAACTTTATCTCCAGCCCTCTGCTGATAAATTTTTGAAATAGTGAATGTATCTCGGCAGTATTGTATTTATTATCAAGCCAGAGGATAATTTTATCAGGCTTAAATCTCTGGGTAAACAGAGAATAGAGCGTATATTTCAGCTCTTTTATCCTTTCTCCGTATGATGTAAGAGATATAATTAAGTTATTGGATGCGGCCGTGTTAAGTCCGTATTGAAGATTTTTAATTTTTAAATCTATAAGCGGACAAAAAATTGTTTGTATATGTTTTTTGTAACGAAGTATTTTATTTATCTCCATTTATAAGCTTTTCCCGGTTATTATACTTAACGGAAGAATAAAGGGAGGCAAGAATAATTATTAAGCCTGACAGAGCAGTCACAACTTCAGGAATTTCAAGATATGTCGAGATAAACATTATTAAAGCAAGTATACCGATTGCCCAATGTGCGCCGCTTTCAAGATATACAAAGCTTTTTAATGTCTTTTTTTCAACAAGTAGAATAGTGAGCGAACGGACAAAAATGGCACCTATGCATAATCCTAAAGTAATAATAATTATATCGTGGCTCAACGCAAATGCCCCCAGCACACCATCTAAAGAAAAGGAAGCATCAATCAATTCAAGATAGAGAAAACTTACAAAACCGCCTTTTGCAGCATGCGCCAGCGCATCTGCTTCGTGCTTGTGTTCCTTTTGTTCAATAAAATGTGCTAATTTATCTATTGCTGAAAATATAGCGGCCCCAATAATTGCAGGAATAATAATATCATTTTCGTGATAGTTTGGCTGTTGTGATAGTATAAAGCAAACAATCATCATAACTATAAAATAATCAAGATATTTTATATTAGCAAGCTTAGAGAGCGGAATTTCAAACCATTTTAACCACATGTGTTCGCGTTTACTCATAAAAAAGTTAAGGAACAGCATCATTAGAAATGCCCCGCCGAAAGAAACAACGGCAGCGTGCGATTGATGCAGATATTCTGCGTATTTAAGCGGTTCGTGAAGTGCCATTGGAAATACTTTACTTATATGAATGCCGGAAAATATAGCAACAATTACAAGCGGGAACAGGAATCTCATACCAAATACCGCAATAGCAATACCCCATGTTATGAACCTGTGCTGCCATTTAGGCGTCATTTTCTCCAGCTTGGCCGCATTAACTACAGCATTATCAAAAGATAAACTTATTTCTAAGATACCAAGAACAGCAGCTATAAACACGCAGGCTAAGCCTGTACCTGGTTTTGCATGTTCGCCCCAGAAAAATGCTACGGTAAGACAAACTATTGTAGTTATATATGACCCTCTAAATATACTGTTCAATTTTATTCCTCCGTACTCCTGCCGAGTTTTATCAGTGACCAACTCCCCATCTTAGTCGATTGTACAACAAGATTATGCTTTTTTCCATATTTTAATATTTCGTTTCTCAATACTGACATTTCAAGATATATAGGATTAACCATATCTATATATTCTTGGCGTGCAGCTATCTTTTCTAACTCTTTGTCCGGAAAAAATGCCACAGAATCTAGAAAAAGTATAAATGTTTGTTGTTTTGGGATTAATAATTTATCCAGTTTTTTTTCAGCAAAACTTCTGTCGATGAGATATATTGACGGATTGATTTTTCTTGAATCAGATATGTATCGGCTTACCTCTGTTTTATCAATACTTGTTATATTTAGACCGCTAAGGTTAATATATTTTGTAAAACGCTCGGGATTATAGTATGTAAGAATTAATTTGTCCTCAGGTTTTATACCGGATTTAGCGATAAGCAGCGCAGGAATGCGATTACCCTCTGTTCGCGGACATTTTGACGGATATCCCGGCATAAAAATGTAGAAAATCTGAAAAAAAAGGTATAATAATAAAAATGAATATTTGATAGGCTTTTTGACGTTAGAAAGACCTACAGCAAAGAGATACATCAATACTGGCAAAATTTCTATATTATATTTTGTTATAAAAACAAATCTTGATGTAATTGCGGCAGCAGAAAGTGTAATTGTTGTAAATAGGGCAATGTAGAACAATCCGCGTATACTTTTGTCTTTTGTAAAAGAGTAAATTATAAAACCTACAGCAATTAATGCAGGAATAATCAACGCAGCAGCAAAAACGGCTCCATTCTGATATAAGATTACGGAGGGAATATTAACATTGTTCGTAAGAATGGGAGAGAAGAAGTCCGTGAACATAAATATAATTGTCCGGTATGAAAACGCGCCCCACCATTGTGAATGACCGGTATGCAGAAAAATATATATTACAAAAGGTGCTGGCAGCATAAATAAAGCTGCAAATATGTAATAATAAACTCGTTTAGGTTTAATTACTGATATTAGGTATACAATAGAAAAGAAAACAAAGACAAAACCTATAGTATGAGTAAAAAGTACAAGCAATGAAGATATAACAAATCCTGCAAGATTTATTTTATTTGGATTTATGCGTATTTTTAAAAGAAATAACAGAATTAAAGATGAAAAGAAAAACAAAAGAGAATAAAACCGCACTTCTTGCGAGTAGTATACAAGAAAAGCGGAAAACGCCGTTATTGCTGCAAGAGTCTTTGCCGTAAAATTATCTCTTGTTTTACCTGCAAGATACATGACCCAGACCGCGCCTACAGAGGGCAGAACCGATGAAAGCCTTAATATAATGTCATTGTTATTGCCTATTATTGAAAATATTTTTAAATAGAAATAATAAAGCGGCATGTGGCATTGTTTAAAAATTTCTGTTATAAACCCATCCTTAAAAGGTGTTGCAGCAATCATCCAGGAAACATATTCGTCATTCCACAAACCTTCCGGCTTTAGTATATAAGCCAAACGTAATATTACCCCTGATAGTAAAACCCAAAATAAATACATCTCATATCCTTTATAGTATAATTATATTATAAAGAGAGAAAGATATCACTGTGAAACTTATTATTCAAATACCTTGTTATAATGAAGAACAGACAATAAAAGCTGTTATAAAGGACTTACCTGAAAAAATTTCAGGTGTGGATGAAATGGAAATTCTTGTTATAGATGACGGCTCTACAGATAACACAGCGGAACTTGCAAAATCATTTGGCGCGCGGGTCGTGTCACACAAGAAAAACCTCGGGCTTGCGGCCAGTTTTAAAACAGGTATAAGGCACGCACTTTTATCAGGTGCTGATATTATTGTTAATACAGATGGCGACAATCAATACTACGGCGGCGATATAGAATCTCTAATCAAACCTATTCTTGAAAATAAGGCTGACATGGTTATCGGGGCAAGGGATATTAAAAATCATAAGGAATTTTCGCCATTAAAGAAATTATTGCAATCAATCGGCTCACATATAGTGAAAATAATTTCAGGAGCCGATGTTATAGATGCGCCAAGCGGGTTTAGAGCGTTTTCAAAAACCTGTGCTTCTTCAATAAATGTATTTGATAATTTTTCCTATACTATGGAAACTATAATTCAATCGAGCGCAAAAGGGTTTAGAATAGTATCAGTTCCGGTAAGGGTTAACGAGAAGCTAAGAAAATCAAGACTTTTTAAAAATATGTTTCAATACATATTTCGATCCGGCTGTACAATTATTAGAATGTTTGCTATTTACCGCCCATTCAGATTCTTCACTCTTTTTGCCCTGACATTTATACTATCCGGAATAAGTATTTTGGTAAGGTATTTGTATTTTTTCTTCAATAATGACGGATCCGGCCATTTACAGTCCTTATTACTTGCAGCAATACTTATAATTATTGGATTTTTACTTCAGGTTATCGCAATTTTTGCAGATTTAATTTCAATTAACAGAAAACTCCTTGAAGATATTCAATCAAAAATTAACAAAATTTAACCTGAAGAGCTAAAAAGCTTTAAAGAAAGTTTCCTTTGTAGTATCGTAAATAAGTAATACGTTAGTTGGAGAATTAAGCATGTACAATGTTGCAATAGTTGGGGCTGGCCCTGCGGGTATATTTACGGCATTAGAGATTGTCAAATTGAAACCGGACTGGAAAGTCGTATTAATTGAAAAAGGCCCCAAAATTGAACATCGTAAATGCCCGTTAAGGGAAGGTTCTGAAAAATGTGTATCATGTAAACGCTGCGGTCTGCTATGCGGCTGGGGCGGCGCCGGCGCATTTTCTGACGGCAAATTAACCCTGACGCCGGATGTTGGTGGAAACCTCGTTGATTATATGTCAAGAAAAGAAGTCGAAGACCTAATAGATTATGCAGATAAACTTTATCTTGAATATGGTGCAACAGAAGAGGTTTTTGGTACAGACAGGAAAATTTTTGAAGAAATTGAAAGGAAAGCAACTTTAGCGGAATTAAAACTGGTGTATTCGCCTGTAAGACACCTTGGAACAGAGAGAAGCCTTGATGTTTTAAAGAATATGCAAAATTACCTCGATGAGCGTATAACTATTTTAAACAATACCTCTGCAAAAAGTTTAATTGTTGAATGTGAACAAGTAAAAGGAATTGTTCTGGAGAATGGTGAAATTATTAAAGCGGAATATACTGTTATAGCGCCGGGAAGAGAAGGAGCTGACTGGCTTACACAGGAATTTTCCAAGAATAAAATAGGCATGGTTAATAATGCCGTTGATATCGGCGTACGTGTTGAACTGCCTGCGCCTGTATTTGAACCGATTACTGAAAAACTTTATGAATCCAAATTAATATATCACTCTCCGACTTTCGGAGATGAAGTTCGCACATTCTGTATGAATCCGTATGGAGAAGTTGTACAGGAGAATTATAATGGAATTTCAACTGTAAACGGTCACAGTTATGCGAATATAAAAACCAAAAATACAAATTTTGCACTGCTTGTGAGCGAAAGATTTACTGAACCGTTTAAAGAGCCAATTACTTACGGACAGCATATAGCAAGTCTTGCTAATATGCTCGGAGGCGGCATTCTTGTCCAACGTTTCGGAGATCTTCTCGACGGGCGCAGATCTACACCTGATAGAATCAAAAACAGCGTATTAACGCCTACCCTCACAAGTGCAACTCCGGGCGATTTAAGCCTTGTTATTCCGTACAGACAAATGCAAAGTATTATTGAGATGTTGTACGCGCTTGATAAAATTGCACCGGGTACTGCTTCACGATACACATTACTCTATGGAATTGAAGTTAAGTTTTATTCGGCAAGAGTAAAGCTTACAAATGAACTGGAAACAGAAGGAGTACAAAAGCTCTTTACTATTGGTGACGGTGCAGGGGTTACAAGAGGTTTGATACAGGCATCAGCATCCGGCGTTCATGTAGCAAGAGTAATTTGTAAAAGATAAACTTGTCTTTATAATTAGTTAACTGTATAATTTATAGAGCAGTTAGGAATAGGAAAGTGAAAAACATAGTAGTACAAAAATTTGGCGGTACGTCCGTTGCCAGCTCTGAAAAAATTAAAAATGTTGCACAGGTTATTTTAAAAGAAAAAAGCAAAGGAAATTCAGTTGTTGTAATTGTTTCTGCAATGGGGCATACAACAGATCAACTTTTAAAGCTGGCGGATGAAGTTAATACCTCTCCATCTCCGAGAGAACTTGATATGCTTTTGTCTACCGGTGAATGTGTTTCTGCTTCTCTGCTAGCTATGGCATTACAGGCGGAAGGATATAAAGCCGTCAGCATGAATGCTATGCAGGCTCAGATAATTACGGAAAAAGCTTATAACTGTGCAAGAATTATTGATATTAAAACTGACAATATTCTAAAACATATTAACAATGATGAAATTGTTATTATTACAGGATTTCAAGGAATAACTAGCGATAATGAAATAACGACGCTCGGACGCGGCGGTTCGGATACATCTGCTGTCGCTGTTGCCGCAGCGTTAAATGCCCAAAGGTGCGATATTTATACCGATGTAGAAGGTGTCTATACGACTGATCCGCGTATAGTTCCTAACGCTACGCGCCTTGATGAGATTAGTTATGACGAAATGCTTGAGCTTGCACGTGTCGGAGCAAATGTTATGCACCCACGTTCTGTCGAAACGGCAAAACAATATAATATCCCGCTTAGAGTAAGGAGCAGCTTTAAAACAGATAATTTAGGAACATTAATACTAGGAGTTGAAGATATGGAAATTAGAAGAACAGTTACAGGTGTAGCCGCTGATTTATCTCAGTTGAGAATAGTTGTTTGTGATGTTCCTGATGTTCCCGGAAATGCCGGCAGATTATTTGACAGACTGGCAAAAGACGATATTTCTGTTGATATGATTATTCAATCATATGCTCGAAAACATACTAATACAAATGATATAGCATTTACTATTGATAAAAAAGATTTGACTAAAGTACAATCAATTATTGAGGAAATTAAACAAGAACTCGGCTGTAGTAATATTCTTGTTGATGATAACATTGCTAAAATTTCAATTGTAGGTGCCGGTATGATTGACCATCCGGGGATAGCTGCAATGATGTTTAAAACACTTGCTGCTAATGATATAAATATAAAAATGATATCTACAAGTGAAATAAAAATAAGCTGTCTTGTGGATGAAAAATATGCAAAAGACGCAGTTAAAGAATTACATTCAGCATTTAATCTTGGTTGTGATGAAATAGCCGAGGTTAAAGGAACATTACCGGAATAAAAAGGAGATACAGTGAAAAAATTATTAACAGTATTTGTAGTTTTTTTGTCAGTAGGGCTTGCATCATTGGCGGACAATAAGGATGATGCTTTAAAATTTTTTAATAATTATGTGAATGCAGCAAATACTTATAGTACTACAATTCCTGAATACTACTCTCCCACTGCTAAAATCATCAGGCAGGTTATAAAACCCGATGGTACGCTTGTTGATAGAGAAACCACTACGGCGCGTTATGTTTCAGAAATGAAAAAAGGACAGGCGATTGCTAAAGTTAGAAAATATAAAAACAATTATTCAGATATAAAAATTACAAAAATAAATGACACAACGTATAAAATTTCATCTCTAAGGCAGCCAACCGGTGAAACATATAAATTAAAAACTTATATGATTGTACAGAAACAACCTGATGGTAAATGGCTGATTATAGAAGAATTAATGCAGACGAAGGTTCAGTTATTTTTGAATGCAAAATAATGCAATTCATGCCACTTTTTTGTAAGGGGAGTTATGACAAAGAATTTTAGATTTTTGACATCAGGCGAAAGCCACGGCAAATGTTTAAATGCAATAATTGATGGCTTGCCCGCCGGATTGAGAATTGATATTGATTTTATAAATACAGAGCTGCGTAAACGCCAGTCCGGATATGGCCGCGGCGGCAGGATGAAAATTGAAACGGATGCTGTTGATATAAAATCGGGCGTAAGATTCGGTAAAACTACTGGTGCGCCGGTTTGTATTGAAATAAAAAACCTGGATTTTGAAAACTGGCGTATTCCAATGAGTGTTGAGGAATTAAATTTTTCGGATAAAGCGATTTTGCGTGCTGTTGCAGAAAAATCATTCACGGCAGCGCGTCCGGGGCATGCAGATTATGCCGGAGCAGTAAAATACAATCTGGAAGATTTACGTGATGTACTCGAACGCTCGAGTGCTAGAAAAACGGCAATAGAGGTTGCTGTAGGTGCTGTTGCTAAACTTTTTTTAAGAGAATTTGGTATTATTGGTTTTTCGCATGTTATTCAAATCGGGGATGTTGAACTTGATGTGCGGCCGTCTACTTTTACTTTAATAAAAGAAAAAGCGGATAAATCACCTTTACGCTGCTGTGATGAATTTATCACTGATAAAATGAAGGAAGAGATAGACAGAGCAAAAGAAGAAGGCGATACTCTGGGCGGTAAGTTTGAAGTAATATATTCAAATCTTCCGGTAGGACTCGGTTCATTTGTTCAATGGGATAGAGCGATTGATGGAATACTTGCTCAGGCATTAATGAGTATACCTGCGATAAAAGCAGTAGAGGTAGGAATTGGCGTAGATGCAGCAAAAACACCGGGCAGTAAAGTTCATGACGGTATAAAAATTAAAAACGGAATAATTTACCGCGATACAAACAATGCCGGAGGAATAGAGGGCGGAATGACTAACGGCGAACCTTTGATATTAAAAGGAACGATGAAACCAATTCCAACATTAAGAAAACCTCTGCCGACAGTTGATTTGCTAAAAAAAGTCCAGACAGAAGCTCATTTTGAACGTTCGGATACATGCGCCGTTCCTGCCTGTGCTATTGTAGCAGAAGCAAGAACAGCAATTATTTTAGCCGATGAATTTTTGCAAAAATATGGCGGTGACAGTATTGAGGAAGTAAAAAGACACTATGGGAAATAACTACATTCTAATTGGCATGCCCGGAAGCGGCAAAACTACAATTGGCAAACTTCTTGCAAGAAGGCTGAATTACGTATTTGTTGATACGGATTCCTTAATAGAAGAATTAGAGGGAGTCAGTACCAATGATATTTTTGCGCTAAAAGGAGAAAATTATTTCAGAGAGCTTGAAACAAGAGTGATAAATACATTGTCAGATATAGAAAACAAAGTTCTTTCAACAGGCGGCGGCTCTTTTGAAAATGAAGAAAATCGCGCAATGCTGAAAACTCTTGGAAAAGTTATATATTTATATGCACAGCCTGAAATTTTATTTGAACGCCTTAAAGGAGATACAAACAGACCGCTGCTCAAGGTTAGCAATCCCAAAGAAGTAATAAAGAAACTTTATGATAAACGCGAAAGTAATTACAGACTTGCCGATTGTTCAATTGACACGTCAAATCTCGATACCTATAATGTAGTTGATGAGATAATAAGGATTATAAATGGAGAGAACGCTTGCAATTAATATTCCGGAAGATGATAAATATTATGATATTTATATAAACAATGAACCGGTTGAAAGTTTATACAAAGATATACTTTTAAGAACTAAAAACAGAAAAAGACTTATTGTTTTTAGTGAGAAGGTTTATAATTTGTACTCTAAGAATTTACCTTTTCCAAAGAATGAGATTTTCATATTAAAAGACGGTGAAGAGCAGAAAAACTTAAAAAACTATTTAAAAATTCTCGAAGTATTAATAAAAAATAAAATGACCCGAAAAGATGTTATTATAGCAATTGGCGGAGGCGTTGCCGGTGATATAACAGGATTTGCTGCCGCTACCTATATGCGGGGAATTAAATTTATTCAGGTTCCTACGACTCTGCTTTCAATGGTAGATTCATCTGTCGGCGGGAAAACAGCAATTGACATGTACTCTGCAAAAAATATTATCGGTAGTTTTTACCAACCGGAATACGTATTTATCAATTTGAATTTTTTAAAAACGCTTTCTGATAGGCAGTATATGTCCGGCTTAGGTGAAGTTTTAAAATACGCCTTTATAGAGTGCAACTGCTGTAACAATGAGCCTAAATCTCTCTTTGAGTTTCTGTCAATAAATTCTTCCAGAATTCTAAGCAGAGATTTATATTTTTTGGAAAAACTTATAGCAATCTGCCTTGAATATAAAATTAATGTTGTCAGGGCTGACGAAAAAGAAGCAGGTTTAAGAAAAGTATTAAATCTCGGCCATACGTTAGGCCACGCTCTTGAAACAATGACTAAATACAAAAAATACACCCATGGTGAAGCTATAATCTGGGGAATGATGTTAATATTCAAGTGGGCGCTGAAAAACTGCTATATAGATACTGTATATTACAATGCGGCAATGGAACTTATAGCGCTTTATGGATTTAAACCTTTTAATGAAAATATAAAAACAGACAAAATTGTTGATTTAATGTTACTGGATAAAAAAGCTGAAACAGGAAAAATAAAGCTGATTGTTCCAAGCGGTTCAAGAGTCGTTACAGAGAAAGAAATACCAAATATTCAAGAATTCAAACTCTGGCTGGCCGGGCAGTAATTTACGCAGGAATTGTTTCGTATCGTGCATATTTTGCGTTTTTAGCATTTACGGAATAACAGGTAATATTGACTTTTGAAACAATGTCAAGATAGCTTCTGTAATTATTTGAATATTGATTAAGCGCACTCATAATATCATCTGCTTCAATACGTGACTTAAGACCTTCGTCGGTGTGATTATCAACTTGTTCCTGTGCATATTTTTCAACCAACAGTCTGTCAATAAAATCTCTTGCGCCTATTGCCATAATAAATCCTCTTTGTTTTGTATTAGTTATATATATAAAGTATATACTTTGTATAAAATTGCTATTTTTTATTTAAAATATTAACTTTTATTAATAATTTTTAATATCAAAATTAAAAATTGTTATATAAATACATAGTTTGACAAATTGATAGAGAATATTTACAATCAGTATATGAGTGAAAAAGTTAACTGTCCCTATTGCGGGAATGAAATATACAATGATGCAGAACAGTGCGAGTACTGTAAGGAATTTTTTAAAGAGCCTGAAATTAAAGGTATAAAGCTTACCTCTCTCGGGCAGTTTATTGTATTAAGCTGTTTAACATTCGGCCTGTACTCTTTTATCTGGCTCTGGTGCAATTATATGCCGGTTATTAATATTTCTAATTCAAGAGATAGGAAAAAACTCAACAGACTTATATTAATCGGAATACCGGTATGCGTTCTTTCTGCTGTATTTTTAAATTATATTACTGCTGCTGTTTTAACAAAAATCTTACTTTTATCTGTTAGCTACAGGATTCTGAGAATTATAGAAAAATACTCGCTGATTAAGTACGGCGCGGCAATTGTACATAATGAAATCGGCTGGTTTTGTTTTGATATATTATATGTAGTATATTTTCTTGGAACCTATCCGGAACGAGTCCATACACCTGGTATGCGCTGGTGTATGAATACCAAAAACTGGATAATTTACTCGCTTATTTTTATTATTTGTGCCGCATTAGCTGTGCTTATGACTTACTATATTTCATTCATTGACGTCGGGTAAAATAAGAGTTAATTTCTAAAAAAACTTGCGCAATCGTTATGTTTTTGTGCAATAATTGTTTCGTATATTATTGGAAATTAAAGAGGAAAATATTATGACAGATGTCAGAGTAAGAATTGCCCCCTCACCAAGCGGGAATTTGCACATTGGAACAGCCAGAACGGCTTTGTTTAATTATTTATTTGCGAAGAAAAATAACGGAAAATTTATTTTAAGAATAGAAGATACTGATGCTGAACGCACAAGTCAGGAATATATTGATAATATATTTGATAGTTTAAAAGCACTCGGCTTAAACTGGGATGAAGGGCCGGATGTAGGCGGCGAGTACGGGCCTTATACACAATCTGAGAGATTCGATATCTATCCCGTGTACGCACAGAAACTTGTTGATGCCGGTTTTGCGTATGAATGTTTTTGTACACCTGAAGAATTAGAAGCAGAAAAAGAGATTGCAACCGCAAACAAAAAGCCTTATGTTTATTCAAAAAAATGTGAACACTTGACAGATAATGAGAAGGCAAAGCTACGCGCTGAGGGTAGAAAGCCGGCAATAAGGTTTAATATAAGCAAGGCGCAGCACGCGTTTCACCCTACATCTGAATTAATGTTTGATGATATGGTTAAAGGCGAATTAAAAGTTAATACGGATTTAATAGGTGACTTTGTTATTATGAAATCCAACGGAACACCTACGTATAACTTTGCTGTTGTTATTGATGATATGCTCATGAAAATTTCACATATTATCAGAGGCGAAGACCATATATCAAATACTTTTAAACAAATTCTTATATACGAAGCGCTTGGCGCAGAAGTTCCTAGATTTGGGCATCTCGGAATGATACTTGCACCGGACAGAAGCAAACTTTCTAAACGCCACGGTGCAACTGCTGTATCTGAATTTGTAGAGAGCGGCTATTTAACTGAAGCACTTATTAACTTTGTTGCACTTTTAGGCTGGTCGCCTTCTGACGGTGTTGAAATAAAGCCGGTTGATGAAATCGCGGCAGATTTCAGAATTAACGAAATTTCGTCATCAAACTCTATTTTTGAATATGATAAATTGAGATGGATGAACAGCCACTATATTAAGATGCTGCCAATGGATGAACTTAAGAAAAGGCTGCTTCCTTACTTAAAAAAATATGATTTATCACAATTATCAGAAGCCCAATTCAACAGAATGATAGAAATTACCCGTGAACCGTTGATTCTTCTTTCTGATATAACAGATGCCGTTTCATATTTCTTTGGTGAAGATGTTGTAATAGAGCCGGAAGTCCAAACAGAGGTACTTGATACAGAAACCGCACAGGAAGTTCTTTCTGAATTTTTAAAACAAGCTAAAAACTGGAGTTTTGATGAAGAAACTCTGCACGAAAAACTTGAAGGATTCAGAGGTGAATTTAAGGAAAAAGGCGTTAAACCTAAACAAACAATGTGGGCAATAAGAGCCGCAGTAACAGGCCGTACAAAAGGTGCTGATATGACGGCGATACTTTCAATACTAGGTAAAGATAAAGTGTTTAAGCGCGTATCAAAAGTTATTAAATCAAAAGTTTAGCAGTGAATTTTAAGCGGGGTGCAGGTTTACCTTCCCCGCTTATTTTGAATTTAGCAGGAGGAATTAAGAGTGGGGATATTAATTATAGCTGTAGTTGTCATTTTATCTTATATTATTGGTTCAATACCAACCGGATATCTTATTGTTAAAGCAAAAACAGGACAGGATATAAGAGAAATCGGTTCCGGGTCAACAGGCGCTACAAATGTAAAGCGTGTTCTTGGTAAAAAGTGGTTTTTCACAGTTATGTTTCTGGATGCTCTAAAGGGCGCCATCCCAGTAACTCTTGCTCAAGTATTTGCGCATGATGCGGTATATACCGGACTTAGCGCTGTATTAGCCGCAGTAGCTGTGCTTATCGGACATAGCAAATCTGTTTTTCTTAAATTTAAGGGCGGTAAATCAGTTGCCTCAGGCGTTGGAACAATACTAGCGCTCAACTGGATTGCAGGACTTTGTGTTGCTTTAATATGGAGTATTATTACTTATACCACCAAATATGTTTCTGTAGGTTCTATTATTGCAGTTACGCTTTCTCCTGTTTTAATGTGGATATTCAATGCCCCGCTTCCTTATATTGTTTATTGTGCATTGGGTGCTGTTTATATTATTTATTTACATCGCTCAAATATATCCAGACTTATTGCCGGAAATGAAAATAAAGTCAGAGAGTAACAGGTAAATTAAAAGAACGGGTGGAAAGCTTTGTAAAATAAATAAATTGACGCAATAATAAGCAAAAGACCGCATATTTTTAGTACTATATCAGAAGCTCCGGCAAATTTTTTCATCTTGGTAATACCTGATGTAAATAGAGCAGCAACAAGTAATATTATCCCCTGCCCGAAAGAGAACAAGAAAAGCATAAGTACTGATAATGATAAATTTTCAGAGTATGAAGCAAATGCCATTATACTCGCAAGGATTGGAGTTGAACAAGGGGTTCCGGCAAGTGCGAATACAACGCCGAGAATAAACGGATAAAGAAAAGTTTTATGGCTGTTGTTTGCGGGGAGCTGCTTGATAATAACAGGAAACTCAAAATCAAGAATTTCAGTGAGCTTTAGCCCCATAATTAATAGCAGCGAAGCAATAAATACTGTAAAATATCCGCCGGTAAATGAACCCAGAACTTTTCCCGTAAGAGCGCAGATTATTCCGATTATAGAGAATATAACAGACATACCAAGAATAAAGAATATAACCTGAATTGCCGTTTTAAGGTGCGATTCTTTGCTGTATCCGCCCACATACCCGACAATAATCGGCAGCATGGCAAGAGAACACGGAGATACTGACGCAATCACACCGCCTATAAAGGAAGCTGCCAGCATTAATAA
Organism: uncultured bacterium; assembly: GCA_949284715.1. GTDB lineage: Bacteria > Cyanobacteriota > Vampirovibrionia > Gastranaerophilales > Gastranaerophilaceae > CALUTH01. Next base: position 85,475 of record CASDWH010000005.1, read on the forward strand.
ACTAAAATTATTCTGATTTTGAAATATTTGTAATAAATTATCCATTTGCCGAAATCTCATTTAAATAATTTCTAAGAGTTGTTTCATCAATGTATCCCTCAACCCGCGCCTTAACATTACCGTTTTTGTCGATAAATATTGAGGTTGGAACAAGTTTGACACTATATTTTTTTATCATATTTTGAACCGATGAAGAATTATCCTGAACAGTTATTTCAGTAAGCGTAACTTTATCTCTGTATTCAGGATATACAGCCTGTAGAACTTTTTCGAGCCGCTGACAATCATAGCACATGCGTGAAGCGAATTTTATCATCTGCGGCTGATTAACCTGTGCTTCAACAACAGGAGTTCCTGTACTTCTTGAAAGAGCAAAATATACAACCATAGGTACAATAAGTATTAGTAAAACAATAAGCGCATTTTTTTTCATTAACAGCCTCCTTTTAACTATAGAATACTACAAACCTGTTAAATTTATAACGCTTAGTAAAATAAAAAATATTCCCCTGATGGTTAAACCTTTATAGAAAAAGTACTCATTTGCGGATAATTATAGGCAGCTTGATTGCTGCTGTAGGTTTTAGCGGCATTAAAATATGTAAATTCATTGTATGAAGCAGCTTTAGCGGTTTGTTCACCGCGGGCATTTGAAACAAAATTTTGAGCATACTCAAAGTAAGAATCCAGCTCCTCAGAAGTGATATAACCGTCATTATCTTCATCTAAGCCTGTATCAACAGTACTAAAACCTTCATTATTAGCCTCCGTTTCTATTTCAGAAATTTTAGCCGTAGAAGTTACAGGGGTAAGGGCATCATTTTGCATACCCCAAATAAGATAGTTGTTGTCAGTTGAATTTATACTGTTTACATCCATAATATATATATTATTATATATCTTTTTTGAAAATATTTCAAGAGTGAAACCTTTTTAGCAACCAATTGACATTGCAACCAATAATTTTCGCATAACGATTGAATTAGGGCGTGGAAGTACTAACCAGCTTTCATCAGCTATCGGAGGTTTAATAACCTGATACTCTTCCGTTTCATCCTGTGTTGCGTCACTGCAAATAATTTTGGAATTTGAATATTCATAATCAAGTTTTCTTATAATAACATTGTTATGGCGTATTCTTATACTGATTATATTTTGTGTATCATTATCAAGGATGAAAGTAACCGATAAAATTGAGTTTGTCCTTTCCTTGATAATACTAGCAATTATGCCGCATTCGTGATATGAATACGTATATTTTTCAAGCAGACCTCCATCACGTCCGTAAATATTCCTGTTTAATAACTTCCCTTCTTTATATTCATAAACTTGTGATAATTTACCGTTAGAAAAATATTTTGACAGCTTAATAAGTCTACCGTTGCAATATATAGATGTTGTATATTTTGCCCCGTTTTGAAAGAAAATATCTTTAGTAACATATGCATCTTTATCAATATTTTCAGCCATCAATCCTCACCATGTATAAAACATATCTTATATATATAAACGCTTAAAAATGTTGTTAATTTCAGGTTTTGGATAAAACTTTACAAAAATTAATAATGAAAGACCGGTGAATTCAAAAAGCAATCTTAAGGTTGATTTTTTTACGAGAATAAGAGTATAATATTTTAGTGAATAAAAAGAGGAAGAGAGTAATGAATATAAAAAGAAAAGCTTTTACATTGGCAGAAATACTTATAACAATTGCTATTATTGGTATAGTAGCCGCTCTTACACTGCCTTCATTGATGAAAATGCATCAGGATGCCGGAACAGGGCCAAAACTTGCAAAAGTTCAGGCTTCTGTAGAAGAAGCCGTCGGCAGACTCCTTCTTAACAATCAGGAGGTTATACTTAAAGAATTAGGATCTGCTGACTTTATCAGCTATTTGAGTGATGAACTAGTAATGACACCCGCAGGAGAATGGTATGCCCTGAAAGATGGTACGTATGTTAAATTTAATGTTGGCAGCAGTGCCGGTTCAGTGCCTGCTTCAGCGGGATCCGGATACGCAACAGTTGATGTAGATATTAATGGCGTTCACCCTGAGGATCCTAATCCTGACAGCCCAGGAATAGATCAATTTCAATTTGTTCTTACTACATACGGGTTAATGCTTCCGGTAGGCAGCAAGGCTCTTGGAATGACTCCAACCTGTAATGAAAATGTTCAGGATTTGACTTGCACCGGCCGCATGGCTGATAATAACTGGAAAATTGATTACTAATTATTATGTGTAATACTTTATAAAAAGTACCCGCTTTATCTACGGGTGCTTTTTGTTATAAAACTTAATTAATCTTTGTAACATTTGCTATAAATATATTTATTTGACGGCATGTACGGAGTAATATAAATTAATGAGAGGTAGTATGCCCGCAGTTAAACAAAAAAATAAAAATAACGATGAAGTATCACAATTAATGCCGCAGAATATTGAGGCAGAAGAAGCCATTCTGGGCGCGATTTTAGTTAATCCTGTGTGCTTAACAAAGGTTGTTGAATACATTAAGCCTGAGTCCTTTTATAAACCTGCACATAGATACGTTTATGAAGCAATGGTTCAACTTTTTAATTCAAATGAGAGGATTGATATTGTATCAGTGTCTGATGTTCTTAATTTTAACAATAAGCTGGAATTAGTTGGCGGGCGTGCATTTATTAACGATTTAAGCTATAAAACAATTACAACTTCTAACGTTGAATATTATGCCAAACTTGTTCAAGAAAAAGCAATGAAAAGAGCTTTAATTAATGCCGGCTCAGAAATTGTCACAAGCGGGTATGATTTAACATCTATTGAGGAGTCACTGGACTATGCTGAAAGATTAATTTTTGATTTAGCATCCAAAAAGGTAACTTCTGAACTTACACACGTAAAAGACCTCGTATTAAACAGTTACGAAAAAATCGAATACAGATATAAACATAAAGATGAGTTAATTGGTGTAGATACAGGATTTTATGATTTAAATGCAATGACTAGCGGACTACAAAAATCTGATTTAATAATACTAGCCGCAAGACCATCCATGGGTAAAACAGCATTTGCACTAAATATTGCACAGAATGTTGCATTAAGAGCTAAAAAGACCGTAGCTATATTTTCGCTGGAAATGTCCAAAGACCAGTTAATGCAGCGTATGCTATGCTCAGAAGCGGAACTTGATACACAGAGATTAAGAACAGGAAATATGCAGCAAAAGGATTGGGATAAACTTGCTGTAGCTATGAATTCCTTTGCTGACGCACCTATTTATATTGACGATACAGCCGGTTGTAATTTAACAGATTTACGTGCAAAATGCAGAAGGCTTGCTATGTCTGAAAAAGAAATCGGATTAATTGTTATCGACTATCTGCAATTAATGGAAGGCTCGGGAAAAGAAGACCGGATGCAGCAAATTTCAACCATTTCAAGAGGACTAAAGACACTTGCAAGAGAGTTGAATGTTCCAATTATAGCGCTTTCTCAGCTTTCGCGTGCTGTTGAATCAAGAACTGATAAACGTCCTATGCTCTCTGACTTAAGAGAATCCGGTGCTATTGAACAGGACGCTGATATTGTTATGTTTATCTACCGTGATGAATATTACAAAAGTAAATCAGAAGATGAAGATGAAATGCAAAAAGCTGCAAATAAAGGCGAAGCAGAAATTATAATTGCAAAACAAAGAAACGGCCCGGTCGGAACTGTTAAATTATTATTTCAGGGCAGTATTACCAAGTTTAAAAATCCTATTAAAACTGATGCTGCACCTTTTTAGCTGGAATATTTCTAGCTGTCCCAGCCTCTTGTAAATGTAACGAAATGTAAAGCAAAACCGAGAAAAAATTAAAGTTTTATAGAAATCTGCCGTAAACATGACTACAAGGGAAGCAAACAAAAAGGGAAACGCAGCAAAATGGGAATGGCGGCATCACAAGGCAGACTATTAGCACTCACGGCGCGGTTACACGACGTAGAGTT
>CASDWH010000006.1 GCA_949284715.1 uncultured bacterium
ACGCCTGCCGCGATTCGAACGCGGGACCCTCTGCTTAGAAGGCAGATGCTCTATCCAGCTGAGCTACAGACGCATATCTTGTTATCTATTTAATTGTCAAATTTTTGTTTTTATCGCCCGTTGACCTACCGCTTAGAAGGCAGTTGCTCTATCCAGCTGAGCTACGGACGCTTATTATTCTTATTCAAATATCAACTCTTGTGCCAGCTCCTTTATTCAACTGACACTATTTTAAAATACCACATCAATCTTTTTTTGCAATAGAATAAAGTACGAAATAATTTTTTGATATTTGAATAAAGCAGGTTTATAAAAATTTACATTTTTCGCAAACTCTGAGGAACGGCTTCACATCAGGTCGTTTCCTATACTGCACACAACCTGATGTTCACTATCGACTTTTTTCGTGTCCTCTTTTTAATATTCAAATCTTTCAAAAATTTTATTTATATTTCTTAAATATCCGCTCATATCAAAACAAGAATGTATTTCATCTTCACTAAGATATTTGCGGGCATCGTTATCATTGATTAGTCCATCTCTGAAACTCGTGTTGTTGTCCATTGCATCTAAAGCATTCCTCTGGACTATAATATAGGCATCTTCTCTAGAAAGTCCCTTTTCAACGAGTTTGAGCAGTACTTTTTGTGAGTAAATAATTCCGCCGTACATATCTGTATTTTTAAGCATATTTTTTTCATGAATAACAAGGTTACTCATTATTTCATTAAATCTATTAAGCATAAAATCAATAAGAATTGTGCTATCTGCAAAAATAACTCTTTCTGCGGAACTGTGTGAAATATCGCGTTCGTGCCATAATATGATATTTTCCATTGCGGTAATTGTATTACTTCTTACGACCCTTGCAAGCCCGCATAGGTTCTCAGATAAGACCGGATTCCGTTTGTGAGGCATAGCAGACGAGCCTTTCTGATGTGAGGCAAAACCTTCTTCAACTTCTCGTACTTCTGTTCTTTGTAAGTGGCGAATTTCTGTGGCAAATTGTTCTATCACCGAGGCTATTATTCCAAGGGACTGTAGATATCTTGCATAAATATCTCTTGCAATAATCTGGGTTGAAACTCTTGCAGGTGTTAGCCCTAGAATTTCGCAGGCTATTTTTTCTACTTCTGGCTCGATGTTACTGTAAGTTCCCACAGGGCCAGACATTTGGCCTGTTTTTACTTCATCTGAAGTGTATATAAAATTTTTTTTTGCACGCTCCAGTATGTCAAGCCAATTCAGAAGTTTGAAACCGAAGGTTATAATTTCAGCATGTATACCGTGTGAGCGGCCGATGCAAACAGTATTTTTATGCTTGAAGGCTAGGGATTTGACGGTTGAAATTACTGTATCTAAGTCTTTTATAATAATGTTTGATGCATCTCTTAACATAAGCGCATTTGCAGTGTCGATAACATCGGAGCTGGTTAATCCCATGTGGATATATTTATTAGAACGGGGCGGGACATTTTCATTTACGTTTGTTAAGAATGCTATTATATCGTGTCTTACTTCTCTCTCGATTTCATCAATACGTTTGACGTCAAATCTTGCTGTTTTTTTTATTTCTTCAAGATTTTCAATCGGAACTTCTCCTAGTCTGCAATAAGCTTCACAGACTGCAAGCTCAACATCTAGACATCGCTGAAACTTATTTCCCGGTGTCCAGACTTTTTTCATATCGGGTAAGGAATATCTATCAATCATAGGAAAATTTTACTACATCAAAATAAATTTGTGAAGGTATTTATAATCAAGGCGCCCGCGGTTTACCGCGGGCGCCTTGTAAAAACTAATATCTTGCAAGATATTTATCAAGTTCCCATTGAGAAACGTACGTTCTGAATTCATCCCACTCGTGTTCTTTTGCGGTTATAAACTCGTGCATTATATGCTGCCCGAGTGCGGCATTTGCAATAAGCGATTTATCGAGATAGCAGAGCGCTTCTTTAAGGCTGCCGGGAAGTGAGTCAATTTTCTGTTTTTTACGTTCTTTGTCAGAAAGTTTGTAAATATTACTCTCAACTGGAGTAGGCGGTTCTATTTTGTTTCTTACCCCATCAAGGCAGGCTTCGAGTATTGTTGCAAACGCGAGATACGGGTTGCAGGCAGGATCAGGGGAGCGAAGTTCTACCCTTGTTGCATTGCCGCGTTTTGCAGGAACTCTTAGTAATGCGCTTCTATTTGCAAGTGACCACGCTAAATACACAGGAGCCTCATACCCCGGGACTAAACGTTTATAGCTGTTTACTGTCGGGTTAAGAATTGCTGTGATGCTTTTAATATTTTTTAATAGCCCGCCAACAGCGTATTTTGCCGTATCACTTAATTGATATTCTGTAGAAGGATCGTAGAAAGCATTTTTACCATCTTTGAATAATGAGATATTACAATGCATTCCGGAGCCGTTGATTCCGTAAATTGGTTTTGGCATGAAAGTGGCGTGTAAATTATGTTGTGTAGCAATTGCTTTTACAGCCATTTTGAACGTAACAACATTATCAGCGGTTGTAAGAATATCTGAATATTTAAAATCAATTTCGTGCTGACCGTCTGCTACTTCGTGGTGGGAGGCTTCTATATCAAACCCCATTTCTTGCAGGCAGGCTACGATATCTGAACGAACATTCTCTCCAAGATCATCCGGCCCTACATCATAATACCCTGCGCTATCCTGTGTTTTGGTTGTAATATTTCCATCCTTATCTCTATTAAATAAAAAGAATTCGGCTTCAGGCCCCATATTCATTGAAAATCCCATTTTATCGGCTTCAGCCATGATTCGTTTGAGATTGCATCTGGGGCAGCCTTCAAAGGGAGTGCCGTCTGCGTTGTGAATATCGCATATTAAACGCGCGGAACGCATTCCGTCACGTTCCTGCCAGGGAAGGATTTGGAAAGTGTTCATATCAGGATAGAAGAACATATCAGAAGTTTCTATATTCCGGAATCCTTTGATTGAAGAACCATCAAGCATTATTTCATTAGCAAGAATTTTATCAATATGCTCGGCAGGGACAGACATATTTTTAACCTGTCCGTTTATGTCTACGAACTGTAATTTGATAAATCTGACGTTATTTTCCATAATTAAAGTTTTAATATCAGATGCAGCGTAATTTTCACCATTAATAGGTGTATGCTTAAATTCTTTCACCGGTAGCCTCCTTTTTTATCCTCTAACTATTCACTAAATGAATGTCATTAATACACTTTATTAAAATATATTTTTTACTAAAGGTCAATATTTATCCATATTAAGAATAGATAAAGATATTTTAAAATATTGCAGCATGTGAATTGAAGAAGTCAGTGATAACATTTACAAGCATTGGCAAAATCCAAATCATTATTGCCGCGCCAAAAACAGGCTTGAACAGGAAGCTTAGTTGAAAAACGTTTACCTGCGGGGCTGTTCTTGAAATTATACCGAGAATAATATCCTGTCCTAATGTAGCAAGCAGAATAGGGGCGGCAAGCTGTAATCCGATATATAGTACGTTTGAAGTCATTGTTATTAAGTAATTCAGATTGATTATTTGATCAAGCGGCAGAGAGCTTGCGTATATCGGAAATATTTGGAAACTTCTTATAAGTGCTTTGAACATCCAGTATAATCCGCCGATATGTATGAAGATTATAGTGCCAAAAAGTGTAAGACAATTGCTGAGTAATGCTGTCTGGCTGTTTGATGATGGATCCATGACCATAGCAGAAGATAAACCCATTTGTGTATTTATCATGTCGCCGGCTGATTCTATTGCCAGGATTAATAACCTTGCGGTGTATCCTATAATTGCACCGCAGGTAATGTTTAATATTATAAGCAGGATAAGGGATGTTCCGGCCGGTACCGGCGGCGGATTCAAAAGCGGTGTAAGCATTAGTGTAAACAGAAATACGAATCCTATCTTTACGTAGGAAATAACATCTGTACGGTGGAATACCGGGGCAAAACGTACAAATCCGATTAGCCTTGCAAAAACAACCGCTCCTGCAAAAAAGTATGCATTAAACTGTGGAAATAGTGTTGATATTCCGCTTATAATTTGTTCCATCTATGATTCCCCTCCCTCACTTTCTATAAGAGAGTCTGCACCTGTAATTCCTTTAGGCGGGAGTGGCTTTTTAATATTTTTAGGCATTGGCGGCGGATCAAGTTCAAAGACTCCTGGAGCCATATCCAGCACATACCAGTTATAGCCTGTGCTGCCTTTCATTTCTGATTTATTAGCGCTGATTTTTATATTAAATTTACTTTCTTTTCCGCCTGATGTGATTGTGAATTCTCCGCTGCCTTCTTTTAAACACTCGATTATTACAGTATTTCTGTCGTTCATAATTGTGGTGATTTCTTGTATTGAAATAATTCCCGGGGTCTTATTTTCAACACTTGTAATCGGGTTATCAGAGGTTATAATGCAATTTTCGTACGCGTATGCTGTTGATGTTCCTAAAAGACAGCATATTAAAACAAATTTATTCATCTAATCCCACCCCATAATTTTATTTGTTTCAACAAAGTCAGGTTTAGGCATTGGCGGATTTCTATTTACGTCATATTTGATTTTTTGCTGCCTGTCTATAAACGGAACTTTACCCGGGTTTTTCATTATTTCGTTTAGGGTGGGCTTATTTTTGAATGAGTCAGTCATTTCATTTTCAAACGGGGTTGTGTACCGGTAGTAGTCGGCAGGAAGTGCAAAACTGCCTTCAGCCGGAGCAACCTCAAATGCCAGCACATAGCCTTGCCTGAAGGTATTTTCAAGAATTTTAATGTATCCGAATCCAAGCAGAATTATAACAAGGAAAACCAGAAATATTTTTGGTGCCGCAACAATTGTTTGCTCCTGAACCTGTGTTACTGCCTGAACAATACCAATTACTAAACCGACTGTGGCTGCGGTAATTACAGCGGGCATAGATATAGCAAGGATTGATAATAGCGCTCTGCCCATATATTCCATCAGGTGTCTTATATCTGGAGTCGAGCGCTTAGAAACATCAGAGATAAGTGTTAACGGTTCTGTATATTTGTGATATTCTGCCGGCAGAACGTAGTTTTCATTTTTTGATACTACATTAAAGGCTATATTTGCACCTTCCTGAAAATTATTTATTAAACTGTTGGTAAATGTATACCCGCCGATAAGGATTACCATAAAAACGAGTAATATTTTAGGAGCAGCAACAATTGTCTGTTCCTGAATTTGCGTAACGGCCTGCAATACACCGATTATCAGACCGACTGCCGCGGCGGTAAGTACTACGGGCATTGATATTGAAAGCATTACCATAAAACCTTTTGCTAAAAAATTTGCAAGTATCTCCATACGCCCTCCTTAATTGTAACTTTGTACAAGTCCCTGTACTATCAGCGCCCAGCCGTCAACTGCAATAAAGATAAGCAGTTTAAAGGGCAGTGAAATAATAGTTGGTGATAACATCATCATACCAAGAGCCAGAAGTATGTTTGCTACAACTAAATCAAGTACGATAAACGGTACGTAAATAATAAAACCTATTTCAAAAGCTGTTTTTAATTCACTTAGAATATATGCAGGGGCTACTTCCCAGATGGTTATTTCTTCCGGAGTCTTGGGCGGGGTTTTACGTTTAAGTTCTACAAAAAATGCCAAATCGCTTTCTCTTGTCTGTTTCATCATGAATTCTTTGAGCGGTTTTGAACCTTCATTTATTGCCATAACAAGATTCTGGTTTTTTTGGTAAGGAACCGACCCCATTTCATACATTTTTTGAAAGACGCCGCCCATTGTATAAAAGGTTAAAATTAAACATAAACCAACGGTAGCCAATGCCGGCGGAACCTGAACCCCCATTGCTGATTTAAGCAGAGAAAAGACAATTATGAAACGTAAAAACGAGGTCATACAACAAAAAATAAACGGCAGCAGTGAAAAAGATGCCATTACAATTAACAACTGTATTACAGGGCTTAAGTCTTTTAATACGTTATCCATGAATCTTCTTCCTTCCGTTCAAGCTGTTTGTTAATTTTTTGCAAAATCCTTTTGTTAGTAATATTGATATCTTCGTGTTTGAAGTTTTCAGGTTGAATACTGGTACGGTATACTTCAGCGGGTTTAGTATTCATATTTAGTTTAGAGAGCATTGTTGTACGTTCGGCATCTCCGGCTACCAGAAAATATTCTTCTCCGGCCTTTACTACATAAAGATTTTTCCTTGGAGCTATTGCAAGTTTATCCTGCACACTTAATATTTTTCCTGCTGGTTTTGTTCCCTGTACACCGCACACTTTTTTGTAAATGCTTACTGCGATAAGCATTACTCCTGACATTGCAAAGGCGTATACTATAAAATTTGTAAGATATCCAATATTCATAATTACTATTTAATTCTCATTTCTTTAAAGTCATTAACTATCCGGATCAAAGTCACTGTAATCAAATTCTTCTTTTGCTCCATCCTCCGGGAGAGGTGCCGTTTCTGTATAATTTCCTTGTCCGCTGTCGTTTCCGCTTTCTGCCTGAGGGTTGATTCCGTCTATTTTTACTCCGTAACGGTCATTAATTATAACTAAATCCCCATAGGCAACTGTTTTACCGCCAACCTGTAAGTAAACTTTGTTGTCGTATACAGAGCTTATGTCTACAACAATTCCTTCTTCTATATTTTTTAACTCGCCAAGCGGGATTTTAACTTTTTCAAAAACAGCGGTCATATCTACCTGAATACTGTCCCAAAGGTTTGTATTCTCTTCACTCATTTCATTTCCTCCACTACTTTCTAATGGGATTACAAGTCTTTTATCCGGTTTTATTTTTACATCCTTAATAATTTTATTACCGACTATAAGATGCATATTATTAGCTTTGCTATTATCACAAATAACAATATCTCCGGCATCCAGACGTTTGATATCTGCCAGCGGAAACCTTGTATTTCCAAGAATAAAATTAACTTCTACAAGTGCATTTGCCAGATAAAGTTCGTTTATTCTTGGAGGTTTTGCTTCTCTCTGCGGCGGTACAAGTATATCACGCGGCAGGGATATAATAAATTTTGCCGCATCTTCTGATAGTTCGTTTTTTACTAAAAACGTTAAATGTAAGATTTCAGAGTACTTTTTATCTTTATCTATATTAAAATTATTTTTGATTTTTTCGTATAAGAAGTCATTAAATGTTGTTATAATTTTTGCTTCGAGTTCTGTAACTTCCGTTAACTCAAAATTTTTATTTGCACTTCCAAGAACTTTATCGAGGATAACGTTTATAGTTTCCTGTGATATTCTGATAAATATATCGCTTTTTTTATTAATTTTAATTTTTGTGACAAAAAAGGTTTCGTTTTGGGATAGAATATTCATATTCTGGCTGACGGAGATTAGTTTAAACTTGAGTCCTTCAAAGAAAAATTCATCCGAGGCAGATTGAACAGCCGGAGCGAATGCTGCTTCAATCCAGCCGTATTGTTCATATAAGTCATTAAATACACTGCTAAGTATAGATGTACTCATATTATCCCTTAATATCCCATCAATATAATATTATTAATTTTTTATACAGGCATCAACTGTTTACACGATTTTTTTTAGATAAATATTTAAATGTGAAGAAAGTTTACTAATATTTGTAAATGATTTACAAACCGATATTGCTTAAGTTAAAATATACTTGTGTGTATAGAATACGGGAAGTTGTTGAAGTTTATTAATGAATAGACCAAAGCGATTATTAATTTGTGCAGCCGCGCTTGCAGCTATTTCATTGTCTATTTCTCCGGCCGGAGCGGAGGATATTACTGTTGATTCAGGAACTGCTACACTGTATACGCAAAACGGGACTTTTTCTTATGGCGGAGAGAGTTATCAGTGGACTGAAGGTTCTGGAAATGTTCTGATTCTCAATGGCGGAACAGTTTCTATTCACGCGCAGGACAGCAATGCGATTAATGGTGTAATTCAGGCGTTAACCGGGAATTTGACCACAACCGGCAGCGGAAATAATTCACGGCGTACAACTTTAAATATAGGTGCGGGGTCTGTTATTGCAGAAGCTGTTAATATTGACCTTGACAGATTTTCCTGTTTTAACATTAGTAATGGCGGTATTTTAAATATTGACAGTGCAGATTCTTTTGGAACTTATTCTTATCTGGCGCTTAAAGACGGCGGTATTATTAATGCAAATGGCGGTGCTGATGGAATTACGGTTATAATACAGGGAACCGGCGGAACTTTAAATATAACAAATGGTACACTTACTTTAAATAGTGTAAGTTATTCTCCCGGTTCAATTGCGGCGGAGGTTGCTGTTAATACTGCCGCAGGAAGTACACTTGCTGTTTCTTCCGGTGAGCTTTATATTAATAATAATGATAATTTGCAAGGCCGATTGGAGCTGAGCAGCAGCGGGACAATAAATGTTCAGGATACAAATTTCTCCGGTTCATACACACAAACATCCGGAAATCTTAATGTTTCTTCTTCTGAATTTACCCTCGCGAGCGGTTCTTCAATAACCGGCGGAAATGTTTCATTGAGTAACGGTTCGGACTTAAACCTTCAAAACGGTGAAGAAACATCGGCTGCAATTACCGCAGGCGCCGGCGACAGCATCAATCTTTCGCAAAATTCCTCTTTAAGTATTGTTGGCGGAGCTATAAGTGCGGAAACTTCATTAAATGTCGACAGTGGTTCCGGTGTTAATGTAAGCGGCGGTTCTGTTATCCTTGATATCAACGATAACGATAATTATCTGGGATCACTCTCTCTTTCAGCGGGAACGGTTAATATATTAAACAAAGAATTTACAACAAGTGATACGGTTACATTTGGCATTACTAACGGTGTTTTAAATCTCAATTCTTCAAAGCTTTCTATCAATACTGCTGATTCAAGTATTGCCGGCGGTACCATTAATTTACAAAACACCTCCGGGCTGACTTTGAATAACGGGCAGACCTCTACTGTGAGTCTAGGTACTGACTCTACGGCCAATACTATTGATATAACCGGAAATTCTACTCTCAATATGACCGGCGGGCAAATAAATGAAGCGTCTGTTGTGAATATTGCCGGCGGCTCCTCGCTTGATGTTAATAATTCCGGCGCTGTAGTGTCAATAGATAATAATGATACCTGGAACGGTTTACTGGAACTATTAAACGGCTCTGTTTCAATAAAAGATAAAAACGCAGATGCCTCTGCCGGACAGGTTTTTGTTCAAACAGGCGGAAAATCTGATATTATTAATTCAAATATAACTCTGAATACAGAAGATTCCTATATAACCGGCGGAACGGTTAATGTTTCCGGAAGCTCTACAATTAATATTTCTAACGGGCTGGAGAACGCTGCCTCGCTTAATATGACCGGAGTTAATAATTTTAATATTGATAATTCTTCATCTTTTGTTGTTAATTCTGGAAGTATTAATGCCGAATCAAATGTTAATATAGCCTCCGGAGCTGTTTTAAATCTTAAGAATGGTGCCGTTTTATCTCTTGAAGATACAGATACCTGGAACGGTACGCTTATATCTGATGGCGGACTTAATTTGACTGATATGAATATTGTAACGGATTCAAACCGGATATATCAGCAGGCAGTAGATAGTACTAACAGCGTTTTAAATCTTGATAATACTTCTCTTACACTGAATGAAGGCTCCTTTACTAACGGCGGAACTATTAATCTTTCTAATTCAAGTAATATTACTTATCAAAATAACAGAAATAATTATGCAAATATTAATACTGATGCTGAAACAGAATCAACATTAACAGTTGCAAATGATACAATTCTGACTTTACAGGGCGGTACGATTACAGAAAATGCCATTCTTGATATTGACGGGCATTTGGATGTGAGCGGTGCAGAAGTCGTTGTTGATTCGTTAACTGATACATTAAATGGTGATTTGACACTTCTGCGCGGTAATCTTACATTAAAAGAGATTGAAAAGCAAACAGGTGTTATACAGGCCGGCGGGATATTCAATCTGGATGCTTCTAACATTAAGCTGTCAGATGCAGATGATATTATTTCAGCCGGAACATTGAATTTTACTAACAACTCATCTCTCACTATTGCTAACGGAATTTCAAATACAACTGATTATATATCAACGGATGACACTTCCAATAATCTGACTATAGAAAATTCTTCCAATTACATTGTCCGCGGAGGTTCTATTACAGAGCCTTCACATATTACTATTGGTGCAGGTTCAGGTTTAGAGGTTGACGGTGCGGAGGTTACTGTTGATAATGCTACCGATGTTTGGAAAGGTGCGCTTTCATTAAAATCCGGTACTATTAACTTGAAAGATTTTAACGGAACAAATGCAATATCAACTGATTCTTCTAAAACATTTAATCAAATAGCTGGAGATTTGAATATTGAGAACTCAGAATTAACTCTTAACTCAGGCTCCGTTATATCAAGCGGACAGATTTCATTATCTGATGACTCAGTGTTATATTTTAATAACGGAGTTCAAAATACAGCAAGTGTTACAGCCAATGATTCAACAAGTAATGATTTGGTATTGGCCGGGAATTCTATATTGACTCTTTTAGGCGGGACTATTAATTCTGCGGCTTATGTAGATATTAACAGCGGGTCGCATTTAAACATCGGCGGCAATAATGCCAATATAACTATTAGCGGAGAAGATAACTGGGCAGGACAGCTTTCACTTTCAAATGGTGTTTTGAATATCAATGACGGATTTCATTCAACAGACGAAAATAAAACTTTTGCACAAACCGGCGGTACTCTTAATCTTAACGGCACATCACTTCAATTGAATACGGATGCTTCTTATATTAATCAAGGAACCGTTAATTTGAGTAATAATTCAATGTTGACTTTTGATAACGGAAGAGGGGATAACACTGCTTCAATTACAACAACGGATACATCATTTAATAATCTTATTGTATATGAAAATTCGGATTTAACACTGGTCGGCGGAACTATTAATAAAGAAGCCTCTGTTACGATAGATTACGGCTCTAATGTTTTTGTAAAAAGTGCGGCGCTTTCGCTTAATAATACTGATACCTGGTCTGGCGGAGTTACATTAACAGGCGGCTCTGTGACTTTAACTGACGGGTTGAATGCGGTTACAAATGCCAATAAAACCTATGTACAAAGCGGCGGCAGCCTGTTTGTCAATAACGCTTCTCTGACGCTGGATACTGCTGAATCTTATATTACATCCGGTATCGGCTATTTACAAAACGGCGGAAGTTTAACTATTGCTAACGGGCTTGACTCTAATAGTATGGAGCTTTATGCAAATGATAATAGTGCAAGTTCTCTTGATATCATAGAAAATTCTGTATTAACTTTAACAGATGGGGTTGTAGATACTGCATCAAGGGTTAATATTGATGATGATTCAAAATTGAATATTACCGGTGCAACGGTTAATATAGACGGTGTATCCGGAGATGTATGGAATGGTGAAATTGGTATAAACAGCGGAACACTTAATGTTTCTAATACAAATCTCGATAATGGAATTCTGCGCGCGGAAAGAGGTAATATTACATTAGGTACGAATTCAAAACTGCATTTGGCTGCGGGTTCTATAATTTCCGCAACAATGCGGACTATAATTCAGGATACCGGCGAACTTCATATAACAGGCGGTACTGCCGCTATGAACAACGGTGATACCTGGATTGGGGATATATATCTTACAGGCGGAAGTTTGTCATATACTTCTTTAACTGAAAACGGCAATATATATGCTGACGGCGGAAGTTTAAGTGTTTATCGGACAAGCGGCCGCGGTACGCTGAATATAGATGGTGATTCTTATATAAATGCAGCTACCGAAGTCAGTTTAACCGGAAGTGCTACATTTGAAATTACAGATGGCAGTGTATATTTTAATGCCGGAGATACCTGGGCAGATAATACACTCGTTACTCTTGACGGCGGCGGGTTGTTTGATTACAGTGATTTAACTACCGGCGGAAGGCTTCAGGCTGCATCAGGAAATGTCGATGTACATTCCGGAATTCTGAATTTCACTAATAGTATGACGTATATAGCTGAAGAAGTGGAATTGAATCTGGATGAAGGTGCAACAATAAATATAACAAATAATAATGCTGCTTCGGGCGGAGTTACAATCAATGATGGCGGCGCAGAAGGGACAAATGACAGTTGGAATGGAAATGTACAGCTATCCGGCGGCACATTTAATTTAACAGGTTATGATAAAAATACTACAGCTAATTCTACATACACACAATCTGACGGTACACTAAACCTAAACAACGGTGCAAATCTCACATTGAATGAAGGTTCTCAGATTAACGGCAGTTCTGCGGTTGTTAATTTTGCATCATCCGGAAATACATCTTCTCTTACATTTGCCAATAATACCGAAAATAGTGCAATTCTTTCAACATCAGGCCGTGGTGATAGTTTTGCACTGTCTAATAATTCTGAATTTACACATGTAAGAGGAACAATTGAAGAAGCGGATACTGTCAATATTGGAGCCGGCTCTACATTCAATCTTGCCGGTACGGCTTCCAGCAGGCTTTCAACACTTTATTTGAATGATGGTGATAATTATTCCGGAAATATTAATCTTTCATCTGGCTATGGCAGGCTTTACATTGATAATATAGCAAAAACCAATACAGGAACTCTGGTTCAGTCTTCTTCTAATGCTGTGACAACAATTACGGGTGATAATTTTGTATTTAACAATGCTGCTGATAATATTTCAGGCGGAACACTTAATATTGGTACAAGCAGTGAGGTGGCTGATGTCGGGGTTTCAGCCGGAACGATTGCGGCCGGTGCTGATATAAATATTAATGATGGTTCTACTCTTAATATTTCAGGCGGCTCTGTTACTGTTAATTCCGGCGATACCTGGAAAGGTGATGTAAACCAGACATCCGGAACTTTAATCTATGACGGACTTACTTCTAACGGCGGGTTAAATTCCACAGGCGGTAATTTTAATTTGGTAGGAAACGCTGTTTTAAGACTGGGAGATGCTTCAAATATTTCTTCGGCTACAAAAGTATCCATAGGTTCAAATGCCGAAATAGATATAACAAACGGAACAAGTTTATCTCTGGATTCAGAAGATGAGTGGTTCGGGCATATTCACAATAACGACGGAACATTAAATGCGGATAGTGTAAATAAAGCAGAAGGTTCATCATATATACAGGAAGGGGCAGATTCTGTTCTAAATGTAACAGGAACAGGATTTAATCTTTCAGGTGCTAATGATGAAATTTCTGCCGGACGTTTAAATATTGGTGATGAATCCGGTACACTTTCTGATTTTACTATTTCAAGCGGTACTGTTGCTGACGGGGTTACGGTTAATGTATTTGATAATGCTGAGCTTATAATAGACGGCGGGGAGCTTACACTTTCTGATACGGATACGGTTAATGGTTCTCTTGAATTGCGTGATGGTCTGTTGACATTAGAAGATTGGATTTTAAATGCAGGATATGTACAAACAGGCGGACTTCTTGATATGTACGGCTCAGAACTGCATATTACAGATTCGGGTTCTTCTATAAGCGGGGCTGTGCATTTAAATGATAATTCTCTTTTAGATTTAAGCGCTTCATCGGATAGTGAACTTGAAATTCAGACAGACGGTTCAGCAAACAGGGTTAATATTGGCGCAGGTAATATTACTGTTAATAAGCAAACTTCTATAGATAATAACGCCAGCGTAAATATTTCCGGCGGTGCAAATTTGAATATTGCCTCCGGAACGGTTAATTTGAATACGGGTGATAGCTGGAATGGTAATATTAATAACAATGCAAATCTTAATATCAATAATATTTCTAAAACCGGCGGATTTACCCAGTATGATAGCAGAGCAAGTGTTAATATTACCGGACAAGGCTTCGATTTGAATTCTGTCGGCGATGAAATCAGCGCCGGACAGATTAATATAGGTTCGGACTCTCAAACCGGTGAGTTAGGTATTTCTATAGGTACTGTCGGCGAGGAGGCTTCTATTAATCTTAAAGACGGTTCATCTATTGAAGTGGATGGCGGAACTTTAACCTTGAACGATAATGATATTTGGAATGGTGATATTGTGGCAAGTGCCGGAACTATTAATATTCTTTCTCCAATTGAAAAAGAAGGTTCTTTTTCTTTAAATGGTGCAACAACAAATATTTATTCTGATTTTACATTTAACGGGAATGATTCTTTAACAAGCGGTATTCTTAATACCTACGGGGATTTGAATTTTGAAAATGGTGCGGAGGCGGCCTCTGAGGTAGCACTGACAATTTCCAGAAATACAACGGTTAGTATAGATAATTCCTCGACTTTAAATATAGACAGTAATGATTACTGGTATGGAAATATTAATAACAGCGGAATTTTGAATTTGTCAATCAATAAAAATACTGATTCAAGTTCTGTATATTCTCAATCCGGCGGTATTTTGAATATATCAGATTCGGCTAATTTAACACTTGCTGAAGGGAGTTCTGTAACCAATAATGGTGTTGTTAATTTATCTGAGGCCTCAGGGATAACTTTTAACAATAATTCTGAAAACAGTGCGGTTATTAATACAACTGATAATACTGCAAATCAAATAGGTGTTGCGGAGGGGGCTTCACTTGGCCTTGGCAATGGTACTAATATTAATTCAGAAGCATTAGTTAACTTTTCCGGCGATGTATCTATTTCAGGCGGAAATCTTGTGCTTAACACAGGTGATATTCTAACAGGAGATTTGACTAATACTGGCGCAAATGTTGTTTTTGATGGTGTTACTAAATCCGGAAGTTATATCCAAAATAATGATGATGCTCTGCTCAGTATTCTTGCGGATTTAACACTGGGTTCCTCAGACTCGGTTACGGCAGGCGGATTAAACATTGAAGGAGCCGATTTGACGATAGACGGGTTATCAATTACCGATAATATTAACGTAACAATTAATGCTGACGGGCAGCTTACAATTGCTTCAGGCAGTTCGGCATATTTATCTTCGGAAGATACTATTAACGGGTCGATTGATAATTCCGGCAGCTTAACAGTGAAAGATATTACGCTCGGAAATTCTTATTCTCATAACAATGCAGAATTGATTATGGACAATTCCAGATTTAATGCTCAAAGCGGTGCTGTTGACGGCGGAAGTATTACATTAAATAATAACTCTGTTTTGAATATTTCTAATGGTGAAAGTAATTCATTTGGTGTAATAACTGATTCTACAAATAATCAGCTCGGGATTACTAACGGTTCAAAGGTAGAGTTAGCAAGCGGAAATATACTTGAGGAAACTATTTTAAATCTCTCTGAAGGTTCTAAATTAACAATAGGTAATGCGTCAGTTGCAATTAATGATAAAGGTGTATCTGCCGATACCTGGGAAGGTACTATAGAACTGGATAATGCCAATAGTACTTTAGAGCTTGTTGACTATACTTCTCATGTAGGGGAATTGATAGCTGAACAGGGAAATTTGAAACTGTCCGGAAACACAGTTATATCTTTAACCGATGGTTCTATAGCAGAAGCTGTGGCTTTAGATATCGGGACAGACGCTAAATTATATTTATCAGGCGCCTCATTAAATCTGGATTCTGCAGATAATTGGGGCGGTACAATTATTATGAATAATGAATCATCTTCTTTAACTCTTAAAGATGTGGTTACAGACGATGCTTCAAATCTGGTAGCAGAAAAAGGAGATTTAACCCTTACCAATTCTACTTTAAATTTAACCGGAACCTCACAAATCCGCTCGGAGGTTAATGTTAATATTGAATCAGATTCTACTGTTAATATAACAGGCGGAAACGTAATTTTAGACGGTGAAACCGATACCTGGGAAGGTAAGCTGACAATAAGCAGCGGGAATTTAACACTGGATGATATGGTAAAGGAAGAGAGCGGAATATTCCAGCAGACCGGCGGAACGACGACGATATTAGGAACAAGCTTTGATATGAATAATAGTGCGGACTAT
>CASDWH010000007.1 GCA_949284715.1 uncultured bacterium
TCCAATAAGTGCTAATGCAATCAAGATTTCTACTAACGTAAATCCTTTTTTTCGTCTCATACTTTTACCTCTCTTAAATTACAGCGATTTATGCATCAAAATATGCATTATGGTGCATATAACGGCATAATTCAGAAAAACTTTAATAATTTCGGGAATATTTTTACAAAAATTTACAAAAGTTTTAATAAAATTATTATTTTGTCCTGCTGAATTTATTTCAGCATCTTACCAACGTGGTGTTATGACTTCTTAACCGCTAAGCTCCCGAAACAAAAATAGTAGGTTGGGCTTTCAGCCCAACTATAAATTAATCATTGGGGTCCCCCAATCTATATACTATTCCGTTAAATAATGTGTTTTAACGATTTATGCACCATAATGCATATTTTGGTGCATAAATCGCTCAAAGATATACAACAACAGCGGCTCCGGAATATCCGAAGCCGCCGCCGAAATAACACAAGATACTATAGCACGTAGAAAAACTATAATGCTAACAATGATTTTACAGATGCCGCATTTTCTCTTACTGTTTCGCTTGAGTGCATATTGATTGTATCTTCCAGAATATGCAGAACTTCTGTCTTGTCTTTAAGTGCCAGAATTTCATTGATTGTACTCATTGCGACAACAGGGCTCAAATCATTGATACCTTTGCCTTCATTTATAATAACCACTTTAAGTGAATCGTGTACGTTCTTTTTAACCAATGCTCTTGAGGTTTTTTCTCTTATATCATTATCAGAAGAGTTTGTACCTAAATTTTCTAATACTCTGATAGAATCATTATCCTGGTGAGTGGTTAACGCATCTATAATTTGTGAAATTTTCTTATTCATTATGCAGCCTCCATCAACTTATTCTCATTAATCCATGCCGCCTCAAGATCCACAACGGGCATTTTATCCGAGATTTTATTCATTTCGGCATTTTTTCTCATAGTAGAAACTTTTTGAGAAATATAATTACCTAAGTCAGACAATGACTCAGAAAGAGTTGTTGTCTTTGCATAATTGAATGCATTAGAAAGATTTGTTTTCACTTTGTTACAGAATGCTGCTACCGGTTCCACAATCTTCCTGGAGAAGTTAGAAACGCTCCCTGCAATTGCACTCATAACCATTTTTGCTTTGTTTTGCGATTTGAGCTGTGTTCCTTCAAAAATATCAGCAGGGAGAATTGAACCGTCAAACTTTGAATCCTTGAACGGATTTGTGTGTATACTTTCCCTAGCTTTTATTTTGAAAGGAATCTCGATTTTTGTGTTCAAAATCGCACCGATTTTGTCAATTGTTGCCATAGTATGTATCCTTTCATAAAATCTAGTACTCTACAAGGATATCAATATTAGCTGAAAATAAAATCCTGATTTTAGAGTATTATTTAAAATTTTATACTATACTATAGTTGTATTTTTTATTATTTATCCCCTTAAAATAAAATTTAAAAATACAGTTGATAATCTAAATTTATTATGGAATATAAATAGTAGAGTACCAAGGAGGAAATAAAATGGAAAATTATACATCAACGAAAATAGTGTGTACTATAGGGCCGGCCTGTAATACAAAAGAAAAGATAATGGCACTGGCAGAAAACGGGGCCGATATGTTCAGACTTAATGCCTCACACGGAGATTTTGCACAACACGAAGAAGTTGTAAAAAATATTCGTGCAGTTGAAGCTGAAACAAAATCACTTATTCCGATTATGATTGACCTTCAGGGGCCAAAAATCAGAGTAGGAGAACTTCCTGAACCAATAAAAGTTAATGTAGGAGATATACTGCAATTCCAACACAAAGATAATTACGATGGTCTGGTTATTCCTGTTGACTATAAAGGAATCGCGGAGGATGTTAAACCCGGAGATAAAATTCTTATTGATGATGGAAAAATACAGCTTATAGCCACAGAAATTAATAATGATATCGTTTCAGCAAAAGTACTTACAAAAGGCGTAATCAACAAGAGAAAAGGTATAAATATTCCCGGCGCAACAGGCAGCCTTGAAGTTATGTCCGAAAAAGATGTTGAATACGTAAAAAAAGCAGTTGAATGGGATGTAGACTACATCGCACTCTCTTTTGTCAGATGCGCTGATGATGTAAAATTTTTGAGAGAACTAATTAAAAACAGTGATATTAAAATTATCTCTAAAATAGAAAAACCGCAGGCTATACGTAATATTGACGAAATAATCGCTGTTTCTGACGGTATTATGGTAGCACGCGGAGATTTAGGTATTGAAACCCCTGCACAAGAAGTTCCTATTGTACAAAAAACAATTGTTGAAAAAGCCAATGTTGCACGTAAATGCGTTATCGTTGCAACACAAATGCTTGAAAGTATGATTACAAACCCGATTCCTACAAGAGCAGAAGTGTCAGATGTTGCAAACGCCATATTTGACGGAGCAGATGCTGTTATGTTATCAGGAGAAACAGCAGTAGGCGCTTATCCGGAAGCTACCGTAAAAATGATGGATGATATTGCAAAAAGCGTTCAATACAGCGAAAGAATCAACCACAACAGACTGCCGGAAAAAATGTTCCAGACAGAAAATACGGCCTCAATGGCTATCGGTGTCGCTCTTACTGATATGATTAGAAATATTCCTAATGTAAAAGCAATTGTAACAATTTCTCAATCAGGATACACACCTAAACTGATATCTGAAAGCAATCCATCAGTACCGGTATTTGCTTGCTGCACAAGCCAAAAGCTATGTAGACAGTTAAGGCTCTACAGATGTGTTTATCCGCTCAAAATCACAGGAGCAATCGGTAAAATAGACCAGATTATGTTAACTTTACTTTCTCGCTTTTTAGTTAAAAATACCTTCCTAAAAAAAGGAGATATGATAATTGTAACAGGATCTGTACCTCATATTCTGGAGGAAGGAACAAACTTTATTAAAATCCACACAATATAAAACCCAAAATGGGATGACGTTTAATACGCCATCCCATTTTTTAATATATAAAAAAGAGGAGAGAATACATGTTGCATAAACTAAAATCACTAGGCAGCGAGTTCAAAACATTTGCAATACGCGGAAGTGTAATAGACATGTCTGTAGGTATCGTAATAGGTGCAGCTTTTACCAAAATTGTTGATTCTTTTGTTTCCGATATATTAATGCCGCCATTAGGCTGGGTAATGGGTAAAGTTGATTTTTCAAACCTCTACCTTACGCTGCCGGTTAACGGTAAAATCATTAATTATCCTTCTCTTGAAGCAGCAAAAACCGCCGGCGCAGTTACCATTAACTACGGAGTATTTATAAATGCCTGCATCGGCTTCACTATTACAGCTTTTGCAGTATTTCTGCTCATTAAAAGTATAAATAAGCTCCGTTTTAATGCCGCAAAAGAAACTTCCGACGCCGGGGATGTAAAAAATAAAACCTGCCCTTATTGTTTCTCATCTATTGATATCAGAGCTAAAAAATGCCCGTTCTGTACTTCTGATGTATAATATATAATAAAGGAGAATTGCTGTGTTAAGAAAAATATATATAGCCTTCATTCTTTCAGCACTCATCGGTCAGACTGTTTTTGCTGATACATATATTAATGATTTAAGAAATTTATTTTTAAGTAACAAAGCAATTATACTGGCTGTAAATCTAAGAACCTTCAATTCAAAAGATACGGATAAAAACGGATTGATTGACGAAAACGAAGAAAAAGGCACCTTCTTAAACGCAATAGAGAGGCTGGATGAGCTTAAAGATGAAGGTATAAACACCCTGCACATTCTGCCGGTTAACCCGACAGGCAAGCTTAAAGCTCTCGGCACAGCCGGTTCTGTTTACTCTCCTTCATCACTTACAGAATTAAATCCTTATCTTGGCGATGCCAATTCAGAATTAGATATAAAAGATCAGGCTCGCAAATTTATTGACGAATGTCATAAACGCGGTATCAGAGTAATTGCAGACCTGCCAAGCTGCGGGTCTTATGATATGTATCTGGAACAATCCGATTTGTTTAAAAAAGATAAAAACCAGATGCCGGTTGTGCCGACAGACTGGACTGATGTCCGGCTTTTTGACACAGGTGCTGACGGCAATCTAAATCAGGGACTTTATGACCTGCACATTCAATATGTAGATATGGTTATGAGTCTTGGCTTTGATGGAATAAGAGCTGATGTTGCAACTCTAAAACCATATACATTCTGGAAAAACCTGATTTCATACGCAAGAAGCAAAGACCCGAATTTCTTATTCCTTGCCGAAGCTTCAGACTCATGGAGAGAACCGCCGTCTGAATACGCAGTATTTACGCCGTACGATAAATTATTAGAAGCCGGATTTGACGGCTACTACGGCAGCTATTTTAATATCAAAGACTGGACTAAAGGTTCTCAGCTTATTAATCACGTTAATTTTAACAGAAAACTATGCACAAAATACAACACACCTAAATCCGTTATAGGCAGTTTTACAACCCACGATGAAGTAAGCCCTGTGTTAATAAACGGCCCCAAGTTATCAGAAATGATTATATGGCTCAACACTACACTTCCGCTCAATTCCTACTATGTCGACGGATTCCAGACAGGAGCGCAATATATCTACTTCTGGGGCAACAAAAAAGCTGATAAAACATACACTGATGATGACTATTACTTTGTCCACAGAGGCAAGTTCGATTTATTTAACTTCTCAGCAAGACCGCAGGGACAAAACTATGATATTAACAATAATTTTATTATTGCTAATAAATACAAGAAAACATTCTCTCAAATCTTTTCAAAAGGAAGTTTCGTACCGTTGTCCGTGTCTGATGAGTCTGTTTTTGCATACGCCCGTTCATACGGCGATAAAACAATTATAACAATCGGTAATCTGGATTTTAAAAACTCCAAACAAAAAGTTAAGATTTCCGTACCTAAAATGAACAACAAGCATAAACCAACAGTTATAAAAGGTTCTTCCGGACACTGTACACTCGTTCAGAAAAAAGATAAATTTATACTTGAAATTCCGCCCGGGGATATTCAAGTGTACTTAATTAATGACTTATCTATACAATAAAAAGGAATAAATATGAACAACAGAATCATGTCAGGGATGCGTCCCACAGGTAAATTACACATCGGTCATTATTTAGGAGTTATTGACAACTGGGTAAAACTCCAAAATAAATATGAAAGCTATTTCTTTGTTGCAGACTGGCACGCGCTCACTACAAAATACAATAAAACAGAAAACCTGCGTCAGGACAGTATAGATGTTGTAACCGACTGGCTGGCATGCGGGCTTGATCCGGACAAATCCACCATTTATGTACAATCTCTGGTTCCGGAAACCGCTGAACTTCATATTTATCTGAGTATGATAACTCCGCAGCACTGGGTAGAAAAAGACCCGACTCTAAAAGATATTGTAAAAATAATTAAATCAGGGGATGGCGGCAGCGAAGAGATTACATACGGACTATTGGGATATCCTGTATTAATGAGTGCTGATATCCTCCTTTTTAATGCGTCATTTGTTCCCGTTGGAATAGATCAAGTGGCACATGTTGAAATTACCCGTGATATTGCACGCAGATTTAATTCTATTTACGGAGCTGATGTATTTAACGAGCCTCAGCCTCTGCTAAATGAATGTTCTTACATCTGCGGAGTTGACGGAAACAAAATGGGCAAGTCCTACAATAATGATATCAAAATATCCGATACGGAAGAGTCCACCGCTAAAAGAATTATGCAGGCAATTACTGACCGTTCAAGAATCAGACGCGACGATTTGGGACATCCTGACCAGTGCGAAGTTGCTTTTAAGTACTGGCAAATATTTGGCTCCGCAGATGATATCGAAAAGACAAAACATGCCTGCGAAACAGGAACAATCGGATGCGCTGACTGTAAACGCTGTCTTGCAGCAAAAGTTAATGAACGATTCAAAGAAATCAGGGAAAAACGCAAATACTATGAAGAACATCCTGAAATTGTGAGGGATATTATATATTCAGGCTCAGAAAAAGCAAGAAAAACAGCACAAGAAACTTTGAAAGAAGTAAGAAAAGCAGTACAAATTTATTAACTTGCTCTGCGCATTAAATCAGAAAGTTTAATATCTTTAGTCTTAATAGAAACTTCTTTTTTAACAGTCTTTACAGGCTCTTTTCTATATTGAGAAAGGCCTATTGTTCTGTCTGATTTTTTTATCATAAAAAGTTCCAAAATAAAATTCAGAAAAGTTTTCATTACGGCTCCTTATCTATTATTATACAGTATTTTTTCTTATCTATATCATACATTAAAACTATTTTTTGTACATAAAGCAATATCGCTCGTGGTAAAATAATGATATATAAAATCCTGGAGTTAAACTTGAATTGCGATATTGAAAAAAACTTTAATCACGCTTTGAATTTATGCGAACAGAATATATGCCATAATGAAATGATTAATTTTCTTAAAACCGGTTCTGTTGCAGAAAAACAAATTGCTGCCCTCAACCTTGACTCTGTTCTTAGTCAAAATGAAGCAGAAATTTTTATATCCAACCTTACCGGCTGCGACGGAAAAATAAGGGAAGCTGCTGCCTCAAGGCTATACGACTTTGTACACGAAACCCCATTTTTCGCTATATACCCTGAAATTTTTGCCGACGCATCTATTGATATTAATGCTAATATTTCAAGACTTGTAATTGACAGTCTTACAGCCTTTAATGATAATCAGGAATTTAAAAACAGATATTTAAATAAAATTATCGGATTTATTAAAGAGGGGTTTGATGAAATTTCAAAAATAAAATTCAGAGATAAAAAATATGTACTAAATAAACAACTTTTTAAAATATACTGGTCATTAGAAGGACTTTCTGTTTTTTCTGAATCTGTCGATGGAAAAACGCTTATGCATATACTGGAGAATGTTTTAGCACGCCCAGAATATACCATAAGAGAAAAAGCCGCAAAAATTTTATCAAAATACAAAAATAACAGCAGTTTCAAAGCATTATATGACAAAGTTTTAAACGATGAAAATTTTTATGTCAGGTTTGCAGCACAGAGCAGCAAGGAGGGAAAATGAAGGTTCTTGTAACAGGCGCCGGCGGTATGCTGGGGCAGGATTTGTGTCCGGTACTTGAAGATGAAGGATATGAAGTTATCGAAACCACCCGGAGCAGCATGGATATTACAGACGCCGAAAGAGTTGGAAATGTCATACTTTCACATCAGCCTGAATTAATAATACACACTGCCGCATATACAGATGTAGAAAAAGCAGAAATTGAGAGAGAAGAAGCACATAAAATTAATGTGCTTGGAACAAGAAATATAGTACATGCCTGCAAAAATTATGATATCCCGATTATCTATATTTCTACAGACTATGTATTTGACGGAGAAAAAAATACACCATACAAGCCTGAGGACAAACCGCACCCGATTAATTACTACGGAACAACAAAATTTGAAGGAGAAGAGGCCGTCAAAGAGCTGGATAAATATTATATTATACGCACGAGCTGGCTATACGGTCATCATGGGAATAATTTTGTAACAAAAATGCTTCTTCAAAATCCCGAAAAAGAAATAAAGGTTGTAGATGACCAAATCGGCTCCCCAACCTGGACTGTTGACCTTGCAACAGGGATTGTTAACATTATCGGTAAAAAATATGGAATTTATCATATATGTAACAGCGGCGAAGTTTCAAGATATCAATTTGCAGAGGAAATTTTTTCGGTATTCGGGATTAAAGCAAATATTGTTCCTTGCAAGTCAGAAGAGATAAAAACAAACGCCAAAAGGCCAAAGCACAGCGTTTTAAACAACAACGGCCGCTATCGTGACTGGCATATCGCCCTTAATGATTTTGCAGCTCTTGCCGAGTTTTAGGTTAAAATTATAACAAAATGTAAAATTTTTCACGCAATTTACGCCATTAAAGCAAATCTTTTTATTCATTGATTTAATATAAATGCCAATAAAGTTAAGGATTTCTTTATGCTACAGCCAATTCAACAGTTATCTTTTGCAAATAAATCATATTTCTAGCCGGCAGAAAAAAGACCGGTCAAGAATAATAACATACAAAAACGAAATAATGAGCTGATGCAAACCAACGCTTATTATCTTCCTGCGAATATAACATTCAGCGGCAAAAATAATTCAGCGCCTGTTGAAACAACCGCTGATTATATGCCCCAAATTATGAGTAACGACCACCTTGATTTACCAAATATCCGCGTATTTGAATATCCTGATACAAAGTTACAATTATTTTTAAATACCCCTAATGTAAGTAATAAAGATGAAAAAAATAAAATAGCAGTTAAATTCTACCTGTCAAATAATGAACAAGATACTGATTATACAAATAACTTTATTGCAATATATTTAATTAACAAGCAGTTAGAAATGAACAACCTAAATTTTAAAGCAGAAACAAATAATAACGGTTTTTATACAATTAACGGAGTAATTGATAATACAAACTTAGAAGCAATACAAGCTTTAAATAAAATTATTACAGAACCCTGTTTCAACGATAAAGACTTTGAAGAGGCAAAAAAAATATTACATTATGTTTTTCCAGATAATACAAATATAAACGAAATAAATTTATCACACTTTAAGAATGACTATAAAAACATGCTCAAAAATGCTGATGCAAAATATTTTATAACTTTGGACAGAGAACAATTAAATATAAATAAAAAAGAATTATTTAACGCGCTTAATAGTAATTTAAATGAATTTACAATCTCCAAAAAGAGGAACTCAACAACCTTTATCCCTAATACAGAAATGAAGATTGCACATAAAATATTAAATACCGAGAATATGATTCATACACAATACCCCTTTGTCAGCAACTCCGTGAGAGATTCACTCATTGCTATTTTTAGTTCTCTGGTAATAATGATGAGTAAAAGTAAACTATTTTCTTGTGATACAGAAATAATGCAACAAGATGTGTTTGATAAAATACTATCAAATAATAATTATATTTACCATCAACTAAGCTTCAAGCCGAAAGGGAAAAACCTTGATAATAATGACCTGATAAATACAGAACTATCGAAGCAACAAGAATTTCTAAAAACTTTTACTGCCGATGACGAAGTAACCAATACGGTCTTAGATGCAATAAAAAAACATTATAAAGAATTAATAAAAGAAGATTTTAACAATGACTCAATTATAACAGCAAATGAGGCCTTGTATAATTATGATTACGACAGTTTTAAAATAAATGAGATAATTGACTCTATAAATGCAAAAGATATTGAAACACACATCCAAACTTATTTATTAGTGCAGCCGCCAATTGTTCTTCTGGAAGAAAAATAGCAAAGGGTTTTTAACATAAAAGTTCAAAATATAGCACAAACAATTAAAAATGTTGGGAATTTAACTAATAAAAAAAAACACCTTTCATTAAACAATGAAAGGTGTTTTTATTTATACTATACTAAACCAAGTGATTTGTGTTTTTCATAAATTGAATTTACAAGTACATCAAGTTTAGCAAAATCATCTTTTTTAGGTTTACCTTTAACCTGAACCGGCTCAACTATTTCCGGCTTTATCGGAGCGATACATTCAACAATCTTATCAAACAATTTACCGCCCCAGCCGTACGAGCCTATAATTGAAGCAAATTTAGCTTTTGGTTTCAAGACTCCTGCGAGGTATGCAACATTGACAGCCGCCGGATGAGGGCCGGCAAGAACCATAGATACCCCCATAACAATTGTTGTTGCGTCAACAAGTGCCACAGCTAAATCTCCAAGATTTCCGCGAATTACATCATACTTAAAGACTTCTATCCCTTTTGCTTTTAAACCTTTTTCAACATAGTCCGCCATTTCCTCAACAGAGCCATACATTGAAACATAAGGAAGCAGCACGAGATTTTTACCCTCATCCGCTGTCCAATCCTCATAAAGGGATAAGATATATTCAAGCCCCTCGTCTTTATACATCGGGCCGTGGCTCGGGCATATAACATCTACATTCATTTCGCGAATTTGTGCAGTGTATTTTTTAGAAAGCATTCTAAACGGCATCATAATTTCCGCATAATACTTTTTAATTCCCCTTGTAAGTTTATCTGACGGAACTGCAAAAACTTCATCAAATGTATGATGTGAACCGAGAAAATCACAGGTGAATATAACATTTTCTTCTTTTAAAAGAGTAAACATTGTATCCGGCCAGTGAACCCCCGGAGCAAGAATAAATTTAAGGGTTTTACCGCCCAAATCCAATTCTTCGTTATTTGAAATAACCTGAATTCTATCCTCGGGAACAAGAAGCATTTCCTTTATATTCCCTGCAACATTACCGTTTGTAACAACTTTTGCCATCGGGTACTTATTGAGCAGTGCAGGGATTGAGCCGGAGTGATCCTGCTCGCCATGATTTGCGATTATATAATCAACTCTGTTAATCCCGTTTTCATCAAACGATTTCAAATACTGTTCGGTAAATTTAGGATACATCGTATCAATTACCGCAATTTTATCATTTCCTTTAACAATATAAGAATTGTAAGTAGTGCCATTATCAAGCGGAATAAGTTCATCAAATATAACACGGTCAAAGTCATTTATACCGCAATATAAAACAGAATCTGTTATCTTTTTAAACGACATAATTATTCTCCTTAATTAAACTAAACTATAATTATTCTATATTAAAGATAATTTATAATAAATAGTTACTTAATACGTTTTTCTAAAGATTCAACCGTATCAAGCCTGTCGCTATGCAAATATAACAGAGCCTGGGTTCTTCCGCTCAATGCAGGCTCATAGAGAGGGTTCAATTCTATCGCTCGGTCAAAAGCTTCACACGCTTTTCGGTAATTCTTTAAATTACAGTAGCACCAGCCGATATATGTATAGTCAAACTCTTTATCCTCCGAAAGTTCAAGGGATTTCAATAATTCATCAAGCGCCTCCTGATATTCTTTCTGCATAAATTTACTTAATCCCAGCCCTCTCAATGCATTAAGATTTTCAGGATATACAGCAAGAATTTTTTCGGCATATCTCTCCGCTACAGCATAATTTTCGTTCTGAAATGCCGTTTCCATTTTCTTCATAATACTTAATAATCTTAACTTGCCAGTAAGCCCTGCCAGTTTTTCTATTAAAGATTCTATTTCTATGCTCTCCCTTGAAATATCCGTATAATCTAAGTATAACACATACGGCGAAAGAGCATAGTTTTTTATTACGGATGTTTTCTTATTCATAAAATTAGGTTACAATATTATCAGGTTATTTTTTAATACCGGACAGGGCGCCCCTCTGTATATGTTACAAGTAATTTATAATTTGGAATCAAAACTGATGGAAAAGATTAATACTAAAATTTTATATGTTATAGTTTTTGTTTTATTTACACTGTTCACAATACTTATAATTGATATCTCAAGAGCAGAATCTACCGGTTTTCAGAATTATAGCAAAGCCCTTGCTGAATATAAGCTGCAAAACTATGAGGCTGCACAGGAACTTTTTTCCAAAGTCCCTGTTTTTTCAAGTGTAAAATCAGCCGCAATGTTTAGAGAAGCCCGATGCTACACACTATTAAAAGATAATGAAAATGCAAAAAAGAAATACAAGAAAATATTTCTCTTTCATCCGCGTTCATCAATTGCCGTACTTAGTTTATACAACATGGGAGTACTAAACTTTGAAGAACAAAATCTTACCGCTGAAAAGTATTTTAAAAAGATTGTAAAAAAATATCCGTCTTCGCAATACGCAGAGCCTTCACAATATTATCTGGCTCAAATAAATTTATTAAAAACCGCAGAGGCAAGTGAAAAAAAGCAGGAAAAATTAACACAGGAAGCTATTCAAAAACTCTACAGCTATTTAACCGAATCTCCGTCAGGCAAGTTTGCTCCATCCGCAATTGACACCTTAGTACAGCTCGGTGCAGTCAATACAGCTTATGATAACCTTATTATTGCAAAATCTTATTATGAACTTGGCGATTATCAAAAATCCAAAATATATATGGATAAAACAAAACGCGAAGAAAACTGGGACTCCTGGGCTAAACTTGCAATAAAACTCAATGATAAAACTCATGCTAAACAATATATAGAAGAAGGTTTAAATAAATCTTCTGAAACTGTTGAAAACGAAGAATTATACAAAATTGTAGACATTTATCTGACCTTTTTCCCTTCTAAAAAAGACGGGTTAAACAGGTTAAACGGACTATTTAAAAATAAAAAAATTAAATGTTCCGACTATATTTTATATCTGGATTGCAATACTAAATCAGGTAACAGTAAAACCGCGTGTTATAAAACTTTGTATGAACAATATCCCAACGGACAATTTGCAGCAGATGCGCTTGCAAACGTATTTCTTGACAAATACCTAAACAAGCAATACTCTGATGTTGATAGATTTGGCAAAATCCATATGAAAAAATTTCCGGATGCTAAATCAGCCCCTATGATTTCATACTTTATGGGTAAAATGTCAGACAAAACAAAACACCACGAGGCAGCTAACGCTTATTTCAAGCACACATTAGCGAAATATCCTGACAGTTATTACGCTTACCGCGCATATCTATCATTAAACAAAGATCTTCAATTGTTTGACGAATCAACTCTTGATGCTGTAAAAGTTGTATTTCCGTACAAAAAATCTATGGAAAAGAATCTGGTTATTAAACTTGCACTGCTCGGCGACTATGATCTGGTTGAAGAGATTTGTAAATCAGACGGTTTTGTCCAAAGCTGGATTGCATACAAAAAAGGACAGTATACACGTTCCTGTATCCTTGCCCGTGAAGCTATGGACAAGCTGCCGGTAAAACCTGAATTTGATGATTTAAGATGGCGGTTAGTTTACCCGATACACTACTGGGATACAATTACAAAATACCGATATACAAATAATCCGGTTCTTCTATTATCAATTCTGAAAGAGGAAAGCCATTTTAATCCCAAAGCAGAAAGCCATGCCGGGGCAAAAGGTTTAATGCAAATGATGCCGGCAACTGAAAGAGAGCTAATTGCAAGCTATAATATCCAAAAAATAAAAAATCCCACTGTTAATGACATTAAATTAGGAAGTATTTATTTTGCAAATCTGCTTTACCAGTTAGATAACAAAGCATTATTTGCACTTGCAGCATATAACGGCGGTATCGGCTCTGTTAAAAGCTGGCAAAAATCACTAAAGTTTAATAATATAGACGAATTTGTAGAACAAATTCCATATCAGGAAACGAATAATTACGTTAAGAAAATTATCAGAACTTACTGGATGTACACAAATATTTATAATTAAAAAAAAAACCTCTCTAAGCGAGAGGATTGAGCGATGAGGATTTCAAGTATATGATAACTTTTTATTACGATTTTTTCATTGCAGTTTAGTAGTAGATTACTCCGGGATAAAAAGGGTGGACTAATTCCACCCTTTACCGCATCAATACAGCCTGATAATCTCTAGAAGTACGGCTGCGGCGGTTTCCAATCTTCTAAGATATTTCTAATTTATGAGAGGATGCTTCCTTTTCTGTTATTTTAGGAACGCTAATATTTAGTACTCCATTTTTATATTCAGCAGTACTTTCCTCCGGCTTTACAGGGGTATCAAAAGAAATTGTACGCTGATATTTACCATACCTGAATTCGCACGTATGATATTTTATATTCTTTTCTTTTTCTTGTTGTTCTTCTTTCTCTTCTTCAATTTTTGCTGTTATCGTCATAAAATCATTATCCAACTCAACATCAATATCTTCTTTTTTTACACCAGGAAGCTGCACTTTAACTTTATACATCTTATCAGTTTGTTTAACCTCTACAGCAGGGCGCCATATTGAATTTTTCTTCAATGTAAGCGGATTAGAAAATACCGGATGTAACACTGTATCTCTTAAAAAATTATTCAATTCATTATGTATACTATCAAAATATAAATCAGGCTCACGTATTATTAAATCTGTTTTCATTCTGTCTGCTCCTTTCGATTGACTCTCTTATATTAACCGTGTTTTTTTATAAAACATTAGCCGTTAGTACTATATTTTTCCATCACCCCTGTACAACAGGAGAATAGTTAAATAATATTGCTCATTAATAATAAAAAGAGAAAAAGGGGACATAGAATGAATATAATATTTTATGATTTTAGGGATTCAGAGAAAGAGTATTTCGTAAACCACCCTAACAACGATTTTAATATAAAATTTGTAAAAACTCCGCTTAATGATGATACAGAAATTAGTGAACACGATGCGCAGGAAACCTGTATTATCAGTATATTTACTACCTCAAAGATTACAAGTACAGTTCTCAATAAATTCAAAAACTTAAGAATGATTGCTACGCGTTCAACAGGATACGACCATATTAATATAGACGAATGTGCAAAGCGCAATATCCGGGTAGTAAATGTTGAACATTACGGGAAAAACTCTGTAACAGAATATACAATAGGCATGATTATTGCACTAATCAGAAAAGTAGTTCCGGCAATAAATGACGTGCGAAAAGAAAATATCAATACACAAAACTATATCGGAGGAGATTTAAACAAACTAACACTCGGAGTAATAGGAACCGGCGCAATAGGCTGTTCTGTCTGTAAAGTGGCCAAATCGCTGGGTATGAATATTATTGCAAACGACATACAAAAAAATCTCGAACTGAATAATATAGTTAACTATGTAGATTTTGAAACACTTCTTAAGGAGGCAGATATTATAACACTGCATATCCCGTATACAAAAGAAGCCTTTCACCTGATATCGGAATATGAATTATCTCTGATGAAGCCGGGGAGTTATATAATTAATACCGCCCGCGGAGAATTAATAGATACCGCTGCGCTGTATAATGCAATAGAAAGCGGCAAAATTGCAGGCTGCGCGCTTGATGTTTTAGAATGTGAAAATGTTATAATTAACAATGATGAACAGTTAATCTCTACCATTTCTAAAGCTGATAAATTCTGTATACAACGAACAATAATTACACAAAAACTTGCTGAATTTGATAACGTGATTATCACACCGCACATCGCATACAATACAATAGATGCTGTTAATACTATTCTTGAAATTACATTCCAAAATATAAGAAACTACCTGAAAGGAGATAATTCAACCAATCGCATTGTTTAAAACTAAGCCTTTTTAAGTTCGGTAATATTAGGATCAAGAACTTTCCTGCCAATATTTTCAAAATTTATAGAACAGAAATTTTTAGTTCCATAGCTGAATATTTTTTCAACAACACCAACCCCGAACTTAACATGAATCACCCTGTCGCCTTGCTGAATGGGATCACTATGAACAAGTGCATCCTCGGGTATTTCAGCAGTATAAATCGGCACCGCAGGTGCAGCCGTATTACGCTGCTGTAAAACAGCACCGTCATCGGAAGGTATTTTAGGCAGTTGATCTTCTTCAGGCAGTAAATCCGAATGTTCGGCGACATAATCATCCGTAAATGCATTTAAATCATCTTCAGGAGATGTTTCTTCAAGCTCGATATCATCACTGCCTACCAGTTCTTCAATAAAATCAAGGTCATCCTCTGACAATTCATCTGAATCATCTTGATGAGGCGCCATATAAACTTTATCAACATCGCGCCTTATTTCCTCATCAAGAAGTTCCTCCGGAGTTTTCTCCGCGACGGTTTCGTCATCAGCAACCTCTGATACCCCTTCTGCTTGTTCATTAGAGGCTAACGATAATTCTTCATCTGAAGAATTATCTCCTGCAAAACGTAATTCGGTATTATCATCTTCTTCTACAGGCAAAGTGTCAGAATTATCAACAGAAGAATCACTTATATCATTTGTAAAATCTAATTGCTCTTCCAGCTCAACGGAAAGTTCAGGAATTTCTTCTTCCAATTCTAATTCCGAATCATCTTCTTGCAGCGGCGGCTCGACAGGTTCATATAGCGGCATTTCTTCTTCGCTTGAACCGTCAGTAAGGTCATCTGCGTATTCTTCAACAACAGCCGCCTCTTCAGTCGAAACAGATTTTTCTTCAGCAGTGCTGTATTCCTGTTTCGGCTCTGCCGGCTGTTCTATGGGCGCTGCATCTACCACTTCAAGTGTTTCATACTCTTGCTCTACAGACGGCATATCTATCGCCTCAAGCTTTTGTTCTTTTACATCTTCAGTGATATCAGATTCATCTTCACTAACTACTTGCGGTTCCATTATTGATTGTACAGGTAATTCCTCAACCGGCTCCTGATACTCAGGCTCCGGCTGGGCTTCGGCTCCCGGCGGATTTTCTTTAGCAGAGGCAGAATTTTGTTCATCAGCAACATTCTCCTCTGGAGTATAATCTGTGATTTCAACTACAGGTTCCTCTTCCACTACAGGCAGCGGTTCATATTCACCTGCTGTTTCCGGCTCATCCGGCGCTGAAGGAGATGTTTTGTTCTCAAGGGTTTCCTGGTTCACAGCCTCTTTAAGCTCTCCTGATGAGAAAGTTTCTTCGTTATTTGTGACGTTAGTTTCTGTTAGAATTTTTTTCGATTTTTTATCCGGCGCAAGCAGGACTTCCGTTATCTCTTTTAGCTGAAAAATAAATGAATACGGTGCTGAATACTTTCCGGCATAAATATATTTATCAGATTGTAAATTTTTCAAAAGGAACTTACAGTAATCAAAATTATCTGGTTTCTTTATCCCGCCAAATACAATCATTCCACTGAAATTCTGCTTAAAGGCTGATAAAAATCTGCAATTTGAATTAACAACACAAGAGGTTATTACATTAGTATTTTCAATAATCTCTTTAACTAACTCTTTATTTATAAAATTATCAGCCAGTTTAGCAAACGCATATATTTTAATATCTGTGTTTTTAAATGATTCAAGAATAAGGCTAATATATTCACTGATAAATATTCCGGGAATCTGTGCAAGATTAATTACTATCGTTCCGGGGCCGTACTCAGACAAGGTTGTCCAATCCATAACTTCGTCATGAGAATTCGCAAAAATTCTCATAGCAGCAAGTTTTTCAAGCTTTGTTTTAAAGAAAAACAAACTCATATTGTTAGAATAATCAAGTACTTCATCAATAACCGACTTAAATGCGCCAAACGGAATATACGGAACAGTTGAGGCATACTCTCTTAACTCTGAAAAAATAGAATTAACAATTGCTCTGCTTTCATCAGTAATATCTGAAAAATATTTATTGTAAATAAACTCAACAGCATGCGCATTAAGAGGAAGTTTAAAATCTACTCCGGCTGTCAGCTTGACACCTTCAGAAGTTCCATTTGTATCAAAAATCAAAGTGTTATAACCTAAATTTTGAATCTGCCATGCCAGATTACTGATTATCAAACTAGCATGTGAAGGATTTTCTGCTGCAATTAAGATTTTATTATCAAGAATACCTTTATCTGCTGTAAGAATACCTGTTTCATAAGCCAATTCACCAAATATAATATCTTTATTTTTTCCCAGATTAGAAACTATATCTGTAGAATTTAGTTTTTCACATAATGCATCTTTTGACAGATTCTGAATATTAACCGCAGCAAGCGGACTATCAAAATACGCTAACAATTTGGCAAAGAGCATATAAGATGCAGCGCTGTTTTCAACATACAAAACCTGAGCAACATAGTTATTGTCCTTATCACTAATTTTAAGCAGTGATGAAACTCCTACAGGTTTACTACTCTCAATTTTTATTAAATTGCCTCTAATATCTAATATTTTCATCATGTATTCCTAAATAGATTTTAGCATGAAAAACTAAATATACACTATATATTTTTTTTATTATTTAATATTCTTTTAAAGCTTATTACAAAAGGTTTTAAGGGTTATATATTTTATAGAAAATAATTGTAAATTTTTGTAAATTTTATATTAAATAAATAGCAAATTTAGATATTTTTGAATTTTGATATATATGGTAGTGTATTTGGAGTTATTATGATACCAAAAGTAACAGGTGATACAGTAAATTACGCTGCGGTACGTAAGGAACGTAATAATCCTGCGCAGCAAAAGAAAGAAAATGAGGAGCCGAAAGTCCTTTCAAGCAGCATTAAAAACCGCAGCAAGGCCGGTTTTCACAGGACAACAAATGCCTTTACCGAATACTGGGTAAAAGGACTTAAAGGGGATATTAATTCAAACTTTTATGAATTTTTAGCAATGGGACGTGTGCCATATATTCTGGGCAGTGCAACTTTTATAGGGGTATTCAATGCCGCAAGTCAATTTTTTGACAGCAGAGGGATGCAGCAATCAAAAAAAATAGGGCTTAAATTAGCAACCGGTGTTATTTTCTACGCTTTAGCCAAAACACTATCCAAAGACTTGATTACAAGACCGGTATCATGGGCAACAGGCATTGATATTGAACAGCCATACTTAAATGTTGTCTATCCGTTCCCTAAAGTCATCACGCGCCAGCCGCCGAAACCAAATGATAAAAACGGAAGCAAAGCGCCGGTAAGAATAATTCAGGATTTAGATCCGCAATATCAATACCAAAAACTATGGGAAAGCGGAGAATTTCCAAGAATTGACCTCGTTAAACCTGAATTTTTCGACAAAGTAGCAAAGAAGAATGGACTGGGCGAAAACCTTAATTCCGCAGAAAGTGAAGTTAAACCAATTCTTAAAAATGTTATTTCTACTGCAACAACAGCCTCAAGAATTTCTTCTTTCTTATGGGCGGCATGCGGGGTTGCACTTGCAGCATGCGGAAATTGGGACAGCTATTATGATACATACCTGAGCGGAACAAAACTTGGTAAAAAAGTAGTTAAAAAAGATGCCACATTTAAAGAAAAAATGGGGGCTAAACTCAGTAATATCTGGCAGCATACAGTAGAAGGAACGAAAGCTTTGAAAGACACATTTAAAACCTCTGCTAAAGAATTTTATTTTGGCGCCCCTGGTTCCAAAGGATTCAAGAAACATGCAGGAAAAGCCCTGCTGTTTACTGCAGCAGGTTCTACAATCTTCGGTGTTGCAAATACAATAATAAGAGCGCGCAATATGGGGAAAAACCTGTGTGACACAAAAGTTATAGATGATTCAAAAGACAGTATGGTGATGTAATATGGCAATAAGTAGAATTCAAAATCAAACACCTTTCACACAAAGGCCAAATGTTGACCAAAATTCAAGTAATGTTGCAATGGAGCGGCTGCTTCCGCTGCCAAAAAGACATTACAGAAACCATAATGAAATCCCGGATTCTGTAAACAGAATTAAACCTGAACCGGGACAAGGCCACTTACTAAACGGCGGGCTGTTTGCATCTATCGGCCGATTCTTCTCTAACCGTATTTACGATATTAAATCGGTCTACAAAGGTTATACAGGAACCGCAAATGATCATCAGTTAGGAAGAACCAATGATGTAGGCCTGGTTCTCGGCGGTCTTGGCATTGCCTCATTCTTGACTACAAAACGGATAGCAACAATGCCTAAACACATGGAATTTGTTGGTTTAGCCTCGTTCTTAACATCTATGGCTCTCTGGCCTAAAATTGGTATATTCGGCCCCGCAAGAGCTGTTCACGGATTCGATGCAGATAAACGATACATAGACGATCAGGGCAGAAATAAATCAGTATTTCAAGATCCAAACTATGTACCGTTTGAATTATTCAACGGCAAGAAAAAAAGCGAAAATATTTCCGCAATAGCCGATTATATGGGCATAGCAAAAGATGCAACCAATAGAAACGAAATGGCAAAAGACCAGATGAGGAAAATAGCCATCCAAAATAACACCCTATGGATGCTTACCTCGGGAGTCGCAGTTCCAACCCTTACAGCATTGCTATGCAACGGTTTTGAAAGAGTTTACGAACCACTCATTGTTAAGCACAAAGCTTCACAATACAATAAAAAACTCAATGCAATGTATAATGAGTTAATTACAACCCCAAAAGAAAATAACAAGTCTTCTGACGCTGCTAAAAAACTGCTGGGCAAAATAATGAATTTTGCAGCATTAGAAGATTCTGAGAAAATATTAAAAGGTGAAGATGTTATAAATTTTGCTAATACCGTAGCAAAAGATTCCCCATCAGGTATCTCTGCTGCACTTGCAAAAGATATTACAGCAATGCTTACTCATCCTGATAAAGTTGTCCTTGACAATAAATATATCGAAAATCTTGTTAAAAATATTGAAGTTCAGTTCCAGGGACACAAATATCTTAAAAATGCCATCATCTCCTTTGATGATGTACTTAATGCACTATCTCCTGTTAAACCACAGGAGGGTGAACAACAAAAATTTAAAATATCAGAGATTAAAGCAGCTTTCAACAATAACGAACCTATAACAAAAAAACAATTTGAATTATTACTCAAAGACGGTGTTGTCGTTGATAAGCAGCGACTCATAAATGCAGTAACAAAGGCTGTAGGACAAAAGATTGAAAATACTCAATTTACTAATTCCGGCAGTATTTCTTCCGAAACAGTTTTACAGCGTGTAAAACAAATGGCTATTAATGAAATCAATGGAAACAATATTATTCCAAAATCAGAAAAACTTATTATGACAAAAGATGCCGCTCTAAATATCCAAAAGATGGCGGCTCCTCTTGCCGAATACATTACCAGACTGCAACAATTACGGGAAATTAATGACTTAAAAATGGGTAATATTGCAGATTCCCAAAACGCGTTCTTCTGGAAAAAACTGGAAAAAACCTTCACTAATATTGTATTCCCAAATAACGTTATTACATCTAAATCATTTAAAACTTTAGTTGATAATACTGATGATATCGAAAAAGCTGCAAGGAAAAATCTTGAAAAACTCGTACGAGATGAAGAGCTTTATAAAAAAGCAATTAAAGAAATTGATGAAATCAAAATGACTTATTTAAAGGAAATCTTTGGCAGCAATGAAGCTCAATATGTACAATATAATGATTTCATAAAAGGTTCTAACCAGCTAAACGGAGTCAACTGGAATGTACGAACTTATGGGGCCTATGGCACGGAAATTGATAAGTTTATTGAATTACAGACAAAACTTGCTAATAATTTTAATACAAATATTCCTCAGGATACACCGTTTAAAAACCTGATGAAAGTACTTATAAACAGACCCCGTGATAATGCATATAATTATACAGTTGCATATCACGAAGTTGAAGAAAATGTTAAAAAGATAGAAAACTTCATAACCGCATGCGACAGAATTATTCATTCAATGGATATTTACAGAAGAGCGCATCTAGGAGAAATCGCACCTGATAAAAAGCCTATTGAAGCAGAAATGTTTAATCAGGCAAAACACAATGTTATAGGGGCAATGTCTACAGATTTCTTCTCCAAGTTTAATAACAGAAACAGACCGCTTGTTTTCAAAGATTATATGAACCTCATTTACTGTGAAAACGGATATCTGGATAATGCGACAAAACAAGCGCTGCAAAAAGAATCGCGATATACAGTAGAAGGCTGGATTGATAAAACCAGAAGATTACTATTTAATGACCACGCAAACTGGCAGTATTCAGAATTTACAAACAATAACGTATTTCTGAAACCTTATGATGATGCTCTGCTTTCATCTCCTAATGCAAGGTTCCGTGCGGAAGGCAAAAATCCGGTTGAGTTTCTGAATCAAGGTATTAAAAACTCATATAATAGTAACAAATGGTTAAGAATGTTTGGCGGACTGTTTATCGGCGTGTTCAGCCTTTCAATTATTGCCCAATTCTTCTTCGGAAAAAAAGATTCAACAATCCCTCTTGAAAAAGACAGAATTGCACGTTTAAAACAAGAAAGTCTTGAAAAACAAAATACAGATAACAATCAAAAAGATTTAAAACCGGAAAACAAGATTGAAGAGGAGGCTGCAAATGCAAATTAATTCTTTATTCAATGTAAAAATTCTGAATACCCAGATGAATTTCAAAGCAAATCCGGAAGAAAACAAAACAACAGCGGCTGAATCAAACAATACAAATCAGACAAATCCTTTTGACAAATATTTGGATAGTCAGGCAGCCGTTAATTCCGTTGCCGTAAAAAAAACAAACGCTGTTAATGATAAATTACCTGAGAATGTAGAATACCAAAATAATCTGCGTTCCAAAATCCATAATAATGATGCAATAATAATGGCAGTCATTCCAAGAATGCTGGGAGCAAAAGATTTAAACGGGGACAGAAGAATTAATCCGCGTCTTGGAGAAAAACCCGGAACATTCCTTAGCTGTATTGATAAACTTGATGATATAAAAAATCTTGGAATTAATACACTTCACCTGCTGCCAATCCACCCGCCGGGGAAGCATAAAGCAATGGGAACAGCAGGTTCTGTTTATGCACCGCTAAAATTTGTTGAAGATAACGGTGATATTGCGATTGATCCTGTTCTGGTTGATTTTTCAGACCCGAGAAGCCCCAAAGAACAATTTAAAACATTTATTGATGCCTGTCACGAGCGAGGTATAAGCGTAATGTTAGACCTGCCAAGCTGTGCCTCATTAGATATGAGCAATAACGAACAGGAATTAATGGCGCGCGGCAGACACGGAGAAGACAAGTGTCCGCAAGGATGGGTTGATATCAGAATGTTTGACCCATGGGCCGATGAAACTAAACGTCTTTTAAATCCCAAATTATTAGAAATGCATAAACAACTTGTTGATAGTTGT
This sequence comes from uncultured bacterium, assembly GCA_949284715.1. Lineage (GTDB taxonomy): Bacteria > Cyanobacteriota > Vampirovibrionia > Gastranaerophilales > Gastranaerophilaceae > CALUTH01. Next base: position 22,674 of record CASDWH010000007.1, read on the forward strand.
ATAGAACTCGGTGTTGATGGTATCAGAGCTGATGTTGCCCGTGCGAAACCTACTGAATTCTGGGATATATTAATTAATTACTCACACGAAAAAGATCCGGAATTTGCATGGCTTGCAGAAACCTATACTTATGAATGTGCATCACCGCAGTTAAATATGATGCACGACAGACCTATTGACTCATTAAGAGCCGGCTTTGACTGTTACTACGGTCAATATCACATGTTCCATGAAATGAAAGCCGGAGAGTTCATAGATTATGTAACAATGAACCTGGACTTAACGAACCGTGATTACGAAGGTGATGGAATAAAAGAACTTGCCGGGAAATCTTTAATTGGTTCTTTTACAACCCACGACGATATGTCAGCTATGACCAGAGGCGGCGAGATTTTCAGTAATTTATCTACAATTATCCAATCTACAGTACCGATGACAAATCCATACTATGTTGACGGATTTCAGTATGGCGACTACTATGATTACCCGTATGCGGGCAAGGAAGATATAGAAACTCAGACTGATAGTAATATAAATAAAGTTCATCCGTACAAACTTGATTTATTTAACTTTGCGGCTCCGTCAGAAGGTAAATGCCACGATATAGGCCGGGTTATGAAAGAAACTAATGAAATGCGTCAAAAATATAATGACGTAATCACAAAAGGCAGTTTTATAGAGCTCTACAAAGAAGGCGACAAAGGTGACTGGGTTATCCCGTATGCCAGAACATTAAACGGCAAAACTCTGGTTGTTATTGCCAATAAAAATGTTAACCGCCCAATTTCAGTAAAAGTTTTTGTTCCGGGCATAAAAGAAGGACAAACTCTTAAAAATGAAGCACCGTCTTATGGTGAGAAGAGTGAATTTCAAACCTTTGAAAATGAAATAAGCGCAATCCTTGCACCTGCTAAAGCCTATGTATTTGAAGTTGATACACCGGAATTAGAAGAATATTATCAGGATTTCGTTTATAAACAAAATTTCGATAAAGGAAAGCTAATTCAAGAAGATACCGTCAAAGACATAGAAGATGTTTCTGATAAAGATAATAAAAATATTAAATAATAAAAAATACCGGAGCAATAAATACTCCGGTATTTTTCTACACAAATAAACTATTTTACACTATCTTTTATAACAATAAGATTGTTAAATATTTTCATAACACAGGTAGGCAGCACTACTTCATGCAATCCGTCAGCAATACTTATTATACTGCCGGCTTTAAGTACTACATCTTCACCTTTGTACTGAAACGTATAATCATCTTTTCTGTCTGATCTGATAGTTATTTTATTATCCATGTTTGTAATCCTTATAATAGAGTATAAACACAAAACAAAGCGGAATTAATCCCCCAGGAGATTAACCCCGCCTTATTTAATACAATTAGTCAAAAACGTATCCGATAATAGATGCTTCACGAGCGCGTTTAACTGCTTTTGTAATCATTCTCTGGTGCTTAGCACAGTTTCCTGTTACACGTCTGGGAATAATTTTACCAGCTTCAGTCAAATAGCGTTTCAATTTAGACGCATCTTTATAATCGATTACATCGACATGTTCAGCGCAAAACGAACATGTTTTGCGTTTTTTCTTGTCTTGTAAATCTTGTTTTGCCATTGTTTTAATTTGCCTTTCTAGCCTTAGATATTATACTTAAAATGGAATTTCTTCCTCGTTAATAAGTTCGTTAACATCTTCCATTTCATCATTATCGGAATATTTAACGATAGGTTCGCCGGACTCAACAGCCGCCATTGATACAGCAGAGGCACCGCCGATTTTTTCTATTGTATTAGCATCCAGTTCAAAAACTTTTCTTTCATTGCCTCGTTCGTCTTTAACATTTGCAATTTGCAAAGCGCCTTCAACCAAAACCCTATCGGCTTTTGAAAGAGTAGAAAGAACCTCCTGATGGGACTGTCTTTTAGAAATTACCCGCAAAAGCATCGGCTCAGCATTACGTTCATCAATAGATACTACAAACGATGAAACCGAAACATTATTTTGAGTAAAACGCTCTTCGGGAGTTCTTACTATAGTCCCTGTGATTACTGCTTTTGCTAATGACATTATACTTCCTGTGCTTTCTTAGATGATTCTAAAAACATTGTTCTGATAACATTTTCATTAAGTCTTAAGTTCCTTGTAAAATCAGCAACTTTTTCTGCGGGGAGAGAAAGTACCGTATTTACAAAAAAACCATCTCTAAAGCTTTGAACATCAAATGCAAGTTTTTTGCGTCCGATTTTATCGGAAGAAACTACTGAACCGCCCATTTCAGCTATATCAGAGTTTAATTTTTCTACAACCTTATCTACTTCTTCTGAATCGAGATTGGGTTTAAGAATAGTTAACAATTCATAATTTTTCATATTTATATTTCTCCTTATACAAAAGATTGTAACATAAACATAAAAATTACAATACGAAATCGCCTTCAAAAGTATAATTTGCAGGGCCTGTTAAAAATACTGGATAATTAGTATCACCCTCAGAGCCTTGCCACTCAATCGTTACAGCACCACCCGGAAGATTTACGGAAACATTACTTTCTGTTAAGTTATTTAAAATTCCGGCGACAACAGAAGCACAGGCACCCGTTCCGCAGGCTAAAGTAATTCCGCATCCCCTTTCCCAAACACTCAAATCAATTTCATTTTTTGATATTATACGAACAAATTCCACATTTGTTTTTTCAGGGAATAGGGGATGTGCTTCTATTTCTGCACCGTATTTTTTTGCCATATCCATTGTATTTTCATCAGTAAATATTACAAAATGCGGATTTCCCATTGAAATCGCATTGCCTGTAAATACCGTCTCTTTTAATTCTATAGAACAGTTCAAGCTCTTTTCACCCCCAAACGGTATATGCTCTGGCTCCAGAACCGGTATAGACATTTTTACACTAACATCTCCATACGATAAAATCCTTGGAGTAATTATTCCTGCGCCTGTTTGTACTGTGAATTCATTTTTTTCAATATTTTTTTTATCATATAAATATTTTGCAAAACATCGCATTCCGTTACCGCACATTTGCGCGGTAGAACCGTCAGAATTATAAAAATACCAGCCGATATCAGCTTCGGACTGAGTTTTATTATCCGGTATAATCAAGCCGTCAGCCCCGGCGCCAAAATGTCTGTCACACAGCTTCCTTGCTAAATCAGCCATAAACATCCTGGATTTTTTATACTCAGAATATTCAAGTATTATAAAATCATTTCCACACCCCTGCATTTTAGTAAAATGTATAGTGTCCATCTCTTCTCCATCCATTCACACTTATTATACATTATTTTATGGATTACACAATAGAAAATTTTCTATTTCTGAGTTCACGTTTATCCTCTTCTAAATCTATTGTATTAACAAATAATTTAACCCGATTATCATAACCTGTAAGATTAAGAAGTGCAAATACTTCGGCTATCGGATTTAGTAGAATCACTTTTTCACCGTTACTTTCAAGAAAATCAAAAAACTCATTAGAGAGCAACTCAACGTTGCCCATGTCAATTACCGGAAGCTTCTCCCGCCCTGGTGCTAAAAAAAATGTCCTTATCTCTTCCACTGTTTTTTTAGAAAGAATCCGAAACTTAGGACACAAAATAATATAATTTTCCGTTTCATAGGTAATCATACTAAAATTTTAACAATTCAGAAACATTTCCTGCATTACCGAAACTTATAAGATTTGTATAACTTTAGTATAAGTTTATATTTATTAATAAATAACCCTGTGCTGTGAAATTACAATATTTACCTTCTTATCAAAGCTATCTGTCGGAATCGACTCGAAAATCAATTCGTCAGGGACAGCAAAAATTGTAAAGTTTTTATATTTGTTTAAAAATCTGTCATAGCACCCTTTACCATATCCAAGCCTGTTTTTATGTATATCGGCACAAAGTCCCGGCATGAGGATTAAATCAATAACTTCCGCACCCACAGGTTCTGTACACGGCTCCCAAATTTTATATGATGATAAACAAAGAGAATCATTACGCTTCCATAGACAGGGAACTATCTCCATATTTTCCAGTCTTGGAAGATAAAAATTCTTTTTACCATCAACAAGTGTTAATAAATCAAGTTCTCCTTTTTTAGGATAATATAACATTACGTTTTTAGCAGATTTATAGACCTCAAGCTCCCGTATTTTTCCCTGTATTATCAGGCTTATTGCATCTATATCAAGATTTTTCCTTATCTCCCTAGATTTTTTCCTGTAATCCGTTTTATCCATACACACATTATACAACAGGAAAATGTTACAAAAAATTAATATATACAAACAAAAAGTCAATTATTCAAATTTAAGTTACTTTATATATCTAAAATATATAAACAGGAGAGAGAACTATGTCAATAATTTCAGGGAACTTACCGGAACAAGCGTATAACAACAGGTTACAACTGGTAAAAAAACCAACGCAGCAGCTAGAAAAAAAGACATTTTTAATAAAAAGACAACAACCCCTGCTTAAAAAAAGATATTATTCGCCAAACTATGACAGAAAAATGATACAAAGGATGCTTTCGCACAATTTTGATTTAACCGGCAGAATTTTAGACACAAACTCTGATGGATATATTTCAAAAGAAGAGTTTGAGAACAAATATAATCCTGAAGTCCTTAATCAGTATAAAAATAATCCGTTTTTAGAGAAATAATTATTTTGATAGGAATTTACCTGCCGCACGGGAACAAAGCTCTTTTGCATACTCCATTTTTAAAAGGAGATTGAATATAGTATAACTTCCAAAACATACAAGTCCAACAGCAAGTATTTTTACGATTTCAAAAATATATTTAGGAAGCGGCATTACAGATATCCATTTGGAGAGGATTATACAGAGTACAGAAGATAAACTTCCGGCTGCAAGCATTTTACAAAGATTTTTAAAAAGTGCTGCATAATCCAGTTTTATTTTTTTAAACACAAATATTCCAAGCAGAACAGCATTAAACAGTGTGATAAACGATGTTGAAAGTGTAATGCCGGCAATCCCCATATTGAATTTTGTTATTAATATAACATTAAGCAGATATTTTAACAGTATAGAACAAGCTGCCACTATAAAAGGAGTTTTGGAATCATTGAAAGAATAATAAATCCTTGTTATAGAATCTCTAAACACATAAGGAAGAATCGAAATAGACAGATAACATAGAGCTTCTGTCACCATCATTACAGCCTGTGAATCAAACGCACCGCGTTCAAAGACAAGACTTATCGCATCTTTTGCGAGCAATAGCACACATATAATAATAGGTATCGACATAAAAAATAAAACCCCGACACCTTTATTAAAGTAGTTCTTTATTCCGTCGTAGTCTTTATCTGCAACATATCGCGAGAACAAGGGGAACAGCGGGACAAGAAAAGCTGTCACAAGGATTCCAACGGGGAACTGAAAAATTCTGTTTGCATAAACAACCGCAGTCCAGGCACCTTCTCTTAAGGAGGAAGCAAAAAACATATCAATATAAATATTAATCTGTCCTATTGTTGAGCTAAGAACCGCAGGAAAAAGCAGTTCACAAATCAATTTAAAATTCGGATTATTAACAAACTCAAAGTTAGGCTTAATCCTGAATCCTATCTGTCTGAGTTTTGGATACTGGATAATAAGCTGCAATAATCCGCCAATAGTTGTTGCCCATGCCAGCACCAGACCATTCGGATCATCACCGCATAATAGAACCGCAGCTATTATAACAAGGCTTAAAACAATAGGCGACATGTTAGGCAGCGTAAACTGTTTATAACAAACAAGCAGCCCGTAATAAATTCCTATTATTCCGCCAAAAAGTATAACCGGCGACATTATTTTAAAATGTTCAGCCGCAAGCGTTACAAGTTCGTTACTGCCATTTGATATAATAAAACTCATAATCTGCGGAGCAAAGAAATAACAAATGACTGAAAATAATCCGAACAAAATAAATGTTCCGGTAAAAAAAGTTGAATAAAGTTTATTAACCTCTTCCGGCGGTTTGGTATTAAGATTGGGGATTATTTTTGAAAAAACGGAAACCGTTGCGCTATGGAAAGGCCCGCCGACACCGCCGAGTAAAATAATTGCAAGCGAGGGTATCTGATTTGCATAAAAATAGGCATCAGAAACAGTCGACGCACCGTAATGGCCGGCAAGCACCATATCACGAAGGAAGCCTATAAATTTCGATAAAATCGTAATAACAGCAATCAGCCACGCAGCTCTTAAAATTCCGTTTGTTTCCGTCTTACTTTGTGTCATCCGATTCCTCATCACGGCCTAAATCTATAAATGCTTTTATTTCTTTTCCTGAATTACCTCGATCAGGAGGATAAAAGATTACTTCATTCTCTCCTTTTTGTAGATGCTTTGAAATATCATATTCAAAGTTCTTTTGTAAAAAACCTCCGCCCAGACCAATTTCAAGCAGTAAACCATTTATTCTAACCGGCAGCATTTTAGCATTTTGGTAGTTGTCTATAACAACAAAGCCTCTTTTTTCCGGCGTATAAAATTTTTGTTTTACAGGAACTTCTTTTATAACAGCAGGGGTTGTGCCGATTGTTATCCCCGTATAATAGTGTTTAAGAATATCTTTATAGCTTTTATTAAGCTTCGTTCCCATAAATCCCGCCCCGTACTGACTCATACCAACGCCATGCCCGAAGCCTCCGCCGCTTGCTGTAATATTAGTTATATTTCCGGCCTCATCGCGTTCTATATCAAGAACAAAGTTAGCACTGGGCAGCGCCTTGCCACGGTTCAAGAGAAGCCGTCTTATAATAAGTTCTTTCCTCACAAGATAGTTACCGCGTTCCGTATCTATTTCTATTTCCATAATTTTACCGGACTCACCGCGCTTAACAACCTTTATATCTTTTACCTTATATATAAAATTATCCTGCGGCGGCGGTGTTATAAAACCTGTTTGTGCAAGAGATTTCAAATTCATATTAATATCTGTTTCAAACTCCTCTAAAGTCCAGGTTCTCTTCCATCTATAGTACGGCGAATCCATATCATATGCTGACGGAATTGAGGTATAAAACGCTCTTGCATTTTCTTCTTTAGTCATTGGAATAAACGAAAGCATATCGGGTTTTGCAACAAGATACGGCTTTTGCTCTGCGGGAAACTGGTATTTATCTGAAAACGAATTTGCATAACTCTCTGTATATCCGCCGGCTGTAGAGCTATACAATGCCAGTATAAGTTCACCTTTATATGATGCAACCTGTCCTTCCGTTTCTTCTACCGCCTGATTTGAAATTTCTTCTTCTGTATTGGCGCCAAAATAAACCTGACTTGCTACGCTGTCTACCACATCAAACTCCTCATACGCTTTGCATCTCGGTGCAAGAACATAGTTTCTTGCTGCAATTGTCTGAGCTTTTAAAGCCTCCAATCCGAACCTTACAGGCATTTCATTTGGAACCACTCCTTTTAAATAATCCTGCATTTCTATAATATTAATTATATAAAAACCATCTTTCTGCTTAGTTCTGCAAAACTCCATTGCTCCGTGATAAACAGCGGGTTTTCCTTTACGTTTTAAGCCGTCAATACCTATTAAACCCTTTTCAGAAACAACAACAAAAGACTGCAATCCCAGAGTTTTTTCATTATCAATATTTACAAGAAAAGAATCTTCTTCATGTGTTACCCGCAATATTTTAGATGCAGGTATTTTTGCTATAATCCGCTTGGTAGCTTTATCACATATCATATAGTCATCTGTTGCATACATAATAACGTCCGAGTGTTTTACAGACTGAAAATTATTATCCGTAATTCCCACACGTACAATATCTTCAGCAAATGCAGCAGGAATCAGGAAAAACAAGACCAGATAAAGTAAACTCCTGACTATTTTAGTTCCCAAACCGTTCCCTCTTTCCCATCCTTTAATACTATTCCTAATTTATCCAAACCTACACGAATATTATCGGCAACAGTCCAATTTTTCTCTTCTCTTGCTTTTTTTCGTTCCTGTATGACTTCTTCCATATTCCGGTAATTAGTTCCGAGTTCTGAATTAAGTGATTTAAGCAGCTCGCTTAACTCTTCTTCTGAAAGTTTTTGTTTTTCAAATGTAAAACCAAGAGTTGATGCAAGTTTATATAAAACAGTAAATGCGCCTTCTTCATCTTTATTAGCTTTATTAGTCAATTCAAATAACACAGCAAGTGCCTTCGATGTGTTTAAATCATCATCCATAGCAGAAATAAAGTCATTATATTCAGCAAATTCTGTAATATCAAGAGTATCATCAACCCGTGTACGTTTAGCGTTTAACATCCGTTTAACCCCCGCAGCCGCAGACTGTAGCGCCTCATCTGAAAATTCTACCGGCATTCTATAGTGATTTGTCAGTATAAAAAATCTTATTGTATTGCTGTCATAATTTTTAAGCAAGTCATCTATAGTTAAAAAATTGCCAAGTGATTTTGACATTTTTTCCTTATTAATAGTTACAAATCCGTTATGCAGCCAGTAGTTTACAAATTTACACCCGTTAGCACACTCAGACTGGGCAATTTCATTTTCATGATGCGGGAAAATCAAATCAGCCCCGCCGGCATGGATATCAATAGTTTTGCCTAAATATTTGCGGCTCATTGCAGAGCATTCTATATGCCATCCCGGACGCCCGACACCCCACGGGGATTTGTATCCGAACTTTTCATCTTTTTTCCAGAGTGCAAAATCCAAAGGATCTTCTTTTTGAACCCCTACTTCGACACGTGCGCCGCTTTCTAAAGCATCAATAGGCTGTTTTGAAAGACGGCCGTACTCAGGGAATTTTTTTACCCTGAAATATACATCGCCGTTAGTTTCATACGCAAATCCTTTTGCTATCAAATCCTTAATCATTCCTATCATTTCGCCAAGAGTTTTTGTTGCAAAAGGTTCAATGTCAGGCCTCAGATTATTAAGCGCTTTCATACTGTCAGTAAAACGGTTATACCAGTATGTTGAAACTTCCTCAGGAGTTTTCCCCTCTGTTTCGGCTTTCTTAAGTATTTTATCATCAACATCAGTAACATTGCGGCAATATGTTACATCGTACCCTTTAAACTTCAAATATCTATACAATACATCCCAGGTAATATAACATCTGGCGTGGCCAAGGTGTGCATTGTCATACACAGTAGGCCCGCATACATACATTTTTACTTTATTCTCCTCCATCGGTTTAAATTCCTCTAATTTATTTGTATAAGAATTATGAAGTTTCATCTTTTCTCCTAATAATCAATTGCTAATTTTATCACTGCTTTTTTCATTGTTGTATTTGTATTACATTTCACTCCTGGTTTATGGATTTCGTCAGGAAATATAATCATAAAATCACCTGTTTCCATTGTAATATAATCACCGCCCGCGCCGTCTAAAAACTCTATATCACGTTCAGGTACATAAGGAACTTTATCTGAACAGAGTTTTCTTCTGCACATACCTATTTTTTCCTCGCCGGATATTATATATTGTATATCAATATATTTTTTGTGAAGTTCCCAATCCGCACTATCTCTGGTTGTATATGTATTTATGTTTATATAAAACTTTTCTCCGTCAATCAAATACTTTCCATCAGCCAGGGCTGATAAATTCTGCTCTTTAATATAGCAAAGAGCTTTTTTAATACCTTCCGACAGATCGTAGTACTTCTCTGCATTTATTAATGAATCTTTTATCATATTAACCTCATTTTGTACATAATTATACCTGCTGAAAGCGCAAGGTTAAGAGATTCAACAGAATTTGTCATTTCTATTGTTATATTTGTATCCGTAATCCCTTTTAACTCTTCACTTAAGCCCTCTGCTTCCGACCCAAAAAACACACAGGATTTTTCCGGAAAATTATACCCGCTTAAATACACCGCATTATCTTGCACCGGCAGTGTTCCTATCTTAGTAAATTCTTTAAGTAGATTTTTTAATTTGTTTAAATCATCTATTACAGAAATATTATTTTTCCATAAATTCCCGACACTGGAGCGAACGCATTTCGGATTATAAATATCAACCGTATCCTTGTATAAAATTACACCGTCAATACCGAATGCCGGCGCTGTTCTGAGTATTGTACCCAGATTTCCCGCATCTTTTATTCCTTCTAAAAGAACGACCCGCTTTGCAGTGCTAATCCATTCATCAGAAATAGTTTTTTGAATCCCGGCTGCAACTATTGACGGAGGTGTGTCCGTCGTAGAAATTTTTTTTAAAACAGCTTCATTTGTTTTTATAATTTCAATACCTGAATTTAAATAACCGCTGATATCTTCCGGTTTTTCTACAAAAACCTTTGTTAATACAACTCCCGCCGATATCGCTTCTTCTACAGCCTTATTCCCCTCTATCAAAAACAACCCCGTTTCCGCTCTAAACTTCTTTTGCCGGAGTTTTACCATTTCTTTTACCGTTTCATTTGTAAGCGATGTTATTTCTATCATACAAGTAAAAACTCCTCCAGCCATATTTTTTCCATCTTGTTTAGCATACTAAAATCAATAAGTTTTTTTTCATAAGGCATTTGGGCAAAAGAATGAATTTTATTACCCGAAAAATAGCAGGAATTTTCGAGCCGGACTCCAAAGGTTTCAGGGTTATAAAGCCCGGGTTCTATTGTAAAACACATACCGTTTTGTAAAGGTGTCTTGGCAATATCTGAAGTGCTTAAATTAGGCGGAGCTTCATGAACATTAATTCCAAGACCGTGGCCTAATCCATGTCCGAATGCATAACCCGGAATTGGCTCGTTATTAACCATATCACGGGCAATTTTATCAATATCATAACCTGATATATTTTCAGTAATCTCTGTATTAAAGGCGTTTAAAAACATTTTAAGCACAAATGTGTATACCTTTTTATACTCATCATCCGGTTCGCCTTTAAAAAATACCCTTGTGATATCTGTTGCAAGCCCGTTGTCATAATACGCTCCGCAGTCAATAAGAACTAAATCCCCATCTTTTACAATCTCCTCATTTGAACATTTAGAATAATGTGCAAGCGCTGAATTTTTATTTTTAGCAACAATAGATTTAAAACTTAAGGAGCGGGCGCCTGTTTGTAAAAAATTTTTCTCTAAAACTTCGGCAATTTCGTACTCGGTAGTTTCTTTTACTGCCATTATAAATTCCCGTGTTGCTAAAAGAGCCTCATCTGTAGCCTGAAAAGCTTTTTTATAACTTTCAATCTCTTCGCTGCATTTTATTGATTTCATCAAACTTACAGGAGAAGTTCTGTGTTCAGGATAACGTATTGCAGCATAATCTTTTGCATTTACAGAAGATTTATCAACATATACAGGATAGTCTATTTTACCCAGTATCTCTTCACAGCAATCAAGCGGCATATACATCAGATTATTAATTTTTAACCCGGTAGTATCCATATCTGTAAACAAAATATTTTCATAATTTGTTAAAAGTAATTTCCCTTGAATTTTACTTGAATAATTTTCACTAAAATCTCTGCCATTTACAAGATATGAAACTTCTTCCAGATTTGATAAGAAAAACGGCCGCGGAATTACAGCAATTTTCTCTTCAAAACCTTTTCCACACAAATCAAAAGGCAGCACTTCAATTTTATTATGATTAAATTTAGTATAAAAATTAACCGGATCTAGATTTAAAAGTTTTACATTGATATCTTTAAAAGCTTCAACCCGTAACTGAGAATTTTTTTCAGCAACAATACCAAGCACAGAACCCGGCGGAATTAATTTTCTAATTTCATAGTCCTGCCGCTGTCCTGTTTGGAGTTTAACAAGAGTAACCTCCTTACCTATTTCAAGCTCTGCCTGCGTATGGTATCTGCCGTCAACAAACAGATATATTTTCCCATCAGGACAAACAAGTGCATCACCGGTAGAGCCGCTGAATTTTGTCAGCAAATAGCGTGCATTCTCTTTTAAATCCGGATATTCTGCAAGAAATTCATTTGTCGAATTGACTAAAAGATAGTCAACACCCAATTTCTTTAAATCCACCGTCATCAAACATCCTTATTCAGTAATATCTGTAAGATAAATCAGATGCCACCCGAACTGTGTTTCAACAGGTTCGGAAACTTCACCTTTCTTAAGAGCGAAAGCAGCATCTTCAAATGGTTTAACCATCATACCTTTGCCAAAATATCTTAAATCACCGCCGTTTTGGCCAGACGGACATTTTGAATACTTTTTAGCCAATTCTCCAAAATCTGCTCCGTTATCTATTTCTGCTTTTAATTTTTTAGCTTCCTCTTCTGTTTCTACCAAAATATGACTCGCTCTGATTTTCATAAAAACACTCCTTATCCTAAAATACCATACCAGTATAACACGAAAGAAAAGAGAATTGTAACAGAAATACCACAATCGGCGCTAAAGGCACAAACTATGGTCTTTCAAGTTCTCCATCGGACAGCTTAATTGAATTCTCGCCTCTTTTCAAATAATCAAATTTGAAACCTTCGTTTTTACCGCTGTCAATTACTTCAATTTTATAATATTGTTTTGCCTGATTAACGGTATTTTCAAGATTTCTGAACGAAAATCTGCGGGCTGCCATTGTTTCTGCAAGTTTTTTCAACTGGCGTTCGTTTTCCGCAATAAATATATCGCCTCCGCTAATCCCTTTCAAGTTCATTTTCAACGCTTCAAACAAACATTCTTTATCAGGATAAGGAACCTCCACAATATTTTGAAATCTGCTCATTGCAGCCCGGTCTAATCCGTTATTTTTAGGAGATATGTTTGTTGTACCTATTACAGTTACATTAGGTGCTGTTTCATTCAGCCTGTCCATATAGTTTAAAAATACAGATCTATCCTCTAATTTTGACAAAACATGCCCGCTGCCCCGTGCCAGATTTTCCGGAGGCATTACAATTGTATCTATTTCATTAAATGTTACAACATATTTTTTTTGCGGATTTTTACCCGCAGCCGCAAGAATTTTTTCAAAAATGTATTTTAAATTTTCAACACTTTCGCCGCTCCATTTTGAATTAAAATCAGAATACAAAACCTCGGTATATTCAGCATCAAGCGATTTTGCATAAATTTTTGCAAAGAAAGATTTGCCAACGCCGGCAGGGCCGAACAAAAGCAGCCTGTTTGATGAAACCGCCTCGCCTGTTTCTTTTGTAATATTATCACCTGCCTTAGATTGTTTTACCTGTATTTCCAGTATTTCACGCAATTCTTTATTTATACTTTTACAGTTCTCCAGCAGCGGCACCTTCGGATTATTCTTTAAAGACTCAAATCCTTTAAAGTAAATATCGGTTAAATCCTGAACCTGTTTTTTCGCAGGTGTAGATTTACCTCTTCCCAGCATAAACATAACCGCACACATTAAAAGTGTAAAAAATGTAACTGTTGACAGCACTATAGAACGCTCAGCCTGATCAAGCTGCGCTTTTCTAAAATCATCATCTGTTTTAATCCTTTCAAATTTTTTTTCAAAAAGGAAGTATGGTTTTTCATTAACAGGATTTTGAAAAGGTGTGTTTTTAAAATTTGGATAAACTTTATGTGATAAGTTATTTTGTGATATTGGCTGCAACATATTATTTTATACCTACTTTGTCCTTTATTTTTTTAATTGTATTATCAACCTGCTCGCTTAAGTCCTCAACGCTGCTGTCATCAGTCATCCCTCCGATAATACCTCCGAGCTGTGCGCCAAGTCCTGCTCCACACCCGATAGCTGCGGCAGTTGTTACTCCGGCAGCGGCAAGAGCAGCCAGTCCGCCTGTCAAAATAACAGCACCGGCAGCGGCAGCACCGAGAAGTCCTCCGCCGACAATTCCTTTTAACGCTCCGCCGTCACCTTTAAACGTTAGTGTGTCAACTGCTTCACATCTTGCAGGTAAAGTTTTACCGCGATTTTTTGATAATTTTTGTACACTGTTTCCAGATTGATAATTTTGATAAAATACCGGAGAAATTTTCATATTTTACCCCTTTCTTTAAGATGCAAATATTTTATAACACAAATTTATCACTTACAAAAATTCCCCGCAAGGCTCTTAAATCATCTATTTAACAATTCTTTACATACAAATAACACATTTGAAATACTTTTATAAAATTTAACAAATCTTTACGTAAAACGCAATTTTTTGTACCCGCGATTTTTTTATTGTAATATATTCTTACTAAAAGTTTTAACAGGAAAAGGCCGTGGCAAAATTATTAAAGGTTAAAAAAGAAGATAAAACAAAAGTGCAGGTTAAAGCGCCGATTGTAGAAGCGTTAAGACAGGCTTGGGAAAACCCGACTTACCAGTTCCATATTCCGGGACACACAAAAGGGCGCGCAATTTTTGACGACTTCAAGAAATTAACCGGAACAAAAGTTTTATCACTTGATACAACCGATGAATTTGACAACCTCGGAACTCTGCACCCCGCAACAGGCCCGATTAAAGAAGCGCAAGAACTAGCCGCTCAGGCTTTTGGCGCAGAACGAACATTTTTTCTTCTGAACGGTTCAACCGTCGGGAATCTTGCGATGGCGCTTGGCTGCACCAAAAAAGGGAACAAAGTTCTTGTTAACAGAAACTGCCACCGTTCTATTCTTACAGGGCTGATTCTCTCCGGCGCAGAACCGGTATGGGCAGTTCCTAAACAGGTTGAAGGCTGGTCAATATGGGGCAGTATTTCACCCAAAAATATAGAAGATGCATTAGAGAATAACAAAGATATTTCTCTGGTCTGGATTACTAATCCTACTTATGAAGGCGTAGTTTCAGATATAAAATCAATTTCAACAATTTGCAAACAGCACGGTGTCCCTCTAATTGTTGACGAAGCTCACGGATGCTTGTGGAATTTTAGCAGCCAATTACCGGAAACAGCTTTAAAACTCGGTGCCGATGCAGTTCTGCACTCACTTCATAAAACAGGCGGAAGTATGAGTCAAAGTTCAATGCTGCATATTGCAAAAAATTCACTCATTGATGCTGACGCAGTCGCTAAAGCACTTAAACTTCTTCATACAACCAGCCCGTCAATGCTTCTGCTTGCAAGCCTTGATGCGGCAAGAGCTAATCTTGTAAGCCAAAAAGGGAAAAAGCTTATTGCCAGAATGATTAAAAACGCCAAGTATTTGAGAAAACGCATTGACTCAATGGAGAAAATCCATCAGTTAAAACCGGATTTCGGATTCTTAACAGATGTAACAAAAGTATTTGTAAGAATGGACGGTATTTCCGGCAAGCGGCTTGAAACGATTCTTGAAGTCGATTTTAACATTGAAGTTGAATCAGCCTCCGATGTCGGTGTTCTGCTGCTTATTAATCAAGGAAACTCTTTTAATGATGTGAAATACCTGGCTGATTCTCTAGAAAAAATTTCTAAGACAAACTACACAGATTTGTATTATCTGGAAAACAGAAAACACATGCCGCTCGTTGTTCCGCAAATCAAAATGAGTCCAAGAGATGCATTCTTTTCGCCAAAAGAAACTGTATCAAAGCACGACTCTATCGGAAGAATTGCGGCGGAGGTTATCGCAGAATGCCCGCCTGGAATTTCAATACTTCTCCCGGGTGAAATTATACGGGAAGAACACCTGCCTTACCTCAAAGATTATGATTTAATTGAAGTTGTTAAAGAGAGTTAATGAAAAAAGGTTTATTTATAACTTTTGAAGGTGCAGACGGCTGCGGTAAAACAACCCAGCTTAATCTTCTTTCCGATTATTTAAAAAACAAAAGGGATGTAATTATTACAAGAGAACCCGGCGCAAAAGGTCTGGGAGAGAAGCTAAGAGAAATTTTGCTTAACTATGACGGGGATATTGCTCCACAGTGCGAATCATTTTTATTTTTGGCAGACAGGGCGCAGCATATTGAACAAATAGTTAAACCGGCTGTTTCAGAAGGCAAAATTGTACTCTGTGACAGGCATACAGATTCTACAGTTGCCTATCAGGGATACGGAAGAGGATTGAATCTTGAAGAAATCCATTACCTTAATACTCTTGCAACAGGCGGGCTTAAACCGGATTTGACAGTGGTTTTTGATGTAGATATTGAAACCTCGCTATCCAGAGTCGGCAGCGAAAAAGACAGAATGGAGGCTGCCGGGATTGACTTCTTTAACAGGGTGAGAAACGGATATCTTGAAATTGCAAAACAAGAACCGCAAAGGGTTAAAGTCATTGATGCAGCTAAAAGCATTGATGAGGTTTTCAATGATCTGCTAAAACTGGTCACTCCGCTTATATAAATTATTAAACACTTTCTCCTTTGCTTGCCCTGAAAAATAGTACGGAGTATAATTCTAATATGAAGTTGATAAAGATTTTTTTTACATTAGCAATACTAATGCTGTTTGCCGTTCCGGCTCACGCAATCAAAATAGGGCTTTTAACAGATGCAAACAGGGCATATATTGGCGCCTCCGAGCAGGCAGAAGTTATTGATGTCAGAACAAATAAACTCCTTTTTTCAATGACAAAAATGAGAGGATATGATTTTCGTACAGACGGGCGTTATCTTACGGTAAAAATCGCCGGCAAATGGACAAAACTCCCTACTGACAATGTGGTTATCAAAACATCTCCTGAAGCATTTTTGACTGTCAAAAGAAAGTGGTATCGCGGATTTTTCAGAGTTATTAACACAGGAGCAGGGCTTACTGTTATAAATGATATAGAACTCGAAAAGTATTTATTAGGTGTTGTTCCCTCTGAAATGCCTTCAAGCTGGGAACTGGATGCTCAAAAAGCACAGGCCATTGCCGCCAGAAGTTATGCTGTTGCAAATCTGGGTAAACGTGCAAAATACGGTTACGACCTCAATGACACAGAACAAGACCAGGTCTATAACGGAGCCTCCGTAGAAACAGCTCAGACCAACAATGCCGTTGAATCAACAAAAGGGATTGTTCTTGTTTGCAATAATAAAGTCATTCCCGCTTACTATTCAGCCTCAGCAGGCGGCAGAACACTTACAGCTAAAGAAGTATGGAATATGGATGTAAACTTTACCCGCTCCGTTCCATCTTATGACAGTAATGTAAAGAAAAAAGGGCATGGAGTCGGCATGTCACAGCATGGTGCCAATAATTTAGCTAAAATCGGGTACAATAGTTATCAAATTTTAAAATATTTTTACGCAAATACTAAATTTGCAAGACTTAACCCCGAGGTCTATAAATAAGTTATATCTATTTTTACCCCCATATAGGCTATATTTTAGTAGTCACGGGTTTTTCTAACAAAAAAAGCTTGCCAAATCCAGAAATATGTGTATAATAAAGAATATCAATTATGCAAATGGTTGGTGTTACAAGTATTACAATTGTTCAAGGAGGCTATTATGAACAAAGAAGAGTTAGTAAAAGAGATTTCCAAGAAAACCAAATTGTCACAAAAAACAAGTGCAGATATCCTATCTGCTTGGATTGATACAATCCAAAAAACAGTTTCTAAAGGTAAAAAAGTTACTCTTGTCGGCTTCGGTACTTTTGAAGCACGTAAGAGAGCTGCTAGAACAGGCCGCAACCCCAGAACCAGCCAGGTTATCAAAATTCCTGCTAAAACTGTTCCGGCATTCTCTGCTGGTAAAAACTTCAAAGAACTTGTTAAGTAACTCTTTTACACAAGTTTAGCTTTGATTTTTATAATGGATAAATTAAGTTTCAATTTATCCATTATTTTTTACAATTATTCGTTCTTAAAGACAGACTAGGTATTACACCTCTCCGACTGTTTCAGTTTCAACATCCTGCCCCAGCTCTTCAAACGCAAGGACTCTGATATTGTTTATAAACTCCGCAAATACAAGAAATGCCATATGACGGATTTCGTATGGTGCCAGAAGAATAATTTCCTCCAAACCGGCCTCTTTTGCCTGTTTATTAATTTTTTTAACAAGTCTGGCAACTACTGCACCATCCATTTTCACAACACCTTCCTCTTCAGCACAAAGAGATGCTTCATAAAAATGCTCTATTGTCTTTTGCGACAACTCTATAACTTTTAATGACGAACCCGTTTTAATTATATCTTTTAATATTTGTTTAGAAAGAGAAAGTCTTATTTTTTCTATTAAATGATCTTTTGATTCTTCTGATGAGAAATCATTGATTTTTTCAAATATATATACAATGTCCTTAACAGAAACTTTTTCTCGTATTAAAGAAGAAAGAATATACTTAATTTCAGCCGCAGACATATAATCAGGATAAATATTATTAATCAAAAACGAATTACTCTCCTGAACAATTTCTAAATATTTATTTACAGCACTGTAATCAAGAATTTCATCAACCTGTTTAATAGAAATAAATTCTAATGCCCTGCCGATAAATTGCACAGGGGTAAATTTATTAACCCAAAAATCACGTGCAACCTCTTCATCTATCCAAAATATATCTTTGCCGGTAATTTCATCCTTTACATGTATATCATTCTTTTTCTTTTTATACCCGTCAAGTTCTTCCTTAAAAATACAAACCTTACCCGGAAAAACACAGGAACGAAACACTTCAATACCATGAAGAACAATACTAAACTCATTTGCTTCAAGGGGATCTTCATTTGAAAAAACAATATTAGGAATTACATACCCCAGAGTATCTGCTAACCGCTGCCGGATTTTTACAGTTTCTGCTAACAAATTATCCTCGGTATCCTGTATAACCGTTTCAATAAGCTCCTCAGAAAGGTTAATAACAAATTTATCCTGTGATAATGAAGAATACATATTATCCGGAGAAATTTCTTTTATTAGCGAAAGTTTCAAAAAATCAAGCCTGTTTATTTCATCTGATAACTGCTTATTTAAAAGTTCTTTTTCTTTTAATGTAAAAGCATCATTATCAAGCTGATATTTAATCTTAGAAATTAGTTCTTTCTGCTCTTTAATTTTAACTTGAAGCTCTTTACACGTTGCATAAGGTGACAGTGTTGACGCAAACATCTTTTCCATCTGGTTTTTAAAACTTTTAATCTTTACGACATCATCAAATTCTTGTTTTTCTTCATCCTCTCTGGGCCGCATAAATATGCAATCAAAATAAATTCCGCCCTTTTTTTCCACCTCGTGCATTCCATACAAATCCCAGCCGGCAGCAGACATTTCATTAAGTAAATCCTCTAATTCCTGCCTTTCCTCAAGCAGCGCAGATTTTATCATATATTGCATTTTTTGTCTAAACATTGTAACAGCCTTTTATTTTATAATTTCATATATCAAACTACCAACAGCCGGCTTTGCTCCGGATATTGTAAACCCTTTTTTACAATACTCTATTGCACTTTGTGTTTTAGTTTCATCATTAGAATAAATCGTACAAATTGTTTCACCATTCACAACCGGTTCGCCGGTCTTTTTATTTAGAAATACGCCGACGCCGTAATCAATCGTATCAGTTTTTTTCTCCCTGCCGGCACCAAGAAGTTTACATCCGTAAGCGATATCAAGAGCATCTATATGAGAAACATAGCCATCCTTATCAGCTTTTAATTCATACGTATATTTTACAGGCGGGAATTTTGTGTAATCATCAATAACCCCTGCATCACCGTTTTGTGTTATTATCAATTCTCTGAATTTATCAAGAGCTTTGCCTGACAAAATAATTTCTTTGATAAAGTTTTTGGCACTTTCCATATCGGAATACTTGCCAAGCTGAACAAGAGAAAGCGCCGCAAAATCATACGTAAGTTCTGCAATATCTCCTTCTGTTATACCTCCTTTTAAAAATTCAATAGCTTCAATTATTTCTAAAGAATTTCCAACCGCCCTGCCTAACGGCTCATCCATTGAAGTAATAACAGCGGTTATATTTTTATTAAGCTTTTTCCCTATTTTAACCATTATCTCTGAAAGCTTAACCGCATCTTCAGGAGTTTTCATAAATGCGCCTGAGCCGTATTTAACATCGAGAATAATATTATCAGCACCGGAAGCTATTTTTTTAGATACAACAGAAGATGCAATAAGCGGCCGGCTGTCTACGGTTGCTGTAACATCTCGCAGAGCATACAACTTACCATCAGCAGGTGTAAGTTTCTGGGTTTGCGCACCTATTGCGACTCCTATTCTTTTTACCTGATTAATCATATCAGGAATTGAAAGAGCAGTATTAAAGCCCGGAATTGATTCAAGTTTATCAATAGTTCCGCCGGTATGTCCAAGTCCTTTTCCTGAAAGTTTTGCAACAGGAACTCCGCAGGCGGCAAGAAGCGGTATCAACGTAATAGTAACTTTATCCCCTACTCCGCCTGTAGAATGCTTATCAATAACTGACGAAGCCAGAGAGCCAAGGTTAATAACTTCGCCTGAGCGAACCATTGCATCAGTTAAATACGCTGTTTCATCATCTGTCATTCCCTGAAAATATACAGCCATTAACCACGCACTAATCTGATAATCAGCGGCCGTTCCATCCATAAGAGAATTGATTAAAAAATCAATCTCTTCTTTTGAGTGTTCCTTGCCCTGCTTTTTAGCTTCTATTATATCTACTATACGCACTAGTTTTTAATTCCTTTTAATCTTTCAATAACAATATCTGTAATATCTACACCGCCGCAAAATACAGCTTTAATATCTATTACTGCATCTAATTTTTGTTCTGCCATGATAACTTTTGCAACATTTTGAATTTTTGTAAATACTTCTTTCTCTTTGCTTACACGATATTTAATATATGCCTCTTCTTTAGCTTTGTATTCATTGGCAATTTTATCTTTAAAAGCTTGTTTTTTTACAGGTGTATCAATTGATTTAAATTCTTTTTCCTTATCCATCAGATATTGCTGCAATTCCATGCCTTTTGCATCCAATTCTTTTGCAATTGTTTTTGCTGCATCATAATTAGCGATTACTTTTTCGTAATTAATATATCCAAGCCCCTCGGCAAAAGACGGTGCAGCAAGTAATGCCATAATTCCCATTACTAGAAACAATTTAACTTTCTTCATTTATAAACCTCCTTAAATTAGTAGTACATCATATCGCCAACCCCAAACGTAAAGTAGCCGTTTGGAGAACCGTAATCACCCGAATTGGTGAGCGGGATACCATAATCAATAGACATTGGTCCGACGCCCGGAACATATACTTTTAACCCTACACCGGCAGTAATTGCATACAGCGGTCTGTCATACAAAGTAGATGCAATAGTCGGGTTGAAAATTTTACCGGCATCAACAAAGAACGCCAGTCTTATATTATCAAAGAATTTGAATTTAAGCCTGTCAAAGAAAGGTATAGGGGTCGTCAATTCAACAGAACCCATGATATAAGATTCACCGGTACCAACACCATTAATCTTGAAACCTCTGATTGAATACGGGCCGCCAAGTTTATATGCCATAACTTCAGGCATTTCATCACCATGTATTTTCAAACCGCCCTTAGCAGTAAATGACAGGGCTGATTTTTTTAATATCGGCACATATTTTTTAACCATACCGGAAAGTCTGCCGTTCGTTTTTTCAAAATCGGTTAACCCGAGTGCTTCATCAAACCTTACGGCGGCCAAAACCCCGTTCCTCGGATTCATATTTGTATCCCGTGTATCATATATAAGTCCGGGGGATATATTAAAGAACGCGCCATCAGCCAATTCCTCCGCACGACGGGATATCGGAATATTATTGGCTGCATACATTGACGCAATTGTATCAGCGGCACCCTCTTTCAGGTTAATATTTTCAAGCCCCAAAGTAAATGTACTCTGGAGGTTTTCATTAAACTTCAAACGATGATATGCTGTTGCTTCCACACCTATACGCTGTTCAATTGCAAGCGGAACTTGATAGCTGCCTAAATCCCTAAAAAATACTCTGCTCATTAATGATGTATCGGCGTTAAGGAAATATGGTTCAAAAAAGCTTAATTCAGCTTGAAAGTTCATGTGATCTTTAATTGATGCGTCACTCATCAATACACCGGTACCAATCATACCAGATAGTGATACCCTCTGGTTTAAGCCTCTAAAGTTATTATCAGCAATACCCAGTGAACCGAATACACCGGTTACAGAATCCAGACCGCCGCCGACAGAAACAGATGCAGTCCTCTGTTCTTTTAAAACAATAGTTACGTCATACAAATCAGGATTTTCTTCACTTACATCCACCTGCCTGTTTACATCTTTAAAAGACTGCGTGGAATATAGTTTTACCAAGTCCTGCTTAATAAGATTTTCATTATAAACCGTGCCGGGTTCAGTCATAATATTACGCTCTACTACGTAATCTTTCGTTTTTTCATTCCCGACAATCATTATTTTATTAATGCGCCCCTCATTAATTCTAATATTTAGAACGCCGTCCGGATCATCATAAAAGGAGTCAATCCGTGCAAGGATATAACCTTTTGAGTAGTATTTATCATTAATTTTTTCAATTGCTTCGTTTATAGTTGTAATATTCTGCGGCTTGCCCTTTAAAGGAAGCAAATACGGCATCAGCTCTTCGGTAGAAACAACGGTATTACCTTCTATTGTAAAATCCGTTACAGGAATATTTTCCTCTAATAAAATCTTTAAGGTTACTGTATCATCAGACGAACGGATAGGAATTGCTTTCATGTTATCCGTAAAATAACCCATATTAAAAATTTTGGACAAATCCTGCTGCAATAATTCTTCATCATACACATCACCCTTCTTCAACTGCATTACATTTTTAATATTCTCAGGGCGTATGATATTAGAACCAAGGATTTCTATATCTTTAATATAAACTGTATTAAACTCAACAGGCTGAACCGGGGTACCAATATTTATTGTGCTTGTTTCATTCAATTGCGAGGTATCAACGACACTTTCGCTTTCAGCACAAATTCCCGGGAGCATGCCAAATAACAAAAATCCCAAAATTATACTTATTACTCTCTTTGAATACTGTTTATTCAAGAATCTTACTCACCTAGCTATTTTATACAAAATCATACCATAAATACGTTACTTAATAAAGTAGGAAAAAAAAAATTTTTATCGTAAAATTATGAAATCATGATAGGAATAGATATTGAAGATATTTCCAGATTCAAAGACAAACCCGAAGAATTCTATAATAGAATTTTCACCGGAAATGAAATTAGTTATTGTCTTTCAAATAAAAATCCGGCCCCTCATTTTGCTGCAAGATTCTGTGCAAAAGAAGCTGTTTATAAAGCTCTTTCTGCATGCGGAATAAAAATATCTTCTCTAAAATCAATTGAAATTCTAAAAAAAGAATCCGGCGCAGTTTATGTTAACCTGCCTGCCGACATTAATAAAACTATACATATAAGCATTTCTCACGAAAAAGAAAAAGCCATTGCTGTTGCAATGATTGAGTTTTAAGCTTTTACTTGATAAATATCAAGTTTACTCTCTATAGTTTCAGGCTCTATATAAGTTTTTAAATACTCAACAGCATGTTCCGGAGTATCTGCTATATAATACATTTTACGGCTTTTTTCTTTTGCAAATTTTTCAGCTATCATAACCTCAAAAAACTCGTTTAATTTAGTATAAAATCCGTTAGTATTAAGAAGAACTATTGCTTTTTTATTATATCCGAGTTGTTTTTGTACAATCATTTCCGACAACTCTTCCAGCGTTCCAAACCCGCCGGGAAGTGCAATAACTGCTTCAGAAAGATTATCAAGTTTTGCTTTGCGCTCTCTCATTCCCTCAGTTACATAAAATTCATCACACGCTTCTTCTTTACTTACACACAATTTATAAAGCTTCTCAGGCATTACGCCTGTAACCCTTGCACCATTTGCCTTTGCAGCGGATGCAGATGCCCACATCAACCCAAGGTTGCTGCCGCCGTATACCAAATCAAATCCTGATTTGGCAAGAAGCTCGCCAAGCTGTTCAGCAGCCTCAAAGTAAGATTTGTCCAATATTGATGATGAGGAGGCAAATACGCAAACTTTTTTTATCATCTAAAAATTTCCTCCGACAAGATAATAATAAGAGCAGCAGCAGCCGGTTCCGCCTTTAGCACAATCTGCTTTTATCTCCTCATGAGATTTCCGTGAACAGAGAGGTTCTATTTTATCTTTGTATATATTCATCCCAAAAACATCTTTTCCCCATCTGTTAGGCGCCTCTTTTCCATTAATATCATAAAACATGATACCGCTTTTCTCATCTTTAGAAACCTCTTCCCATTTAAACCCTATAACATTATCCGTTCCGATTTCGTATACACTCGTAAAATCACCTATTCCGGAAGCGGCACTCCCATTCATATACTTTATTTTATAGGGTTGTATTCTCTTATAGTCAGAATCAGAAATAGATTTCATTATATATTCTTCTAATTCCTTATTACTTTTTGCCCCATACGCTCCAGCAGCAGAAAAAGCATGCGTAAGTCTATCCTGCAATGCCCGCCATTCTAAAACACGTGAGGCCTGCTTTGTATCATTAATCGAAAACGGTATTAGTAAACACCCGACTATAATAAGAATTACTGCAAGAATGCTTATTTCTACAATTGTAAATCCTTTTTTCATAAAACTCTCCTTATGCCATATCAAGGCGTTTTTTTTCATTAATAAGAGTATCCCAAATCCATTCAGGAACAAAATTTTTACCTAATATTATCTGTCCGTTCATAATATTCGGAGCATGAAAATCAGAACCGCCGGTAACGATAAGCCCCAGTTCTTCCGCCATTGATGAAAAATATTCAACAATTGCAGGAGAATGTTTCCTATGGTATGCCTCTATTCCTCTTAAACCATAATTCATAAGCTCTTTGATAAGCTTGTCTGCTATATCAATATCGTAAGGGTGTGCTATAACAGGAACGCCCCCGCTGTCATAAATTATTTCTACAGCATCGAACGGAGAAACTGTTTTACGTTCTACGTATACCGGAGAATCCTTATGAATATATTTATTATAAGCCTCAATAACGCCTCCGGTGCCGCCTGCATTGGTAATCGCTTTAGCAATATGCGGACGTCCGATACTGCCGCCTTCTGCTACCATTTTTTTTATATCCTCTAACGATATTTTAATACCTGCTTTTTTGTTAAGAAGTCTTATTATTTCCTTTGTTTGTTTTAGCCTTGCATGCTGTTGGGTTTTCAGCATAGAAATAAAATCAGGCTTTGTCACATCAGGAAAATACCCTAATATATGGACTTCATAGTCCTTATACAGTGTATTTACTTCTATTCCCGGAATTATTTTAAGGTTAATATTATTTTCTTCTATATACTTTTTAGCAACATTATAAGATAAAACATTATCATGATCCGTAAGTGCGATAGCCTCAAGGCCCGCATCAACAGCCAAATCTACAATTTTTTCCGGAGAAAAAACACCATCGGAATAATATGTATGAATATGGAAATCAGCTTTCATAAACACCGCCTGATTCCGCAACAGAGCATACAGAGTCATCTGTTTTATTATAACAAACATTTATTCTTTTTATAGCAACTGTTTCAGAGTCGTTAAATACAGCCTCAATTGCATTAATCCGCATTAAGTCCTCCGGAGCTACTTCATATCTTACAGGATACGCAGCAAGGAAACGTTTTATAGAAGTTTCATAGTCCATACCTATAACACCGCTCACACTCCCGCAAAACCCGACATCTGTAATATATCCCATACCGTTTATTATTGTTTCATCAGCAGTCTGAACATGTGTATGGGTTCCGGCAAAAAGTGTCACACCGTGTTCGCTCAGGTATTTGCCAAGCGCAATTTTTTCAGCAGTCGCTTCAGCATGAAAATCAACTATAATATAATCAACCCAGGATTTTATTTCATTTATTTTTTCCGTTAGTATTTCCCAGGGAGAATTAACAGGAGGCATAAATACCTGTCCTAAAGCATTCAAAACCGCAATATTTTTACCTTTTCGTTCAAAAACGCGGCAGCCGGAGCCTAACGTATTCTCAGGATAATTTAAAGGTCTGACCAGAACTTTATCTTCGTTTATATAATCAAAGATTTCCTTTTTATCCCAAATATGATTACCGGCAGTAAAACAATCTATTCCGCAGGAGAGTAATTCATCATAATTCTTTTTGGTAAGTCCAAATCCATGAGATGCGTTCTCAACATTTGCAATAACAAAATCGGGTTTATCTATAGGACTCAGTACTGACAAATAATTTTGAACAGCAATCCTCCCCGGTCTGCCTGTTATATCACCAAAAAATAATATTTTAAACTTATTCTCCGACATTGTTCTATTTTGCTATTTCTGTTGTCCTAAATTCTCTTACCACAGTGACTTTAATTTGTCCCGGATAATCCAGTTCATTTTCTATTTTATTTGCAATATCTCTTGCTAGTTTTTGAGAAGCAAGATCATCAAACATTTCTGACTGAACAATTACGCGGACTTCGCGGCCGGCCTGAACAGCAAACGACTGTTTAATACCTTCGTAACTGTTAACTATTTCCTCTATTTTTTGTAAACGTTTAATATAAATTTCAAGAGTATCACGTCTTGCGCCCGGCCGGGATGCAGAAATAGCATCTGCAAGCTTTACCAGCACCGCTTCAACAGTGTTAGCCGTAACACCGTCGTGATGGGCTTCAATTGCATGAATAATTTCAGGCTTTTCGCCGTAGCGCTGTGCAAGCTCAACACCCAGTTCTATATGAGTGCCTTCCTGTGTTTGGTCAACCGCTTTTCCTATATCATGAAGAAGCCCTGCACGCTTTGCGACATAAACATTTGCGCCAAGTTCAGCAGCAAGCATGCCGGCTATATGACCAACTTCCAGCGAGTGTTTAAGCACATTCTGCCCGTAACTTGTACGATAATAGAGCCTGCCCAAGTTTTTTATTAATTCTTTATTCAAACCGATTATACCAACATCAAGAGCAGCATTTTCGCCTTCTTGCATTATCTTTTTATCAATTTCTTCTTTTGCCTTCTCAACCATTTCTTCGATTCTGACGGGGTGAATACGACCGTCTTGAATAAGTTTTTCAAGCGCTAGTTTTGCGACCTCGCGTCTTACGGGATCAAAAGATGAAAGAACCACAGCTTCTGGAGTATCATCAATAATCAAATCAACCCCGGTTAATGTTTCAAGCGTTCTGATATTACGGCCTTCTCGCCCTATAATTCTTCCCTTCATTTCATCATTTGGAAGCGATACAACCGAAACCGTTGATTCTACAACCTGTTCAATCATACATCTCTGCATAGTTGTAGAGAGAATTTCTTTTGACTTTTCAAGTGCAGATTCCCTTATTTTTGCTTCATTTTCTCTTATAAGCTGCATCTGTTCCTGTGCCAAATCGGTCTTTAACTGGTCTAAAAACATTTTCTTTGCTTCTTCTGCTGAAAGTCCGCTTATTCTTTCAAGTTCAGATGTTTGTTTTTGAATAATTTCAGCAAGAAAATCTTCTTTATCAATGATTTGATCTTTAAGTTTTTCTAATTCTACTTCTTTATCAGTAACTTCCTGTATTTTATTTTCCAGAAAATCTTCGCGTTTAATAAGCTTATTTTCAAGAGTTGCAAGTTCTCTTCTTCTTTCTCTTTCATCCTCTTTAATTTGCTCACTCTCCGCCTGAAGTGCTTCTTTTGCCTTTATCAGCGCTTCTTTATGGATTATCGCTTCTTTTTGGGCTAAGTCAGCTTTACTTTGTTCAGCCATTGCCGAAAGATTGTTGTACCTTACCTGCTGGATTACCACTAATGCCAGCAGTGCTATACATACAACCGCAGCTGTGATGGTCAATATCATACCTGCACCTTGTCCTTTTCTATTCTTTTTTATCTATACGCAACTATTCGGTACATATAACCTACCGAAATATTATTTAAATTTTTTAAACAATTTCATCGCATATATTTATCAAAAAAATTTTCTACTACATCTGTTTTAATAATATCATGCAAAATCTATTTTGTATAGGATAAAATTATTTTTTTGATATAATAACAGTATGGAGCGCTTTTATTTTAAGAATACTTTCAGCTATAAAATTCTATTGGTTCTTCAGGAGTATTTAACAGTATTTCTTACCACTCTCGGACAAATAGTTATAATGATGGGGCGCGTGTTTAAGCGCATTATAAAATTAGATGTAGATATTAAAGAACTAATTTACCAATGCGCAAGATTTGGCGTGAGTTCTCTGCCAATAACATTATCAATTGTAGGAATGTCCTCTATTATTGTTGCAACTCAGGTTGCAGGTGAAATGATTAAACAGGGGGGAGGGAATTATGTCGGAATGTTTGTTTCACTTCTGCTGGTCAGGGAAGAAGCTGTTATCATGTCAGGATTTGCAATAATTTATATGATTGGCTCCTCGCTTGCATCAGAAATAGCTACAATGAAAGTTACTGATCAAATAAATGCAATGCGGGTTCTTAAAGTTGACCCTATAAGATATTTATTTGTTCCAAGAATATTATCGGGGATTATAATGATGCCTCTTGTTGTAATTGTTGCAACACTGTTTGGCATAATAGGCGGAGCTGTATCTTCCAACTTATCCAGCGGACTGTCTTACCGCGCATTCTTTGACTCGGTATGGTTTGGCCTGTACGTTAGAGATATGTACATAAGTATTTTTAAAGCAGCAGTATTCGGTTTTGTTATTGCTCTAATAAGCTGTACTGCCGGTTATTATGCAAGCGGGGGCGCCAAAGGGGTTGGTGATGCGACAACAAAAGCCGTTGTATGGTCATTTATTGCTATTGTTTTTATAGATATGATTTTTGCAATTGCGTTTTTCTTTTAAAAGGTGAAAATAATGGGAATACAGGTTAAAAATTTAGTAAAAGAATTTGATAACAAAAAAGTAATTGACGATATTTCATTTAGTGTAAATGACGGTGAAATTCTTGCTATAGTGGGATTCAGCGGCTCAGGCAAAAGTACTGTTTTAAAACTTATAAGCGGACTTCTTACACAGGATTCGGGTGAAATTATTACAACCGGTGACATTGCAATGGTATTCCAGTATTCAGCATTGTTTGATTCACTTAACGTTTTTGATAATATTTCTTTTGCGCTTGTTGAAAGGAAAGATTTGAGGAAAAAATATACACAGACCGATTTGGAAAGAGTAGTTAAGGAAAAGCTGGAACTCGTCGGCTTAAGCGGTATTGAAGATAAATTTCCATCAGAACTTTCAGGCGGTATGCAAAAGCGCGTAAGCTTTGCGCGGGCAATCGTTACAGAGCCGCAAATAATTCTTTATGACGAACCGACAGCGGGACTTGACCCTATATCTTCAACCCTTATTGAGGATTATATAGTACGGCTTAAAAAGGAAACAAATGCGGCGTCAATTGTTGTAACCCACCAGATGTCAACAATCAAGCGCACAGCAGACAAGGTAATAATGCTGTATAACGGTAAAATTGTTTTTGCTGGAACACCGGAAGAACTGCAAAGGGAAGAAACACCTTATACAAAACAGTTTGTGAACGCATCACTGGACGGCCCGATGAAAATGTTTGCAGAATAACGGTTTTTTGATACAATATGAGTGAGGGCAGAATGAAGGTTTCATCATCTATAAAAGTAGGAATATTAGCACTTGTCGCTTTAACAATATTTTTTATGACCATTCTCTGGGTTAAAGGCCGCTCTTTTTCCTCGGCTGAACGTATTGAAATAAAGTTTAAAGATGTTAATGGTATGCGTCCCGGTTCCGGAGTGCAGATGATGGGATTCAGGGTCGGACAGGTAGAAGAAATTACACCTGTAGTCAATGGTTCGGAAAGCTATGTTAAGCTAAAATTTGTTATTACAAATCCAAATATTTCTATCCCAAGAGCTTCCGCTATTTCTATCCAGCAATCCGGACTTATCGGCGAGCAATTTTTAGAAATAACCCCGCCAAACCACAGAACAATATTTCTTCCGGTTTTACAAAAAGAAGTGCTGCCGGCTGATGTACCTGTAGAAATTAAGCTGGATGACAAATACTATGATGTAGGTGCCGTTAAAAAATCCCAAATCATTACTTCTCAGCTTGTTCCTCTAAAATTTAAAGAAAATATCAAAACACCATATGCTTATAAAATAAGTTACGTTGTTGATTTGCCCGGATTAAGGCTTCCCGAATTTATGGCAGGCAAAATAGTTACCATAAACGGCAAAAAGAAATTAAGAATTTTCCCCTGGGATAATGCACCTATTCCATATCCTACGGAAACATCGCCGTATACAGTTATTGAGCCGATGAGAATTGCTGATTTTATGGAACTTCAATACGAAGCGGCAGAAGGACTTACCGAAACAAACAGAATTATTAACGAGCTGTTTAATGATGCTATGGTTGCAGATCTTAAACAATCAGTAACCAATTTCAAAGGTCTTACTGCGCAGGCGACATCAACATTAAGCAAAGCAGAAGCTTTAATAGAGTCCTCTCAAAAGGATTTAGATATTCTTACAGATATGATGGCTGATGTTTCTAACAACTTTAACAAACTGGCCGTCAATATCAACGGTATAATAGGCGACGAAAACTTTAAACCTGCGCTATACGATATGACAGAAGCTGTTACAAAATTATCAAACAGTGTTTCACCAATACTAAGTTCTGTTGACAGTAAAGCTTTTGCAAGCGACCTTAATGCTGTTATGCATAACCTGAACGAAATTTCTCAATCAGTAAATACTCTTACAAGCGATAAACAGGTTAAAGACAAAATAGTTACAAGTATTGATAATATAAATCTTGCACTTGCAAAACTCAATATCGCACTTGATTCCCTTAACAGCTGCTCTGAAGCCGGAGATAAAACAAATCTTGAACAGATAATTAATGATACATCTGTTTCTGTTTCCAATCTTAGAAAATTCTCGGAAAAATTAAATAAAAGATTTTTATTATTCAGACTAATGTTTTAAGGATTATTAATGCAAAATAAAATTTCAATTATTATACCAACACTATTAAGACGGGATGATATTCTAAATGCATGTATTAATGTACTGCTTAAAGACCCGGCAGTTGATGAAATCATTATTATAAATAACAATCCTAAAAAGACTTTTGAATATAATAATAAAATAGTAAAAATATTTAATCAGGAAGAAAACCTTTATGTAAATAAAAGCTGGAATAAAGGGATAAGCCTTATTAAAAATGAAATATTCGGATTATTGAATGATGATATAGTTCCGTGCCATAATTTTTGTACACAAATTATAGAAAGCGGAATACTTGATAAACCGGATACCGGATTACTTGGTATGAACCTGTCATTTATGCCTGATTTCGGAGTCGATGAAGACGAACTTGAAAATCCCGAAATACCAGAATTTGCAAAACTTGAATTTAAACCGCTTATAGATATTGATACGCTGTCTGACTGGGGCTGCGCGATCTTGGGCCAAAAAGAAAATTATTATAATATTCCGGACTCATTAAAAATTGTACACGGAGATAACTATTTACTTTACAAAAACAAATCAAATAACAAACAAAATTACTCTATCTGCGGGCTGCCAGTCAAACATATCCACTCACTATCAGTTCGCAGCCGCGGGTTTGAGCAAATATTGATGCAGGATTTAAAAAACTGGATGAGCATTCTTCCTGACATTTCTTAACATTCTATTGCAATATATCATATTTAATATACTATTAAGAATATACGGGGTATGACTTAAGGAGTATATTAATGAAGCTTTCTGCAACAAACAGAATTCCGCAGAATTTACAATTCAAAGGAGTAACACCAAATAAGTTAACCAAAACAGCTTATTCAGCATTGTTCACACTCACACTGCTTTCCGGCGGAAATAAAATCATACAGGACACATTTACCAAAGAACAAAAAACAAAAACAGAACAGCCAGGGCAGTATAATTCCGTTAACAAAGCGCAGAGCGTATATACCGATATGTGGGGGCGAAGCTGGGTGCCATATTCTGAATATCAGGAACTTGAAGATAAAACCTATAATGCAGAAATAGAAAAAAACGAACTTGAATCAGAGTCTGATAGAATAAACGATTTGTACTATCAGACAGAAGATTACTATTTAAGACTAAAGGAAAAATACGAAACAATCCAAAAAGATTTAGAAACTCAGAGCATCCGTCAGGAATACCGTATAGACAAGATTAATGAAACAGAAGAAAATATTATCAAAAAATTAGACCGGCTGCTGGAATGCTTTTTTATGGGACTTTTTCCGGCATTTGCGCTTACTCTTGGAATAGGGACTATAAGGAAGCTGAATAAAATGGATGATAAAAATAATTATTTAAGGAAATAAAGAGAAGTATGAAAATATACCCGATAACCAATAATAAAAATTATACAGGACTGAAGCCGAATAAAACAATTAATGCAGCATATTCCGCTGTTTTTTCGCTCTCGCTTCTGTCTGCAATTGCAGGAGGGGCATCTTTAACAAAAGACACCTATACCCCGAAAAACACCGAAAAATCAGAACTTAGAACCTTAGATAAACCCGCTGTTATAAAGGCACAGACAATCTATAAAGACAGTTACGGAAACAGGTGGGTGCCATACGAGGATTATCGTCAAAAATACAGAGAATACGCAGGACATAAAGAATACATTGACATCTATAAAAGAAGAATCACTGAAGATACCGGAGAAATAAATAAATTTAATGGTGAAATACAGGAGTTGAGCAGGTATATTAATGAGGCAGAGGAAGCTATGCCGCAGATAATTGCTAAAAGCGAAGAACTGAAACAAACTAAAGAAGATATTGAAGAATATTATTCACTATTAGAAGATTCTAATCTGGAATTTGGAGCTATAGGAGTGGTATCCGGTATTTTGCTTGGCTTGATATCACGCGGGCTTTTCAATCTTTATAATAATGTTACAAAACGTAAAAAATAAATTGGGGTAATATATATCAAAGGGGCTATTTAAATAACGGCCCCATTTTTTTATATATTTCTGAATTTTACAAGATCCATTTTTCTGAGTCTGATGTTTTCGGGCGTAACTTCCATCAACTCATCATCACCTATATATTCAAGCGCATCTTCAAGCGAGAGTTCTCTGTGCGCCTGTAGTGTAACCATTACATCGGCAGTTGCGCTTCTCATATTGGTGAGTTTTTTTGTTTTGCAGACATTTACTACAATATCCTGCGGCTTATTGCCTTCTCCTACTATCATTCCGCGGTAGACTCTTGTTTTTGGAGTAATAAAGAAAACTCCCCTGTCCTCAAATTGAGCAAGAGCATAAGGAACAGCTTCCCCCTGCTCGTGTGCAATAAGGCTTCCGTTTCTTTGTCTTGGAATATCGCCCGCGTAAGGCTTATATTCATCAAAAGTATGATACATAATACCTTCGCCTCTTGTCATACGAATAAATTCAGTCCTAAACCCGATTAATCCTCTGGCAGGAATAGAAAACCTTATATGAGTCCTGTTATTTGCATTTCCCATTTCAAGCATATTTGCTTTTCTTTTTGCCAAACGCTCAATACAGGAGCCGGCATATACTTCCGGAACGTCAATAGTAAGATTTTCAAACGGTTCATAAGTTTCGCCATTAATAGTTTTATAAATTACCTCCGGCTTTGACACCTGAAACTCAAAACCTTCCCTTCTCATTGTTTCAATAAGAATACTTAAGTGCAATTCGCCTCTGCCGCTTACTTTAAACATATCAGTACTATCCGTATCTTCAACGCGCATAGAAACATTTTTTTCTAATTCATCATACAAACGTTTCCTAATCTGCCTGCTGGTTACAAATTTACCTTCTTCCCCTGCAAACGGACTGTCATTTACTGAAAAATTCATCTGTAAAGTCGGCTCGTCAACTTTTATAAGCGGAAGCGGATTAATATTATTTAAATCACAAATTGTTTCACCAATCTGTATATCAGAAAATCCTGCAATCCCGACAATATCACCGGCATAAGCTTCCTCTATTTCCACACGTCCTAAATCTTTAAACCCGAAAAGTTTTGTAACTTTGCCGCGCTCGGTGCTGCCGTCGGCATGAACAAGTGTTACCGTTTCCTGTGAAGATATTTTACCGTTAGCAATTCTTCCTATTACAATACGGCCGACATAATCATTATAATCTAATGTTGTAGCCCTGAATTGAAGCGGTTTGCCCGCATCCCCCTCAGGAGGTGCAATATTCTCAATTATACAATCTAATAATGGTACAATGTCTTTTCTTTCATCATCAAGATTTTTTATTGCAAATCCGTTCAAACTGCTTGCATAAATATATGGGAAGTCAATTAAATCTTCTCTATCAGTCAGCTCTGTAAACAAATCAAAAACCTTATCAAGAGTTCTGTCAGGGTCGGCGGCGGGTTTATCAATTTTATTAATAACAACGATTATTCTGATACCCAGCTCGAGGGCTTTTGATAAAACAAATCTTGTCTGAGGCATAGGGCCTTCTGCTGCATCAACTATTAATAAAGCACCGTCAACCATCCCGAGAACCCGCTCTACTTCACCGCCAAAATCCGCGTGTCCCGGAGTATCAACGACATTTATTTTATAATCTTTATAATTAATAGAAATATTCTTTGATAAAATAGTAATACCGCGTTCGCGCTCTAAATCATTACTATCAAGAACACGTTCCTGCATATGTTGATTGGTTCTAAAAGCGCCGGCCTGTTTTAGCATGCAGTCAACCAGAGTTGTTTTGCCATGATCAACGTGTGCTATTATTGCTATATTTCGTATCTTTTTATTATCCATAATCCAAATTCCTTAGTGTAAAATCTACACTTAATATCATATACGCTGAATATTATATTTCAACGGCAGGATAAAATAATAAAAATAATTTGCATTAAAATAAATTTACCTGTATAATTAGAACTAAGGTAATTCACAGCCTGAGAGGCAAAATATAGTAAAGCACATAAAGAGGATAGATTGTTGTGTTTAGCTGCGTTTGCAGGGAACAGCTCATTTAAAAAACGGGCGGTTCCGTACTCGGGCTATTAGAGAAATGTAAAGCACTAAAAAATGAGGATATTATTTAGAATGAAAAGAATTTACAGAATCAAAGACGGATTCTCTCTTATGGAGATGATGGTTGTTATGCTCGTCGTAGCGGTTGTTATGGCTTTATCTGCTCCGATGATTACTAAAAAAGCCGGAGGTGCAGGAGGCGCGGGATGCCTCTGGACAAGCCTGACAGGCGGCAATATCGGGTTTAATATGAACACTAATTCTATTTCTGCAATTGTCGGCGGTAACAATGACCAGATTACTACACTAGGAGTTAATGTTCCTAAATTCACTATTGCTTCTAACTCCAATTTTCCGCATATAGGCTTTGTTCACGAAGACCTCATGTCAGGAACTTTAATGGTTGCTAACAACAACTCTATATCACTGGGAAACAATGCGAGAACTCTTGGATCTAACAGTATTGCAATAGGTACAAATGCTAATGCGGCAACTGTTAATGATACATATAAGAATTCTATTGCTATAGGTTATTTTGCTAATGCCGGCGGAACTAACTCAATTGCGATTGGAGCAAATGCAAACGCATATGACCCGGGTGTCGGAGTAGAAACGGCTAACGCGATTGCTATTGGGGCAGTGTCAAATACTGCAAACGGGAACCACTCTGTTGCCATAGGGGAAAGATCAAACGCTGCACAGGTAAAATTCAGCAGTGTAGCTGTCGGGTGTAATGCAAATACTTATTCTTCTAATAATTCTGTCGCCGTCGGCAGATGCGCAACTACTTATGGCAGCGGTTCCTGTGCTGTTGCTGTTGGCTCTCTTGCTCGAGCTAATAAAGAAGGAAGTATTGCTATCGGAGCTACAGTAACTGATGATTTTTCTACCTTTACAACCGCTACCACCGCTGCTGGTGTTAACTCTATTGCTATCGGCCGGAGGGCTAACGCTACAAGCAATAATGTTATATGTATCGGCAACAATGCACATACTATTGCAGGGACATCAAGTATTGACGCAATTGCTATAGGCAATAATGCTTTTGCACAAATGAATCATGGTATTGCTATTGGCAGCCATACCTGGGCGCAGGATGGATGTATCGCTATCGGTAATAATGCCAATATAATTGGGAATAACTCTATTGCTATTGGTACCAGTGCAGGGTATACAGGGGCTGTAAATTCTGTTGCTATTGGAACAATAGCATCAGCAGATGATAGGAGTGTTGCTATCGGTAATCAGGCTGATGCTAGCGGCATAACCGATGCAGTAGTGATTGGAGATCAAACTACAGCTTTAGCCAATATGGCAACTGTTGTTGGAAGCAGTTCGTCTGCACATGGCTACGCTATAGCTATTGGAAATGACGCTCATGCTACCGGAACACGCTCTGTTGCTATAGGCAGTTCATCTACTGCCAGTGCCACCGGAAGTATTGCAATCGGAAATCAGGCTTCATGTACGGCAACAAGCGGTGTTGCTATCGGGACTGCGGCTAATGCCGGTCAGTCTGCCACCGCTCTCGGATGGGATTCCAGCGCCGCACATTATCATTCTACCGCAATAGGCGCAGGGGCTACTACTACAAAACAACACCAGATTGTAATCGGAACATCAAGTGATACCGTCTATATTCCGGGAACTGTTGAATTTAATGACCTTCAGGTTAGCGGCAATCTTAGAGTAGTAGGAAATACCCTGCTAGGTTCATACGGTCATTATACCGGTGTTTTTGCAACAAACAACGGGAATTACGGCTGGTTGAGAAGATATTCCGGCGGCAACGATGATAAAATCTGGTTTGGCGGAGGGGCTTCTGCTAGATTGTACTATGCTCCCGGCAAATCTGTAACAATTAACTCAGATAAAAGACTCAAAGACATCATCGGCGAAAACTTAGACGCTATGGACAAAATTAACCGTATCAAAGTCTATGATTTCACTTTCAAGAAAGATGATATGAAAACCCCGCATGTCGGTGTTATCGCTCAGGAACTTCAAAAAATCTTCCCTAACGCTGTTACTAAAGACGAAAACGGGTATCTGCAAATAAGGCACGAAGATATGTTCTACACTATGATTAATGCGCTTAAAGAACTAGATGCCAGAATCAAACAAATAGCTGAACAGCTAGCAGATAACATCAAAGTCGTAACCTCTGACAGCGCCAAGATTAAAGACCTGACACTCCGCGTTAATCAGCAGGACAAGGAAATTAAGGCGCTTAAAAAAGAAATCGCTGAGCTTAAAAAAGCTATTAGCAGATTATCTAAATAGAAATCGAAAAGTTTTTCAGATTTATAAACCACGGCTCATCAAATGAGCCGTTTTTTTATTCTGATAAAAGCATCGCCCAATCATCAGACAATTTTTCCAGAATAGTTTGTACCGGAGTTTCGTCATCGGTCAAAATTCTCTGTACAGCCGTATTAACAAGCGTATTTAATTCTTTTTGATTCCTAACCTGCCTCATAACCGGTTTTATTTTCTTTAACTGTTTAGCGCCAATAGAACGCGCCTCACCTTCAAGAGTAGAATAATCATTATAAAAACCGGACTCTAAAGCTCTATTTGTTGTTGCTATAACATTTGTCATTTTGGCTAACTCCAGTTGATTATCCGAATTTGTAAGATAGAGTGCAAAATCTAACGCTTGCTCTTTATGTTCAGCCCGTAACGGGATTACAAAATTCATTAGTGAAAAATCATACTGTCCCAATGAACCTATAAGCTGTGGTCTGACGTCTGTCACTGCATATATAGCCGGAGCATTTTCTTTTAACATATTCAAAAAGTTTGCGCCTGACTGGAAAAACACACTTTTCCCTGACATATACTGTTCAAAAGCCTCTCTGTGGGTAATCGAAACGGTGTCTTTAGGTATAAGCCCGGTTTGATACAATTCCCGAAATTTTTCAAACAATTCTACTGATTCCTTTGATTTTACACCTTCAGGAGAATTTAGCCCGTATTTATTCAAAATCCTGAGCATAGAATCATTATCAACCAGATTCGGCGTATAAATATATGCACCTGATAAATCCTTTACCCGTTTGGCATTCCTGTTCATCTGTGTATAAGACACAGGATAAGGGAACGGTATCTTTGTTTCTTTTTCTGTAACCCATTTATACCGCCTACGGGATATTTTTTTCAAAACTCTGTTCACTACTGTCTTTTGCTTTCCGATATTAGTATTTTCAAGCAAATCCTTATTAACAAACATAACAGATGATGTAGCATACCACGGGATTGAGTACAATATTTCGTTATATTTCAGCGAGTCAACAATCTGAGGATTATAGCCGTTCAGTTTCTCTTCCTTTATGGGTTCCAGCGCACCGCGCTGCGCAAGCAGCGCCGAAAAATCCGGATTAAGATTGATTAAATCAGGAGGATTATTACCTAATACAGCAGCAAGAGTGCGTTTCTCCCCCTCTGAAAATGGTACATCAACCCACACAATATCAACATCAGGATGCTGTATTTCATATTCGTTTATAATTTTTTCCATATATCCGGAAAATTCTCCCATCTGGAGTGTCCACACAGTCACCTGCTCCCGCGCATCTTTATTATCGGAACAACCGCTTAATGTTATAACCAGCAAAAGCAACGCAAATATTTTTTTCATTTACTCTCCACAATTTGTTCTAATTATATCAAAAAACTATTGCACTAATCAAAAAATAAATGTACTATTATATTGTAAAGAAGAATGGAGAATGCTTATGTTAAGATTAATTATTATTGTTATCCTTGCAGGTGCGTGTTATTTTGTGTATAACAACTGGAGTAATATCACCAGCGCTTTTATTAACTCTGCAAAGCAGGAAAAAACCGTGCAAATCGTGGGTGGAACAAGAGGCGAATTAAACAGCGAAGCCCAAAAAGCGATGGAAAGAGAATAATTTTTTATACCGGTCAAGATAACTTGACCGGTATTATTATTTCTTAACAAAACATTCACTTACCCTTTTACTCATTTATTTCTGTACTATTATTAAATATATCAGGGATTATGTGAGGTTTAAAAATGATTATAATAATGGAGAAAAACGCTACCGAAAAGCAAATAAAATCGGTATGCACACATTTGGAGAATCTGGGATTCAGAATAAATCTTAACCACGGCGAAGTATACACAGTAATTGCAGCCCTTGGTGACAAACGGTTAATCCAGCCGCAGTCAATATCATCGCTTGAGGGTGTAAAAGAAGTTAAAATTATACAAGAACCCTTCAAGCTGGCAAGCCGCGAAACAAAAGAAGAAGATACAGTAATTGAATTTCCAAACGGTTTAAAAATAGGCGGAAACGAACGACCGGTAATAATGGCCGGCCCTTGCAGCGTTGAGAGGGAAATCGACGGACTTCTGGAAGTAGCCTATGCCGCTAAAGAAATGGGCGCTAAAGTTTTAAGAGGCGGCGCATTTAAACCAAGAACTTCACCATACGATTTTCAGGGCATGGAAGAAAAAGGACTTCAATATCTCGCCGAAGCCAGAGAGAAAACAGGACTCCTCGTTGTAACAGAAGTTATGGACACACTGGATTTGCCGCTTGTTATGGAATATGCTGATATTATCCAAATAGGCGCCAGAAATATGCAAAACTTCAAACTTCTTAAAGCTGTCGGGAAATGCAGAAAACCCGTTATGCTTAAGCGCGGCGGAGCAGCAAGTATAAGAGAATTTTTACTTGCAGCAGAACATATTCTGGCTAACGGCAACGAACAGGTTATACTATGTGAGCGCGGGGTCAAAGGTTTTGACTCTACCTACACCAGAAATGTCCTCGATATTGCTGCTGTACCTTTAATTAAAAAGCTCTCGCACCTCCCTATCATTGTAGACCCCTCTCACGGCACAGGAAAAAGATTCTTAATAGAGCCGATGAGCAAAGCAGCACTTGTAGCGGGCGCCCACGGAATTATGATGGAAGTTCACCACGACCCGGACAGGGCCTACTCCGATGGCGCTCAAAGTTTATCAATACCGCAATTCAGAGAAGTTATGACAAACCTGAATAAACTAATAGGGAGAATTGATTACGCAAATAAGCACCTCTGCTCTATTTAAAACATCAGCGGCGGATAAGGAATAAGCCGCGAACTCAAATTGTAAATTTTTGTAAATAAAAAGCAATTTTGTGTTTCAAAATTGCTTTTTATATATACAGGGGAATTTTATAGAGGAATTATAAGTATGTCTATTGGTGCAAGAGATTATATTGACAAGCTGCTCGTCAAAAAGTATGCAAATGAACAAGTCGATAACCACACAAATGTTACATCAATGGTTGACCCGAACAAAATGCTTGAAACAATGAACGATATTGCAACCATTCAACGCAACATGTTTATGCTATCACAAAAGCTTAATATGGTTTGCTCGGCCGTCAATGCAAAACGCGCACGATACAAAGAACGTGAAGTAGTTGAACAATAACTAGCTTCTTGAATACTGATTAAGTTCATTATCCATCAGGAAAAGCGAAGCTTTGTCATCGCCAAAAGCCTTGAGCCTTTTTACTATATCAAGAGCATTGCGTTCTTCTTCTATTTGCTCATTTATATACCAGTCAATAAACGAAAGCGTTGTCCTGTCGCACTCTTCTTCCGCAAACCGCGCAACATCCATTATTGCTTCCGTTATCGTTTTTTCGTGTTCATAGATTTTTTGATATATCTCAATCGGTGTTCCCATTTCAAACAGCGGAGCAGATATTTGTTTTAATTCTACTTTCCCGTTCCTATCAATTATAAAACCAAAAAGTTTCATTCCATGTTCCATCTCTTCCGCCGCCTGCTCTTTTGTCCGGTGTGCAAAACCGAATAAACCGATTTCCCTAAAATAAGCAGAGATTGACAAATATAAATACCCTGAATAAAATTCCCTGTTAATCTGCTCATTGATGATGTTAAGAATTCTTTCACTAATCAAGTTTCACCTCCTGTTTCCTTATGCAGTATAAATACAATACTGCCCGATTTCATTGCCCTTACAGGCAATTTATGGTAGCATATTATTATGGAAGAGTTTAGTTTTAATAAAGCAATTAATGCCCAGTATAATGATCTTAAAGAAAACTACAGGAAAATCTTTATTCAGGCAGCCGAAAGTATAAGAGCAGAAGCTGATAAAATGAAACCCTCTGTTTCCTGCAACTCCTGTACGGTAAACTGCAAAGACAAGCCTCTAAATTTTACAATATTTGATAATTTTCCGGCTAAATGCCCCTATAGAGAATGGCAGCTTAAATTTATTGCGTTCTTAAACAGCGACTATAAACAATCGCTTAAAAATATGCAAAAAAGCATTATGTTGAAAAAAGAAGATTACAACTGCTCAAAGTGCGGCGCCTGCTGCAAGCTTGCTGTATCAGAACACTCATTTGATGAATTAAAGAAAATGGCAAACCGCGGTGATAAATTCGCTGTTCAATTTACGTCGGTTTTTGTGCCGTATCCTGCCGAAATTCAGGCACGTTCAGCGCTTCCTGAATATTTTGAATTATTAGACTCGCTTGCAGAAAATAAAAAAATTTATTTTTATTACTGCCCCAAACTCAGAGATGACAACACCTGCTCAGATTACGAAAACCGCCCTGATATATGCAAGCAGTTTCCTTATAATCCGCTTAAAATCCTCCCCTCCACCTGCGGATACTATCAGTGGAGAGAAGAAGCAAACAAACTCGCAATGCTTATTCATGCTAAAATGGATTTGATTGAATTTTATAAAAACAAATTGAGTTAAGCTATGGAAGTACTATCAGGTTTATCATTAGAAGAAATAGAAAATATAACAAACTCCTTTGGAGCCTCCAAATATCGGGCTAAACAAATTCATAACTGGATTTATACCAAATCAGTTTCAAACTTTGACGAAATGACCGATCTCGGTAAAGAGTTCCGAAAAACATTGAAAGAAAACTTCCTTATAACAAATACAAATGTTGTATCAAAACAGGTTAGTTCTGACGGAACAATCAAGTACTTAATAGAATACCCTGACGGAGAGCGTGTTGAAACAGTGCTTATGAGATTCGACAACCGCGCAAACCTTACCGCCTGCGTCAGTTCTCAGGTAGGATGCGCCGTAAACTGCTCATTCTGCGCGACAGGAAAACAAGGGTTTAAACGAAACCTTAATTATAAAGAAATAGTTGAACAAGTTCTTACTATCCAGCGTGATACAAAACTCAAAGTTACAAATATAGTTTTTATGGGACAGGGGGAGCCGCTGCTAAACCTCGATAACGTTCTAAAAGCGTTAGAAATTTTTAACAATGATTTTCGCATAGGCGCCAGAAGAATTACTATCTCTACGAGCGGCATAATTCCGCAAATAGGCAGACTTGCAGACCTTAATTTACAATCAACACTTGCAATATCCCTCCATGCACCAAATCATTCTTTAAGAAGCAAAATTATGCCTATTGAAAATAAATATCCGCTCGATGGGCTTAAAAAAGCTTTAATAAATTATGTTGATAAAACAGGAAACAGAGTAACTATTGAATACATTTTAATCCATAAGCTTAATGACACTTTTGAAGCAGCAAAAGAACTTGCATTTTTTTTAAAAGATATAAAGTGCAACGTAAACCTTATCCCGTACAATCCGGTTACTGAAACAGGATATAAAAAGCCGCTCAAAAATGATATTATGAAATTTAAATATGTACTTGAACACTCAGGTAAAAAAGTTACAGTAAGACTTGAACGCGGGGCTGATATTGATGCAGCCTGCGGGCAGCTTAGCGGAAAAGTTAAAAAGTAAGAGGTTCTATATGCAGCCTATATCCATTCTAGAAAAAAACCTTAATGCTCTTAAAAGCAAATATCTTAAAGATATTATCTCTAATCATAATGTAAAAGCTCAAATAGAAGTTAAAAATACAAACGGTTACAATTTATCTTATAACGGAATTCTGTTTCACAACGAAACCTCACCTTTTGGTGAAGCTAAAGCCATATTTGAAACGCTGGATACCTCGCTGAATTCCATAAACATAATATACGGTCTGGGATTAGGCTACCTTTTCCAATATACAGCCATCCATTCTAAAGGTATTATTATACTTTACGAACCAAACCTCGATATCATTAAAACAGCATTTACACTTGTAGATTTTTCAAACGAACTAATAAAGGACAACGTATATATTACTATTGACAAAGACTCCTTAAATGAAACACTAAGAAACAATATGGGGTACGATAATACACCTAATGTATGCTGTCTGCCCTCTTATAAAAAAATATTTAACGAACAGCTTACAAAAGATCAGAAAGAATTATCGGTACTTGTCGGAAGTATAACCCTTGATTGCAATTACACAAAAAATAAGTACTATCCTGTTACAACGGCTATACTTAAAAATATTCCATATACGGCAAACCAAATTCCGCTATGCAATATCAAAGACTGTTACAAAGATATACCCGCTGTTGTTGTATCAGCAGGCCCTACATTACACGAAAACATTGAAACACTTAAAAAATATCAGGATAATGCAGTAATTTTATGCGTGGGGCCGGCTTATAAATCACTTGTCAATGCAGGAATTAAGCCTGACTTTCTCTGTGTAATTGAGGACAGAAATTGCAGCGCCCAGCTCAAAGGACTTGATATTTCTGAGGTCAATATGATTCTTGAACCTTATACAAATATCAATTTCCAAAAAATGCAGCCAAAAAAACATTTTC
Source organism: uncultured bacterium (assembly GCA_949284715.1). Classification (GTDB taxonomy): domain Bacteria; phylum Cyanobacteriota; class Vampirovibrionia; order Gastranaerophilales; family Gastranaerophilaceae; genus CALUTH01. The sequence goes on from CASDWH010000007.1 coordinate 66,292, forward strand.
TTCACATATCAAACAATCTTCCGCCAAATAATATCTGGGCTAAAATTGCCGGCGTTAACATTGATGAATATAATTCCAAAGGTACTGTTTCATACTGCGCATTAAACAGCGCAAGAATTCTGGGCTGCAACCCGATTATCCTTGTCGGACAGGATCTGGCTTATATTGACAAACAATTATATAGTAAAGATTCTGTATACAGTGATTTAAAACTGATATTCAATGAACAAACTAAACAATACGAAGTTATTGCAGAAGATATGGAGCGCTACGCAGCCTCAATAAGTTCAATTAGGGTTGCCCTTAGACGTCTGGCTAGATATAAAGGAAAAATAACAACAATTAAAAGTATCACAGGGGAACTTCTCCCGACAGAAGCCGTTTATACTACTTTTGCCGCCAATATTTCCAAATACACTAAAAAATATCCCGACAGGCATTATATAAACACATCAATGAAAGGCGCTCAATTAGATGGATTTGAAAATATTCCGCTGGATAAAGCTCTTGAACATTCTAAACCTATTAATAAGAAAGACTTTTCTTCTCTTTCTTTTAATAAAAATGATTTTATTATCAGCCAGTTAAAAGAAATTAAAACCGGTCTTAATACGGCAATTAACAAAATTAATGACAACCAGAAGCTTTTATCGAGATTTAGAACCGAGTATAAACGCGGCAAATCCCTTACCAAAGATATGCTTAACACCCTAAAAAAAGTAATAAGTAATTACACATGGCTCTCTATAGATTACGGACAGACTAACCCTGTTTATGATTTTATTACCAAAAAAGAACAAATGAATTTTGAAACTTTTTTAAAAAAAGCAGAGAATATTGATATTTCTGCTGCATTAAAAATTGCAGAACTTCAGACTGAATATCTGAATCAAGCTCTTGAAAAAACACGTTCTACAGTAGATATTATTGATAACGGCATTGCTTTTCTGGAAGGAGAAACAAAATGAAAATTGTTCTGCAAAGAGTAAAACAAGCCTCCGTCAGTATTTCCGGCAAAGTATATTCAAGTATAGGAAAAGGTTACTTAATCCTTATCGGAATAGAAAAAGGCGACACCGCTGAAATAATTGAAAAATATGCCGACAAAGTTATAAAATTAAGAGTTTTCCCTGATGAAAATGACAAAATGAATTTATCAATAAAAGATATAAGTGGTTCAATACTTGTAGTATCACAATTTACCCTTGCCGGAAACTGCAAAAAAGGAACCCGCCCGAGTTTTGACAATTCAGCACCGCCGGAGGAAGCAAATAAGCTTTATGAATACTTTATCGAACAGCTAAAATCTGCCGTCAACGAAGTAAAAACCGGTGTATTCGGCGCTGTGATGGAAGTTTCGCTTATAAATGACGGGCCTGTAACTTTTATATTAGGGAATTAATAATCCAGCCTGTCTTTAGTCCCACACTACATTCTGAACAAGTTCAACTTCATTGCCGTCAGGGTCTTTGACAAAAGCTATCATTGAACCTTTACCATCTAAATCAAACGGTTCATACAAATACTCATACCCTAAAGAATACAGTTTTTGCGTAAAATCATCAAAGGATTCAACAGCAAAAGCAAAGTGTCCGAATGCATTACCATTTGTATAACCATTTTCCGGAGTTTCATCATTATAGGTCAATTCTATCTGCGAGCCGTTTTCATCCTCCAGAAAATAAAGGATACAATCTTCAAGCCGCTTTGTCCTAACCTGTTTCATTCCTAACAATTGTTCATAAAACTTGAGCGATTCTTCAAGATTTTTTACTCTTATCATTGTATGTAAAAATTTCATTAATTTTTCCTCCTGTAAACTCTGTGTTTTAATCCGTAATTTGTTTCAAATACTTTATCATAATTATCCTCAATAAATGCCATAATACCAAGAGCATAATCTTTTCCAAAAAACCGGAAATAGTAAGAATCATTATCCCAGTCAGAAACAACAATATATTCAGGACTGAATTCCGCAATTCTGTTAATAATATTATACTCGCCAAAGACTTCTACATACATAGGTATAAGAGAATACAGATAATTATCGGTATCCCTCTCCAGCAAAAAATTCATAAGCGGCTCTTCCGGCAGGCATAATATTCTATCCTCCTTGGATGTATTGTTTTTTAAATAATCATACACCTGCATAAACGGCTTTGTCTGAACAACTCCGGCATATAAAATGCCACGAGGCGTATCAATTTTTTCCGTCTTTATTTTTATTGTTTGAAGAGTCTGCAATGATAAAAAGGATACAAATATAAATAATGCCGTTAAATATTTTTTTCTAAATTTTACAGGAATTAATACACACGCAGTACAGAACATTAATCCGACAAAGTACACACCGTAACTAAAAATCATCATCGAAAAAAAGACTTTTGCAGAAATACAGACTGCGGAAATTGTTAATATCTTCGCTCTTATACCAATTTTTTTAAACCTGAAAATAAATAAACATAATATAGCTGCGGGCAGAAAAACAAAAAAAGTATAGGTAAAATGCTTAAACAAAAAATAAGCAGCTGCAAATACCACGGCAAATCTTACGACTTTAACCGCCGGTCTTTTCCCTCCTATTAAAAACATGCTTGCAAAAAACGCTAGAAAAGAAGAGAAAATAAGCATTATATGTTTAGGAGAAAATGAAATTCCCGAAATATTATAAAAATACCACATTGTTTTTGAATTAAGCATCTCTTTTAAAATATAAAATTCTTTAGTTATATCAAATAAAGAAACGCCCTGAAGCATTAAAGCAAAACAGGAAACAAACGGTATAAAAGCATATAATAAAAAAGCTTTAATCAGTTTTAGTCCAGACTTAAAGTATACAGCAGAAAACAAAATTAACGGGAGAAAGTACAAAACAAACTCATACTTACAAACAGCACCAGCGCCGCCTAAAAAAGCCGCAAGATAATAATCAGAATCCTTTTTCCCTCTAAGCAGAAAATACAAAGAAGCGCATATTGCTGTTAAACCGTACACCATACCATAGGAATACGGGAATATAAAATTGAAAACATTGCCGGAAACAGATGTAACCGCAATAGTAAACAGCACTAAAAGAGCAGAACGCTGCCTGGATAAGAATAGAGATGATATTAAATACAACAGCGTTAAAAATAAACAGTAATTTATCAAACCTGCAAAATACAAAATATTTAAACAGGGAGAAAAAATTTTAAACAAAAGAGCGTTTAAATAATACGCTCCCGGCGAGTATATATTAAAAATATCATGATATAAAACTCCGCCCTTTAGCATCTGCCAGGGAATATACGCTTCTCTCCCGCAATCAATATACGGAGAGCCGGTTTTAGCATACGTGATTATAAATATAATAACAACTATAATCCATATTGCCGGTATGACTATTTTATTACTTAAATCTCTCACTTTAACTATTGTAACAAAATGGTTCACCATTAGCAATTTTTTTTAACCAAACAACTTTATATAAGTATATAACTGTGTAAAGGTAAGTTAGTATGCCGGAATTTAGCGCATTAGAAAATTTATATAAAAAGGGCATCCTTGAATATAATCCCAAAGATTATATAAACGGAACCACAAGCAACGTTATCCCTAATCCTAATCAGGATATATTTCTTCCCGATAACAGATTTGCACGTGTAGATGGCAGCTATATAAGAGAACAGCTTGATAAAGATATATTTGAATCTCCATATAATAAATCAGATTCTCTTAATGATTTTTCAAGAGAGAATAATAAAGAAACATTTTGGGATAAATGCAAAAAAATTCTGACAAGCAAAATCACAGCAGGTATAGTCAGCGCTTCTGCTCTTATTTTAGCAGGACGCTATTTTCTGAAACTTCTCCATATAATTAAATAAAACAATTATTTATTTTTTTATTTCTTTATATTATCAGCTTCAATTATATCTGGTTTCTCTACAATTTTTGCTTCTTTATCAGCATCGACAGATTTTTGTTGTTCATTAACAATTTTTTCAACTTTGGCATTATTTGCCGGCTTTTTATGTTTAATATACTGATGGTCTAAGCCTTTACACCCTACCTGATATCCTGCCATTAACATAGCAAGCGGTACCAGCCTTGCAAACCCTTGTACAACAGGGCCGTCTGATAAAAATGATGCTGCTACGCACAAATCATCCCAGTGCATAAACATATCCGCAGGTTTTATTTTCCTATGTTCATTTGAATCAAGAAGTTCTTTCTTTAAATAATTAGCAGAAATATTACCTGCTACCATACCAACAGCAAGCCCTGCTAATATCATACCAATCTTAGGCAATTTAGCTAACCATTTAAGCAGAGAAGTGCTTTTATCAGCATGTGACGCCAAAATTTTCTTCTCTACAACATCACCGGCTCTTGCTCCCAGCCCGACCGTCAAAATAGGCACACACGCATTTCCAAGTTGGATTATTGCCTCACCAACTTTTGACTTAACTTCAGCCTTATTATTATTTGAACGGTCATCAATAAGCAGTCCGCCTGCAAGGCCTCCGGCTATAGACCCCGCTGCCATTGATATAATTTCTTTTTCTTCAAATTTTGCCTGATATAAATATGTATCTTTAATTCTTGTATTCATAATCCGCTTAGGATTAAGCGAAAAATGTTTCCAGGTTGCAGTTTTTGCAAGAATCGCAAGTGCAGCGGCGACCCCTAGACCGGAAGAAACAGCAACCCCTGTCCGTTCACCGCGGGTTAAGCCGGAATCAACCGGTTTATCTTTCTTATCTCCCGGATATAAAGTTCCAAAACCCTGTTCTTTGATATGGGGTATATTATAATTACTGTTAACAATTAGCGGCATATATTCTCACCTTCCTGCTCCTATAAAACAGCTAAAGGTTATTTTTTGCTCTAATAAGAAAAAACTGTTACGTTTGTTAACAAACCCGTGAATAAAATTTGGTTATTTCTTCAAAATAGCGTTCTAAAGCTTTATATCCGCTGTATACTTCATTTGTAATACCGGAGTAACGGCTCGCAACAATATATTTAAGTTCTTTTGCACGTATTTGAATAAGAGTATCTGCATCATGTCTTAAAGCCGGATTATTAGAAGCCGACCATTTTTTCAAATACATCAATTCATCATTAATCTGTTTTATAGTTGAATACTCAAGGGTATTAAAATCATATTTTTTAAGCAAGGCAATTTCAGCATTTGTAATCCTGCTCTGCACAGCCTGAAATTTATATATACGTTTAATAATAACATAATTATCGGCAACTCTCCTGTGAGAATAAGGAACCGCACTTTTAGCAAGAAGAGCAGAAGTAGATAATGCTGTAAACATATCCTGTTCGTTGGAAAAACTGCTCTTAATCGGATTTATCGTTTCAAGTTTTCTGCTATCTGACATAAATAATACCCCATCTCCACATTTATAATACATTAATAATATAATCTTGTCATTGATATGTATATAAATTGTTACATTAAGTTACTGTTTATAATGCTGTTTAAAACTCAATATACAAAACATATCCATAATTTTCCGCAGTAAATATTAAGTTTTGTAACAAAGAAATCTCTTTGTGAAATTCTATATTTTGTAAATACTTTATATATATGTAAGATGAACCAAGAGGATTAGAAAGATGGCAAACACAGCAGCATTATTATCAAACTTGTTAAATTGCAAAGCTGACTACAACTTCGCAGTACTTCAACAAACATTGTGGGCCTCTAAACAGGAAGCAAACGCTTCTAAATTAGCTGCACAACAATCCGCAGAAGAAAAATGGTTAACAGCTTATGATTCTGCTTATGATACAGGCTACTACGGCGACAAAGATATAAGCTGCCGCGGTGTAACCGTAAGAGTTGGATGTCATAGCGAAGCTGCATTCTCAGCATACGCTGATGCAAAAGTTGCTAACTTCAATGCCGCAGCCCTTGAAGAATATTCAGACCTTGATACCGAATATGATTTAATGGTAACGACATACGATGCTATGGTACAAGAACTCAGTGCTATGATTGAAAGCTACAATGAATCTGTTTCAACAAGCGCTCAAGACACCGGTCTGTTAGCAAGTTAAGATTTAACAATATTATACATAAGAGAGGCTATGGTCATAGGGCCTACACCTCCCGGCACCGGAGTTATAAAACCAGCAACCGGTTCAACTTCTTCAAAATCAATATCTCCGGTCAAATTGCCGTTAGAATCCCTATATATTCCAACGTCAATTATCACAGATTTATTTTTAACCATCTTACATCTTACAATTTTTTTTCCAACCGCAGAAACCACAATATCTGCGGTTTTTATTATTTCTTCCAGATTTTCCGTTTTAGAATGACACACAGTTACAGTAGCATTACGGTTCAATAACATCTGCGCCATTGGTTTACCAACTATATTAGAACGCCCGATGACAACTGCATGCTTTCCCTCAACCGGTATATTATACACATCCAGCAGCATCAAAATACCCTGCGGTGTTGCAGGATAAAAATATGGTTCCATACCTATTGAAAGCCGGCCTGTATTTTCCGGCGTAAAGCAATCAACATCTTTCTTCGGCGAAATACTGCAAACAATTTTATCCCGCGAAATATGTTCAGGAAGCGGCATTTGAACAAGTATAGCAGTTATTTCAGGATTATTATTAAGTTCTTCAATCTTATTTAAAATTACACTCTCTTCAACATCTGACGGATATTCAAAAATATCAGTCCTCACACCTATATACTCTGCTTTTTTCTTTTTATTCCGCACATAAACACGGCTCGCAGGGTCATCTCCGACGAGTATAACAGCAAGGCAGGGCTTAATCTCTCTGGAATCAAGCGACGCCTTTAATTCTTCTATAATCTTTGCAGAAACAGATTTGCCGTCTAAAATCACGCACCCTCCTGAGGTAAATTCAGCCGGAAATAAAACTGTTTTATGGCATCTACAACTTTTTCAGAATTACGTTCCATTGGATTTTCGGAAATTTTTTCATCAAACGGAATAACTCCCAATATATCTATATCAAATTCTTTTGCCATTTTATAAACCGAAGGCATATTCGAGTTTGAAACTTTATTAAGCACAACACCGAGTTGTCCGCCTGCTGCATATTTTGCACTGAACTCTTCAATACGTTTAACAAGATTCAAGGAATCAAGCTCCGGATTTGCAATAATAAGCGCTAAATCAATATCCGTATCAACAAGCTGGTTTAAATATTTTAAATCAAATTCACAATCAAAAATTATAAAATCATACCGTTCAAACAGCTTTAAGCAGGCATCATTAATCTGACCCGTTATCGGGCATCTGCAATCTTTTGACCCCACAAACCAGGATACAATAATATCAACATTAGGCGAAAGACTTACAATAATATCCTCCATTGCCCATTCAACGTATTCCTGTTTTGTCATGTGCTGGGGAATACCTGTATTATACTCGTGTTTACCGCTCCTGATACCATAAATAGTATTTCTGATATCAAGCCCGAAAGTATGCCCCAGCTCACCTGTTAAATCATTATCAAAAAGCAAAATAGATTTTTCGGGGAAATACTCCTGTATTACCCTTAAAAATCCTTTTGTTATCGTTGTTTTTCCGCTTCCGCTTTTCCCTGTAATAGCTATTTTAGTTGTCAAGTCCTGCCCCTTTTCTACTACTGCTGCTGAAGTGTTTCATGCGGTAAGTGCGAGAATGTATCAATACGTTTAACCGGCGGAGTAATATGGGTAATCCTCAAACCAAAATTATCTTCTATTACCACAACTTCACCATGTGCTATTAATTTTCCGTTAGCATACAACTCTACCGGTTCTCCTGCAACCTTATCAAGAGTAACAACTGACCCCTTTGTTAATTCCAAAACTTTCTTTATAGGAAGTTCTGTTTTCCCGAGTTCAACTGTTAATTGAAGTTTAACATCCAGCAGGATACCTAGATTTTGGTTCGCAAGACCGTGAGCGGAGTCCAAATCTTCAAATGATGCAAATTTTACAGGCTGTGCCGTTACGGTTCCGTCAACAAGCGTTTCATTATTATGTTCCTGCTGATGCGGAATTTCCTGACGCTTAGTATCAGGACTGCTTTCCGCCAGAACAGACTCTTGAGGCGGTTCATCAGCAGACATATCCTCAAAATTGAAACCTGCTCCAATATCCTCCGGAATATTATCCGGTTCTTCAGGTATATTATTCATAGAATTTTCATCGTCAATATTTGGCATTAAAACTCCTTTATGTATACTTTCTTAATAATTCCTGCATTTCATCATAAACATCTGTTATTTTAACACAAATGTTATTTTTAATAGTCCCGGGGCGGGCGAAAAACTTCTTTTTACCGTTAACCTGAACTATTAAATCATCCGTAACTTTATTATCAAGTTTTATAATATCTCCGACATTTAACTGCAAGAAATCCTCCATTGTTATATCACAGCTTCCAAATTGGACTCTTACATCCACCGGAGAAGTATTTAATTTTGTAATCATTTTCTGGCGTTCATCATTTGTTGCGACAAGGCCTTTTACCTGAAAAATATGCTGTGCAGACAGGTGTCCGAGTACAGATTCAAGAACAGAGTATGCCAGACATAAACTAAACAGCCCGTAATGTTTGCCGCCTATTTGTACTTCAAATGTTAACAGTGCTACGATTTCACCGGATGTTGCAACCTGAATAGACTGATAACCATCATCGAGGCTTATAAATTTGCAATTAACAGGAATAATTGTATTCCATGCATCTTTTAAAGTATTTATAATTACATTGATTATTTTCTTGGCAAGCGCTTTTTCAACATCAGTTAGTTCTTTATTTTTACCCTCAAAGGTACCATTTCCGCCAAGCATTCTGTCCACTATTGAAAACATAACTTCAAAACTGATACCCAGCAAAATCTGCCCTGGAAGCGGTTCAAATTCAAATACACCAACTGTGATGGGAGATGGCATTGAACGAACAAATTCCTCATACGTAAGCTGGTCAACCGATACAGTTTCAATATCAATTTTCATCCGCAAATAGCCGGTCAATATAAGAGAAATTTGTTTGGAAAATTCTCTATGAATATCCCTTAAGGCTTTTAAATTATCTTTTGAAAATTTATCAGGACGTCTGAAATTATAGAGTTTATAACTACGGAAAGATGAGTCCTGAACCATTGTTTCCAGGTCATTAATATCCTGTGCAAGTGATGCATTATTTTTCTCTATATCTCCATCAATATGTTTTGCCATTATCCGCCTTATTTAATTTATTGAATGATAAATTGTCCAAACGATACTCTCAAAACTTCTCTTTCACCGGCAAATATTGAGTTAATTTCATCTGCTATTTGTTCCTTCGCAAGCTCTTTACCGGCGGTTGTTGATAGTTCGGTAGAAGTTTTACTTGTTAAATTAGTAATAACAGCATCCCTTATTGCAGGTTTAAATTGATTCATCTCTTTTTGTATAGCTTCCATCGGATCAACCGGTGCCGGTGCTGAACCGTGACCGCCATGACCGCCTCCGGACTGCTCGGCAGGAGCCGGCAGATCTGATTCTTTTTTAGAAACCTCTACTGCAACATTTACCTTCAAATATTTTCTTGAACTGTCATCCGCCAAATTGAGAATAAAATCACCTAAATCAACAATGATACCGCGTTCAATTTCGTCAGCCGGTTCTTCTTCTGCCTCCAACTGCTCTGTATTAACCTTTGAAATTATCTTGTCAGCAAACGAACTGAATAAGAAGTAGTTAGCTATAACAATCAATGCACCTATAATAAGCATTGATACAATATTTAAAACCAGAGAGCCTCCAGGCTGATTTTTATTTCCCTGATTCTTTGCAAACTCTTTGGCATTATCTTCATTTGACATAAATTATTCTCTCCACTAGCTATTCATTTTAATTGTACAAAAAATTTAATATCAGCACTACCTCTATTTAGAGTATAGCACACTTTACCGGCTGTGTACACCGGATTTATAGAGCGTCAAGTCCCAAATCAAGAGTCGGAGCCTTTGCTACAATAGCACTTGATGATATTATATCTACTCCGGTTGATGCAATATCACGAACTGTATTTAAATTCACATTTCCGCTTGCTTCAATAACTGCCGCACCGTTGATAAGTTTAACAGCCTCACGCATCTCTTCCAGTGACATATTATCGAGCATTATAATATCAACTTTACAGTCAATAGCTTCCTGTACCTGAGCCAGCGTATCACATTCAACTTCTATCTTATGAGCATGCGAAATATTTTGCTTCAATTTATTTACAGCATTAGTTAAAGAGCCGGCATACTTTATATGATTATCTTTAATCATAGCACAATCAGACAAATTAAACCTATGCAGGCTTCCGCCTCCCGCTTTTACGGCATACTTCTCAAATGCTCTAAACCCCGGAGTATTCTTCCTTGTATCAACTATTTTGGCTTTGTACCCGTCAATAGCTTTTTTATACTTGTTTGTTTCTGTTGCTATTCCGCTCAGGCGCTGGATATAGTTTAACGCTGTCCGCTCTGCGGTTAAAACATACCTTGCAGGCCCCTTGATATCTGCAAGCTTTTGACCTTTTTTTATTTCTTCCCCGTCATGTACATAAAATTTTACATCAACCTTATCAGACAGTAGTCTAAAGACAGTTTCAAAAACCTCCCTGCCGCAAAAAATTCCATCAGTCCGCGTATTAAGTTCACAGGACATAATATCTTCTTCATTTGTAAGATAGTCTGTCGTAATATCGCCAAACGTTAAATCCTCTTGAAGTGCATTTTTAACATGTTCCTCAATGTAAAACTTGGTAAGCAACCTTAACCTCTCCTTTTTTCATTATGCTATGTTCGCCGCACTCCGCTGTATCCGGATAGTCTTTTCTGTAATGCGCACCTCTGGATTCACGTCTGTTTAGAGCGGCAATTGTAATAAGTTCCGCAGCCTCAAGCATACTTCTATACTCGTATTCTTCCATATTTAAGCAGCGCTTTGTCCCCCTGAAGGTTGATTTTAAAAACCTTATTTTATTTAAAGCCGCGCTTAGCCCTTCCTCATTACGAACTATACCGACATTATCCCACATTAACTGCTGAAGTTCCGTTTTTAAATGGTCTGTATCATAAACTACATCATCAATATTTTGTTCGTATCCTTCAATTGTTTCTTTAATTGTACCGTCTATTTTACGCGGGGCAACAAGGTTTGCAAACGAAAGATAATCTGCAAGTGACCATGCACAAACCACACACTCCAGCAATGAGTTACTTGCAAGCCTGTTTGCGCCATGCAATCCGGTCGATGAAGCTTCACCGATTGCATAAAGCCCTTTTATTGTAGTACATCCGTTCAAATCAGTTTTTACACCGCCCATAGAGTAATGAGCCGCCGGCGATACAGGAATAGGAGTTTTTGTAATATCTATGCCGTTTTTACTGCACACTCCGGCAATTGTCGGAAACCTGTTCAATATAGTTGACCGGTCAATGCATGAAGTCTGTAAATATACCTTATCAAGATGTTTCAAACACATCTCAGAAGTTATCGCGCGTGTTACAATATCGCGCGGAGCCAATTCTCGTTTATCATGATATTTGGACATAAATTCCTGGCCGGACTTGTCAACAAGCTTTGCACCTTCACCGCGTACAGCCTCTGATATTAAAAATCTATTTTCACCGTTATCTACAGCAAGAGAGGTCGGGTGAAATTGTATAAACTCTAAATCTCTAAGTTCAGCACCTGCATTATACGCAAGAATAAGTCCATCGCCTGTTGCGCCGGCCGGATTTGTTGTGTACTTATATAATTGCCCGGTACCGCCTGTCGCAAGAATAGTATGCGCAGAATAAATTACCTCATATTCATCAGAAATTGTATTATACGCAATAACTCCGCGGCATTCTCCATCCTTGCTTATCAAAAGTTCAACCGCAAGCGTATCTTCGTATACAGTTATATCCTCATTCTCAAGAACTGCTTTACATAAACCTTCATCAATTTTTCTTCCCGTCGCATCTCCGCCGGCATGTAGTATCCGCCTAATACTATGCGCCGCCTCCAGCGTAAAACACAAGCCGCCTTTTTTATCCTTGTCAAACTCTATACCGTACCCCATTAAATCATGGATTACTTCATCAGAACTCTCTGAAATAAATTTTACGGCATTGATATCACTCAATCCGGCACCGGCTTTTAGCGTATCATTAATATGAGAAACACAGGAATCAACCGGATTTTCCCTTAGAACTCCGACTATTCCGCCCTGCGCAAATTTAGAATTTCCATCCCCTAATTTATATTTCGACATCAAAAGTATACCATCCGGCATGTTTGTATGTTCCGTCAACTTTAATGCAGAATACATGCCGGCAATACCGCTGCCTATAACTATTACTGAGTACCGTGAGTATTTCATCTCATTACCAAGTCTTTCCGCTAATATTATAAATTAAACATATCAATGTGTGTATTAATTTTTTATTAATTTTTCAGAGCAGACTTAAAAAGAGTTAGAGATATATCTCTTTTTCATTTTTATAAGTAACATATCCGGGATTAGCACCGGGCGGTTTTCTTATATACTTCCTTTTTGTATAAATCACGCCGGACTTTTCATTTTCTGGAACTGATGAATATTTTTTGGCAAGTTTACAGCATTCAAAAATTACATTTTCGTCAGGCTCTGTTTTATCCGTAATTTTTAGCAGAACATGAGAGCCTGCCCTCCCTTTAATATGAAACCATACATCCTCATCTTTTGCCAGTTTTGAAATTATATAATCATTCTGGCGGTTATTTCGCCCAACAAAAACCGTATATCCGTTAATTTCAAACTTTTCTGATTCAGAACGCGTATTCTTTTTAGCCACGCTCTCCGGCAGCAGTTCTTCTTTTATATCTTCAAGAATTTCCGTACTATCTGCTTTTTCAATACTATACATTACCCCTTCCAGATATTCTTTCGATTCTTGAAGCGACTCCATCAGGTGTGCAGTTTTTTCTCCGGTTCTCTTTGCTTTTGTATACAACTTAAAATACCATTTCGCATTATCTATCATTGTTAGAGTTTCATCAAGCGGAATTGTTACTTCCTCGCCGGTATTATAATCCGCAAGTGCAATTTCTTTAACATAATTACTATTCATATACGCGTATGCGGTTAAAAGTTCACCGTACAATTTATATCTCTCTGTATTATCTCTCTTATGTCTGAGAAATTCTATTTTGGAAATTGAATTCTTAACTTTCTTATACCTGCTCAAAACAACAGCAGACAAATCAGACTTTAAAACTCTAAGCAGTCTTGATGATTGTTCTTTTGCATAATATCTGTCAATCATTTCATTAACACTGTCTGTATATTCTTTTTCGCCGGAAAGCAATCCAGCGAATATTGAATAGCCGCCCGAGCCAAGCGCAGGCTTAACATTTTTCAACTCCAGATAATCCTTTATCTCTTCAATATTACTTCCCCTGCAAAGGTTTGCAAATGATTTTGATATTCCTAAAAAATCATCCGGCATAGTATCATAATTTACAGTGCCAAAATACCGTAAAAAATCCTTTTTGCCTTTTGAAGCAGGCGGATAAACATACGGGATTCCGCCATACATCTCGCGTATTTTACTTTTATTTTCTCCCACATTATGCGCACAGCCAACAATTACAGAATTTTCTCTGGAATACAGTACAATATTTGAATGTTTTCCCATAAGCTCTACTGCCAGAATATATTTTTTATTCGCATCAAAATCCGTCTTAGCTTCAAGTTCAAATTCTATTATACGCTCATAATACGGTTGATTAACAGCAGTAATTTTGGCGTTATCAAGATATTTTCTAAGCAGCATACAAAACATCGGCGGATTTTTAGGATACGTTAAGCTCCGCTTCTTTTCAGTATTTTCAGAGATAAAACAAATATGGTATATATCGGGCAGAATATTTATATATAACTTGCGGCTTTCCCCATTATTCCGCAGAACTATAATTAAATCCCGGGCAGTAGTCTGGCGTATTTTTTGAATCCGCGAATTTATCAAGAAGTCTTTATTTTCATTTAAAAACGCCCGCAGAGTAAGATAATCTATATTAAGCGCCACCTCTGCCCGCCTTTCCTATTTTAACTTCTACCGGTTCGTATAAATCAGTATACATAGCAGCACCTCTTATATTAATAGCAGCCGCTTTTACGGCGGAAAGCCTCCGCCATCCCTGCTTATAAACTTCTCTGGACATTAATATCTTTTTATTATAAATAAAGCAGGTTGCAACAATTGTATCAACAACTTCTATCGCCGTCGATACAATAGAATAATTCATTACTTTAGGCGTTCCAAGCAGCCCTGTAAGAACTTCATCATGATGTATTCCTATACTGAGTTTTACATCCTTTTCTCCGCCTGAAGCCTCCAGAAATTCAAGAGCTTCCATTGCTGCCTTTACTGCAAGATATGCACTATCCTTCTTATCCCAATAGGCATAAATACGCGTGCCTATAAATTTATCGACACGCCCTTCGTTCTCAATAACCTTGTTTATAACAGCATCCAGCGCAAAATTTATTTTGCTGAATACTTCTCTGGGAGAATTATTTGCAATAATTGATTCTACATTATTAACAGAACACTCAAGAATGGTGACAGGAATTTTTGCAGGCTCGCACTCGGCTATTACGCCTGAAAGCATCTTATTACCGGTTTTCTTTGAAAAATAAGCCCCGAGCATAGCATTTACAAGTCTTTTATTTGATTTTTTAAGTATATATTTTACAAGCAGGGCGGCCGCATAAGTGAGAATCATTGATTCAATAAGCGGAGCCGCATCACAAAACAAACCGAACTTCACATTAAAAGGCATATATAAAGCCGTCGCAAGCACAAACCATATTCCTCCGGCAATATTGGAGTATAGATTTGATGTAAAAACTAATATCAACACAGATAATACAATATCGGATAATATTATGTATAAAAGATTAATAACAGGATACGCATGATTCTGTACCGCTGAAAAATCCTGTCTAAAATTGCCGCATAATACACTAAATAAAATAATATATAACACGGGTATCAAGATAAATGCTATTTTCTGCTTTGCAAACCTCATACAAAAATTATATTACAAAAAATTAACAGAAGTGAACCGTATAAAAATCAATAATAATCAAAAAAAATATTTGATTTTCCCAAAACAAAACAAGGCACGGTTTGAAAAAATACATGTTTATGTTAATATCTAAAGTAAAATAATAAAAGTAAGATAGTATATAGGAGTTGGTATGATTTCTGTAAATGATTTAAAAAACGGCTTAACCCTTGATTTAGATAACGGATTATGGACTGTTGTAGAATTCCTTCACGTAAAACCGGGCAAGGGCGCAGCATTCGTACGTACAAAACTTAAAAACGTAGAATCAGGAAACGTAATAGAAAAAACATTCAGAGCCGGTGAAAAAGTTGCAAAAGCAATGCTTGACAGGCGCGAAATGCAATACCTTTACAAAGAAGGTAAAGAGTACGTTATGATGGATAATGAATCTTATGAACAGGTTCAATTAACCGAAGATCAGATTGGCGACGGAGTTAAATATCTGAAAGAAAACTTAATAGTACAAGTTTTAATGCACGATTCAAGAATTCTTGGTGTTGACCTTCCTGCTCACGTCGAGCTTGAAGTAATTGATACGCCGCCAGCAGAAAAAGGAAATACGGCACAAGGAGGCACAAAGCCCGCAAAAACCGAAACAGGAGCCGTTGTAAATGTTCCTTTCTTTGTTAACAACGGTGATATAATAAGAGTCGACACCAGAACAAATGAATATCTTGACAGATGCTAGATTGTTGCGAGGAATAAAAATGGAATTTGATATAGCATATATTAAAGAATTAGCTAAAATCCTATCTAAAGAAGGACTAACGGAAATCGTTCTTGAAGATGGAGAACAGGCTATAAGCTTAAGAAAAGAAATTAAAGAAGTTGCAGTTCAACCGGTTGCGGCAGTACAGGCTGCTCCCGCATGTCCGCCTGTTATGCCGGCAGCAGAAACACCTGCTAAATGTGACTGCAAAGCCAACGGTACACCAATAACTTCGCCAATGGTAGGCACATTCTATTCAGCATCTGCACCGGATGCTGCCCCATTTGTTGAAGTAGGTAAAACTATTTCAAAGGGCGATACAGTCTGTATAATTGAAGCTATGAAGCTTATGAACGAGATTGAATCAGAAGTATCCGGTAAAATAACAGAAATATGTGTTAAAAACGGCGAGCCGGTTGAATACGGACAAGTTCTGATGTATGTAGAATAGTTTATAATAATAAAATCAGGGGCATATAATGCCCCTGATTTTTACACTAAGGAGTATAAATGTTTAAAAAAGTTCTAATCGCAAACCGCGGTGAAATTGCAGTAAGAGTAATAAGATCATGCAGAGAATTAGGAATACCAACAGTTGCTGTTTACTCTCAGGCTGATGCTAATTCACTCCACGTAAGACTTGCAACTGATGCCTACTGTATAGGCCCGGCACCTAGTTCTGAAAGTTATCTTAACATTCCGGCAATTATTTCCACAGCAATGATGACCGGCGCTGACGCAATCCACCCCGGATACGGATTTATGTCCGAAAGAGCCGACTTTGTCGATATTTGTACACAGCACGGAATTAAATTCATAGGCCCGAGTGCTGAAAGTATGCGGAAAATGGGCGATAAAGCAACCGCAAGAAAAACAATGGTTGAAAATGATGTTCCGGTTACTCCGGGAACAGGTATTATTCATTCTGTTGAGGAGTTGAAAGATTTTGCAAAAAAAGCCGGTTACCCGATTATACTTAAAGCAACAGCCGGCGGCGGCGGAAAAGGAATGAGAATCGTAAGAAATGATGATGAACTTGAAGATAACATGAACCTTTGCCGGCAAGAAGCACAGAAGTTCTTTGGCAACCCTGATATTTACGCAGAGAAATATCTTGAAAATCCGCGCCATATAGAAGTTCAAATAATCGGTGACAGTTACGGCAATGTTATTCACCTTGGCGAACGCGACTGCTCTATTCAAAGACGGCATCAGAAATTATTAGAAGAAGCACCTTCCCCTGCTATAGATGAAAAGACCAGACAACAAATGGGTGAAGCTGCCGTTAGAGCAGCCAAAGCTATTAATTACGAAGGTGCAGGAACATGTGAATTTTTACTTGACCACGACGGCAAATGGTATTTTATGGAAATGAATACCCGCGTTCAGGTCGAACACTGTGTTACCGAAATGATTTCCCAGATAGATATTGTACGGGAACAGTTACTTGTTGCGGCAGGTGAAAAACTTAGTTACACTCAAGATGAAGTTAGATTATTCGGGCATGCTATTGAATGCAGAATTAACGCAGAAAATCCGGATAAAGACTTTATGCCGTGTCCCGGGAAAATTGACGGATACTTTGCACCCGGAGGATTTGGGGTAAGAGTTGACTCACATGTTTATCCAGGCTACTCTATTCCACCATACTATGACAGCATGATTGGAAAACTGATTTGCTGGGGGCATACCCGTAATGAGGCTCGCAGAAGAATGTATCAAGCTTTGAAAGAATATGTTGTAACAGGAATAGACACAACCATACCTTTCCATCAAGAAATTATTGAAGACGATGTGTTTATCAGCGGAAACTTTAATACCGGATTCATAGAAGATTTTTACAAAAGAAAAGGCAAAAAATAAAAAGTGAAAGAACTTCTTGAAAACAGATGTTTTTTCAAGCTTGTCTGCGGAGCCGGCAATGAATCAGCAGAAGAAGTCCGCAGGCTTGTCAGGCTGTATTCTGATGCAGGATGTAAAGTTTTTGATCTTTCAGCCAAGGCGGAAATTTTAGCAGCTGCTTCTGGTGGAAAATACAAGTGCGTAAGTGTCGGTATAAAAGGAGATCCGCATATTCTTAAAGCAAAAATCAATACAAAATGTATAAATTGCGGGAAATGCTCTCACATATGTTTCAATGAAGCAATAACCTTGAATCTTGCATTTATTAACGAAAAACGATGTCTTGGATGCGGCCGGTGTGCAGAAATATGTCCGGTACAGGCAATTGATTTAGTATCAAAAGATATAGATTTAAATCAGGTCTTGCCCGAACTCCTTCCGTATGGTATTGACTGCATAGAACTGCACGCAACAACAGAAGATGAAAAAGAAACAGATGAAAAATGGGCGATTATTAACCAATTTTATTCAGGAATGCTCTCTATTTGTATAGACAGGCTTAATCTTGGTAATAAACAGGTAATTGCAAGAATAAAACGACTGATAAAAAACAGACAGCCCTATACAACTATTATCCAGACAGACGGAATTCCTATGAGCGGAAGCGATGATACTTATAAAACAACTCTTCAGGCTGTTGCCATGGCTGAAATTATCCAGAATGAAAATCTGCCTGTTTATATTGTCTTATCAGGCGGAACAAATACAAAAACATTAAAACTGGCAAAACTCTGTAATATAAATTACCATGGCATTGCAGTCGGCTCGTATGCACGTAAAATAGTTAAAAAATATATCACAAACCCTGAATTCTGGACAAATCAGCAGCTCTACGCAGAAGCACTTTCTATTGCTAAAAATTTTCTGTCTGAAACTCTCTATACATAAAAAAAGTTTGCCAAAGAGAGAATGGCAAACATTAAATAAACACGAGGATATTAAGAGAGAGAGTATAAAAAGAAAACTTATAGTCTTATTATGTAATTATATTTATTACCTTTCATTGATTAATTCCCATAACTTTTAAAAACCATTTTCCTTACATGTATATAAAGTTTTTTCAGAAATAGAAATTGCTAAATATTAATTAAATGTAAAGATATGTTACAAAGAGTATTTCAAACATAAGTATAAAAACAAAAAATATTTTTAATTTTACAAAACTAAAATAAACTTGAAAAAGTATTATGTTGCTGATATAGTAATAGACGAAACCTAAATGCGCTTGTAGCCCAGTTGGATAGAGCGTTTGGCTACGAACCAAAAGGTCAGACAAGTAAAATTTTGAAAATTGAATAAATGTATATGCGCCCGTAGCCCAGTTGGATAGAGCGTTTGGCTACGAACCAAAAGGTCA
>CASDWH010000008.1 GCA_949284715.1 uncultured bacterium
AAAGCTCTTTACATATATATAAAGTATATCCATTAGAAATAATTGACTTTTTTTATACGAAAATTTTATGTTTTGTTACATATCTTAATAATCAATTTCAAAACCCATTAACTGCAATGGTTTCAGCCGTTATCTACGCACACCCGTTTTTTGTTTAAACACGGCTTTTCTTTATGTTTCTTAATAATTATCATTTTGGGGAATGCTAATAAATAATAAACTTCTATAATTCTAATATGATAGATATTCCTGTTAATAAATTATTAAAAGCATATAATGAAACTCCTGATTTAAACTATGACTATTGGAGCGAAAAAAGAAAATACCGCGCATTAGACGGCGGGAACCTTAAACAATGGATTTCAGATGTACTGCCTTATGAAGTTTTAGAACGCAGTATAAAAGAATCTATTTCTTCAATAGTTTCACTATGCGAGTGTACAAGTTTTTATAACAATTTCCCTGAAACTATATTAACCCCTGATTATGGCGATACCTGGGGCCGTTTTGCAAATTATATAGAAATAAATAATCGTGCTATTGCAGAAATGCACGGAAATAGATGCTCAAATGGAATAATTAGTGCTATAAAAATTTTACCTGCCATCCCGCCTTCTGCAAAAAGCTGGGCAAACTGTATAATATTATCACAAATATTTCCTAATATTTATGGTGACGGCTATAATAAAGCCCCCTGGGAAGAAAATTCTATATATGGTATCAAAGTTAATTCCGGCTACAGTGAAAATATTATTAATTTTTCTATAATTGATAATATAACACCGGAAGAACAATTTATTGCATTTAATGATTTAGCACATTTTCGAGGTTTAAAAACCGGTTTTAGAACAATAATATCAGAAGACCAGATTAAAATTGCTTTACCTGATAAAGAGGATATCCCGTTTAAATGGGAAAATCCTGAACATGTTGAATTATATATTAATGAGCATGTAAAATTAATAAAAATGGGATTTGAAGCAATATTTATTGATTCAGCAAAACATGTCGGAAATTATGATATGGGAAATTATACGGGTGTTGGCCGACTTCCTGACTACCCTCAGATGCAGTATATTACTAATGAAATACGAAAACGTTCCGGCAGCACAACCCTATGTTTTGTTGGAGAAAAAAGTTCCGAGGATTTTAACAGATACAAAGAAATGGGATTAAATGCCGGTACTGCTTTTGTTCCTGTAGATAACTTTGATACCGTAAAATATTGGTCAGACAGATTTAAGTATGAAAGAAGTTTTGCCCCCGGAGTTGAAGTTTCAAATGATAATGATACAGGCGGAACGAAATATGAAGAGCGGCTGCAAAGAATTAAAAACTGCTTATTCGGATTTGATATACCAAGTGATAAACTACCAAGTTTTATGCAGATGGATGATATTTTTCCGCTACGTTATGATACAAATACACATCATTTAATGCTTTCAAACCCATCCTACTCAACTGATGGAACACCGGAAAGTCATTGGGAAAACTTATTTACCAAAGACGACGGTAAATATTACAACCATCTTGTCGGTGAAATTTTTGCATACGCATTATTTTTATAATAGTGTATAATAGTTGTATGAAAAATACAGCAATTTTACTTGCATCAGGTGTAGGCAGCAGACTTGGCGGAGATATTCCAAAGCAGTTTATTGAGCTTAATGACTGTTTTTTATTTGAATATTCACTCCAAACATTTAACCGGCACATTAGTATTGATGAAATAGTATTTGTTTGCCATCCTGATTATATTGATTTTGTTAAAAATATTATTAAAAGAAAAGCTTATACTAAAGTTTCAAGGGTTGTTCCAGGAGGAAATACAAGACAGGAAAGCGTTTCAAACGGTATTTTTTCTATCTCCAATGAAGAGGGGAATGTTCTTATTCATGACACCGCCAGACCTTTTGTTACAAACAGAGCAATATCTGAGGTAATTGAAGAGTTAAAGATATATAATGCAGTTTCTACTGTACTTCCGGCTAAAGATACTATTTTTATGCTGGATAACAATATGTGTGCAGCATCAATTCCTAACCGTTCATCACTTGCATGCGTACAAACGCCGCAAGGATTCGATTTGAGCCTGATAAAAAAGGCACACTACCTTGCACTAAAACAAAATATAAATACTGCGACCGATGACTGTTCATTAATCATGAACTTTAACCTCGGAATAATTAAAACTGTAATTGGCGATGATATTTGTTTTAAGGTTACTACATTAGAAGATTTACAATTTGCAAAATCAATTATCAATAATTCTGCCGGATTCAACTCTAATTAGGCTTACTGTATTTAAAAAATCTTCATCAAACAATAATGTATCCACAGATGTTAATATGGTTTGTATTCCGTTTTGTATTGATTTTAATAAAAAATTTTGACGCAGGTCGTCAAGCTCGGCCAACACATCATCTAATAATAGTATCGGCGGTTCACCTGTTTTCTCTTTAAGCAGGTCAAGCTCCGCAAGTTTAAGAGCAAGAATAAGAGTTCTTTGCTGCCCTTGAGAAGCAAATTTTGATGCATCATTGTTATTTATACAAAACAGTATGTCATCTCTATGAGGCCCAACGCAGCATTGTTTCCTTGCTATTTCTTCCTGTTTTCTGGTATCGAGTTCATTTCTTAGATTAGCAAGTATTGCTTCAACACCTTCGCCTTGGTAATCGTAACTAATAGTCAAATTTTCCGTTTCGCTTATAGATTTATGTTTTTGCGCAGCGATTCCAGATATTTCCGTTAAGTATTTTTTTCTTATATGAACAATATTTGCGCCGGTAATAGCTAATTGTTCATTATATATATTAAGTAAATCAGTGTTTATAAATTCTTCTTTTAAAAGTTTGTTTTTTTGAAGCCTGATACGTTCATATTTTGCTAATCTCTCATCATAGGCCGGATAAATCTGAATAATAGCTCTATCAAGCCAGCTTCTTCTATCAGCGGGAGTTCCTCTCAATAGCATTAAGTCATCAGAAGAAAATAATACACTTTTTAAATACCCCCTGAATTCTTTTGTAGACGCTTTTACTCCGTTCACAAACAGTTTCTTTTTCTCACCAAGCTGATACGTAATTTCTATTGTTGATTCAACCTCATTTCTTAAAATGACAGCTCTAACAGTAAATGAACAAGATGAAAAATTTACAAACTCTTTTATATTACTTGTTCGCGGGCTTTTGAGCGTTGATAAAAAATATAATGCTTCTAAAATATTAGTTTTACCTTGCCCGTTTTTACCTATAATAAGAGTTTTTTCAGCAGTAACAGTACTACTTACGTTCACACAATTTCTAAAATTTTTTAACTCAAACTCAAGAACTTTCATACATTCTAATAAAAAAGTCGTGCCACTGCCTATCGACAAGAATAAAAGATACTTTAAACAGAATTTGCTCCTACGTAATACCAAACACCCGCCGGGATTGCCTTAGTGCTGCTATGTTTCCATCCTGACACGGTTCGACAGCCGGCGCCATCTGATATTAAGTTATCAACACAAATGCCGCTTGCCATACCAATTATTAAGGCCTCACAGCAGGCTCTGCACCCCGCATAGCGTTCGGGTCGAGGGATCCGCTACCTCCCCGTGGAGCACGACAGAAATAGTATAACATAAAATAAAAAATTTTTCTTGAAATTTTATTTTTTTTATGTGATGATAATCTGGTAAACAGTTATGGCTAAGTAGCTCCCGCTGCGAGGGTAGCGAGCAGTATATAGTATTCGCGAAAGCAGCGCTCGAAGCAACTGAGCCAGTGATAATTGAATATTGTTTTTTAAGTGGCAAGGTAGCTCAGTTGGTGAGAGCGCACGGCTCATACCCGTGAGGTCGAGAGTTCGAATCTCTCCCTTGCTATTTTTTATTGTTTACACACGGGTAATTCGCCCTGCGCGATTTTTCAAACCCCGCTCTTTACTGGCTCATGTTTTCGCCAGTCAATCGCGGAACGCACGGCTCCCTC
>CASDWH010000009.1 GCA_949284715.1 uncultured bacterium
CTCTACCTCTTTTATAAATCCGTTATACTTCGCCTCAGGAGGGGTTACTGTTGTTGTTCCGCTTCCGCCTGCTGTCCCCTGCTGTTTAAATATGTTTATTCCATTATATTCTGTACTATCATATATTCGCTCTGATTCACTTAACAATGAATCTATTTCACCCTGTATTCCTCGTCTGGAGGCTTCATCATATGTTCCGTTCGCTGCCTGTTCTGCTAACGCACGTGTTCGCAGTAAATGCTCTGATATTACTTCCAAACTACCCATCGCTGTTGATAACATATCAAGACCCATATACGTATTCTGTTCGGCTACAGTATAAGAAGATAATTTACTGCTCATCTGTGCGCCTATTGCATATCCCGCTGCATCATCTTTGGCGTGGTTTATTCTAAATCCTGTTGACAATCGTTCAAGGGCTGTATTCAGGCCGTTTGTTGCTTTATTTAGTGAATTCTGTACTATCAATGAGGAGATATTGGTATTTATGCTTACCATAATACCTCCGCTCTAGTTCTATGTAATATCAGGGTTATTTTGCTATATGCCTGAAACCCTTTATCTATTAGGGTTGTACCCCCCCCCGAAACGCAGGCAGCACAAGGGATTGACATATTTACTGTCACAGCTGTTTCTCTCATTTTTTTAAGCACATCCCTTAGCTGCTTCATTTCGTTCGTTCCTTACATGTTTCTTATTCCACTTTTTTGAACTTTTGTAACATCTCAGGAGTTTTTTTTCTTTTTTTTTACACTCTATCCCTTTTCTCCTATCTTCACATATTTCTCTCCCTTTTTCATACTGTGTTAAGGGGATTTTTGGGGAAATGTTTCAGCACGACGGGAATAATGGCTGCAAGTTTTAGGAAGTTGGGCGGGGAATTAATAATATTAGTCATGCTGAATTTATTTCAGCATCTTGCCAATTGGGCGTTATACTTGCATTCCGGTAAGCTCCCGAAACAAGTTCGGGATGACAGTTTTACAGGTGGCGGGGATTCAATAATACCCCTTCCCCAGATTGGGGAAGGCTAGGATGGGGGACTGTCCTTAATTTTGACTCTAAAACCGCTCCCCTCCCCTTTCCCCTCCCCTAGTCGGGGCGGGGAAATTAATAAAAAAAGTTTAGAGTTGGTGCAATAAATTGCACCCTGCTGCTAATTGGTGCGGTAAATAAATACCCGTGCCGCTGGATTAATAATAGCCTGATTAATATACCCTTGCGGGTATATAAAAATTTACAAAACTCTTATAAACTCCTTGTATAAAAGGAGGGAATAATGAAAAAAACATTATCAGTATTAGGTATTTTATCAGTGTTAGCATTCTCCGCACAAGCATCCCACGCTTTTAGCTGGAAATATTTAAACCCGGCAAACTGGGGAACCTGTCCCAAATGTGAGTGTCAAAAAGACAAATGCAAATGCCAAAAAGAATGCGATCCATGCAAAAAGAACGACTGCGGATGTGTTCCAGAATGTGATGACGGATGTCCATGTCCGGCAGCACCGCCTGCACCGTGCGATGCCTGCGATCAGCTTCAAAATCAAATGCAGCACAGAAATAGTATTAAATAGTCAATTTGAGCCGCTTATTAGAAGAAATAATGCGGCTCTTTTTTATTATTGGTGTTAATTTTTATTAAAACACTTGATTTAAGGCTTGCTTAGGTTTATAATTGTAGTATAATTTATTTATCCACTTATTGAGGAGTATTTATTAAGTTATTAAGTTAAGTATTTTATTTTCACAACCTAAGTAATTAAGAGGCTTTAATCTATGTATATCAACAAGTGCATTAAGTGTGGTGCTGAATTTGAGACTAAAAACCCCAAACGCGTTATATGTCCGAAATGTTTATATGCGGACAAGTCATCCGACGGTTCAACAGAAGATAAACCGCTCCAAAGCTATAGTTCATACTCGGCAGGAGATGACAGAGGAAACTATGACAGGCCGCGGTACAACAATAACTATAATCAAGGCGGATACCAGCAGCGCCAGAGAAATGACTACAGGCGTGACAATAATTACCAGCAAAAACGTTACAACGACAGAGGTCATGACAATGCACAGGGCGGGTTTAGAAGACCCGACAACAGATATCAGAATAACAGGAACAAATTTCAAAGCAATAACAGGTTCCAAAACAACAGAAAGCCGTTTAACAAACCGAAAAAACAGCAGAAACCTTTATTGCTCTCTAAAGAACAATTAGAGAATATTGAAGCACTCTATAAAACAATGTTACCGCTACCTAATCCGGATGCTCACGAAATGATTGGGGCTAAACTCGGTATTGAACCGCAAAAAGTATTCTTTGGCATCAATTTAATAAGACAAAAAATGATGCTGCCAAAACTTGCTTTCCCAAAAAGAAAACTTGCAATTACCCCGGATCAAATGATGGCTATAAAAAGTCTGTATGAGCCTTTGCTCCCGCTTCCGCCAATCGGATGCCACAAAATTATTGCAGCGCAGCTTAAAATGGAAGAATGGCGTGTTCACGTCGGGATTAAGCTTGTAAGAGCGCAGTTAGGTTTGGAAAGATGGAACGAGGACAGGGCTGACAAACCGGCCGATTGTATGATTCCTAAACACCCAAGACCTGAAAAGACTAAAAAAGAACAACCGGCAGAAGAAACAAAAGTTGAACAGCCGGCAGAAACAATTACAGAGCCTAAAGAAACAGAAGCCCCCGAACCTGTTGCTGTCGCCGCTGAAGAAGCTCCGGCTAAACCCAAAAGGGGCAGAAAGCCTAAAGTAAAAAATGAAGAGTAAATATATCTCTTTTGGGAAAATCCTGAATTTTCATGGTATCAAAGGAGAAATAAAACTCGGATACTCTAAAGGCAGAGAAAATTGGGTTGAAAAACTGGATAAAGTATACATAGAAACAGAAGAAAAATTGGTTCCTGTTACTTTTCAGTATGTAAAATTTACCCAAAAATCAGCAATTGCAAAATTTCAAGAATTTAATAACATAAATGATATTTTACCCTACAAAGGCTGCCTTCTCTATATAGAAAAAGACAAAGCAGGCGAGTCGCTTGAAGAAGATGAATATCTTATAAATGACCTCATTGGAATGGAAGTATACGTAAAAGACAAATTTTCAGGTGTTATTACCGGAGTGTCAAATAACGGTGCAACGGACTTATTATCTGTAAAAACAAAAACAGGCAGCATAAGTCTTGTACCGTTTGTAAAAGCAATAGTTACAGGGGTCAATTTAAAAGAACGTAAAATAACCATTACAGATATGGAAGGGCTGCTGGAATGAGGTTTGATGTACTTACGCTCTTTCCCGAAATGATAGAAGCAAACTTTGAGTACAGTATAATGAAACGGGCCGTTGCTGCCGGTATTATTGAAATAAATACCATTAATCCGCGCAATTATACTCTCAATAAACACAAAAAAGTTGATGACACACCATACGGAGGAGGCGCCGGCATGGTTTTAATGCCGCAGCCTTATGTCGATGCGTATGAAAGTGTAGAAAAGCTTGAAAATAGCTGTACAATAATGTTAACCCCGCAGGGAGAACCATTCAATAATAAAATATGTTCAAATCTGGCTGAATATAATCAGCTTATTTTGCTATGCGGACATTACGAAGGGTTTGATGAAAGAATAAGAGATATTATAAAGCCAAGAGAAATTTCTATTGGCGATTTTGTGCTTACAGGGGGAGAATTGCCGGCACTCTGCATTATTGACAGCGTAAGCCGGCGTCTGGAAGGAACCTTAGGCAAAATAGAATCCATGGAAGATGACAGTTTTTCAGACGGACTTTTAGAATACCCGCAGTATACTAAGCCCAGAGAGTTTCGGGGATATAAAGTCCCTGATGTCCTGTTAAACGGAAATCACAAAGAGATTGAACAATTCAGACACCAACAAAAAATTGAGAGAACACAACTCCGCAGACCGGATTTACTCCAATAAAAAAAAGCGGCCTTTGCCGCTATGGATTTTTTGAAATAAAGAGTGGAATAAATGCGAGAATGATTATCTAGGATTTTTGTGAATGCGATGTAAATGAATGTTTGGTTTTCTATGTTTTATTACAGGTATCGGCATCACAGACGGAGGCGGCATGAAATTTGCACCGCCGCCATAATACAAATAGTTCCTGTAGTATGGTCTGTTAAACATATAATATGGAGAATAAAACCCGCCATATATAAATGGATCAGTCATAATAACCGGAGTGCCGACTCCTGTCCCGACAGAAAAAGAATAGTGTACGGCTGCACAGGCCGGAAGTCCGGCAGCCAGTATAATTAGACTTAAATATTTGAACATTCCTCTTTTTATCATACAATCCTTTTAGTTCTGTCATATATATAACGAAGCTAAAAGAAAAAAGTTCATTTTTTATTTAAAGATTAATAAAACTCTTTAAGAAGACTATTATAAATATCTATTGTAGGATAACAAATAACCAGATTTCTGTCTGCCAGACTTTTGATAGTAAGTTTATAAGATTCTAAAATCGCTCTATCTAAACCGTTTTCACCTTTCAAGAAAACTTCAATCTGTTCTCTATATTCAGCAGGGCGGGTACGTTTTTCTATTTTATCTGCAAGATATATTATTTTTTCTAACAATGTCATATCCTTTTTCCCGAGGGTATGCCATCTGATAGCCGATAAAATTTCTTTATCATTAATACCATATTCTTTTTGAGCAACAAGAACGCCGGCCGGAGCATGGAAAGTTTTATAATTTAATAATTCACACTCATCAATTGCCCATATATCCTTGTTTTTAACAATAATATCAAGAAGTTTTTCTTTTGGCAGACATTTAGCACAGTCATGCAAAAGACCTGCAATACACGCTTTTTCTATATCCGCACCGTAAATTTCAGCAAGGCGGACAGCTTCTTCTGCAACACCAATCGAATGTTCATAACGCTCAGGTGTCAAAGTCATTTTAAGTTTTTCTAATATATCTTTATGCTTGGTAAAGTCCATTTTCTTTAATATATTCCAACACCTTATCAGGCAGCAAACCATTACAAGGTTTTCCTTTATAAATACGGCTTCTTAAAACAGTGGAGGATAAATCAATAAACTCCATAGGCGCAAACTCATAGTCATAATTCCACTCTGTAAACCTTTGGAAATTCTTTTCGTGGAAATTTTTAGTCCTGGGATAAACAATAAAATGCACCTGTTTCTTTAAATCATCAGCGAATTTCCAGCCGTCAATTTCTCTAAAAGAGTCTGTACCTATCAACAAATTAATTTTACCTTCCGGTTTGTAACGTTTATACAATTCCAGTACAGTAAAATATGTATAGGAAAAACGTTCATTCTGGTATTCAATATTACTGATTTGAAACTGTGTATTACCTTCTATTGCTAACTTTACCATATTATATCTATGAGTAGCCAGCGTATCGTCAATCTCTTTATGCGGAGGCTTATATGCCGGAATAAAGAGAATTGTATCAAATTTATAATATTTCAGGGCAAACTCCGCAACTGCCAAATGCACATTGTGTATAGGATTAAATGTACCCGGATAAATACATAATCTCATGTCATACTCTCCTTATAATATATATTATCATAGAATATTCAAAAAAAAACCTGATTTTTGAAATCAGGCGCTGAATAAATAGTATTGGGGGAATTAATATAAGTATTATCTTTATCTTCTCATATATCTCAGTATATTTAGATTTGTTTCTGCAAAAATTTGCATTTCATCATATAATATTTGAGATTTATCATTTGCATCCGGTTCTTTTATAAAATCTTTATAGATTGAATTAGCTTTTGCATTTATATCATAGATATTTAACACTGCCATAATGCTTGCCTCATCTTTCTTTCGTCTTACATATATATAAAGTATATATTTTTTATCTAATTTCACAATTGGATTTTTTTGTTACAAAACTTAATATAAAATGTAATATTTTTATGTAACAGTTTCGTTACAAATTAGCAATTTTTATTTTTGAGGATTGTTTAATAGAATATAGGTTAAAAGGAAAGGAATATAAAATTATGGCAGTAGATTCTATTCAAACAGTTAAGGTTAACGCACCCCAATTCAAAGCGGCTGAAAACCCGTCAATGATAACGGAAAGACCAAACGCTGCTGAAACAAAAAAAGATGGTAATAAATTATTATACGGCTCTCTTGCAGCGCTTGGCGTATTAGCAGTAGCAGGCTTAACCTATGGAGCCTTAAAAGGTAAGAAAGTTGATTTTGCAAAATTTAAACAACTCGGTTACAAATTTGAAAACGGCAAAATGCTAAATAAAAAGGGGAAAGCATACACCGGTAAAATGACAGGAGAAACAAAAAGCGGAAACCGTATTACTGTTGAATACAAAGACGGTGTCAAAAATAAAATTACTATCAAATATAAAGACGGAGATAAAAAATCCGTAACCCGTGAATATGCCCGTGATAACGACGGAAACATTATATCTACAAAGGAAACTATCGTAGATAAAGACGGGAAAGCTACAACAGTAGAAATTGCAGCAGAAGAATAAAAGATTAATAAAAAATGTATAAATCCAAAAAGAGTCTTGAATAAAGACTCTTTTTTCTTTACAAAAAAAATAAACACAAATTAATGAATTGGTCAGGTGTCAAAAATGTCTTGTTTCTGATATAATTCTTAGTATAAATAATAAGAGGGGATTCTATGAATAAAAGTCAATCTACAGGAATGTACATTATCCTTGCCATTATGGTTCTGGCATTTGTATCTATGCTTTTTAACGGGCCTGCTACAAACACCAAAGAGCTTGCATATTCATCATTTCTGCAAATGGCGGAAAAGGGCGAGATAAAAAGTGTTGATATTGATAAGGATTACTTGATTGCGGTTCCTGTTAATCAGCCTCAGCCTGAAGAAACCCAAAAACCGGCTTCTCAGAGTCCTCTTTTAGCTCCGCAAAAAACAGGAGAACTCCAATACAAAGTCCTTATTCCGCAAGGTGCTGATGTCGTTCAAAAAATGGAAGAACTTAACAATGTAGAAATAAAAGCAAAAAAGCCGAGTGAATCAAGTCAATGGCTCGGGGCATTAGGCGGTTTAATATTACCTTTATTATTTATAGTATTCCTGATTATGCTGGCAAGAGGGATTCAGGCCGGCGGAACACAGGCTATGTCATTTGGTAAAAGCAAGGCAAAAATGATGCTTGATAATAAAGTAAAAACAACCTTTAACGATGTTGCAGGTATTGACGAAGAAAAAAAAGAACTGGAAGAAATCGTAGACTTCTTAAAGAATGGTGAAAAATACTTAAAACTCGGAGCTAAAATTCCTAAGGGTGTCCTGTTAGTCGGCGCGCCCGGTACCGGTAAAACATTAATGGCTAAAGCCGTTGCAGGAGAAGCAGGCGTTCCTTTCTTCTCAATAAGCGGCTCGGACTTCGTTGAAATGTTCGTTGGTGTTGGCGCAAGCAGAGTAAGAGATCTTTTTGAACAGGCTAAAAAACACCAGCCCTGTATCGTTTTCATTGACGAAATTGACGCCGTCGGCCGTCAGCGCGGTGCAGGTCTTGGCGGCGGACATGACGAAAGAGAACAAACGTTGAACCAGTTATTGGTTGAAATGGACGGTTTTGACGAAAATACTAATATCATAATTCTTGCAGCAACAAACAGACCGGATATTTTAGACAATGCTCTTCTTCGCCCAGGCCGTTTTGACCGGCAGATTATGGTAAGTCTGCCTGATGTTAAAGGGCGTGAACAAATTTTAAAAGTCCATGCTAAAGGCAAGCCGCTGGATGATGATGTTGATTTACCAACTCTTGCAAAACGTATCCCGGGATTTACTGGTGCTGACATTCAGAGTCTGCTAAATGAGTCTGCGCTTCTTGCAGCAAGAAAAAATAAAAACAAAATTTCAATGGCAGAAGTTGACGAATCAATAGACCGTGTCATCGCCGGTATCGAAAAGAAAAGCAAGGTAATGACAGAAGATGATAAAAAACGTACATCTTACCACGAAGTCGGTCATGCATTGCTTGCCAAATTACTTGAGCATTGTGACAAGTTACACAAAGTTACTATCATTCCGCGCGGTTATGCTCTGGGTTTAACCTGGACAAAGCCCGAAGATAATAAAGTCAGCGTAAGCAAAGCAAAACTGTATGATGAAATTACAATGATATTAGGAGGCAGAGTTGCTGAAGAAATCGTTTTCGGCCCTGATGATATAAGTACAGGAGCCTCTAACGATATCGAAAAAGTTACAGGGATTGCAAGAAAAATGGTTACACAATGGGGCATGTCAGAAAAAATGGGTGCTATGGCCTACGGAAAATCACAAGAACACGTTTTTATGGGCAGGGATTTCGGACAAACCCGCGATTTTTCCGATGAAATTGCCGCTGATATTGATAAAGAAATGAAACGTATTATTGATGAAAGATACAATATCGCCAAAAATCTTTTGAATGAAAACAGAGATATGCTTGAATACATTTCATCTGCACTGCTTGAAAAAGAAACTCTGGAAGAAAAAGATTTTGAAGAATTAATGGAAAAAGTAAGAAATGAAAGAGGTAATCAACAATGTTAACTAAAGAAGAATTTGTGCTTGAACAATATAAATTGTATTCCGAACAAAAAGAAAAATTTACTTCGCGAAACTTTTCAACAAATAAATTTTATCTCACTGCATCTGTAGTTCTGGTTTTGTTAACTATCTATACCGGCTCAATTGTGTTCATGAAGCTTATCCCGGGTTCGCTTTTATTTTCTGCAATCGGTGCTATCGTTTGTATACTCTGGTGGATGAATATTGATACCTATAATCTGATGATAAAAATTAAATACCAGAATGTTCTGGAAGAGATGGAAAACTACCTTCCGATTAAACCATATACCCAGGAAAGAGATGCTCTTCAAGAATACAAAAAGAAGAAAAAAGCCTTTTTATTCTCTGATATGCAAAAAACTCTGGCAATTGTAGGATTGGTATTCTTCTTTGCATTATTTGTTTGTGATGCAGTGCCTATTGTTTATAAACTTTGCTTTATGAACTAAAATAAAAATTAAATTAAAACTGGAGGAATGTCCGAGAGGTTTAAGGTGCAGATCTCGAAAATCTGTGTGGGGGAAACTCCACCGTGGGTTCAAATCCCACTTCCTCCGGTTTTATTTATTATAAGTACACTAATCAATAAAGGTAAATATGGAACAAAAATCTCTATTTGAAAACGAAGTAAATCAACCGCTCGCCTCCAGGCTAAGACCTCAAAATCTGGATGAGTTTGTAGGGCAGCGCCATCTTATCGGAGAGGGGAAAATATTACGAAAACTAATAGAAGATGATAATATCACTTCCCTAATATTCTGGGGGCCGCCCGGAGTCGGGAAAACAACGCTTGCTACTATAATTGCAAACAAAACCCATTCAGAGTTCATTAACTTTTCAGCAGTAACAAGCGGAATCAAAGAAATTAAAACAGTTATGACTCAGGCAGAACAAGCCAGAAAACTAGGAGAAAAAACAATAGTTTTTGTTGATGAAATCCATCGGTTTAATAAAGCACAGCAAGATGCGTTTTTACCATTTGTAGAGAAAGGCAGTATTATACTTATCGGGGCAACCACCGAAAATCCTTCCTTTGAGGTCAACGGAGCGCTGCTATCCAGATGTAAAGTTTTCGTCTTGCAAGGACTAAAGACTGAAGATCTTGTATCCTTACTAAAGCGCGCAATAACAGACCCGCGCGGATTTGGAAGCCAAAGAGTTAATATTTCAGATGAACATCTGGAAATTATAGCAAAATTTGCAAACGGAGATGCCAGAAACGCACTTTCCACACTAGAAATGGTTGTATTAAACGGTAATGTTGATAAAAACGGGGAAATAACCGTCACTGATGAAACCTTAGAACAATGTATATCAAAAAAATCTCTTTTATATGACAAAAATGGAGAAGAGCATTACAATATAATTTCGGCTCTGCATAAATCAATGCGCAACTCGGATCCGGATGCTGCAATATACTGGCTTGCAAGAATGCTTGAAGCCGGTGAAGACCCGCTTTATGTTGCAAGAAGAATTATCCGTTTTGCAAGTGAAGATATAGGACTCGCTGACCCGCACGCATTAGAAATTGCTGTTGCGGCATATCAAGCCTGCCATTTTATCGGCATGCCTGAATGTTCTGTTAATTTAACAGAAGCGGTAGTTTACCTGTCTTTAGCCCCTAAATCAAATGCCCTCTACAGAGCATACGAAACAGCAAAAAGAGATGCAATAAAAGAGTTAGCAGAACCGGTACCGCTAGTCATCAGGAATGCACCGACAAAATTAATGAAAGAACTTGATTACGGAAAAGGGTACCAGTATGCGCATGATACGGAGGAAAAAATTACAAATATGCAGTGTCTGCCAGATTCATTAGCAGGCAAAGAATACTACAACCCGACAGAGCAAGGGCTTGAGGCAAAATATAAGGCAAAATTAGAAAGAATTAAAAACTGGAAAAAAGCTCACCAACTTTAATCACGAACTGGTTCTTGAACTTCCTCCAATTCTCTGTGCCATTTGATATAAAAATAAATGCCAAGTATAAAATATACTGTCCACATTACAATAGTTGAATAAACCCTTTCGCCATGCAAAGCAACTTTCAGCCACATCATTACAGAAAGAGCATTAACAATTATCCATACTCCCCACTGCTCAATACATCGTCTTACTGTAAGATACATTCCAACAAGAGATAAAACCGTTGTTATACCATCTATAACTGGACTGGGGTCATGCATAAATTTAAGAATAAATATTGCTCCTGCACACCCCATAAGAGATATGACTAAAAGATTTAATAACTCATCTAACCCCAAACTTGTTTTATAAATTTCATGCGTTTTCCATTTTAAATGTTCACTCCACTTAAAAATACCAACTATCTGCATTGGAATATAATAGGCTGCATACAACAGCATGTTCCCATAAAGCGCATTTTTAAAAGATAAATAAACATAGAAGCCTGAGCCTAATAAGCCAAAGAAATAACAAGAAATCTTACCTTTACCGGCTAGAAAAGTATACAATATCCCGCATAGAGCAGACATTACAGCAACAAGACTGTCATTAAAGAGCAGCGCATTCACCCCGATTATACAAAAAACTATCGCAAGCCCAAAAAATTCTCCAAAACTCCAGCCCCTTAATTCAAATTTTACAAAATGTTTAGTTTCTTTAATAATAGTTTTACTTTTCATTACTATTGTTATCTAATAAAAATAGATGAAAGTAAATCTTTTTAATCAAAATATCTATAAAAATAAAATATTACTCAAAGGATTAGAATTTGCAGCAAACAACGGGGCATTATTTGTAGCAGCATCTACCTTCACCCTATCAACAGTTGTACGCCCCTTATCAATACTTGCGACACCCAAAACTGACAAAGAAAACAAAAAGTTTGCTCTAATAAAATCCTTAGCCTCATCTGCCGGCGGGTATTTACTAATTATGGCGGCATCAATACCTGTGGCTAATAGTGTTAAAAAAATTGATAAAAATCCGATAAAATACCTTACACCTCAATCTATACAGGCTTTAGGAAAAGGAGAAAAAAATATTACGGCTTCAAAAAACTATCAGTTCGCAACACAATTATTTAAACTTGGACTCGGAATGGTAATGGCTGCACCAAAATCAGTTTTTACCAATATGTTAATATCTCCGTTTCTGGCTCTTAACAATAAAATAAAGCACAAGCATAACACTAAACGCGAAAATAATAGCGAAAACAAAGAATTAACATTTAAAGGCAAAGGCGATCCTCTAACAAGGGGTATCGCCAAAATTTTAAATATGCCATGTATTCATGCATTCTCGGAGCGGCTCAAAAATTCAAATTTTGCAATGCATATCATGGCCTTAACCGATACTATTTCAACACTTACACTTATAGGTTTAATTAACAAGAATAAACATCTTAATAAAGACAGAAAGCGGGTGCTAAACTATAATTCAGCTATTGCAACGGGTTTAAGCATCGGCTGTAGTTATGTTGCAGATGCTGCGCTTGATGGAGTAACGGAGAAATTTGTAAAAAAATTCACAGAAACTAACAAGAATTCGCCCAAATTAAGTAAATACATAGAAGGTATTAAGATTGCAAAACCAACATTAATTCTTGGAATTACTTATTATGCTTTAATTCCTCTTATATCAACATTTCTTGCCGAACGCATAGATAATGCAAGCCATCATAAACACTTGGAGTCTGCACAGTCTAAAAAAACTACTTAATTTTCTTCAGCGATGACAGGAAGTTATTATGTTCTACATCCCCGTCAACGGTTGTTAAAAATACCTGACAATCCTTTTCATCAGCATTAATAGATGGTAATAACTTAAGCTCTGCTGCATAGTAGTTTGCATCACTATTATTTGCCCCTAGAGAAACCCTATTTGCAAGACTATTTAAGGACAAATTCCGCAGGAAGCCGGCAATACCTTTATTTTTATTCGCAAATTTTGTATAAATTCTTAATGAAGCATCACGTGAAACTAAATCAAATCTTCCCATAATAAGGCACGCAAGCTGCTCTGCTGAGGATATAATCTCCATACGGTTAATAACATTATCTTTCATCTTCAATGTGCCGGAAATCTTCGCAAAACGTCCTTCCGGAATATTAACCAAATCAAACACTGTTGAAGGGCTGACCATTGCCATCGGATTACGGAAAATTGATACAAAGTTAAGTGCATACTCAACCAGACCTATTTTTTCGATTGTCCCGTCAAAAATTGCAAATTTTATCATCCCGTTGAGTGCTAACGACTTATCCGTATTAATATCAATAATACCGCTGGCTTTACCGGTAATCTCTCTTTTTAAATTTAGCATCGCTGATGCAACTCTGTCCGAATCAATGTCTTTTACCCCAAGAATAACCCTGTATAAATTATTAACTAGGTCGCAGCGGACTTTCACGGAAGAATGTCCATCAGCAAAATCAAACCTGTTTGAATCAATTTTGAGTTTGCCGTCTTTACTTAAAGACGCAGAAGCATGAAGATTGCCGAAATTAATATCTTTATATTTTCCTTTAAGTAAATGGAATCCGGCATGTTCTATAGCAATGATTCCAGGAACAAATATCTGCACATTATCTTCCGCTATATCAGCTTCCGCAAGCTCGGAATCAGAACCACTTTCGGCTGTCGCCATAAAGTTTTCCTGCGCCTTTTGCTCTTCAACACTTGGCGATTCCGCATTTGGCTTAGATGCCGGCGGCGCAGCAACAGACGCCATCATTCTTTCAACATCAACATTATCAATTGTAAAATCAATATCTTTAATAATTACAGGCAGCACCATCTGATTAAGCATCGTTCCGGTAAGCTTGTAGTCAGAGCGCTTATACTTCCCGCTTGAAGAGAGGTTAAGTGTTCCGTTAGTTGTACTAAAACTGCCATCTCTGATAAATAATCTTTGTGATGGTACAAATACTTTTTCAGCTTTAAGTGTGCCTTTTAATACCGGAACTTTTCCTGTATTAACCCATTCCATATTTCCGGAGATTAAACCGCGCCTAAAAAGTTTTTGTCCGATTAATACATTAAGAAACTCACTTGGAAGCGGATTAGGAACATCAAACCCGAGATTAAGAATATTGTTATTATCCGCAATATCAATATTACCAAAGATAGTAAGAATAGGTTTTACTTTTGACCCTTTATTAATCTCTTTTGCTATATAATATCTAATGTTTTCTATATTTAAAATATTTCCTTTTAAGTGAATATCAGCAGCAACTGCACGATCGTAACCGGTCGGACTAAGCGATGCTCCTTCTATTAGTATATCGTTGCCCGCCGCAAGTTTTGCCATATACACAACATCAACATTGTTATATTTAGAAAATACCTTAATCAAGGTTCCGGCAGGTTTTTCGCCAGTCATTGTAATAGAACAGCCGGCGAGTTTAGACAGATATCTTCTTGTAAAATCATCTGTCATAATTGTTTTTATATCTATTTTGGTATCAACAGATTTGTAATAATCAGTAACTGTACCGGTTAAAGTTAATTCGTTTTTCTTATTTCCAGCATAGTATCCGGTAAAATCCTCCAGTGTAATCAAGTCCGGTTTTATATCAATATGCCCGCCCGTCACATTTACCGGCATATCAGCCAGCGAGCGAAGGTTAAATGATGAATCCTTTACTTTTATATCGCCGTTTAGGCCTTTTCTTGTATAAAGTAATTTAAAATCAACATGCCCTTTAAGATTTTTAGTTTCAGCTATAATATCACTGCCGTTATTTATAAATAAATTAGCCCCCAATAAATTTGCACCGTCTGCAAGGCTGAAATTATTGGATTCTAATACAATTGCATATTTTTTCTCTGAAGCCATCGACTTGATTATTATTCTGGAATTATTTATATCAAGCGGACATTCCTCAATAATCAGACGTCTTTTATCTGTATAAAACTTGTTGTTATCGCTTAATGATATTTTCAAATCTTTGCCGTTCTTAGAAATAACCGTATCTATAATAAAACGAACATGTTTAGGGTTTCGTTTTTCCTCTATCAGCATTTTACGGCCGTTTAAAGTCAACTTTGTATCCTCGGAGAGGGAGGCTAGAATTTTGCAGTTATTTATATACAGTTTTGAATTAAAAATATCTAACTTTGTAGATATAGGTTTTGTTTCTTTTTTTTCTTGCTCTTGAGCCGGAATCAGCGCCATTATTTTATCTACATCAACGAATAAATCATCTATACCGAGAGTCTTAAAAGTAATTTCATTTTTAAGGAGTTTGGCGAAGGAAATTTCAGTTTTAAAATCTTTAACAACTAATAAATCCTCATTTTCTTTTCTTAAAGCAATCTTGTCTACATCAAACGAAAACCCGGGTCTGAATCCGGTTTTTAACTCCGGGTTAACTATGGTAAGTTCTGCACCTGTTGACTTAAGAGTCTGTTCTTCAACAAAATTTATAACTGATTTACTTGATACAACCTTTGGAAGTATAAGAGTATAAAAGGCAATTATTATAAATACTAAGATAATTACTGATATTGCAAACAGCCTAAATAGACGTTTAACCGGTATAAAACTTTTCATAAAGCAAACATCCTCTCCTAGAAAAAAATTATAGCATAAAAAAATTTTATGATATCATGCAGTTATGAAGAAAATCTTTTGCAGAGCTTTATTATTAGTTTTATTATTATCAAGCTGTAGTTTTGCGGCTGATGTTTCGGTATTTAGCGAGGATGGTAAATTCGGGTTAAAAGACTCTAAAGATAACGTCATTGCAAAACCTGTATACAAAAAGCTAATTGCACTCGGCGAAACCTCATACATAGCGCTAAAAGGCAGCAAATACGGACTTGTTGCAAAAGATGGCAGTACAATTCTAGACTTCAAATACACGCATGCGGCAAGAGTGCTTGGTAAATTTGTTAAATTCGGGAATTATAAAGGTTATGGTTTATACGACGAAGAGGGGCGTGTTATAATTCCTCAGGAACAAGACTCAATAGATATTCTTTTTGGCGGGATGTTTCTTGTAAGCAAAAACTACAAGTACGGACTTGTCGATTTTAACGGAAACATAATCCTTGATTATGTCTGTGATGATATTTATATGCCCAAGCCCAATATCATGAGAGTTAAATACAATGGCGAATGGTATGAAATAGAACAGGTATCAGCACAATCACTTTCTCTGCCCAAAGATATTCAGGAATTAAAAACAAGCAGTGAGTTCAAAATCACCAAACTTGTTACAAGCCCTGGTGCCGCCTCAAAGTATTCAGTTGTAACAACAACAGATTATTTCTTAAAAATTCTTTCATCAATATCCCCTGCGTACGAAGCAACTATTGATGAACTTATGCTCTCGCAAGGCGCTGAAGCTGTATCTATATTTATGAAAGTAAGCTGGCTTCCTAAATTCCCGTTTGTTTATGCAAAAAATTATTACAAAACCTTCAGAAACCCGAATAACGGGCCGCTTTCCGGGTTAAAAGAAAATATTATGAGAGAACTTCAAACAAAAGAAACTCCTGATAATCCAGAAACAGAAAAAAAAATAACTGACAATTAGATTTTTATATAGTAAAATAATAGTATGATTGAATTAAATAAATTATATAAGCATTACAAAGGAACAGTATATCGCACAATATTTTTCGCAAAAGACAGCGAAACAGGTAAAGATGTGGTTATATATCAAAATCCTGAGAATTTTCAAATCTGGGTTCGCCCGATAGATATGTGGGAAGAAGTTGTTGATGATAACGGAACAAAAAGATTTACTCTTATTGAGGAAGAATGATTACAAAAGAAGTCAACGACTGGATAAAAAAAGCTGAGCAGGGCCGATATTCATACGATTCCGCAATAGAAGAATTTATGAGAATCTCTAAGTATCTTACTAAAGAAGAGGTCAGGCAGATTCTTTCGAGGCTAAAAAAAGCCCTGTAATAAATACAGAGCTTTTTCGTTAATTACTTGACTGCAAATACAACATTTGCAACGGCTGTTACCTTTTTATCTATTGTAGATGTATCATTTATACCCATATCGGAAACATTTGTTGAATCCACCGGTGTTATTTGAAATACTCCCATTCTTACCGATTTAATTTTTCCGACATTGTCATTTGTTGCCTTTAACATTGCCTTTGCGCGAGCCTTTGCATCTTTTGTAGCTTCTTCAAGAAGCTCAATTTTCAGCGCACCTAAATCCGAATAATAGAAACGCGGCTCATTAACATTTAGGTCTATTCCTTTTGACAGCAGCGATTGAATATCCTTTGCTATTTCCTTAATCTTCTCAACATCTTTTGATTTTATTTCAACCCCTTGTGTAAGGTTATAATGATCAATCTCGTTAGTATTACGGCCTTCCGGTGTATATTTATAAGTATAATAGCCGTTCATTGATTTATACTCAATATCCTTTTCCGGAATTCCTGCGGCTATAAGAAATTCATTAACTACAGGATATTGTTTTACAACCTTGTTATAGGCATCGCTCTTTGTTTTACCCGTACAATTAATATAAAACCACAGGCTGCCGGAATCAGATTTTACAACCTTATAGGCTGAGCCTGTAACTGCTATGCCATCACTTCTTACAAGTTTTGAAGCAGCAAAACCTGTTGCAATCATAAACGCCAATGAAATAATTAAAGCAGATACTACAACCTGAAATTTTTCTAATTTTTCAAGCATACAAACTCCTTTCTTTGTCGTATTTATTATATCAGAAAATATATTTCAAAGCATTACTAAAGTGCCAATCTTCATTAACATATAATACCAGTCAGGTATATATAGTATATTATTAAAAAGGGTGGTAAAATGAACATATATTCGGATAGGAGGCGTTATGAGCTATTTAGATATTTCACTGGAGGGTGTTGTTTTAAACGAAGATAAAAAAGAATACAAACTGTCAGATTTTGCAGGAAAAAATGTAATTCTTTATTTCTACCCTAAAGATAATACTTCCGGCTGCACATCAGAAGCCAATGCATTCAATGAAATAACTCTGCCGGATAATACAATAGTAATCGGAGTAAGTCCGGATAGTATAGCCAGCCACAAAAAGTTTGCTGAAAAATACGGACTCAAATTTTTATTACTTTCGGATTCGGAGCATAAACTTGCCGATGCTTTCAGTGTCCGGGGCGAAAAATCAATGTATGGCCGAAAATATTTCGGTATAATTCGTTCAACATTTATACTTGATAATAATGGAAATATAACAAAAGAATGGCGGAAGGTTAAAGTTAACGGACATGCAGAAGAAGTCATAAGCCACATAAACTAAAAGGAGATTAAAATGTATTTAGTTATTCAATTTATATGTTATGCACTTGCCATTCTTTTTACGGCATGGATTATCCCGGGAATTGAAGTAGAAAATTTTTGGTCGGCAGGTTTGCTTGCAATTGTCATAGGTCTTATAAATCTTACAATAAAGCCAATACTACTGCTGGTAACACTGCCTGTCAATATTCTGACCTTCGGGCTGCTCACATTTGTAATAAATGCACTGCTGCTTATGTTTGCAGGCGCAATTGTACCTGGCGTCGATGTAGAAGGGTTCTTAAGCGCATTACTAGGGTCAATACTAATATCTATCTTATTTGCAGGAGTTGCACGATTCACTAGATATTATTAGTGTTACCGGCCGTATTTCTTTTCTTGTACTGATGCTTGTTCCATTCTGCAATTCCAAGGTGAATAACGGCAAGTACACCGGCTGCATAGGCAAGAGATTTATGAGCTTTAAACTTTTTCATCCCGGCAGCAATACCGGAAGCAGCACCGGCAGCTAACGCTGCATAGCCCGTATAAGATATATAATTTATTTTCCGCCCTACAGGCTGTGTGGTATTTTGTCCGGAAATCCTTCCGGCCTGTCCCACCTTCTGTCCCTGACCATTTGCAGCATAAAAATTGTTTTGTTTAATCGGCGATACGTTCATATATATAAAATACTATAATCCGCTGACGTTTTCAAGCCTTTATATAAACCCCAGCATTGAAAATACTAAATACACCGCCGCAATAAATAACAGCACTATCCCGTAAAATACAACAATTATTCTGCCATACTTTTTGTATAAATTAATATTAAATAAGGCACTGATTAATACTAGTGCTAAATTGGTTACAACTAAAAATGATACAAGCAGGAATAATATTTTTATAATCATACCTATAGCCTTTCTAAATATATTATATCTTTTATTTTTTATTTACAAATCCTGTTAATTACCGATTAATTTTAAACCATGAATTTAACGGACAAATAGAACCTCAACTTTTTGGGGATCTTCAATTGTAAATTTTTGTTAAGAAAACCTTAGAAAAAAGAGCAATTTTTTTACAAAGATATACTTTATATATATAAGGATATTATAAAAAGGACTAGCTTATGTTTTCATTTTTCTCACCATCATACGTTGACAATTATTGGATAAAAGACAGAACCTTTTTTTCTGATATGAAACTGGGTTTAACTAATGCAGCGCTTGGTGCTGAATTGAATATGCTCCATAGCTGGTCATATAACAACCCGTTTGGACTTACACAGCAGTATGATTTAGGCTCGCTTCTTGCAGGCTTCTGGAATACTGCTTACAAAAATGCAAACGCAAGTTTTTCAATGAATATGATGAACATGCCTATGCTGCAAGATTTCCAATTTCCGGGAGTAACCGGAATAACCCCTCCTTCTAAAGGAGATTTAGGCAAGAAAGAGGGTGCTAAAGAGTTAACAGATGAAGAAAAGAGAGAATTCCAACAAAAGAAAGATGCATTCAATAAATTGTACAAAGAATACGATGAACTTGATGCAGCAACAAAAGAAGCTCTCGGATTAAATAAAATTCTTAAAAGTGTAAGAGAATCTTACAATGCAGATTCAAACAATACGCCTGAAACTATGCAAAATTGCATCGATGAATTAAATGAAAAAATCAATGAAATTACCAGCAGCAAGTTGAAAGATATCTTAGGCAAAGTGAAGAATGAAGAATTAAGAGATAACAGAGCCGATGCATTATATAAGAAAGACACTGATGATGATACAATAAAAGGCATAACCGAGGGTGCTTCTGCTATTACTAAAGACAATATATTATCAGAGCTTGATACCGTAATGGGCGGGAAGGGCGAAAAATCAGTTATAGAAGTTTTAACTTCTCGTGAGGACGCAAAGGAAGAGCCGATTAAAGCCGCAGTCGCATCAATTACAAATGCATTGATAGAGCGCGCAGCAGAAGAAGATGTTAAAGGCGCAAATAATGTCAAAGAAGCAAGAAACGCTCTTATAACTGCCAGAGATGCTTACAAAGAAAAAGTAAATGATGGAACTAAAAAGAAT
This sequence comes from uncultured bacterium, assembly GCA_949284715.1. Lineage (GTDB taxonomy): Bacteria > Cyanobacteriota > Vampirovibrionia > Gastranaerophilales > Gastranaerophilaceae > CALUTH01. The sequence continues at coordinate 19,898 of CASDWH010000009.1, forward strand.
CTGGTTACAGCATTTGAAAATCTCTATAAAGTAATAAAACTTACAAAAGCACAAAAACAAGATGAAGAAAATCTGAAACAAATTGAAGAATTGCCGGATGCATTAAAAGAAAGATACCTGACAGAAGACGGCAAACTAAAAGATGAATTCAGAATTAATGAAAAAGAAACCATTAATTTCTTAAACGGGATTAGAAAAGGCTGGGTAACAGAACAAGAACTCACGGCATGCGGTTTTACTAATATGGCACTGTTTTCTAATACAGCAGCGGGAATAGCTCCTGATAAGGATACCGATACCGATAAAAACGGCGATGGGGCAGATGATGAAAAACCTGATAATGATAAATTGGCAGAGCTGCAAAAATATAGAAACAGACGCGAAGACAAAGAAAGAGGTTTTTGGTCTTATTGGATAGAATCCTTAACTCAAGCAAATCCTAGAAGATAATTACACCTCAATAAACAGTCTTTGACCGACAATATTGGGTTTATTATTATAATAGCCGGCAAAATAACCGCCCTGGACAGGGCGGTTTTGTCCGTATGAGCGGAACGGATTATTAGCGGATGCTGATGAAACAAAGGGGTTTGAGAAGTCACCGGCAAACGGGTTTGATGAAACTTTCCGCTCAACAGGTCTTGCTGCCTGTAGTTCGTACATCTTAGGTTTTATTAACGCCTGCGCTATGATACTAACAAGTCCTGCCATTTTTCTGCCTTTCTTTTTTAGTTAAACTCTTATCTGTTATTTAACTATTAATCATAATAAGTCAACATATTATACGGAAAGTTTTTTATATTCTCAAATATTTTTCACAAAAATCCGCCATTTGGAGTATTTCACCAGAACAAATAGTATCCTTTACTAGTTTATTTTTTTAAGTTAAAATCACAAAGGCAGTAAACAATAAGGATATTAACGTGAGTGTAAATCAATATATTAAACCATGGACTACAGAAGTAAAAGACGGACATTTAGTAATAGGCGGATGCGATACAGTTGAACTTGTAAAAAAATACGGTTCACCGCTATACGTTATTGATGAAAAAACACTTAGAACAATATGCAGAGAATACATTTCTGCATTTAAGGGCTATCCTGATGTTTCGATTCTATATGCTTCAAAAGCTCTTGCGACATCAGCTATATTTAAAATAGTTACACAGGAGGGCCTCGGGTTAGATATCGTATCGGGCGGAGAAATGTACACAGCATATAAAGCCGGAATTGATATGTCTAAACTGATGTTTAACGGCAACAACAAGCAAGAATGGGAGCTTGAATCAGCAATTGACATCGAAGTCGGCAGGATTTCCGTTGATAATTTCCATGATATCGAACTTTTAGGAAAAATTACGGAAAACAGAAACAAAACAGCAGACATTCTTCTAAGAATAACTCCCGGCATAGACTGCCACACGCACGAATATATCCAGACAGGGCATTTAGACTCAAAGTTTGGATTTGATTTGACGCAGGTTGATAATGCCGTTAAACTTATTAAAAACAATTACCCGAAGATAAATATAAAAGGGCTGCACGCTCATATCGGCTCCCAAATTTTTGATACAGCAGGTTATGTTGATGAAGCAAAAATTCTGGTAAAAGAACTGGTAAGAATTAATAAAGAATACGGACTTAGCCTGTCAGAACTAAATCTTGGCGGAGGGCTTGGAGTAAAATATGTAGAATCCGATACTCCGCCGGACGTTAAATCTGTTGCTGATATTGTACTTAAAACACTCTGTAGTGAATTTAAAGCAAACGGACTAAGCGGTATAAAATTATATATTGAACCCGGAAGGAGTATAATATCTACCTGCGGCGTAACTTTATACACTGTAGGGGCAGTAAAACAAGTACCCGACGGAACAAAATACTTATCAGTTGACGGAGGGATGGCTGACAATCCCCGCCCTGCAATGTATCAGGCTGAATACACCTGTGATGCTGCCAACAAAATGGAAGAAAAAGAATGCGAAAAAGTAACTATTGCCGGCAGATACTGCGAATCCGGTGATATTTTAATAAAAGATATCTCTCTGCCCGTACTTGAATCAGGTGATATAATCTGTGTATACAATACAGGCGCTTACAATTATTCCATGGCGAGCAACTACAACCGCGTACAAAAAAACGGCATGGTACTTGTAAATAATTCACAATCTGATATTATTGTATATAGAGAGACACTAGAGGATTTAATTTCTCACGACAATATCCCGGATAGGTTAAAGTGATGTTTGATCAAATTGTAAACATTTTAAAAAGTTCACTTGAAGAAATATGGTTATCACTTAGTTGGGTGAATGCTTTTGAAATATTTATAATCGTAGTAACACTATTATTTATGTATCAGCGTTTCATAAGAAACACGCAGTCTGAAAAACTTGTAAAAGGTTTATTTTTTCTTGCTGCAGCCTGGATATTTTCACAAATTCTGATTTACCTTAATATCCGGATTATCGGCGGATTTATACAGCTAATGGTTCTTGTTATTACCCTGAGCCTTATAGTCATCTTCCAGCCGGAATTAAGACGGCTTCTGGGATATCTGGGGCAGCCCGGAATTATCAGCAGAGTTCTGTTCGGCTCCGGCGTGCATTCTGCAAGAATGAATAAAGATGTAGATATCGTTAAAGAAATTGTTGAAGCAATTAAATATCTCTCAAAAACAAGAACAGGAGCATTAATCGTATTCCAGAAAGATATGAGCGATACTGTTTTTTCTGATGTCGGAACAAAATTAAACGCTGATATATCAACAGAATTAATACTTACAATTTTTCACCCCAATACACCTCTCCATGACGGAGCTTTAGTAATAAGAGATAACCGTATAATCTCGGCAGGTGTGCTTCTGCCCCTGACTGAAGACCCTAAATTAAGCTGGAAATACGGAACACGCCACCGCGCGGCTATAGGTATGTCAGAGTGCAGCGACTCTGCTTGTCTTGTCGTATCGGAAGAAACCGGAGATGTTTCAATATCTATAGACGGCAACCTAAAAAAATACGATGATTTACATTTACTAAAAGCAGATTTAGCCGCTATTCTGGGGATAAAAGAAGATGAAACGAATCCTGAAACAAAAAAAGACCATACAATATTTGATTTTAGTAAAATCCTCCCTAATAAATCAAAGGAGAATAATTAATGTTTGGCAGGCACTCAAAACCACCGGTTGTTGTTAAATCAAAAAAACAAATTTTTATTGAATATTTTATAAGATATATAGCTTTAACCATAGGTGTATTCATCACAGCCGCCGCTCTTGAATGTTTCTTAGTACCCAATAACGTTATTGACGGAGGCGTTATCGGCTCTGCAATGATTATAAGTTCATTAACCAAAACCAATCTGGGTTTACTAATCCTGATTATTGATATTCCGTTTATAATCCTCGCTCTGCAAAAATTTCAAAAATCATTTGTTATACAAACTTTTTACTCTGTATCGGTACTTGCTTTTGCTACCAATATTTTTCACAACCATAATTTTACGCACGACCTGCTTTTAACAACAGTATTCGGTGGTATTCTCCTCGGGCTTGGCGTGGGTATTATACTTAGGAATAACGGTTCCCTTGACGGCACAGAAATCTTGTCAATGTGGCTGTTTCAAAAATACAAATTATTCTCCGTCGGACAGATGCTGATGGGGATAAATATGTTTGTATATACAGCAGCAGGGCTTGTATTCGGGTGGGACAAAGCTATGTACTCTGTTTTAACCTATTTTATAGCATCAAGGGTTATAGATATGGTTATGGAAGGTTTCAACAAAATGAAATCAGTACGCGTATTCTCGCCCTACTACAAAGAAATAGGCTCTGCAATTATGAAAGAGCTTGATATAAGTGTCACCTATATGCGCGGTATGGGCGGTTACTCCAGAGAAGAAAAAATTATTACTTACTGTATTGTTTCCCGTTTTGACCTCCCTAAACTTAAAGATGTTGTTATGAATATTGATCCATCAGCTTTTTTTGCAATAGGTGAAGTATTTGAAGTCCACGGCGGTAGATTTAATAATAAATAATTGTTAAAATAAAAAAAATATTATACAATAAACATAGTTAACGAAAGGATTATACAAAATGGCTAAGAATATTGATACTATTCCAATAGAAGTCTGTATACTTACTCAGGATCACGATATAAAAGGTGTTGTACATGTTTCCAAGTACACAAGTACAAACAGGGAACTCACAGATTTGCTAAATGACAGAGAAAGACGTTTTCTTGCCGTTACAAATGTAGAAATTTATACAAGAAATTCAAACCAGCCGCCGAAACGTTATAATTTCCTTGAAATTCACATGGATTATATACTAATGGTTCATCCAACTTCGCAAGCTTTATTTAAAGAGGTTGGAAACAAAGCGCAGGAAGATATTAACAGGTTCCAGGAGCTTAGAAGAAAACTCGGTCAAACAAAGCCTTTCTAGTTTATATTTCTTAATATTAATCTTATATTGTTTACTTATATTTTAATGTTGTGTATAATAATAGAGTAAAGGTTTCTTAAAAAAAGAACGGTTTGCCCGTTCTTTTTTTGTCAATTGGAGGCTTATGAAACAGGATATTAACAGACACGAGATTCTCGAAAAAGTTACACCGCTCATTGAAAATACCGCAATTAGGTTTAATCTTATACCTATAGAAATCGAGTTTGTCAAAGAAAATCATAGATGGTTTCTGAGAATATTTCTATACTCAAACGAACGAAATATCACTATTGATGACTGCGAAAAAGTAACAAGAAGTTTGAATGAATTTCTTGATGACCTTATTCCTGTAAAATATTCTCTTGAAGTTTCCTCTCCGGGTCTGGAAAGGAAGTTCAAATCAGATAAAGAGTTCTTAATTTTTAAGGGAAGAAGAATAAGTATTAAGCTTAAACAGCCTATTGAGGGAGAAACTGAAAAAATTTTTAAAGGCGAAATTCTTGATTGGGATGACAGAGAAGGTTTAACATTTTTCAGGTTTGAAGATGCTAAAGAAATGGTAATTCCAAAAGAAAATATACAGTCCGCAAAATTATATATAGATTAAACACTAAAGCCGAATGGCAGAAAGGTATGAAATGATAAAAATCGGAACAGCACTATTTGAAGCTTGTGAAGAGCTTGAAAGAGAAAGAGGTATCTCGAAAGATGTATTAATTGCCTCTCTATGTGATGCAATGGTTGCAGCATACAAAAGACACATGCACGTAAAGGAAGCCACAAATATTGAAGCAATTCTTGACGAACAAGCAGGAGAAATCGGAGTATTTTCCACCAAGCTTGTGGTTAAAGAAGTAGAAGATCCTGAAACCCAAATTTCTCTTAAAGACGCTAAAGAAATTGATGAGGATGTCGAACTTGATGATGAAGTAAAAATCGAAGTTACTCCTGAACAGTTCGGCAGAATCGCCGCACAAACAGCTAAACAGGTGATTACACAGCGGATAAGAGATGCTGAACGGAATAATATACTTAATGAATTTCTTGAAAAGAAAGGTACTCTTGTTACCGGCATTATCCAAAGAGTAGAAAACCGTAATGTTATTGTTAATATAGGCAAAACTGACGCTATTATGCCGCAAAGAGAACAAATTCCAAGAGAATACTATAAACCCGGAAACAGAATAAGAGTCTTTGTACTTAACGTTAAAGAAACAAACAGGCTGCCGCAAGTTATAGTTTCTCATGCACATGCCGAAATTGTAAGAGAACTGTTTGATTTAGAAGTACCTGAAATTGAAGACGGAATTGTTGAAATCAAATCTATTGCAAGAGAAGCAGGCTACAGAACAAAACTTGCTGTCTGGTCGAACGATCCGGAAGTTGACAGTGTTGGCGCTTGTATCGGGCCAAGAGGAAGCAGAATTCAAACGATTGTAAGCGAACTTAAAAACGAAAAAATTGATATAGTAAGATGGTCGCCTGATCCTGTTGAATACATCGTTAATGCTATTTCTCCGGCACGTGTTGTATCTGTTGATATAATGACAGATGATGAAGATACAAAAGATGCGCTTGTTGTTGTACCTGATGACCAGTTATCGCTTGCAATCGGGCGCGAAGGCCAAAACGTAAGATTAGCACACAAGCTTACCGGCTGGAAAATAGATATTAAAAGTGTTTCTCAAATGGAAAGAGAAGAAGCTAATGCTCAATCTACAGTATATAAATACGATGAGCAGGCTGATGCTGATTATGAAGAACAAACCGCTAATGACGACGAGTTACAGCAAGAAATAGAAGAAGAAATGAATCAGCAAGCTATTGATGAAGATGACTTTACAACAGAAGAATCATCAGATGCTAACGAAGAAGAAAGTTCAGTAGAAGAATAATTTCTACTAATACAAAACGGGTGCCGTTACACGGTACCCGTTTTTTTATTTAATTTATCCAGTACAAGCCGCTGTTCTTTTAACGTCTTTGCAATCGCCTTAATATCATTAAGTTTAAGGTTATAATCATTTGTACCTTTTTTTATTTCATTTACGATATTTTTAACCTCTAAGAGATATCCTTTTAGCTCATCACTATATTCAACCTTATCAGATGGCTTTTTATCTTTTATTATTTTATTTATTTCATCTTGTACCCGTTTATATTTTTTATTTAACAAGGTTAATTCTAATCTTATTTTTATAATTTTACGCTGATTTTCAACCAGTTCACGACTTAATGCCTCAATCTTTGCTTCAATAATTTTCTTTTTTTCGTCTATAGTTAAAATATCTTTGGCATTTTGTATAATACGCCCCTTATTACGTCTTTCGGATGTTATTTCTTTCAACTTTCCATCTTGAATATTATATTTTACCGCATAGTAATCAATATTATCACTAAGCGGTTTACCATCTTTATCAATATTTTTACCGGAAAGTATAAGAGTACCATCTTTATACTTTCTAAGATATTTGCCAGCTTTAGTATTATATTCAAAAATATCAGAAACCGGCGTGCCATTCACATCCTTGAGCAGCCCTGTGCCTTTTTCTATACTCAGCTTTTTTGCATCAAATAAATTATGTAATGCTGTTGTTCTTCCTTTTACTAAACTGACTCCGGCAACTATAGCGCCTGCGGCAGCAAGTGCGGAAAGCGTAGACCACAATACGGCGGAACGATTTGCATTGTATTCCTTATTGTTTTCAATTTTTGATTCGCCGGATATTCGAGAAGAAAATGTTGTTGGGGTCAATTTATTTACTAATATTGGCATAATAAGTCCTTTCTTCCTCTACAAAAGTTTCTAAAAGAATAAATTGCTATTTCCTGACCAAAACTCTTTTAAATTGTTACAGAAGTTTACAATTATCACAAATTAATACCCTGTGGGGATTAAATATTACTTAAATTCTTAATAATTTTAAATATACACTTTAATCCGGGCAGATTTTACTGTAAAATATAATTATTATATATATGGATTATGTGATAAAAGATTAAGGACTGTAATTTAAAGGGGCATATTTGAAAGAGTTGTATTTTATTCTGGTATTTCTGGTATTGTCAACCCTATTTGCGGTTGCGATGGTTGCAGCCGGTTTTATATGCCAGTATAAGAAAAAAGATTATATAAAAAATACACCCTATGAGTGCGGTGTTAACTTATTTTCTGATGCCAGAGCGAAATATGATATAAGATTTTTCAATTATGCAATTCTTTTTCTTATTTTCGATGTAGAAACTATTTTTCTTTATCCGTTTGCAAAAAACTTTTCACAGCTTGGCTTGCTTGCTGTTCTGGAAGGCCTGTTCTTTATCTTTATCCTTATTATTGCTCTTGTTTATATAATTAAGAAAAATGTTCTGAGGTTCAGATGAATATAATTGTAACAACAATTGATTATATTCTAAACTGGAGCCGTGCAAACTCGCTCTGGCCATTCACTTTTGCTACATCATGCTGCGGGATAGAGTTAATGCAGACGACTGCAAGCAATAATGATATTGCACGTTTTGGTTCAGAAGTATTCAGAAACTCACCGCGTCAGGCAGATTTGCTAATCTGCGCAGGTACTATTAATCATAAAATGGCACCGGTGCTTTTGAAGCTTTACCAGCAAATGGCTGAACCCAAATATGTCATCGCAATGGGCGCCTGTGCCTGCGGCGGTGGAATGTTCTGTGATAACACCTATTCGGTAGTTAACGGCATAGATAAAATTATACCGGTAGATATATACCTGCCAATGTGTCCGCCGCGGCCGGAAGCTCTCCTTGATGCAATAAGAAAGCTGCAAAAAAAGATTAAAACGGAAACAATCACAAAAAGAAAAGAGTTTGTTAATTCACACAAATCAAATCTTACAGAAAAAGCTGAAGTTCTTGTCAAAGCACCGGACTTAAAAATAGTTAAAACTGATAATTGTTATCTGGATTATGCAATGGAATTTGAGTGCAAAGACTATTCCCAAACTCCTTCTATTGAATATATTGTTGATTATGAGAGTGAACTGCTTAATAATCTTGCAAATCTTAAGTCTGCCGGATTTAATATCCTGACCTCAATTATTGCAACCGACTGGAAAGACTGCGTGGAACTTAATTACAGACTTTATTCAACATTCCAGAGCCGTTTTTTTGACCACAAAATTTATGTAAAATCCGAAACCGACTCAGTTACGGGAATTTATCCGAGCGCTTATTTTGACGAGTGCGAAATATACGATTTATTTGGTATAACCTTTAAAGGGAACCCTAATCTAAAAAGGCTCCTAAATCCTAAAAGCTGGATTGGACATCCTCTAAAAAAAGATTATGTCCAGTGTGACGAAAGGCTGGTTTGGAATGAGTAGAATGAAACTTAACCTTGGGCCGCAGCACCCCTCTACGCATGGTGTTCTAAGACTCATTCTGGATGTTGACGGAGAGAAAATTCTGGGATGTGAACAGGTAATCGGATACTTGCACCGGGGAATGGAAAAAATGGCAGAAGGAATGACATACCTTCAATATCTGCCGACCGTTGACCGGATTGATTATCTGAGTGGTTTTTTCAACTCCTATGCCTATGTTACAGCCGTTGAAAAATTGTTAAAACTCACAATTCCTGAACGAGCTTCCATTATAAGAGTTTTATTAATGGAGTTAAATAGAATTGCTTCCCACTTACTATGGCTCGGAACTTATCTTCTTGACCTCGGAGCAGTTTCTCCTTTCTTCTACACTTTCAGAGAACGCGAGTTAATTCTAAACTATTTTGAAAAAATTTCCGGGCAGCGCATGATGTACAACTATTTTGTATTTGGCGGCGTAAGACACGATATTGAATATGTTAATGAAATTATGCCAATAGTAAAAACAATAGTTGAAAAGCTTGATGATTATGAAAAGCTTTTGACAGACAATCCAATATTTATTTCAAGAACAAAAAATACAGGGGTTTTAGACCGAGAAGAAGCTCTTGCTTATTCAATTACAGGGCCTAATTTAAGAGCCTCCAATTCGCACCTGGATTTCCGCTCACAATCAGAAATATACAAAAAATTTGAATTTAAAATAGCAAAAGCTGAGGCCGGCGACTGTTTTGCAAGATATAAAGTAAGACTGGAAGAAATAAGAGAATCTTCTAAAATAATTTATCAGGCCGTTGATATACTGTTGTCAAGCGGCGGAGAATACAATACAGGACTAAATCCCGTCAATCTGAATATTGAAGCGGGGGAAGCTTTTGCCGATGTTGAAACGCCGCGGGGATTAACAACCTGTTGTATAAAATCAGACGGTTCCGGCACCCCATACCGCGTCAAATGGAGAACCGGCTCCTTTTATGCCGTTCAGATACTGCCTAAACTTCTTACAGGAAATATGATTTCTGACATAATGGCTATATATGGCTCATTAGACGTCATGCTGCCGGAGGTAGACCGATGAACTATTTGTACTGCGCATTCATTGAATTACTCGCTAAATATAATTTTCCGGAAGGGCTGGCTTTAATTATTTTCCCGCTGCTTCCCTTCTGTATTCTTGCTCTTGGACTTCTTATTATGGTTTTATTCCTAGTACTTGCAGAGCGCAAAATATTAGGCTACCTAACCCAGAGAAAAGGCCCAAACCGTGTAGGCTACCGTGGATTAATGCAAACAGTGGCCGATGCGTTTAAACTTTTGTGTAAAGAAAACATTACACCTTCAGGTGCTGATAAATTTTTGTTTACTTTAGCGCCGCTAATTGCATTTATCCCTGTAATGCTCGTATGGGGAATATTACCGTACAATGCTGAATTTGATTTAATGTCAACTCCGGCCAATCTTATTTTCTATTTATTTCTTGCGTTCATGCCTGTACTCGGCATCTTTTTAGGCGGCTGGGCAAGCAATAGCAAATACTCTATAATAGGCTGCGTGCGTGCAATTGCACAGGCCATCAGCTACGAACTTCCTATAGCATTTTCGCTGCTTGGAATAGTAGTCCTATCCTCTTCCCTAAACCTATCTCAAATAACTCTTGCCCAATCCTCAGTCTGGGGGCCGGCAAAATGGTTCATAATTCCTGCCTTCATTGGTTTTATTGTCGTTTTTATTTCAATAATCGCAGAATTAAACAGATGTCCATTTGATTTACCTGAAGCAGAAAGCGAACTTGTTGCAGGATACAGCACAGAATATTCAGGAATGAGATTTGCATTATTTTACATCACTGAATATTCTATGATGTTTGCAAATGCGGCATTTATAGTTGTACTGTTCTTCGGCGGATATCTTTCTCCTTTTGGCGGATATTTGTCTAACATAATTTTTGGAGATTCTCTAACCGCAAATATTCTTGTTTACTTTGAACAAACTTTCTGGTTTCTTTTAAAAACCTTCGTAATTCTTTTCTTGTTTATACTTATAAGGGCAACTTATCCAAGACTTCAATCGGATAAATTATTGAAATTATCCTGGACAATATTGCTGCCGCTGTCAATTATTAATTTGTTTATTTGTATGCTTATAAAAGCTATCGGAGGTGCAATGTGATTAAATTTCTAAAATCAATAAAAGCACTTCTTGAAGGTATGTTTACAGTTTTTAAACATCTGTTTAAAAAATCTGTAACGCTTCAATATCCAGAAGAACTTCCCAACTTACCGGAAAGATTCCGCGGCGGTCATACACTAAAAGGCTGCATAGGATGCGGAATATGCCAGCAGGTTTGCCCGTGCAACGCAATAACAATAAAAAAGTCCGGTGGAAAAGTTACATCATATACTATTAATATGAGAAAATGTATGTTTTGCGGAAATTGCCAGTATTATTGTCCGGTCGGAGCGATTAAATTGGGTACGGATTTTGAACTTGCTACAGACAGTAATAAAGAGTTACTAAATGAACTGATTGAAACCAATGAAAGCGAGGCGGATAAAGAATGACAACTGCTTTAATATTCTATCCTACAGCATTAATAATTATAATATTTTCTATCTTCTCAATTTTATCTAAAAAAATTGTATATTCGCTAATATCGGCAATTGTAGTATTTATGGCAGCCGGATTAATCTTTTACCTGCTCGGAGCAGAATACAATGCTGTAATACAGCTTGCAATATATGGATTAGCTGTGCCTGTTCTTCTTGCAATGGCTATTATGTTTACTGATGTAAAAAATGAAAAACACGCAATAGTAACAGGAGCCAGAAAATTCGTAATAATAACCGCTGTCCTGCTTATTGCAATGTCTGTTGTATATTTAACAGCAATTGCCGTAAATCTTACAATCGGCCCGATTTTTAGCACAATAAGTACAAACCTGAATTCGTTTAGAATCTTTGATGCAATAACTGACGGATTTTTTACATCATACATTATTGCCTTTGAATTATTTTCAATTCTTTTACTTGCAGTAGTTGCGGGGGTATCTGACAATGCTAAATAATATAGGAATTTATCACTATTTAATACTCGGTTTCATTCTGTTTTTAACAGGATTATGCGGGGTTGTATTATCTAGAAATATTATTAAAATACTTATTTCCATTGAATTTATGCTTACCGCTGTAAATATAAATTTTACAACCTTCGGACTGCACTGCAAAAACCTTGCATTTGACGGATATATATTTGCACTATTCTACATTGCGGCAGGGGCTGTGGAACTTGCTATTGCGCTGTATATTTTTTATGCAATGTATCGTGAAAAACAAACATCAAACATAGAGGATTATGGTGACGTATGAGTGAATTTTTTACAGACAACTTAATATGGGTAATACTATACCCTCTCTGGATTTTCCTGTTAATTGGGACAGCCAGACTGTTTGCAATAAGAATGTCAAAAAAACTTCTTACATTAATAACACTTGCCGGTTCAGGGCTAGGAATTATTTTTTCATGCGGAGCGCTTATAAATACTTTCCTATACGGTGGAAAAGAATTTGTATTTACTTTTATAAAAATACAGAATTTTCTCTTGCAGCTAGGGGTAAATATTGATAAACTTTCTGCAGTTTATATGCTTTTATTATTCACTATATCCTTTATCATACAACTTTACGCATCATCATATATGAGCAGGGAGCCGAAATATTACAGATTTTTTGGATACCTGAACCTATTTAATTTTGCAATGTGTTTTCTGCTCACCTCGCCCAACCTGTTTCAAATATATGCAGGATGGGAGTTAGTCGGGCTTGTTTCATACCTGCTAATCGGATTTCAATATGTAAACCCTGTTAAGTCCAAAGCAGCCGTAAAAACCTTTATTATAAACAGGATTGGAGATACCGCTCTTTTAGCCGGTATATTGTGCTTAATTTATATTATGTGGACATACTCTGTGCCGGGAGTTGTTACTCTTGATTTTTCAGATTTCAACATAATATCATCTATTGTATATGCTCATACAAACAATTTTACATTCTTCATTTTATGTCTGCTGCTTTTCACAGGCGCGATGGTGAAATCAGCCCAGTTTCCATTTCACACCTGGCTTCAGGATGCAATGAACGCGCCAACTCCGGTAAGCGCGCTAATTCACTCAGCTACAATGGTCGCCGCAGGCGTTTTTCTAACAATAAAACTGCTTCCATTATTCACATTATCCAGAGAAATACTTCTTTTTATAGTAATATTAGGAATGTTTACAGCACTATTTTGTTCACTGTGTGCAATATGCCAGAACAATGTAAAATCGGTACTGGCTTACTCTACCTCTGCAAACCTCGGATTAATGCTTGCCGCTGTCGGCTGCGGAAATATTGATTTGGCTGTAATATATCTGATAGTCCATGGTTTTATTAAAGCCGCCCTGTTTCTAAGCTACGGAATGACAAATAATGAATATGCAGAAGATAAAAGCATTACACTGCCCCCTTCATTTATAATTGCCTCATTTGCGCTGGCAGGACTGGCTTTTGCCGGTTTAAACTGTAAAGAACTGTTTTTTGAAACATTCAAACAAAATACTTTTTTAAGAATAGAATTTCTTTTAGCAGCATTTATGTGTGCAGTTTATATATTTAGACTATGTTGTAAATACCCGCTGGCAACAGGACAGCGCCCGCATATAAGAGAACAAATATCAGTATGGCTACTTCTTTTGATTATTACAGCAGGAACTTTTGCTGTTTCAGGCTCACAACTCGGTGTTCCATTCTGGACTGCTTTTGCCGGAGCAATAACAGCCGTAATTATAAGTATAAAAGCAAAGGATTGTAACGAAGGTGCCGTAACAAAGATATGCGGAGGCGGATTTTTTATAGATAGATTTTATACCAAATACATTTACTCACTTTATGGTAAATTAGCAGATACAGCAAATATGATTGATTCATATATATCAAACAACAAATTACTGCTATATTTGTCTAAAAAAGCTGTAGCTATTGCTGAATTCATCGAAAAATACATCTTTGAAGCACCTGTTAAGCTATGTGTTATTTGTACAAAATTTGCTTCCAGGGAACTAGAACATGCTCAAACAAAAAATGTACAAACTTATATCGCCTATGGAGCATTGATTGCAGGAATTATTTTTACAGCTATACTATTAACTTATACATTTGTAATAAACAATTTAGGAGGGATAGGATAAAATGTTTGACTTTAGTAATATATTATCTTTACCGGTTTTAGTATTTTTACCATTGATATTTGGTCTTGTAATATTAATGCCGTTCTTCCCGAACAATGATATTATCGTAAGAAGATTTGCAAAAGGCTGTATTTTCGTTCATTTAATATATACTCTTCTGTTCTGGATATTTTATAATGACAGCTTCATAAGCCTGTACGCTCCAGATTGGATAAAAACATTAGGTATAAATTTCGGATTTGCAATGGACAAACTTGCCCTTGTTTTTACAGTCCTTACAACTATTGTCTTTACTCTTGCAGGAATAGCAAGCAAACTGCATATACGCCACGGACAAAAATACTACTACGCTTTGTTACTGTTCTTTGAAACAACTATCCTCGGAATATTTAACGCTTCCGATATTTTTACATTTTTCCTGTTCTGGGAGTTGGAACTTATTCCGGCATATTTTCTAATCGGATACTGGGGAGAAGGAAACAGTGCAAAAAAATCAGCAATGAAATTTATATTGTATACATTCCTCGGCAGTTTGTTTATGCTTGTAGGACTTATCTTACTTCACTATTTCAATTTCCTCTCCGCAGGAATTCTTAACGGCCAAATAGGATTATATAACCTTGACAAAGTAAGTCCTGAGCTTCAAATATTAATTTCTATACTACTTCTGATTGGTTTCGGGGTAAAACTGCCGATTGTTCCAATCCACACCTGGCTGCCTGATGCCCACACAGATGCAGCTACGCCTGTCAGTATGATTCTTGCAGGGATTCTGCTTAAAACAGGGGCCTACGCTATAATAAGATTTAATCTCCAGACACTTACTGAAGGGTTTAAATATATTGCGCCGGTACTGGCAGTATTTGCACTCATAAATATCCTTTATACAGCTCTCGTTGCTTATGCACAAACGGATATCAAAAGAATTGTCGCTTATTCAAGTATTTCCAATATGGGGCTTATTTTACTCGGTATTTGTTCAATGAACATTATCGGGCTTTCAGGGGCTGTTTTCCATTCAATAGCACACGGATTAATAACCGCCGGGCTTTTCGCAGTCTGCGGAATTGTACTTTTAAGATGCAGAGAACGTAATATAAATAAACTGGGCGGAATTGCAGCAAAAATGCCAAGATTGTTTGGTTTTGCAACAGTTATAGTACTTGCTTCAATAGGGCTGCCTTCCCTTGCAGGATTTGTCGGAGAAGTAATTTCAATAACAGGTGCATTAGCTTCCGAATTAAGCGATTATACAAAGTTTACAGCTTTATTAGCACTGCCTGTGCTTATTCTCAGCTCGTGCTATATGCTAAAATTTCTTCACAGAGGATTTTTCGGAGAAGAGGGCGAATGCAAACCGGCAGCAGATATAGCAAATCACGAATTTGTTATTCTGTTTTCAATTGTCGTATTACTTTTTATTCTGGGCTGCTTCCCCGCCTCAATACTTGACATCATACAAAAAATTAGTGTAACAAACGGAGCTGTTGTATGGTAAACGATTTACTTAACATCTTTATACCTCACATAATTCTTATTCTAACTATAATTGCACAGTTAGTTCTCGGAATACTTAAACCATATTCACTGGCATTCAAATACAAAGATATAAACATAAGAATAAGCAATGTGGTCACAATTATCGGAATTATAGGAGCCATTGCAGGCACTTTATATTCCAGCGGTGATTATGCTGGCTTTAACTATTCTATGATAGTAACCTCTGATGTTAAAGCACTTTCTGTATTAGTATTAATATGCGGTTTAATCACTGTATTTCTAAATACAAATCTGTTAAGAGGAAATAGGCAAGGGTGCTATAAATATCATACATTACTTTTAACCGCATTACTCGGCGGCATTTGTGCTTTGGGTGCAAACGACTTCTTAACACTGTTCATATCACTGGAGAGTATGAGTTTTGCCCTATATTTTTTAATTGCATTTCCAAAAGGCTACAACTCAAAGGAAGCTGGGTTTAAATATCTTATAACAAATGCCATATCCATTGCATTTTTCCTATTTGGGGTATCATATATACTGGGGCTAACTTCCAGTCTAAATTTTACAGAAATAACACAAATTCTGGAATCTGAAAGATGCAGTATAATTTATGCAATAGCTTCAATTATGATTTTTGCAGGCCTTGGAATGAAACTTGCATTATTTCCTTTTGCAAACTGGATATTAGATGTTTTTGCAGGAAGTGAAACTTCTATTTTAAACCTGCTTTCTACTGTCCCCAAAATTGTTGTTACAGGCGTTTTAATAAGACTGCTTTCCGGAGTCATGGGATTTAATGCCGAAGTAAATGCAGTAATACTCATTCTCGGGCTGATAACCGCATTGTGGGCAAATATATACGCGATAAAAGAAACTAATGTAAAAAAGATTCTGGCATGCTCGTCAGCAGCGAATGCTGCTTATATGATAGTTATATTAGCCGTCTTTTCTTCATTTGCAGCCTCTGCTGTTATATTTTACTTAATCTGTTACATTTTTATGAATATGGGTGCATTTGCATATCTAAATATGATTGAACCGGAATGCAAACAATTAACTCTTGATAAGCTTTCAAGAACTGACTCAAGATTAAGTGCTTCGGCATTCGCAGTCTGCTGCTTAGGACTTGCGGGATTACCGGCGACATCCGGATTTGTAGGCAAAATATTTTTGCTTTATTCCCTGCTTCAATCAGGACTAATATTATTACCGATTGTTCTGCTTTTGCTTTTGCTATTTACTACCGGACTTTATTTCTATATTAAACTTGCAAGAAGTATTATTCAAACCAACCAGACTGTTATTCACCTCCATTATAAAATATTAAATTCTTTTTCAAGACCTGTATTATTATTAATGGCACTAATTACTATTGTTATCGGAATCTTCCCGATTAACCTTATTGCACGCTGCTTGCTGCTGTTTCAATAAAAATATCCGCATTTATTACAGTGAACTATTTTTTTAATTTAGTTTAGTGATATAATTCAGATATGGATAGAATTAATAATGTAATTATTTGCGGATTGGGAGCTGTAGGTACTGCATTTGCAGTTAAAATATTAAATTCGAGGCCGGAAACACTTAGAATTTTAGTCGATGAAAACAGGCTCAGCCGTTATCAAAAAAATCCCAGAATCTTTAACGGCAAGCCCTTAGAATTTCAATATATTACACCTGATGAAAGAGATTATAAAGCCGATTTAATTCTAATTTCAGTAAAATACAAAACCCTTGATGAAGCTATTTATAATATAAAAAACTTCGTCAAATCAGATACAATAATACTTTCACTGCTTAACGGAGTAACAAGCGAGTGCAGAATAGCGCAAAACTATGGCTGGGATAAACTTCTTCTGTCGTATTTTATCGGGCACAGTGCGATGAGAGAAAACGATAAAATAATGCATGACGGAGTTGCAACTATAGTTTTTGGAGAAAAAAAGCATACTATTGAATCAAAACAAAATATTGACCGAGTAAAAACTTATCTGAAATCCGTAAATATAGATTATCAAATACCAGAAGATATGAACAGGGCATTGTGGCTGAAATTCATGTTAAATACTGCCTGCAACCAGCTTTCTGCCATATTAGGAATGACCTTTGGCGAAATGCTTGTTAATAATGAATTTATGGCACTTGCCAAAAGCGTTATGAAAGAAGTGGAGCTTTGCGCAAAAGCTGAGGGAATAAACGCTGCGGATACGATGATTAACGAAGTTATCAGCCACATGCAGACGATGATACCGGAGGGGAAAACCTCTATGCTTCAGGATATTGAAGCCGGACGTGAAACAGAAGTTGATAATTTTGCCGGCACAATTATTGAACTTGGTGAAAAATACAATATACCAACACCGTATAATAGGATTTTAAAACAAATGATTGATGCTATATATTTGAAATCACATCCTGAACGCTATCTTGAAAAAGCTTACCAAACTCTTCCATAGAAACATCCGGTAATATTTCTTTTATTGAAGTAAGAGAAGATGTATCAACAGGAGCCTTGAAGATTTTTTCTAACACGTCAGCATCATAGTCATATAAAATTGATCCGTGCTGTAAAATATAACCTTTTGCACGATACTGGGCAGAACCTATAAGTTTTTTTCCGTTGTAATTAAGATCTGCGCCTGTGGAAACAAGCATGCAGTAATTATTTTTCGTATGAACATCACCGCTGCCTGTCGAAAGATTAATTCCAATTTTTTTTAAAGCCTGCACTAATATTCCTGAAATTATTTTATAAGAAGAGATAACACTTTCAGCGCCGCTGAAGTAATCAGACGGACAAACAAAGCTATACGTAACCTCTTTATCATGCAGAAGCGCCCTGCCGCCGGTCAATCGTTTGACTACATCAATCCCGTTTTTTATTAAAAACGCTTCGTCCAGAAAATCACTGTTTTGGTTCCTTCCAAGGCTTACACACGCAGGTTTCCAGCCATACAGTCTAAATACCGGTTCATGTGAGTTTGATAAGACAGCCTCATTGAAAATAGACTCATCCTTTGCCATATTCTCTGCGCCGGAAAAATATTCAAACGGAATAAATCTAACCAACGCCTAACGACTCCATCAAATTTTCAAAACCCGGAAAAGAAATTTTAGACCACTCAAAGCCATCTATTACAATCGGATTTTTAGAAACCAGTCCGGCTACATAGAAACTCATCACCAGCCTGTGGTCGTGGAATGTTTCCAATTCACATCCGCCTTTTAATTCCGTTTTGCCCTTGATAACAAATCCATCCGTACGCTCTTTTATATCAGCACCCATAAGTTTTAGGGCATTTACTACCGTCGTAATTCTATCAGCCTCTTTGTTTCTTAAATCAGACGAGTCCTTCACAACGGTTATCCCTTCTGCCTGAGTTGCAAGCACAGCAATAACAGGTAGTTCGTCAATAAGGCGAGGAATATCCCCCCCGGAAATATCACAGGCTTTAAGTTTACTGTAAGAAACTCTTATATCCGCAACCGGTTCTCCGGACTCTTCTCTTTCATTAAGCAATTCTATACTGCCGCCCATACGTTTTACGACATCAATAATACCGGTTCTGGCAGGATTAACGCCAACATTTTTTAAAAGAATTTCAGATTCCGGAACTATTAGTCCCGCAGTAATAAAAAATGCGGCAGAAGATATATCACCCGGAACCGTTATCTGTACCGGTGCAAGTTTTGACTTTGATATTACAACGGTGTTACCATCAACTGTTATATCAGCACCCATAGCCTTTAACATTCTTTCTGTATGATCCCTTGATTTAGCAGGCTCTGTATAACTCGTTACTCCATCAGCATAAAGTCCGGCAAGGAGTATACAAGACTTTACCTGTGCGCTTGCAAGTTTAGAGCGGTATAATATCCCATTTAATCGTTCCCCTTCAATTTTAAGCGGAGCTTTGTTGTCATTAGCAGTAATTCTCGCACCCATTAGTGACAGCGGCTCAATTACCCTCTTCATCGGTCGTCTTGAAAGGCTCTCATCCCCGATTAATACAGAATTAAAATTCTGTCCTGCAAGTATTCCGCTCATCAAACGCATTGTCGTACCAGAATTCCCGCAATCTAACGGTTCAGATGGCTCTTTTAAATTTCCGTCAGATATAACTTCAATCGTTTTATCATCAAGATAGTTAATATTAACTCCCAGATTACGGCACACATTAAGCGACGAAACACAATCGGCACCGGCGGAAAAATTTTTGATAACAGAGCGGCCTTTCGCTAAAGAAGAAAAGATTACTGCTCTATGCGATATAGATTTATCAGATGGAATTTCTATACACCCTTTTAATGGCGCTATTGCAGGCATAACTTGTTTTTTCATACAACTGATTTTATCATCAGCGGGGAAAAAAGTAAACCATTTGTAGGATATTTCTATCCCCTTGCTAAAGATTTTTCCCCGTATTCCGAAACACATAATATAAGAAACAATTTCGTTTCTTATACCTCCTCCCCAAGTCTGGTAGCCGTTCTCTAAAACGGCTTTTTTTTTTGCACCAAATCTGATATATTTAACTGTATGGAGAATGAAATTAAAAACCTTCAAAAAATTCTAAAATCATCACCTGACAATTTTCAGGCAAGGCGCCAGTTAGCTATGCTGCTATTGGAAGAGGGGTTTAATGAAGAAGCTATTACAAATTTAAAATATCTGCTAAAAATATTTCCTGATAATGATGAAATGTGGTTTAATCTCGGAATCGCTTACGAAAAAATCAAAGAAAAAGATGAAGCGGCAAATGCATACAGACACGCTGTTTCTATTAAACAGGAAGAAGATTACAGCTACAACCTCGGCTCTGTTCTTATAGAACAAAAAAATTATCAGGAAGCGCTTACCGAATTTTTAAAAGTTAACCAAACATCTCCAAACGATGAAAATACCATTTTTAACATCGGTTTATGCTATTTTCATTTAAAAGATTATAATAAAGCTCTGGACTTTTTCCTTCAGGCCATAGAGCTTGACAGGTATGATGTATACGCTTATTTTTACGCCGGATACATTTATAAAGAACAAGGGCTTACAAACTTTGCAATAGAAAATTATAAACGCGTAATAGAAATATCTCCGGACTATAGCTGGGCATATTTCAACCTTGGAGCAATATCCTATGAAAACGGCAATATTGATGACGCCGCAGAATACCTTAAAAAAACTCTTTTTTACAATCCGCAGGATATAGGAGCATACCAGATTCTCACAAAAATATATGTATCCAAAAATGAACCGGACAAAGGACTTAATATTTTACTTGATGGAATTGAAAAAACACAAAACAACGGCGATTTATGCTATGACGCCGCCTGTCTGTATAAAAAACTCGGAGATGAAACTAACCGGCAAAAATATCTTAATCTTGCACTTGATAACAAGTTAACACTTACATACCCCGCAGACACAATTAAGCTCGAACTTAAGAATTAAAAAACATTTTTTCCGTTCTTATCATACATTTTACTGCGTTTTTCAGCAATCTCTTGCAGCTTTTCCCTGTTATATCCGGCAAGCAATTCACCTATCTTTGAATAAAGCTTAAGCAAACATTGTTCAATATTCTTATGATTAAGCTCCACCATATCCATTGCCATTTCAGTGTTTGAAGAAGCAAGACGGGTCATATCTCTGAAACCGCTTGCCGCAAGCTTCATGGCTAACTCATTTTTTGATGCAGCCTCAAAAAGTGCCTGCGCAAGAATCATAGGCATATGAGAAATCATTGCCACTGCCTTATCATGTTCCGCGGGTTTTGTATAAACAGGAACCGCACCCATAGATTTTATTAATTCTTCAAGCGGCCTAATATCAATATTTTTAAATGGAGTTATTACCCATCTGGCACCCTCAAACAGTTCAGGAAAAGAGTTTTCATACCCGCTGAACTCCGTACCCGCCATCGGATGTGAAGGTACAAACTTAAAAGGATATTCCTTTTTAGTAACAAATTCTTTCAAACTTGATACATCAGACACAATAGTATCCGGAGAAACAAATTCAGAAAGTTTATCAAGAGTTTCGATAACAGCATTCATCGGTGTACAAACAAAAATAACACCGCACTCTTTGAGTTTAGAATAATCAGAATAAATATCATCACCTGTTTGAGATGAAGAAATACCAATAACATCATATCCTGAAGCTTTTAATCGTTTGAATATAGAACCGCCGATTAATCCGAGTCCGATTACACCTGTTTTCATAACTCTAAGTCCTTGTGGTGAAATTGTTTGGTTCCATCTGCATAATCACCTGCGATATCACCATTGCCTCTGATAGTATATTTATAGATTGTAAGGCCTTCAAGTCCTACAGGGCCTCTGGCATGTGTTTTATTTGTTGATATACCTACCTCTGCTCCAAAACCATATCTAAATCCGTCAGCAAACCGTGTAGACACATTATGGTAAACGCCGGCAGAATCAACCCGCCGGAGGAATTTATCAGCATTTTCTTTATTCTCGGTTATAATCGCATCTGTATGTCCGGAGCCATAAGTATTTATATGTCTGATTGCAGAATCTATATCAGTAACAATCAAATAACTTAAAACCGTATCGGAATACTCGTGATGCCAATCTTTAGGAGTATCAACAATATCTATTCCGGAATCAATAAGAGTATCCCTGAGTGCGGGAGCATAAGGGAAATCCTTATGCACGATAACTGTTTCTACAGAATTACAGGCACTGGGATATTGAGTTTTAGCATCAACAATTATTTTTACAGCCTTTTCCAAATCCGCAGACTCATCGACAAATATATGACAAACCCCGTCAGCATGCCCTAGGACAGGGATTTTGGTATTATTCTTAATAAACTGTACAAGTTTATTGCCGCCGCGCGGAATTATTAAGTCAATCAATCCGTCGCATTTCAACATCTCAGCGACATCTTCTCTTGTAAAAATCTGCTGTAATGCATCTTTCGGAAATCCTTCAACTTCACCTGCCGCTGATTTTATCAATTCAAAAAGAATTTTGTTTGTATTAACCGCTTCTTTACCACCCTTTAAAATAACCGCGTTCGCTGATTTAATGGCAAGTGCGGATACCTGCACAATTACGTCCGGTCTTGCTTCAAAAATAACACCGAGAACCCCGATAGGGCAGGATATCTTTTCCAGAATAATTCCTTCATCTAACTGTCGTCTTAGCAACATTTTATTGACCGGATCCGGCAATAAAATCAAATCCCTTATCCCCTGCACCATATCACGTAATTTGTTTTCATCAAGTTTCAATCGTTTATAAACCGCCGGTGTAATCTCACCTGATAAAACAAGCTGTTTGGCAGCCTCTAAATCCTTTAGATTCGCCTCAAAAATTGCGGCTGCATTTTGTTCCAGTTTATCCGCCGAATTTTGCAAAACTCTGTTTTTTAATTCAGTATCTGCATCAGCAAGTTTTAATGCCGCATCCTTTGCACTCTTTGCAATTTCTGTAAAATCCATATATCCCTTTTCTCTTTTAAAATTACAACCGAATCAATGACTCTTCTAAATTTTACTCCAAAACCGCTTTTTTGTAAATTTATATTAAGAGTTTTATCATTCAGGTAAAATAAATAGCAATTTTTTATATTCACCTGTTTTATTTTGGTTACAATAGAAACTAAGAATAGAAGGTAAGTATGAATTTAACAATTACTCCCAATTTATTTCGTTTTGTAAAAAATGAAGCGCAACAAACACAACCGCAAACAAAAACAAGCATATACCCAAATCTGGCACCGCTTGTAAAAGACACCGTTTCCTTCGGTGTTGGTGAAAAACAACTAAAAGCAGGGCAAAGATTATCAAAACAATTTGGTATGAATATGGCAATAACTCTTGAAAAGCCGTTTACAATGTTTAAAAACAAATTAGAAAGCGCCTTTTCCTCGATGAAATCAACTGAAAACCATCCGGACAGACCTATTTACAAAATAAAAACAAGAATGAAATCACCCGAATCTATTGCCGAAAAAGGCGGAGCAAGAGATGTAAAAAACTTTACAGAATTAACACAAAAAATTCAGGATATGATTGGCGGGCGCCTTATTATGCGCGACACTTCAAAAGAAAGCATAAATATGGTTCTAAAAAAATTTGAAGATATGGTGTTAAAAGGAGAATTATCAATTACGGAAATTGAAAACTTCTATGGAGATCCAAAACTGGCTTATGCAACAGAAAAGCAGTTAAAACCGCTCATAAAAGCCTGTGAAAAAATGATTGGGCCGATAAGATTCTCTCAGGAAAAACACCCGATGGGATACAATGCTATACATATGACAGTTAAATTTCCGCCCAGCAAATATGGAGAAACCTACGCAGAAATTCAAATTATGGGGTCTGATATTGCCGCGCTTAAAGATGTTGAAGACTTAACCTACAAAATAAGATGCGGCAAAGCAATACAAAGCAAATATAAACCTATGATGAAATATCTTAAACCGTTACAGGATGGTGATGATACTTTAAAAAACGCATTTGCAGACTATACAAGACAAGCTTATTTACATCAAAGGAGAAGGAAAAGTATTACACTAAAGGAGCTGCAAGAACGTGAAACACCGGATTTTCTGCCGCTTCCGTGGTATATTTCCAATAAAGAACTCGATTTCAACTTTCTGTATAAAAAGATGAAAGAGTGCGAAGAGGCGGCTGCAAAAGCAAAAAATACAGTTAAAAAGACAACCGCTGCAAAAACGAACAAAGCAAAGACAACCAGACAAGCTGCAGCAAAAACGGAAAGTAAAACCACTCCGGCAAAAAAGTTACAAACCTCTGAAAACATTTCGGGACTTGCAATCTTTGATGAAATCGTATAAGATTTTCATATAGCACAATGCCGACGTGATGAAATCGGTAAACATGCACGTTTCAGATGCGTGTGGAGAAATCCTTGCGGGTTCAAGTCCCGCCGTCGGCAGATAAAAGAGAGCCTATCGGCTCTTTTTTATTTACTTTGCCGACAAGAGGACACAGAACCCCTTGCGAAGCAGTTTGAGGTTCAAGCGCGAGGAAGCAGAGGCTGGAGTACCGGAAACGGTGAGTTTGCGGTACGTAATGCCGTTTTACGCGACCGAGCAAGAAGTCCCGCCATCGGCAGATATTTTTTAATCATTATTCTTTATCTGCTTAGTTTCTTTGTTTGCAGGAAGAAAATTATTATCAGTTACAACTTTTGCACCTGTTCTTTGTTCAAAGTCCTCTTTTGCACATTTAGCAATATTCCCGCCGACTTTAGCTGCCTTTTTATTTTCCGGCATGCCTGTTGCATTTTCACTTTCGGCAACTTGCCTTGTAGAAAGTTCCGCCAGCGCCGTAAAAATCAATTCAGCCTCACTCATATGATCTCTGAGGTTTTGAGATTTCAATCCTTTAAGATTTTTGTGTTCTTTTACAGATAATCCACTCCATTCCTGATGAATAATATTTGTAAGGATAGCGTATTCTTCACCTTCTTTTATATCATGTTCAGCCCAGTAATCTGTTAACTTATTTCCGGTTTCCTGTCCTGTCATTCTCTGTTGAATCCATTTTTCAGAACGACCGAGTTTTTTATATGTTTCTCTTGCCCTGTCAATCGCGGCTGCCGGGTCAGCCATTTCCTGAACTCTTTCCTGTCCGACTTTTGCAAGCCATTGCTTAATCGGTTCAGCTTTTTTAGAAGGGACAGATTGAATTATGCGAAAAATCGTTTTAATATCAGCAACATCAGTCTTTCGCATTTTGCCGTCATCCGCTGGCAATTTCAACTGGTAACAAATTGTTACCAGTTCGGTAAATCCTTCATTAACAAGCCTTCCTTTTAAAACTTTCCAGTATTTTCTTGCGGATTGATAATCTTTTTCAATCAAAATTGCAATTATATCAACTACAGAAAAATAATATATTTCTTTTTCTTCGTCATATATATGTCTAATTCTATTTCCTTCAAATAAACTTAAATCGTCGGTCATGCATATCCTCTTATATTACTACCATAAAACCTGTACTAATTACTAATGCCAGCCTCATATTATAGTACTTCTGTGCAGTAGTCAAGTTCCGTGTACCATCCATTGTCCCCTATCCGTTACAGGTCAAGCTGAATGTGAACAGAGTGCGGAGGACTTTTGCGAAAAGAATATTAACAATAAGTACCACTATTCGGCGTTATTATGTTAAAATATAAACACAAATTATTAAGGAGTAAAAATGATAAACACCGCAAATTCTGATAAAGTCTTAATGGATAAAAATACTGCATACAAAACTGTTGATTCAGAAATTCAAACACTTGAAAAATTAAAACAAGAACTTAACTATGAATCACTATCCAAAGCTCTTGATTTAATGCAGAATTCCAAGGGACGAATCATAATAACAGGTATGGGGAAATCCGGGCATATCGGGAAAAAAATTGCGGCATCTCTTGCTTCAACAGGAACCCCCTCCTTTTTTGTTCATCCTGCAGAAGCAAGCCACGGCGATTTGGGTATGATTACAGAGGATGACGTTGTAATTGCTATATCAAACAGCGGAGAATCAAAAGAGCTTGTAGATATACTCAATTACTGCAAGCGTTTTGGAATAACTCTTATTTCCATAACCAAAAACCCTGGCAGCTCGCTCGGAAAAGCAGGCGATATAACACTATTATTACCAAACAACGGAGAAGCCTGCCCGCTTGGACTGGCGCCGACAAACTCCACTACTGCAACTCTAGTCCTCGGCGATATCATAACAGTAAGCTTGATAGAAAGAAAAGGATTTTCTAAGTCCGACTTCAACGACAGGCATCCGGGCGGAAAACTCGGTTCTATCCTTCAAAGAGTTTCAGATTTAATGCACACCGGTGAAGATATGCCTGTTCTCCATCAAAACTCCGGTATGCAGAATGTACTGCTTGAAATAACCTCTAAACGACTTGGATGCGTAGGATTTATTAACGATGACGGGGTTTTGACAGGAATTATAACAGACGGAGATCTCAGAAGATGTTTATCTGCAAGAATTTTTGACGAAAAAGCCGTTAATATAATGACTAAAAACCCAAAAACAATATCTCCAGACACTCTGGCGTCAGAAGCGCTAAACATAATGAATACAAAAAAAATAACTAACCTTTTTGCCGTTGATGACAATAATAAACCTATCGGCGTTATACACATCCATGACCTGCTTGCTAACGGTGTTAAGTAAAAATTGGCCATATGGGTGATTTATTCATTTCCAGTTTTATGCATAATTTATATATTAATTATATTAAGAATTATGGGGATAAATTTGGAGATTAACACTTACCAGCTCAGCGAAAGTATGCGGAAGAAAAAACAAAGAAGCAGAATACTATTACAATTATTTACAAAGGGTGATATTTTCTGTTTAAAAGAATATCTGGAAAATATTACGTATGAGGAATACAAAGAGTGGTATAAAGATAATGCGGATTTAATAATAAATATATCAAATGTACCTCCGCTCGGATGTATTCAATCAATGCTGTCAGGATATGCCAAAACAGAGAGAATATTGCTGATACATGCTGCTTTGCAAGAAATAGAATCCTGTATAAGGCTGGAGTTTCACCTTAGAACATCTAATGATTTTTCCCTAAAAAAAATAGGACAGGCAAAAAGCATAAAAGAAATATTCTCAAATGTTAACCAACTCTTGAAAAACAGTGAAGAATCTTACGGCGGTTCTTTAAACTGGTGGGCCTTTAATGAAGTTTGTACAGCTCCCCGTTTTAAAAATAGTGAGAAATAAAAAGTATATTTGTGTTAAAATTATCCTAAAAGGAGAGGATAATGTTTGAGATAAAAAAGCAGATGAGTTTTTCTGCCGCACATCACCTGCTCAACTACGACGGGGAATGCGAAAATCAGCACGGGCATAACTGGCTCGTAGAAGCTTATGTACAAGGAAGCGGACTCGATAAAAGCAATATATTAGTGGACTATAAAGTATTAAAGTCTGCAATGAAAAAAGTTCTGGATTATATTGACCACAGCGATATTAACGAACTTCCTGAATTTAAAGGAGTCAGCCCTAGCAGTGAAATTCTTGCAAAATTTATATATGACAGATTAAAAGAAGAATTTCCGCAATTAAGTAAAGTTTCAGTCTGGGAAACTCCCACATCTTGCGCCAGTTATTTTGAGGATTAAACATGGGATACTTAGAAGTAATATTAATGGGTATAGTTCAAGGCTTAAGCGAGTTTTTGCCTATTTCAAGTTCTGCACATCTGGTATTTACCTCCAATATCTGCAAACTTGTTAACGGATCTGAGTCTGTATACAATGCTCAAGAGGTTTTTCTTGACATAGTACTGCACTTTGGAACTCTTGTTGCTGTACTTATCTACTACAGAAAAGAAATATGGCAGATTATAAAAGCTTTGTGCTTTGCGTGCAAAAATAGAGATTTTAGCGCACCGGATGCCAAACTCGGTGTATATCTTATTGCCGGAACTGTTGTCACAGTCTTAATAGCATATCCGCTCCACGATATCGCAGAAATGCTCGTATTTACTCCGATGATTGTCGGTGTTCTGCTAACATTTACAGGATTCTTGCTGTTATTTAGCGAATATATTTCCAAAAATATACTTGATAAAAAAGAAGCTGTTGATTGGAAAACTTCTTTATTAATAGCTGCTGCTCAGGGGATGGCTGCGCTGCCCGGTTTTTCACGCTCGGGTCTTACAATATCAACAGGACTTTTGTGCGGGCTTGACAGAAATACCAGCGCAAGATATTCTTTTCTCTTAAGTATTCCTATTATTCTCGGAGCCTCAATGCTATATCCGGTGATAAAACTTGATTTGCACGAAGCAGCACAATTTGATTTTCTGTTACTTTCCACCGGCGCTTTAGTTTCCGGGGTTGTGGGATTCTTTTGTATAAAATATTTTATAAAATTTATTTCAAAATTCTCACTTAAAGTATTCGGTATATACTGCCTTATTGTCGGAATTGCAATGACTGCACTGTTTTATTTTGTTAAATAACTAAAGGAAAAACTATGTCACTAATTATAATGATACTTTTATTAAGCTTACTAATTCTGGTTCACGAAGCCGGACACTTTTTTACTGCCAAATTATTCGGGATGAAAGTTGATAAATTCGGGTTTGGACTTCCTGTCGGACCGGTTTTATATGAAAAAAAATTCGGCGAAACTACCGTTTGCGTTCATGCTTTTCTATTAGGCGGCTACGTTTCATTTCCTGATGATGATGAAAACTGTACCCTGCCCGAAGACTCTGATGAAAGATTTATTAACAAACCTTATTACCAAAAAGCAGCCGTTGTAGCAGCAGGAGTTATTTCAAACGTAGTATGCGCGGTTATTCTTGTGTTTATTACAGCCGCCCTCTGGGGACATCTGCCCTCAGGAACCTATGATATTTATGCAAAAAAAATTGTCGCCCCTGCTGATTATTCTGTTTGGCAGTCCGGCTTAAAAGAGGGTGATAAATTTATTAAAATAAACGGACAAAAAGTAGATAATGTATATTCATTTTTAACCTATATAAAATCAAGCAAGGGGTTTGACGGAAAAACAACCAGAACAGTTATTGATAAAACATATAACGAACTTAAAGAGCTTAATCCGGCTCTTGAACGCGATGAAATAATTCCGGAAGGCGTAAATGTCCGTCTGCCTGAAACAATATATGAAGAAAGTATAGTTTTAGACAAATATGAATCAAAAGGCGCAAAATATCCAAAAGATACACAAATCAGAATTTCGGACAAAGCTCTAAAATTAAGAGATGAACTAAGAAAAGAAAATAAAAACTATTACACATCTAATGCACAATATTCTTTATACGAACTGGCAGAAGCCCTTTCAGATAATACGCACCCGTTAAATATAACAATATTGAGAGATGGTAAAGAAATAAACCTTAATCCGGTTTACATAAATGAAAAAGGTGCGCTTGGAGTTGAACTGGAAATAAAAGAAATTAACATAGAAACCAAAACACCCGGAGCAATAATAAAATCAAGTATAAAATATTTAATAGACAATACATACCTTATGCTGTACGGATTAGGGCAGATTTTCAGCGGGAATGTTCCACTGAGTGATTTGCACGGAGTTATTGCAATTACTAAAATCGGCGGAGATGAAATTGAGCATGGAGGAATATTCCCCGGGCTGCTTTTAACAGCACTCATATCAATGAATCTGGCGCTAATAAACATACTGCCTATTCCGGCTCTGGACGGCGGACATCTTCTGTTTATGACAATAGAAAAAATCTCTGGGAAAAAATTAAACGAAGATATTATAAACAAAATAGCCTCAACATTTTTCTTCCTGCTGATTTTGCTTATGATTTATATTATATTTAACGATATATACGCGCTTATAATCCATAAATTTTAAAAAAATTAACAAATACTGTACAATTGGATATGTTTCATATAATATTAAATTACACTAGCTATTAATAGGAGAAAAACAATGCAAGTCATATTGAAAAGAGATGTACAAAATGTTGGTGAAGCCGGCGATTTAGTAAGCGTAAAAGATGGTTATGCACGTAATTATCTATTACCCAAAAATTACGCAGAATTAGCAACCCCCGGAGCCATCCAGAACAGAGAACAAAATATTGCAAGAATTAAGGCAAAACAAGAAAAATTACATGCTGAAGCATTAGCAAAAGCTGAACAAATTGAAAAAATATCACAACTTGAGCTTTCCGCTAAAGCAGGTGAAAGCGGAAAATTATTCGGTACAATTACTACCAAACGCCTTTGTGAAGAACTTCTTGAAAAGACAGGAATTGATGTTGATAAGAAAACTATCTCCCTCAATGCTCCTATCAATAAAGTAGGTGAATACACTATGCTTATCAAGTTAACTTCCAAAGTTAAAACAGAATTAAAGGTTGTTGTTACAGCTTCTGAAGTAATAAAAGAATCTATTGAAGAACCTGCTGAAACAGTTGAAGAAAATGTTTAATTATAAAAAAAGGGCGGAGTATATATAATACTTCGTCCTTTTTTAATAAGAGGAGAGAATGGATATATCGTGTCTGCATTTGGGTATTCTGCCGCATAAAAATCTTAACGCCGTTGTTGATATTATTAGCAAGCATTTTCCAGACCTTCCTTTCTGGGCGCAGCTCCCGAATTACGCTCCTGTTGAAGGACAATTTCTGCAATTTACAACACCTATACCAGGGATAAAAAGCGATATTCTTAAAACAAAATATTATTTGGATACCCGGAGTTATGTCTTTCAAACAAGAAGCCGCGGTATAATCAAAGATTACGAAGATATTTCATTTGATAAATTAAAAAAATACAGACCCAATTCAGTATTTTTTGATTATTTTTTAAGAATAATTGATGAATTTAAACCTGAATTCGCAAAAGGACAAATAACCGGCCCCATAACAATTGGACTGCTGCTTAGCGATGAAAGGGGAGTACCGTTAATTGAAAACCATAAAGTTATGGACTTAATAACAAAGTGCTGCCTTTTACAATGTATTTCCCAAATTTGTGAAATGAAGGCTGTACACCCGCCTGTAAAACCTATTATTTTTATAGATGAACCGGCTCTGGGCAAAGCGGTTATTACTGACAATGCCTGCCGCTCTCCTAAAGTAATCAAGTCTATTTTAAAAAAAATTACACAAGCAATAAAAGAGAACGGAGGAATTCCGGCTATATCATCTTCAAGCTGCACAGACTGGAATTACGCAGTAGAAAGCGGCTTTAAAATTATATGCATAAATCCTGCCACTCAGTTTGTTACACTGTTAAACAAAGATTTAAAACTCGATAAATTTCTAAACTCAGGAGGAAAAATTGCGTGGATAGCAATACCTGATAACGAAGAAAAAATAAAAAAAACAGAACTAAACCAATTACTTCAACAATATTTGAGTAATGTCATAAGATTAAAAGATTTTCATAAACTCCACAAATCATTAATACTTTTAAATTCAATCATCGCGGTCGGGAGCAGTAATCCTGCAATCTCTGACACTCTTGCAGAAAAGTCAATCGTGCTGGCAAGAAGTCTGGCAGACAGAATACAACAAGAAATAGCCGCATTGCAGGAAGAAGAATAAATATATATTGATAACTATTTTATTTTATGATAGTTTTGTTATGATGAAAAAACTAATTTTACTATCCTTCATTTTATTAACGGCTGTGCATACAGCAGCGGCAAAAGATGTGCGCTTCGTACAAGTAGCAGAAGCAGAGTATAATCCTAACAATAAAATAAAACTGGTGAGGTGCGTAGATGATATTAACACACTCAAAAATATTGACTTTGTAGTCTTTACCGGTGATAATATTTCTTCTGCGCATAAAGAGTATTTAAAGGAATTTTTAAAAGAAATTAGAAAAATCAAATTTCCTGTATATATAGTAATCGGTGACAGAGATGTTTCAAAAGAAAAGGGACTTAATAAAGAAACCTACAGAGAAGAAGTTTTCAAAAATCTGGGTTTAGGACAATCACTAAAAACTAACTACAAATTCAAAAAAGGAGGAATTGTATTTATAGTCGCCGACGGGGCTAAAGAATTTGTTACGGCAGAAAACGGATACTATAAACAAAATACAATAACCTGGCTGGACAAAGAGCTTAGCAAAAACAAAGATAAAAAAGTCATTATCATTCAGCATTTTCCTCTAATCAAAGGGAAAATTTCTGCCAATAATACATATAAAGCAGAATTATATACAGAAATGCTCTCAAAACACTCCAATGTAGAAGCGATTATAGCCGGACACTTTAAACAAAATTCAGAAGAAATAATAAATGGCGTAAATCATATCATTACCCCCTCGTACAGCATTACAGGAGAATACAAAATTTTTGATATTCCTGAATACAGTGATACAATATACACTCAACTCCGCCATGTTGACTAATCCTCCTTGCTTTTTTCCTTCAAACTTCATACAATAAAATTATGAATCTTGTAAGAGAAGGGCAAAAACTTAACCTTATATTCAATAAAGGCGACAAGACTGTAGAAATCACCTGCGTTGTGGCAGGTATAGAATTTGACAGACTGCTTGTAGAATTACCAAAGTCTTTCATGCGATATATTGAATTTCTTTCAACCGGATGCGAAGTCAGCGTCAGAGTGTTTTCAACGGCTGGAATTCTCGCGTTTAACTCGATTGTAATAAACGGCGGACTTGAAGATTTTTTCTCTATAGAGTACGACGAAAATGCTGTGAGAATGGAGCCTTACACAGAATCACCTTCTATAGAAGAAATCCTTGAACTTTTAATTAAAGATAAAAGCGGCAGAAGTTATGCAGCTAAAACAATAGAAGTAGGAACAAAAGGATTAAAATTTGTTTGTGAAGAAAAATTAGAATTAGAAACGATTTACGATTTTACACTAATAACAAATGAAGAATTTGGGAATATAGAATTTACCGGACTCATAAACTCATATGATGAAGTTTTTCCGGAAGAATATGTTATGTCCTATACAAAAATTTCAGGAATAGACAGGCAAAATATTTTGCGTTTTATTTATAGTGTGGGATAATAGAAGAGAATGGTGGAATATAATAACTATGAAGGAAACTCTTGATAAAAAAACAGAACTAAACAATACGACGAAGTCTAATAAAGTTTTGCGGGAAATTGAAAAATTAAGACTTTCTTTAACAAAAGACCCGAATAATGCTAAACTTCATGTCAGACTTGGAGATTTGTATGTCGCCTGGCACCTTGATATATCAAATTCTTATCAGTATATTGACGAAGCAATTACAGAATACCAGATTGCTCTTGAGTCTTATATGGAAGAACCTGAGCTTTTTTATAAAATAGGTAAAGCTTTCTATTATAAAGGTGATTTTGATAAAGCCAATAACTATCTGGACTTGGCGATAGGTAAAAAGGCTAATTATTCTCAGGCTTACTACCTTAAAGCTGACATATTTACAAAAAAAGCAAATTTTTCAGAAGCAAAGCGCTTTGCGCAAATTGCCTCTAAAGGGTTATGGAACAGTTCTAATGCCCATTATCTTCTATACAAACTATACGATACATCATCGTTTAAAGATTTTAAAACATCAATAATTGCAGGCTGGGAAAAACTATTATCAGTATTAACTCTTCCATTTGATAAAGATGCAATTGAAAATGTATATCTTAATATCTATTATTTAAGGTTTATTCCGCTGTTTATACTCGGATTCTATTATCTAAGCTCTAAGAAATTTGATAAGGCACGTGATTTATACGATTCAGCAATAGAAAAGGCGCCTGGTTTTGCTTCTTTATACTGCCTGCTTGGAGATATCTACATTGCCTGCGGACATTATGAAGATGCTATTTGCGAATTCAAAATGGCAATCTGGCTCGATAGTCTTAATATACAGGCATACAGAAGGCTGTGCCGCGCATATGAAGAACAGGGCGACTATAATCAGGCTATTGATGTCTATTATAAATTAATTTCACTTGCTCCAAATATGCCCGATTTATACTCTAACCTGGGTAATATTTTTTATATCAAAGGAGAATTTGAACTGGCTATAAAGAATTACCAGACAGCAATAACTCTAAACCCTAATAAACGATGGACAAGCGTAATAGCACAAACTTTAGGGTTTGTATATCAGGAAAATAAACAAGATCCTGATAGCGCCATTTCAGCTTATCAAACAGCGTATATGCTTACCCCCGACGATATTGATATATATATAAACATGGGCAGCGCTTTTTATGATAAAGATGACTACGATAACGCACTGGCTATATATAGAAAAGCTCTGGAATTATCACCAAACAATGCAAAAATCCACTGTAATCTCGGTTTCTTATACTGGGGTAAAGGTGATACAGAACAAGCAATCCAGGAATATGATCTAGCTATCAGATACGATAAGAATTACGCAATAGCTTACAACAACCTCGGAGTTATATATTTAGATGATTTAGGGCGGATACAAAAAGCCATAGAACTATTTAAATCCGCAATAACTGCAAATCCTAATTACGCTCTGGCATATTTTAACCTTGCCCGCGCAACTACTATTACAGGTGATAAAGTTGAAGCCGCTAAATTATACCAGATTTCTCAGGATATAAATAAAATTACAATGGAAATCGATCCGCAGGATATTGAAGAAAAAATCAAAGGACTTTTTGAATAGCTTGTGGCAGAAATCTTTTGTTCATGTTAAAATCTTCACAAAATACAGATAAAAAAGGAGATTTGAATATGCAAGCAAGACGTGCTGCAAGAGAATTAGCACTTATATTACTTTCTCAACTGGATAAAAAAATTATAAATTATTCCACCGAAGATTTTGATGATATTATCTTAAAATCTGTAAGAATCCTTTCAAATAATACACTGGATGAATTAAAGCTTACAACGCGTTCACTGGTTGAAATGAAGGACAACATAGAAACCTACGAGGCTGAACACGAAACAAATTTAGCAAGACCTATAGGTGCGAAAAACAAGCCTGTCCCAATTCCTATGACCACAGATATGGTTAAAAATATAGAAAACATGCTTGAAATTGCAGAAAAGGCAATTGCGGCTCTTGAGATTGCTGAATTTACCACTCTGGAATCTCATGATGATGTAAGAAATTACGTAATTAAAATTGCCGAAACCTATAAAAAATACAATGAGGCGATTGATAATGAAATTAAAAAATACGCAAGCGGCTGGGATTTTTCAAGACTTGTAAAAATGGACAAGGATATTTTGAGAATCGCTATAACAGAACTTTTATATATACAAGACGCTCCGATAAAAGTTGTTGTTGATGAAGCCTTAGAACTTGCTAAAAAATACTCAACAGATGATAGTTCCTCGTTTATCAACGGAATTCTTGCAAAAGTAATTGCCGATAACGGAGTAAAATAATGTTCGGATTTTTCTCCTCTAAAATTGATAATATAAAGCAAGCAGTATCTAAAACAGCGCAGGCGCTTGTCGGAAATATTACCGGTGCAATTTCCGGAGAAGAAGAGTTTTCAGAATTCCTGTATGATGAAATGGAAGATATTCTTATAAGTTCAGACTTAGGTGTCGGTTATGCTGCCGAACTTATTGATGAACTCAGAGAGAAAAAAAATATTAAACCTTCGCAGGTAAAAGAATATTTAAAGAATTCTTTTACAAAAACTCTGGAAAAAGCGGGCAGCAGTTCTATTGAGTATAAAGACGGAGAAATAAACATTTATTTTATCGCAGGGGTAAACGGGGCAGGAAAAACCACTTTAATCGGAAAACTCGCCTATTTATTCAAACAAAAAGGGAAAAAAGTACTTATAGCAGCAGCAGATACATTTAGAGCCGCAGCAGAGGAGCAGGTTGATATTTGGTCAAAACGCGCCGGCGCTGATATTATAAGAAGAGATAAGGCAGATCCTGCATCTGTTGTTTATGAAGCAATAGAAAAAGCAAAAAAAGAACATTATGATGTAATTCTTATCGACACAGCCGGCCGGCTGCATAATAAATTTAACTTAATGGAAGAACTGTCAAAAATCAAAAACGTTATCAGCAAAAATCTTCCTGGCGCGCTAAGGGAAAGTATCCTTGTAATAGATGCAAATACAGGGCAAAACGGACTTAATCAGGCAAAAGTGTTCAAAGATTGCATAAATCTTACATCTGTTGCTGTTACAAAACTTGACGGTTCTGCTAAAGGGGCAATAGTCCTTGCAATTGCGCGTGACTTCGGGCTGCCGGTAAAACTGGTCGGTGTCGGAGAAAAAATGGAAGATTTAAAAGAATTTAATCCTGCTGACTTTATTAACGCAATTTTCGATTAATATGAACAAATTTTACACAAAAAACGGAGCAGAACTCAAGCTTATAAAACCTGAATCCGGAGATTTTAAAATACTGACGGCAGGTGTAATTCATGGTGACGAGCCGCAGGGTAAAGATTTAATCATAAACTACTTAAATACCGTTAAAAAGAGTAATCTTGGTTTTATTCCAGTCCTGAACCCTGACGGGCTTGCCTTAAATACACGGACAAATGCAAACGGTGTTGATTTAAACAGGAATTTTCCCACTCAAAACTGGATTTCAACCCCTAAAAATAAATACTGGGGCGGTGACTTTCCGGCAAGCGAGCCTGAAACACAATTCTTAATAAATGTACTGGAAGAATTTGAACCCAAATTAATTTTAACATTCCATGCCCCGTATAAAGTAGTAAACTATGACGGAGATGCTCTTATTTATGCAGAAGAGATTTCAAAACTTACAGGCTACCCTGTTTCTTCTGACATAGGCTACCCGACTCCCGGAAGTTTTGGGACTTATGCGGGAATTGAAAAAAATATACCTGTAATAACTTTAGAACTTGATGAAGAGCGCTCTATTTCTCAGTTAGAACCCTCAATTTTTAATGTCTTAAATTATTTGGAAACACTTTGTTTGTAGTATAATATTTGCTATGAAGAGCAGTTTTTTCTATTGTTTAAAAAGCGGGAACATAATAAAAAGAGAAGAGTATTCTTATAAAAAAATCTCAACAGATACGAGAACTATTGAAACAGACGACTTTTATATTCCTTTAAAAGGCGAAAACTTTGACGGGGAAAATTTTATAGAACAGGCTGTTAATCAGGGTGCCGCCGGTTTTTTAACAGCAAACAAAAACACTGCTGAAAAATATATTGATGACACAAGGGTCAAAACAATTATTCTTGTTCCGGATACAAAAATTGCGTATATGGAACTTGCAGAACACAGAATTAAAGAAGCCGGATACAAAGTAATAGGAATAACCGGCAGCAGCGGAAAAACTACAACTAAAGAGATGGTAAACACTGTTATTTCAGAGAGTTTCAATACCTGGAAAACAAAACTTAACCACAACAATGAAATAGGATTTTGCCAGACCGTTTTTGAAGCGCCGGAAGATACACATATTTTAATTATAGAAATGGGTATGCGCGGAATTGGAGAAATTGATTTAATTGCCAAATATGCAAAACCTGATATAGCAATTATTACAAATATTGGCACTGCACATATAGGGCGGCTTGGTTCTATGGAGAACATTGCGCGTGCCAAGTGTGAAATTACTAGATATATTAAACCTGATGGAATATTTATTGCAAGAAACAACGATTTAATAAAAAAATATTCAGAATTTAAAGGGAGTACAAAATATTATTCGATTAATGATGTTATTATAAAAGAACAACATGTAGGGTATTCGAGATTTGAGTATGAGGGATTTGAGTACGAACTTCCTATAGAGGGCGCGCATAATATTGAGAATGCTCTTGCAGCCATCAATACAGGATTATTTATAGGTATTCCGCCAAGAACTATATTAAACGGACTCAGAAAGTTTGAAACAATAGAAAACAGATGGAATGTTGAAAAAATCGACGGATTTGAAGTCATTAATGACGCATATAACGCAAACCCTGAATCAATGAAAGCCACTGTCGGTACTATTCTGGATATGTATGATGAGCCTGTTCTGGTACTCGGGGATATGGGGGAACTAGGTGAAAATTCGGCAGCTTACCACGCTAATATAGGCCGATTCATTAATAACCACCCCAGAACAAATAAAAACACTGTTGTATTAACTGTTGGAGAATTGTCCAAAGAAATAAGCAAACAAATAACCAACTGTATAACAAAGAATTTTGATAATATTACTCAGGCGGCAGATTATATCTTGAAAAATAAAAATATCGGGAATATACTGTTTTTTAAAGCATCACGTGCAATGAAATTTGAAGAGATAATAAATAAACTTAAAGGAAAAGGAGAACACTAATGATAATGATGTGTGTAGGCGGTATACTTGCATTGGTATTAACAATGTTATTCGGCATTCCGTACATTGACCTGATGAAGAAAAAAATGTGCGGTCAATTTATACGGGAAGTAGCTCCGGAAGCTCATGCAAAAAAAGCCGGAACCCCGACAACAGGAGGCGTTTTTATTATTGCGGCTATACTGATTGCTTCTATTGTAACACTTTTATTAGCACAGAAACTAAACAATTACAGCTGGATAATCCTTGTTACTACCCTGCTTTTTGCTTTACTGGGATATAAAGATGACAGCTTAAAATTAAAAAGAAAAAACAATCAAGGATTGACCGCTAAAACTAAGCTTATACTTCAAATTATAATATCATTGATTCCGGCAATATATATGTTCAAAACCGGCGGCTCTATGATACATTTTGGTACCTTATATATTCAATTAGGCTTCTTTTATCCGATATTTGCTGCGTTTGTAATTATTGCAAGTTCAAATGCTTTTAATCTTACTGACGGACTGGACGGATTAGCCTCAGCCTCCGGAGTCCCTGTATTTTTTGGCTTAGCGGCGCTTGCATCGCTTACCCACAGGCCTGAAATAGGAATTATAGCGGCGGTTGCAGTCGGAGCATTAATGGGATTTTTAAAATACAATAAACCCAAGGCGCAAATATTTATGGGCGATACCGGTTCGCTTGCGCTCGGCGGGTTAATGGGAACCCTTGCCGTTATCGGAAAGTTTGAACTTTATTTTGCAATAATAGCCGGATTGTTTGTAATAGAAGCCCTCTCTGTTATTATACAGGTTGTTCACTTCAAAATAACAGGAGAAAGATTTTTCAAAATGGCACCGCTGCACCATCATTACGAATTATGCGGCGACAGTGAAGAAATGATTGTTAAACGTTTTGCGTTTGTATCAATGTTATTTGCTCTTTTAGGCGTCTTGCTTGCTTCAGGAGGCAGGTTAATATGGTAGACCAGGCGAAAGCTCTAATTCTAGGATGCTCAATTAGCGGAATATCTGCTGCCAAGCTTCTTTTAAATCTGGGATATAATGTTTATATTTCAGATTACGGGAAATGCCCTGATAAATTTGTAAAAGATGTGGATGAGCTTGCCTCTAAAGGTGTCCAGCTTGAATTTGGAGGACATACCGAAGAGTTTTTAAAAGGTGCGGCATTTGCAGTCACAAGTCCAAGCATACCAAATGATGCAAAGATTTATACTATTTTAAAGGAGCTGGGGATTGAAGTTATATCAGAACCGGATCTTGCATATAGAGAGTCTGGCAGCAAAGATGCATTTATAGGGATTACGGGAACGAACGGAAAAACAACAACGACAGCGGCTGTTTCTCATTTATTATCAGCCCGCTTCAAAGCTCCAGCGTGCGGGAATATAGGCTGCCCGCCGACAGCTTTTGTATTGGACAAACCTGACTGGTTTGTAACAGAAATAAGCTCATTTCAACTTGAAAAAAGTAAACTTTTCAGAGCGCACATTGCCTGCTGGACTAATTTTACCCCTGACCATATAACCTGGCACGGTTCACTGGAAAACTATTTTAATGCAAAAGCAAAAATGTTCCTAAATCAAACAAGTAAAGACTTTGCAATATTAAACGGGCAGGATAAAAAATTAACAGAGTTCGGGAATTTATGCCCTGGACAGGTATTTTTCTTTGACAAAGAATTAGAGAATAATTGCGCTTTTATAAAGAACAATATTATTTATACAAAAATAAATAATATAACAGAGAAAATAATTGAACTTTCAGAGTGCAATTTAAGCGGACACCATAATTATCAGAACCTGATGTGCGCAATACTCATTTCAAAATTAGCAGGGCTACCAACAGAGCTTGTAAGAGAAAGACTTAAAACATTTAAAGCACCTGAACACAGGATGGAGAGATTTGCACAGTTTGATGGTATTACATTTTACAATGATTCAAAAGCCACAAACCCTGAATCTGCAATTGCCGCAATAGACGCATTTAATGACCAGAAGGTAGTACTTATTGCCGGAGGAAGGGATAAACTAACTTCATTAAACGAGTTTTGCAGCTCTGTAAAAAATCATATAAATTCTGTTATACTTATAGGTGAAGCAACAGAAAGATTTGAATCAGAATTACGAAAAAACGGTTTTGACAAAAATATATATAAAGAAAACAGCTTGCAGTCAGCCGTAGATAAGAGTATAGAACTAAAGCCGCAATCTGTATTACTCTCGCCGGCATGCGCAAGTTTTGACATGTTTAGCGGATACGAAGAACGCGGAAAAGTTTTTAAAGATTATGTCATATCAAAATTTTCAAACAAATAACCCGAATAACATACCTGAAATAGATATAAGGAAAATACCGCCTGATAAACCGCTGGCAGTAACCGTTGCGTTCCTTGTAATAATCGGGCTTATGATTATATTTTCGGCAAGCGCACAAAAGTGTATTGATATGGGATATACCCCTCTGAGGTTTTTTATACAGCAGCTTCTTGGCGTTGGTGCCGGAGTGGTCGGCGCATATTTTTTAAGCAATTACAATTATAAAAATTACAAGAACAAAAGTTTTATCTTTGCAATTCTGGTAATAATTC
Source organism: uncultured bacterium (assembly GCA_949284715.1). GTDB lineage: Bacteria > Cyanobacteriota > Vampirovibrionia > Gastranaerophilales > Gastranaerophilaceae > CALUTH01. The sequence continues at coordinate 60,814 of CASDWH010000009.1, forward strand.
TTCTTATCCTTGTTAAACTGATAGGAACTACAGTAAACGGCGCACAGCGCTGGCTTTATATCGGGCCTGTAAATTTGCAGCCCTCTGAGCTTGCTAAACCTGCAATTGTCATGCTAATGGCGGGTGCGTTTTGCAAGGGAACAAAATTATTCACAAAAAGCAAAATACTTCTTGCTTATATACCGATACTCCTGATGCTCGGACTGATATTCAAGCAGCCAAACTTATCAATGGTATTACTGCTGTTGATAACTTCTGTTGTAATGTATCTGTCTGCCGGAGGCTCATTCAAATTAATTTTTGGAGTCGGTATACCGGCTGCCGCATTCTTATTACTGCACGGATTACATGATTACCAGTCCAGCCGGATTATGACCTGGCTTAATCCCGGTGCAGACCCCTTAGGGGCAGGATATAATATTGTTCAATCACTTGTTGCAATAGCTTCCGGCAGTTTCTGGGGAGTAGGTTTTGGAAATTCAAAACAAAAACTGGCATGGCTTCCGGAAGCACATACGGACTTTATTTTTTCTGTTTATTCAGAAGAAATGGGATTTATAGGCTGCCTGCTCTTAATCTGCCTATTCTGGAGTTTGTTGCAGCGCGGAGTTATTATAGCCTCCAAATGTCCTGATATGTACGGAAAACTGCTTGCTCTAGGCCTCACTTTTTCAATCTGTTTTCAAGGTTTTTTAAATATGTGGGTTGCAAGTTCATTTGTTCCGGCAACAGGGGTTCCAATGCCATTTATTAGTTACGGAGGAACCTCGGTTATGGTATCATTATGGATGGTTGGAATTTTATTTAATATATCAAAAGAGAATGAGAAAAAAATAAGGATGCAGCATAATGTCAGATACCTCTAAAACATTTTTTGTGACCGGCGGCGGAACCGGCGGACACATATACCCCGCAATAGCTATAGCCGATGAATTACTAAAAGAAGGCAAAGTTTATTATATAGGAAACCCCTATAACATGGAGTATGTCCTGACAGTTGAAAAAGGATACAGATTTTTACCTGTATTCATTAAGGGCATGCCGAGAAAAATAAGTTTCAAATTTCTTCCGTGGATTACAGGATTAATATTTTCGACTATAAAATGCTTTACCTATATTACAAGGTACAAACCTGATGTAGTATTTGCAACCGGCGGATACATTGCAGCTCCTATGCTTATAGCATGCCAGATTATGAAAGTCCCTTATATATTACACGACTGCGATGCAAGACCGGGGCTTGTTACAAGAAAATTCGCACCGCATGCAAAGGCTGTAACTTTAGCTTTTGAAGAAGCAAAAAGTTTTATAAAAAATAATAATGTTCATGTAACCGGCAACCCGATAAGAAAAGATTTTAAAACAATGACAAGAGAGGCCGCAAAATCCTTTCTCGGACTGAAGAATAAACTTACATTATGCATAACAGGCGGCTCTCAGGGTGCAAAAAGTATAAATAATGCAGTCGTTGATATATTAAGAGAGATGAGTGAAACTCTTAATATTCAGATTGTATTTCAGACGGGGAAAAAGAATTATGATGAGGTATTGAAACATCTTGAACTTGTCTATCCCAAGTATCGTAAAGATTTGAATCTTATCGTAAAGCCGTATTTTGCAGACATGATAACAGTGATGAAAGCGGCAGATATAATTATTTCCCGCGCTGGTTCTTTAAGCCTGAGTGAAATATCTGCAAGCGGAGCAGCGCCTATTCTTGTTCCGTATCCTTACGCGGCACAGGATCACCAGAGATATAATGCAAAATGCTATGCAAGTAACAATGCATGTATTTATATTGAAGATAATTCGCTTGATGCAAATATAATTCTTAACACTGTAAAGGATTTAATTAAGAACCCGCAGAAACTTAAGGATATACAACAAAACTGTGCAGCATTTGCAAATTATAATGCACTGGAAGAGATTAGAAATATAATATTAAATTAAATAAAAATCTGTTCAGCGGCTGAATCTTTATGAACTTTTTTAGATGCTCTGTTAAGTTTATCAAAAGCGATTACAAACTCTATGGCCTCTTTATCGCGTGAAACTGCCTGTCTTAACATAAGCATTTGTTTAATCTGAATTTGTTTTAAAAGCTTATCTTCACCTTTTACAAAGTATCTTATAAACAGCTTGTGTGTTTTATAATCAAATCCCGGCAGCCCCATATCCATAGCAAGCCATAAATAGAAATCATGCAGAAAATCAGTGATTTCTTGAATCGTGGTTTCAATAATAAACATCGGCTCCGATTTAAAGCCAAAACCGCTCCCTGATATGAGATTAAGATACAATGCTTTGAATCCGGATGCTTCACAAATAAATCCCGGAGTTTCCTCCACAAAGGATAAAAGTTTTTTAGCATTGCTAAGACGTACTACCTTATACCCTCTTGATGAAATATAATCAAGTATAGCCAGTGTACTCTTATTATAAAGATTAACAATTTCAAAGGCTTTTTCTTTAACCTTTTCTATTTGTTCTTCCGCTTTAGCATTAATATCAAGCGAACACCCTTTTCCAAAATGTTTTTTATTAAACGCATTTTGATAATCAACATTCAAAGAGTCTTTCAGCGTAAAAGAAAGAACTTTGTTTTGCGTTTCAAGTTTTATTTTATTAATCTTATCAAAAATACTGGGCATATCATCCTCTTTATATATATAAAAACACTGTACACTAAAAAATTGATTAAAGACAAGTTTGTTACTTAATAAAACGTAATAATATAACTTGCAATTTGATATAAAATATATTATCATTTGTATGTAGGGTGCTTACGCCAATAGTCACTCAACAAAAAAGGGAAATTTAAAATGAACTTAAAAAACAAATCAGAAATCGTTACAAAGTTTGGCGCCAGTGAGAAAGATACAGGATCTGCACGCGTACAAATCGCTCTTATGACACAAAAAATCAGTGAATTGACTGAACACTTAAAGAACAATAAGAAAGATTTTGCGACAAAACGTGGTCTTTTAATGCTTGTTGGTAAAAGGAAAAGATTGTTATCTTACCTTAAGAGCCAGGATTTGGAAGGTTACAGAAGCCTGCTTAAAGAACTTAATATCAGAGGTTAATTCTGTTACCTTAAGAATTTCCAGAGGGGGGGCTAAAAAGCCTCCCTTTTTTGTTATTTCTAAACTTAATTGCCGTATTTTATTATATTAGTTATAATAAAATAGTACTTACTGGGAGATTTATATGAAAAGGAACAAATTACTTGGTTTTTCATTAATGGAAATGTTAGTTGTAATGCTTATTGCCGCAGTTGTAACAGCTTTATCCGCCCCGATGATAACAAAGAAACTATCGAGTCCGGCCTCGTCGGCTGGGAGCCTGTGGACAAGCCTTACCGGAGGCAATATTGGTTTTAATACTAATACAGCAGGTATTTCATCGGTAATTGGAGGTGATAATAATGATATAGCCGCTCTGGGAAACAAGCGGCCCAAACTGGTAATCGGTACAAAAAGCGGATATCCCCATATAGGATTTTTATGCAACGATAAGGCAACCGGCATTTTACTGCTCGATGATAAAAACCGCATAATACTTGGAAATAATACTAAAACAGAAGGGCGCAATTCTATTGCTATCGGGAGTAATATTACCAATACTGGGAAAAATTCAGCAGCAATCGGCTTTGATATAAAAAATACAGAATCTGATACAATCGTATTAGGTAACGAGAATACAACTGTAGTTATCCCCGGGAAAGTAAAATTCAACGGTATTTCAATCGGCGAAAATATTGACTTTGATTTCAATAATATTTTAAATGCCGCAAAAATTATTTCTAATAACAAAAAATATAATATCCCGCCCGTGCAGCAAGGAGTTACCGCAGAAAATACAAACAACAATAAAAATAAAGACACTATTACAATAAAAATTAACGGGAAGCCGTATTATTACCAATCCGATAAAAGAAGTAAAAACTTAATCAGCGAAAATAATGACGGACTTGAAAAAATCAAGCAGTTAAAAATTTATAACTACACATATAAAGATGACAGCCGGAATATACCGCACGTAGGAGTAACTGCGCAGGAATTAAGGGAAATATTTCCCAACTCAGCCCAAATGGATAAAGACGGATTTTTACAAATCAGGCATGAAGATATGTTTTTTGCAATGATTAACGCTATAAAAGAGCTTGATAAAACTATGAAAGAAAAGAACCTCTTACAGAAAAAAGGACACGAACAATTGCAAAAACAAATAAACCAACAAAGAGCAATGATAGTATCGCTTAATGAAGAAATAAAAGCTTTAAAAAAAGAAATAAGTAATTTAAAATAAATAATTGTTACAAATTATGGCGTCATAAAACTCAATATTGCAAACAAACTAGATGTAATATATAATTATTGGGTAGGTAACAAACGCATTGTAAAGCACGTATTTAGGTATTAGAGAGAAAGAATGGCACAGCACAGC
>CASDWH010000010.1 GCA_949284715.1 uncultured bacterium
AAACAACAATCGGTAATGCATCTGTGGATAAAGACTTCACTTTAAGCGCAAACGACCTTGAAGTTACAGATAAACTGACTGTTGGCGGAAACGCTAATATTGATGCTGTTAATAATGTTTCTATTGCTGATGTTGAAACCAATAATGCAAATATTAGTGCTAGTGAAAAAATTACAGTAGATAATGCTAATATAAAAGGTGATTTAAATACTGAAGCTAAAAATATAATTATTAACGAAATTAATTTAGCAGGGAATATTAATGCAAATGTCGATAACCTGGCAGTTAATACTTCTAATGATATAAATATTGGTTCAATAGCCGGTAATACAAAAGATTACACGACGAATTTAGAAATAAATTCTGATAAATCAATATTTAACGGTTTAGATTCAGATAAAATAAATATCTATGCACAGTCTATAGACTTAAATGCAGGTGATAAGATTAGTACGATGGATAACCCGTTAAACTTTATGCTTGCAAACGGTAATAAACTGAGTATGTCATCTGATAATTCAATAGCTATATCAACAAATGGCGAGTCTGCTAATTATGCAGATATAATAACGAGCCAAATTGCACTAGAAACTAATAATGATATAAATATTGATAATCTTAAAGTTAATAATGCTGAGATTAAGACAACAACAAATAATATTAATATTGGTAATATGGATATAAAAACAAGTGCTGTCCTGGAAACGGCTAACAAACGCGTTGTTGTTAATAATACTTCATTAAAACCAATAATTGATTCTGATGTTCAAATGTATTTAACAAATCAACCAACATATATACATATAAACGGTAGTAATAACATTGAAACTAATCCGGTGAATGTTGTACGGAATAATCAGCATATATTAATACTACAGGACAATTATTATAATAGTATGAATAGTACAACAACAGCTTCTGCAGAAGCAAATATTAAAAACACCAAGGTAGGCGAAAAAACTATTGAAAAAACAGATAAATTATTATACACAATATCAACGGCTCATAACTATGTGCAAAGTGTAATAGGTAATATTATTGCTTCACAAAATCGTCTGGTAAAAACCTATCGTGGAGATGATGTAACACAGCAAAATGTTATGGATACAATTAATAACTCTGTTAAATCACAAATTTATAATGTTAATCAAAAGAAAGAAGTTTCTGAAAATAGCGAAGAAGAAAACAAATTAGGATTGCTGTAAAAGCAAAGAAAGGATTGAAAAATGAAAATTGATTCAAGAGTATTATCTGCAAGTATTCTTGCGCTGGGGATAATAATTGGTTCGGCTAACTGTGCGAAATCAGATATCAGCACACAAAAAATAGCAGTCGTTGATGTTCCGGCAATTGTTGCACAATCAGGGCAGGTTAAAGAGTTAAAAGCTGAACAAACAAAGAAAGCACAAGATTTATCAAAATGGCTTGAAACTGTAAATGCAGATATAAAGAAACAGTCTTCTGAAGCAAATAAGAAAAAATTATTAGCGAAATATAATGAAGAATTTAATAAAAAGAAAGAAGCCAATGCAAAGGATTATGCTGAGAAATTAACTGCAATTGATAAAAGTATATCATCAACAATTGCAGCACAGGCTAAGTCTAAAGGTTATGATATGGTACTTGCAAAATCTACAGTTCTATACGGCGGAGATGATATAACCGCAGATATAGCAAAGGTAGTAAAATAATTTTGTATATAATACGTACAAAAACAGGCAGATTAATCTAATCTGCCTGTTTATTTTGTAATTAAAGCGAAGAAACTTAACTTTACAAACAGGCAGTGATAATTTCTCAACCCCCGCATGGTTCTATATCTCCTGTTTTATGGTATTTTTTGTATTATAATCAAATTACAGGAGTAAGTTTATGAAAAATATTATTTGGTTAATTGTAATGTTGTTGTTATCAATAAATATGGTTCTTGCATCTGATTATAACTATAAACCCAAAGATGTTTACTATAATCTGCAAACTGCATCATGGAGTGATAAGAAACAATCTGATAATGATATAGCACTTAAATTTAAAAATTTTGTCGGTTCTGGCGGTTTTAACGAGTATTATTATGATAACGGTAAGCTTGCTATTGGACCGTGTACTAATGTTGAATTTATAGCTGATGGTAAGTTGATTGGAATCAACGGGCATGATTTAAAGTTTGTAAAATATAATTATAATAATGGCAGAATTTCATCAGAATATCTTACTGAACAGGAGCTTAAAAAACTCTATCCAGAGTATGAGATAGTTAAAATTTCGCAGTTTAAAAATAATGAAATAACCATAAATAAGAAAATATTTACTAAAAAAAGAGTATTGTTACTTAATGACACGAAAGAATCATTTTATAAATACAGTTATAAACCGGCCGGTGTAAATCGCAGCGGGATAAAACCGTTTATTAATCTTTCACATTCAGGTAAAATTGTTTTTTCTCATTATGGTGTTGATACTGAATTGTTTCCGGCTCTAAAAATCCATGTTAAAAATAAATTCAGGATATAGTTGCAGTTTACTTATATGTTTTTAGTGTGCTGTTCTAGACTTTTTTGTTTAATTTTTGTAACGAAAGGGCAATTTTTTTATTCCAAAATACTTTATATATATGTAGGGTTAAAAATAAGGAATGGAGGTTATACTATGAGTTTACCGATTTTAAAACTTGAAATGTTAAGGGCAAAGGCTGAGGAAAAAATTTCACAAATCAAATCATTAGGATATCAGTCAGTTCCGATTGAAGATTTAACAATGCGTCAAATAACAATGTTTTTAGTAAAGAATACCCCTAATTATTAGAAAAATAAATGTGCTATCCATATAGCTGCTGCGATGCCTGCGGCATCTGCAATTAATCCGGTAAGCAGTGCATAACGGAATTTGGTGATGCTTACAGAGCCAAAATATACAGATAGAACATAAAATGTGGTTTCTGAACTGCCGATTATAATTGCTGCGAGTTTGACAGTATAAGAATCAGGATTAAATCTTGCAGCAAGGTCTGAAAACAGTCCAAGAGCTGCTGAACCGGAAAGAGGTCTGGTAAATACGATTGGAAGTACATCTGCCGGCAAACCTATACGAGCAGAAATATGTGAAATAGGCGCGGCGATAAAATCCATTAATCCTGAAGCTCTGAAAACGGTAACTGCAAAAATGATTGCGACTAAATACGGCAGAATTTTTATAGATACGTCAAATCCATCTTTTGCTCCGTCGATAAAATGTTCATATACAGGCTGTTTATTTAACATTCCCCAGGTAAGTATTGTTAGTACCATTAGCGGCAGTATTAATGTAGAAATATTATTCATCATTTGCAAATTCTCCGTTATTTTGCGGTACCCAGAGTTTTTCTAAAATTTTTGCAGTTATAATCGCAATAATAAAAGCAATAGTTGTTACAATCAATGTTGGCAGAATAATGTCTGCCGGATTTTTTGCTCCGCAGCCTGCCAGAACAGCAATAACTGTTGCCGGAATTATTTGAAATCCGGCGGTATTCATTCCAAGAAACATACACATTGCATTTGAAGCAGAGGACTTATCGGTATTAAGCTCTTGTAATTCTTGCATAACTTTTAAACCTATAGGTGTTGCTGCATTAGTTAAGCCAAAAGCATTTGCAGTGAGGCTTAGTGCAATATCAGCATTTGCAGGATTATCAGCAGGAATATCTTTAAAGATTATTTTCATTAGAGGTGATATAAGCTTAGAAATAGTGCTGACCATTCCGGATTTTTCTGCAACACGCATTATTCCAAGCCAAAAAGTCATTATTCCGATTAAAGAAAAAGCAATTTTAACCGCAAGATTTACGCCTTCAAACATACCTTCGGATAATTTGTTTATGTTTCCTGTTAGTGCCGCGTAAATAATAGATGCGGCTATTAAAAAATAAAAAATGTAATTCATAAAATGATTATGGCACTATAAAGTATTCTGTACAAGTTAATTTTTGTATAGCAAAAAAAAGACAAACATTTCTGTTTGTCTGAAAGTACATATCCATATCAACAACTATGACAATAAAATTTTGTAACTTTTTTCCATCATAATGTTTCCTTTTTTAAACTATAATAAATCCAGAGCAATACTTGGTGCCTGATTAGCGGTCATAAGCAGAGTAGATGCTGCTTGCTGCATGATTTGCGCCTGTATATAATTAGTGGATTCTGTTGCTATATCGGCATCTCTTATTGTAGATACTGAAGAAGTCAGGTTTTCAGAAGCTACTTCAATGGCAGAGAGTGCGGAATCAAGCCTGTTTTGTATTGCACCGATTTGTGTAACTCTTGTTGCGACATTAGTAATAGCTTCATCAATAATAGATAGCATGTCATGAGCCGCGGTTCCGGTTGCGAGTCCTGCGCATTCTTCTGCTAAAACATCTATATCATCTCTTCCGATAAGTGCAGTTGTTGTTGCTGCTTCAAACAGGAATGCTTCCATTGTAATCCGGCTGCTTGTATCTCCGTAGATTCCGGCCTGTAAACCTAAGTCGCCCCCGATAGAGCCATCCATAAGATAAAATCCGTTATATTCACAAGAATTTGCAACCCTTGTAATTTCGTTGTATCTTGCAAAAATTTCAGCCTCGATTGCTTGCTTTGATTCAGTACTGTAAGTATCGTTTGCTGCCTGCATTGTTAATTCTCTGATACGTTCAAGGTGATCGTTGATTAAGTCAAAATTTTCTTCAAGAGTTGATAATAAATCCGCTCCGATTTGGGTGTTGTTTGAGGCTACATCATAGGAGCTTAATTTTGTTCCCATTGAAGCTGCGATTGTGTACCCTGCGGCATCGTCTTTTGCTGTGTTGATTCTGTAACCGCTTGCCATTCTGTTCATTGCTGATTGCAGACTTGAGGTTGACGAGTCAAGGTATGTCCGGCATCTCATTGCCATAGTGTTGGTTACTAATGATAATGGCATACAATTTTCCTTTCATAGTTGTTAATTGGGTAAGCACATTTACCTAAGACAAATTTTGTTTAAAATTTGCTTTTGTTTTTTTCTTGATAGATATGTACTGATTTGTTGTTTGGTTTGTAAACGAATTACGTATAAGTAATCCATTTACATAAATAAAGATTTCTCCTTACTCTTTTCTTTTGGATATGTGTAATATGTACCTACAACTTTAGTATGACATAAATATATATTATTTAAAGCTTTTTTATATAAAGTTTTACAATTCTTAAATAATCTTAGTATTTCTTAATAATCTTTTGTCGTCTATAAGGCAGACGATGTCGTTATTTGAACTTTGTTCTGGATGTAAAATTTTTCCAAAAAATATGTATCTTTTTTCTATCTTTTCTTGAAAAATTATTTATAACTAAAGTATAAGTTTTAAAATCTGTTGTACATGCGCATTAATAAATTTTGTAATTATTATTCAATATTTATCATTTTTTGAATCCGCCATGCCTAAAATGTAAAGATTTGTAAATTATTTGTATGAAAAATTAAAGTTTTTCAAAAATGTGCCGTTAATGTGGATATAAGAAGTTAAAAAAGGAGAAAAAGGAACAATGGCAAACAACATTAACGGAATTTTCGGATACGGGTATGGTGTCAGATATCCTAACAACGGACAACAAAACAAAGAATTGACGGGAAAAACAAATGCTGATGAACAAGCACCAACAGGACAAGCACCTCAAACAGCAAATGTAGATCCGAATGAAGTATTAAATTTTCTAGCTTCATCTTCTATTAAAGTTGAAACTCCGCAAGCTCCTGTAGCCGGCGGCAATGCTGAAACAGAAGAAAGAGTTGAAGGCTATATTCAAAACTTTGAAATGATTTATTCTATCGTAGCGCAAGAGTTTGGTGATGATGTGGCAAACACATTATTAAATGATGATAGATTTATTGATGCCTTGATGGCGTAATAATATAAGTTTCTTTTTTCTCTCTAATTAAGCAGCCCCGCGGGGCTGCTTTTTTTGAAGTTTGATTTTTATTCCCTGTTGTGCTGGATATAAAAAATACCGGATAGAATAGTTTGAAACAAAAAACGGACTGTTATTCAACAGTCCGTTTTTTAGTTTTTTGATTTTTAATTAAACAGCCTTTTGAACTTTACCGGCTCTAAGGCAGGAAGTACAAACTTTAATTCTCTTTGTTTCGCCGTTAACGATTGCTTTAACTTCTTGAAGGTTAGGATTTTGGCGTTTAACAATCTGCTTGTGTGAGAATGTAAGTTTTGCCGCTTTTAACGGAGTTTTTCCGCATACATCACATTGTTTAGACATAATATTATTTCCTTTTCTAGTTATATTTCTGTGTAAAATTAATACCTGAGAATTATCATAAAACAAACAGAATTAATTTTCAACATACTCTTTAAGCCGTTTACTGCGGTTAGGATGGCGCAGTTTTCTTAGAGCTTTGGCTTCAATTTGTCTTATACGCTCACGAGTAACGCCAAAGAGTTGGCCGACTTCTTCCAAAGTTCTCTGGCGTCCGTCGTCCATACCAAATCTTAATCTTAAAACATCGCGTTCTCTTGGCGAGAGAGTGCAGAGAATTTCAGCAAGGTCTTCTCTTAAGAGTTCAGATGCAACGGTTTTGATTGGCGCATCTGCTTCTCTGTCTTCAATAAAATCACCGAGTCTGGAATCTTCTTCTTTGCCGATAGGTGTTTCTAAGGAAAGGGGTTCCTGTGCTATTTTAATTATTTCGCGCAGTTTAGGAATAGAAACATTCATTTCAGCAGCAAGTTCTTCTTCGGTCGGTTTTCTCGAAAGTTCCTGTGCAAGTCTTCTTGTGACTTTTTTAAGTTTGTTAATAGTTTCTACCATGTGAACAGGAATGCGTATAGTTCTTGCCTGATCGGCAATAGCTCTTGTAATAGCCTGTCTAATCCACCATGTAGCATACGTTGAGAATTTGAATCCGCGTTCGTGGTCAAACTTCTCAGCGGCTCTTATAAGCCCGAGGTTTCCTTCCTGAATCAGGTCAAGGAATAACATACCGCGGCCTACGTATTTTTTTGCAATACTAACAACAAGTCTTAAGTTTGCCTGTACGAGTTTTCTCTTTGCAATAGCTCCAGGTGCGCCACCTTGTATAATTTTTCTGGCAAGTTCAATCTCTTCACTTGTAGAGAGTAATTTAATCCGCCCGATTTCTCTTAAATACAATCTTACAGGGTCTTCTACTGCTATACCTTTCGGTGTTTCTGTTACAAGGTCATCATCTCTGGAGTCATCGCTCATATAAAAATCTTCAGACTTTATGCCCAGTTTATTTGAGGTTATGATATCTTCGATATCATCAGTTCCTAAATCTGCTTCAATATAATCAGCTTCATTGTCCTTGTCTGCATCATAATCCAGCATATCTAAATTTTCGTCGGCATCAACTAACCCGACAATTGATGATTCAGGTTCACGTTTTCTACTCATTAATTATGTTCTCCAATTCTTGATTTGATTTCATCACGTAACTGCATTTGTACCTTTAGGGCTTCGATTTCGTCACCATTTACCGTCATATATATTTTTCGGAGTTCTTCCATTTCTACTTCCCTGTTTAAACGTTTAAGCCGTTCTATGTTTTCAACTACTGCCATTCGGAATTCTTCTTCCGTCAGTCCGTTAAACGCTTCTGACATATATACCAAATCGGTTATGGTGGTTGTCAGAACATCATCGCTTATAAAACTTGTAAACAATTGTTCTTTTAATTCTCTAACATTATTTATTGTACATGTTATTTTGTCAATTGTATTTTTTACAATTATTAACGTTTTATCAGTAATAATGTCCGGGGGTATCAATTCCTTAAGCTCAGAAAAACTTAAAGGACTTGTATCTGATAAATAAACGCTCAATAAATTTTTTTGCGCTTTTATTGAAAATTGTAAATTTTTTGTTACAAAATTTTGCGGAGCCGTGGATCTTCCGGGTTCTGAATAATGGCTGACGCGTTTTAATTCCTGCAAGATTGCATTTTCGCTTACATCAAGGGCTGAGGCAACCATTTTTACATATTCAGATTGGATAATTTTATTATCAATATCTTTTAATACATCAATAGTTTCTGCTACAATTTCTGCTTTTTGTTGTGGTGAAGCAGCGGTGTTTCGTTTTTTTAAGATTTTTTCCAGAATAAAGTCTATTAAAAGCGGTGCATTTTGGACACATTTTAAAAACGCATCACCTCCGATTGTTCTGATAAATTCATCAGGGTCTTTGCCGTTTGGCGGGCAAACAACTCTTATTTCGCAGGAGTACCTGTCATCTGTTTTTCCAAGATGTCCTTCATCATACTGTTTAATATTTCCTAAACCTTTGAACGCTTCTCTGATAATATCTGCACCTTTTCTGGTTGCATTTTGTCCGGCGCTGTCAGTATCAAAAGAGAGGTAAATTCTTCTGGATTTTGTGTAACGAGAAATAAGCTTTATATGTTCAGGAGTCAGTGCGGTTCCGCAGACCCCTACACAATTTTTTACTCCGTGTGATTGCGCAGATATTACATCAAAATAACCTTCCATCAGAATAACGCCGTCTAATTCTGAAATTGATTTCTTTGCGTGGTAAAGCCCGAAAAGTATTTTACTTTTGTTGTATATAAGAGAGTCAGAGGAATTTAAATACTTAGGATTTTGTCCTTCTTCTATGGCTCTGGCGCCAAAGGCTACAACATCACCATTTTCATTTCTTATTGGTATAATTATTCTGTTCCGGAAACGGTCAATCCAATCATTATTTTTTCCTTTTAGGATTAACCCGGCTTTTTCAAGCACTTCTGTTGAAAATTCTGACTTAAGTTCATTGTAAAGTTCTGTATATTTGTTAGGAGCGAATCCGAGGCTGTATTCTTTTATAACATCATCTGTAATATCGCGATTTTTTAGTACTGTACGGGCTTTAACCGCATCATTGGAGGCTAGAAGATTTTTTGCGTAGAATTTAACAGCTTTTGCACACGCTGCTGTCATCTGTTCTTTTAACGGTTTTAAATTAGAAGTTCCGGCAAATTTTTTGGGAAGTTCAATACCAAATTGCTCTGCAAGTTCTTCTATAACTTCTTTAAAGTCTTTGCCTTCAATATTTATTATAAAAGACAGAGCATCCCCGCCGGCGCCGCAGCTAAAACATTTATATATCCCTTTTTGCGGGTTGACATGCATTGACGGGTGCTTGTCCTGATGGAACGGGCATAACCCTACATAACTCGAGCCGGCTTTTTTTAATACTACATATTTTGATACGACTTCTACTATATCCAGCCGTTCTTTTATTTCGGCAACTGCTTCCTCATACGTTCTAGCCATAACTATATTTTAACATTAAAAAAATTATTAGTAAAAAGTTGAATAGATTAAATGAAATATTAGGAGTTACGGGAATGAATTTCTGCTAAATAAAGGTATTCTGGTTGAGGAGGGCTTTTTATGATAGAAGAATTAAATAATAAGAATTTCAATGATTTTATATCAGGCGGATTAAAACTTGTGGAATTTTATGCAAAATGGTGCGGATTCTGTCAGAAACAGACGCCGATACTCGAAGAACTTACTAATATAATTATCGGAACAGTTGATATTGATGAGTCACCGGAACTTGCTTCAAAGTATTTAATAAGCGGATACCCTACATTTATTCTTTTTAAAAACGGGGAAGAAGCTGCAAGGTTTAGCGGTTTGCATTCTAAATACGATTTAATTAACAGGACAATGGATTTTATCTCCTAATTTTAGATTTAATTTATTTTCTTTCATGATATATTTGTTGGAGGAGGGGGACTCTGACAAAGGTGAAGAAAGCGGTTTTATTGATACTGATGATTCTGGCAGTAAGGGTAGATGCGGCGGAATATACAGAAATTACACTGCCCGCGGCAATTGAATATGCACAGACATACAGCCAGAGATTAAAAATTAAAGAAATGGATGTAGAGGTAGCCAAAAATAAAATTGATCAGGCAAACCAGCTTAAGAATCCTTCAATAGGTTCATTTATAAATATGGGGAAAGCCGGTGAGAATGATCCGCAGTATTTGGGCGTAACCCAGTTAATAGAACTGGCAAAACGGCATCCCCGTAAAAAGTTTGCAGAAAGTGAGTATAAACTATCAAGGGAAAATTTTTATCAAACAAAGTTTGAATTAGGCATGGATGTTAGAGATGCTTATGTGGAACTTGTTGGTGAAAAGACGATTCTCAAGCAGATTGATGATCAGTATGAGCTTCTCTCAGAAATTTGTGATTTAGCAAAAGAAAAATATAAAGCGGGTTTAGCCAATCAAATGGATATTTCCCAGACAGAACTTGCTCTTAATCAGTTAAAAATTCAGAAAAACTCAGCGCAGGTTAATGTTAATAATGCAATAAATAAATTAAACAGGATAATATATTGTACGGAACAGGATTTTGATTCTGTGTCAGGAATATACTCTGATAATTACAAAGCTCTTCTGGTTCCCTCTCCGTCACTGGAGATGCCTTCACTTGATGAGATTTTAACAAAATATTTGGATAATTGTTTTTATGTAAAAATAGCAAAACAGGAAATTGATGTTGCTGAAAAAAATCTTACAAATGTAATAAGGCAGCGTGTTCCGGATTTAGAAGTTACGGCGGGATGGTCGTATAATGAAAAATATAGAAATCCGACCGGTAATTTTTACGGCGGTGCATATATCGGCGTTAATCTGGTTAATATTCCGATATTCTATACTTTTTCTCCTGAAATTAAAAATGCAAAAATAGCATTGGAGCAAGCAAATTTAAGATATAATTCGGTAGTTGATGAACTTATAAAAGATATTACAGGTGCATACGCCAGTTTTAATACTGCAAGGACTAATTTGAATGATTATAACTCTAAGATTATAGGCGATTCTTTTATTCTAATGAGTTATGCTAAAGAAAATTACAAAAAGGATAAATCCGATTTAATTTCTCTTATAGTTATGGAAAAATGTTATAAAGAAATAATTATAGGGTATACACATGCACTTGTGGACTATTGTAAGAGCTGGACAGCGCTTTTAAGAGTTTTGGATGTGGACAGTTTGTCTTTAACCGAGTCAATTTAATTAGGATATAATAGTTTTATGAAACAAAAAATAAGTATAATAGGATCAACGGGGTCGATTGGAACACAGGCGCTTGAAGTAATAGAGGCTCTTGGTAATGACAGATTTGAAATATACGGACTTGCCGCAGGAGGAAATACTGAGCTTTTAAATAAACAGATTAAAAAATTCAGACCTAAAAAGGTTTACGCTTCAAAAAATATTGAAAGTGTCGATTTTAAAAAGGTTTTGAGCGGAGAAGACGGACTAGAAGAAATAGCTTCTGATAGAGAGAATGATATTGTATTGATGGCAGTATCAGGCCGCTGGGGGCTAAAACCAACACTCGCTGCAATTCGTAACGGTATTGATATTGCTCTTGCAAATAAAGAAACTCTTGTTATGGCCGGTGATATTGTTATGGGTGAGGCAAAAGCAAATAATGTAAAAATCCTGCCTGTTGATAGTGAACACAGTGCAATACACCAGTGTATAAAAAATCTCGCTGATGTATCAAAACTAATTATTACAGCATCAGGCGGCCCTTTTCTTAATAAATCTTCTTATGATATGGCTCATTCGGATATAAAACAGGTTTTAAATCACCCGCGATGGAAAATGGGCAGGAAAATAACGGTTGATAGTGCCACCCTTATGAATAAGGGGCTAGAGGTTATTGAGGCACATCATTTATTCGACATTGATTATAACAATATAGAAGTGGTTATTCATCCGCAGAGTGTAGTTCATTCGGCTGTTGAGTACAAAGATGGCAGTGTAATTGCACAACTGGGTATGCCGAGTATGCATATTCCTATTCAGTACGCAATAACATATCCGGAACGATTTGAGGGGATAGAATCTAAAAGTTTCAGTTTTACGGATATTGCAAGACTTGATTTCTTAAAACCTGATTTTGATAAATTTCCTTGTCTGAAATTGGCGCTGGAGGTCGGGCGCAGCGGAGGCAGTGCGCCGGTTGTTATGAATGCTGCTAATGAAGAAGCTGTTTATGCTTTTCTTGACGGAGTAATCGGGTATAATGATATTTATACTGTTGTGGAAAAAATTTGTAAAGATTTTGGAACGATTAGCTTAAACGGGATAGATGATATTTTTGAGCTGGATAATGAAGTGAGGGCAAAGACAAAGGCATTGCTGCCCGGGGTGGAAATTGTATGATAAAACTTGTTTGTACGGATATAGACGGAACTATATTGAAGGAAGATTTTACTTTCTCAGATAGGGTTAAAGAGTGTATAAGAAGAATGACACAGGAGGATATAAAGGTTGTTCTTGTAACGGGCAGAATGCATTCTGCGGCTAAATATATTGCGAGAGATTTAGGACTTGATACTCCTATTGTTTCTTATCAGGGCGGATTGATAATTGATGGTGAAGATGTTTTGTATGAACGGTGTTTATCTTCGGAGTTTTCGCATGAGATTATTTCCTGGGCAAGAGAGAATAATATTCATTTAAATTTGTATTCTAATGATAAATTGTACGTGGAAAATGATGATTATATCGCTAAACGCTATGCGGGAGAGCGGTATACAACGTATCAGGTTAAATCTTTTGATGAGATACCGCTTGTGGGGATTCATAAACTTCTGGCGATAGATTTTGAAAATCCTGATAAAGTTACAATGTGGCAGGAGGAGATGTCTGAACGATATCCCGAACTTTATATAGTAAAATCCACCCCGTATTTTTGTGAATTTTCAAACAAAGAAGCCTCAAAGTATTGTGCGGTAAAATTTTTGCAAGAATACTGGGGGCTTAGAGATGATGAGATTTTGACAATTGGTGATCAGGATAATGATATAAAACTTCTTGAAGCCGGCGGAACAAAAGTTGCTATGGGGAACGGCACAGAAGGTGTAAAAGCTGTCGCAGACTATATAACAGATAGTGTTGACAATGATGGATTTGCAAAAGCTATGGAACTATTTGTTCTGGAGGGGGTATAAATTGTATAGAGTTGGTATAGGATATGATATTCACCGTTTGTCCGGCGGACGGGATTTAATAATTGGCGGAGTAAAAATTACGCATGAAAAAGGGCTGCTGGGACATTCTGATGCTGATGTGCTGGTGCATGCTGTAATTGATGCCTTATTAGGCGCCGCGGGGCTGGATGATATAGGTACTATTTTCCCGGACACTGATCCGAAATATAAAGATGCTGACAGCACAAAATTATTAAAACAGGTTATAGAAGAGATTAAAAAGCTCGGGTATAAAGTTGGAAATATTGACAGTAATATTATTGCACAGGCGCCTAAAATGATGCCGTATATTCCTAAAATGAAATCAATACTAGCCTGTGTAACAGGTTTGGAGCCTTCTCAGATTTCAATTAAGGCAAAGACTAAAGAAAAGCTTGATGCTGTTGGTGAAGGTTTGGCAATAGAAGCAAATGCGGTTGCTCTTCTTATAAAAGATTGAGAAATTTTAGCAGTGTTAAATTTTCGGCATCGACTGGAATGTTTTCAGTATTTAGTCTGGCTAATGCAATATCTTTGTTTGTTCCGTGGTAATCACTGCCGCCGGAGATTAACAGGTTATATTTTTTTGTACATTCAACTAGAAAATTAATTTCCTGTAACGTATATCTGGAATAATAGCATTCCAATCCCATAATTCCGCAGTCAATCATAGTTTTTAATTTAGGCAGAAATTCTTCCTGTGATAGGTGGGGTTCGCCTTCACCTCCGAGTGGATGCGCCCATACCGGAATCCCGCCGGATTCTTTTATGACAGAAATTGCTTTTTCTCCATCAAAACGGGTATTCCCGGTTTTGCAGCCGTCTAAGTATTTTTTCATTGCGCTAATATTGTCTTTTGCAAGTCCTCTGTTTACAAGAATATTGGCAAGATGTGTTTTTACAACGCTTCTTCTTGAATAAAGCCAATCGGTTTCTTCTTTCGATAGTTCGATATTCCAGACATTTTTTAAATAGTGTATTCTTGTTTCAAGTTTTTGTCTGCGCAGAATTTTCCCTTTTTCAATTAACCTGTGTAGAATTTCTGATTCTGGATTAAAATTATATCCCAGAATATGACATTTTATCCCTTTTGTAATACAGGTTAGTTCTGTTCCGTAAACTAAATTTATGGTTTCAGGCATGAGGTTTTTAAATTCTATTACCCCGTCTGTTGTGTCGTGGTCTGTTAATGCAGCAATATTCAATCCTGATTGCAGAATTTTTGCCATTAATTCAGTTAGATTCTCGCTTCCGTCAGAGTAGCTGCTGTGTATATGTAAATCGGCTTTTATCATAACAACAGTATAAAATAAAGATAAAAAGTTTTCCTGATTATTGATAATCTAATTCTGTTAATAGATAATAAAGTTATGATTCGTACGGATAAATTTATAATATCAGGGATGTCGTGTGCTGCATGTGAAAAGCATATAAAGGAAACGGTTATAAAACTAGAGGGAGTTAAAGGAGTTCGCGTTAATCTTCTTGCAGCTAGTATGTATGTAATGTATGACTCTGATAATATTAACATTGATAAAATTATAAATTCTGTTAAAAATGCCGGATATGAAGCAGAATTACAGGGCGGAGAAAATACAAATTACAGGAAAGATTGGGAACAAAGAAGAGATGCTGTACTGGCTTCCGTTAAAAAAATGCAATTTAGACTTATATCTTCAATCTTTCTTCTGATTCCGCTTATGTATATTTCAATGGGAACTATGCTCAATCTTCCTTTTGCTGATTTTGGCGGAAATATTATTGCTTCTGTCTTTGCGCAATTTATTTTAACAACATGTGTTATAATTATAAATAAACATTTTTATATATCGGGATTTAGTGCTTTGATTCAAAAAAGTCCCAATATGGATACACTGGTTTCACTGGGATCTTTATCTGCATATATTTATGGTGTTGTAATTATTCTACAGGGAAATATACCGGAGGATTTATCTCATAATTTGTATTTTGAATCAGCAGCAACAATTTTAACGCTGGTTACTGTAGGAAAATATCTTGAAACAGTTTCTAAAAATAAAACCTCCGCTACATTAGAACATTTAATTGATTTATCGCCTAAAACGTCAGTAGTATTAAAAGACGGAGAAGAAAAAATTGTTCCGTCGGAAGATATTAAAATAGGTGATATTGTTTTTATTAAACCGGGTTATACAATACCGGTAGACGGAATAGTTGTAGATGGAACCGGATATGTGGATGAATCTGCTATTACTGGTGAGGGGCTTCCTGTTGAGAAAAGGGCAGGAGATAATGTAATTTCAGTTACAATAAATAAAAATGGAAGTTTTAAATTCAAAGCTCAGAAAGTCGGTAATGACACAACATTTGCGCAAATAGTCAGACTTGTGGAAGATGCCGGAAGTTCTAAAGCTCCGATTGCGCGAATTGCAGATAGAGTGAGCGGAATATTTGTTCCTGTAGTTCTTTTAATTTCGTTAGTTACATTTATAGCGTGGCTGATTGCGGGACAAACTTTTGAGTTTGCGCTTAATTGTGCTGTTTCTGTTCTTGTAATATCATGCCCCTGCGCATTAGGGCTTGCAACGCCGGTTGCAATTATGGTTGGAATTGGCAAAGCTGCTGAACACGGTGTTTTAGTTAAATCTGCTGAAATTCTTGAAAATATGCATCAGATAGATACGGTTGCACTCGATAAAACAGGAACAATTACAGAGGGGAAACCTGTTGTTTGCGATGTGATAGCGGCGGCGGAGTTTGATAAAAAAGAATTATTGGCTGTTGCTGCTGCTCTTGAGTCGAATAGTGAACATCCGTTGGCATCAGCGATTGTAGAGTATGCAAAACTGAATGATATTTCCTTTGTACCTGTTTCTACAATAGAAATTACCGCCGGCATGGGGATTTCTGCTGTTGTTAACGGTATTAAATATTTTGCAGGGAATAAAGATTTTATTTTGAAAAATAGCACGGTTGATGATAGAGAATTGCAGTTTTTTGAACAGCAGTATTTAGATGGCGCAAAAACGCTTGTATGGGTATCGTGTAGTAAATACCTGCTTGGTTTAATTGCGCTTAGTGACGGTATAAGAGAAACTTCAAAAGTATCTATTGCTGATTTTCATAAACTCGGATTGCACACTGTTTTGCTGACTGGTGACAATACTCATGCTGCTGAGTCAGTGTGCTGCGCTGTCGGGATTGATAAATGTTATTCTGGATTGCTGCCTCAGAATAAAGATTTTATAATCAGGCAATTAAAAAACTCTGGGCATAGAGTGATGATGATTGGTGATGGTGTTAATGATGCTCCTTCTCTTGTACGAGCGGATATTGGCGCCGCTATAGGTGCGGGTACAGATATAGCGATAGAGGCCGCAGATATTATACTTCTGAAAAATTCTCTTTCTGATGCTGTTTTTGCTATAAATTTAAGTAAGGCGGTTGTAAGAAATATCAAGGAAAACCTGTTCTGGGCATTTTTCTATAATATTCTCGGAATTCCGCTTGCGGCAGGAATTTTTTATCAATCGACAGGTGTAACGCTAAATCCCATGATTGCGGCATTTGCTATGAGTTTTAGTTCTGTATCGGTTGTACTCAATGCTTTACGCTTACGTTTGTTCAATAATAAAATTTCTATAATAAAAAAGAATAAAAAAGATTTTTTTACAGCAGCAGGAGCGAAGAAAATGAAAAAGATAGAACTGGTAATTGAAGGAATGATGTGCGCTCATTGTCAAGCGCGTGTGAAGAATGCACTTGAAAGTATAGAAGGGGTTGAAAGTGTTTCTGTAAATCTGGAAAATAAAAAAGCCCTTGTTATCTGTAATGACATCGTGGAACCGGCGATGTTGACGGCGGCTGTAAAATCAGACGGATATGAACCGGTTTCGTATAAAATTATTTAATTAAAAAAATAGTGCGGGTGTTCAAAATGAACACCCGCACCCTCTGTTTATCTTTTTAAATCTTTATAAGAGTTTTCAAAAAGATTTTTGTAATGAGTATGAAGTAAATCATGCGAAATATGTGACCCGGGTTTTTCAAGGAACTCGTTATAGAGTTTTTGAATATCCGGATTATCGTGCGATTTTCTGTACGGAAGCTCTGTATCTTCTTTGTATAAGCCGGCAGCACGTTCTTCTTTAATTTTAGCATTGTCACAGCTTCTTGGCTGTCCGCCGCCGTTAATACAGCCGCCGGGGCATGCCATCACTTCCAGCATTTGAAAATCGGCTTTACCTTCAAGAATTTCTCTTAAAGATTTTTCAGCTTGTTTAAGTGTTGATACAACTCTGACTTTAACCTGAGTCCCTTTTATATCAATTGTAGCATCTTTAGTTCTTGAATTTTTATCAACCCCTCTTAACGGTTGGAAATCGAGATTTTCAAGCTTATCGCCTGTGACAAATTCATACGCCGTTCTAACTGCTGCTTCCGCAACACCGCCTGATGCTCCGAAAATAGTTCCGGCACCGGTGTATTGACCAAACGGTGAATCGCTGTTTTCCGGTTCTAATTCTGCGAGATTAAGTCCGGCACTTTTAATCATTCTTGCGATTTCCTGTGTTGTTAGTACATAATCAGTTTCCTGGCGCCCATCTCTTGTTAATTGAGGTCGTTTAATTTCTGCTTTCTTTGCAGTACAGGGCATTATTGATATTACATAAAGATTTTCTTTGGTAAATCCGTTAAAGTATTTTGGTACAAGCTCTTTTAATAGAGGAGACATCATACCTTCCGGAGATTTGCAGGAAGAAAGATGATGTAATAATTCCGGGTGCTGGGTTTCTAAATATCTAACCCAGGCCGGACAGCATGAGGTAAATAACGGTAAATTCTGCCCGCTTTTTAATCTTTCAATAAACTCTGTAGCCTCTTCCATAATTGTTAAGTCTGCGGCAAAGTTAGTATCAAAGATTAAATCAAATCCGATTTTTCTAAGGGCAGCATTTAACTTTCCAATCACATTATCACCCGGTTTTAAGTTAAACTCTTCGCCTAAAGCAACTCTAACAGATGGTGCGATTTGTATTGCGGTTTTCTTTTCCTTATCTGTAACAAGACTCCATACGGCTTCCACATCTGATTTTATTGTTAAAGCTCCTGTCGGACATACAGCCTGACACTGCCCGCAATAAACACAGTCCACTTCTGATAAATGCTTGCCGGCAATCGGCTGTACAACAGTTTTTGAACCGCGGTTAGCGAAACCTAAAACACTGTGTCCCTGAAATTCGCTGCAAGCTCTTACACAGGCGCCGCAGAGTATACATTTGTTCGGGTCGCGTACAATTGACGGGTTGTCGCGGTCTATTGGCAGAAATTCATTATCCTTCTTTTGCGCAAACCGGATATTTTTAATCCCGTATTCTTCTGCATATTGCTGGAGTTCACATTTTCCTGATTTATCACAGGTCGTACATTCTCTGTCGTGGTTTGCAAGCAGAAGTTCAAGAACAATTTTTCTTATTCTCCTTGTGCGTTCAGTGTTAGTAAAAATCCTCAAACCCGGCTCAGGCGGCATAGTGCAGGAAGATTGAATCCCTCTGCCTTCTATTTCCACTACACACATTCTGCAAGCGCCAAATTGGGTTAAATCAGGTCTGTAACAAAATGTAGGAACATTAAATCCATTATTTCTAATGACCTCTAATAAATTAGGTTCATCAGTATATTCACATTCTTTTCCGTTTATAAATAAGGTATTTGCCATAGTTTATTAATCCTTTCTTATGCCTGTTTAATAGCCTTAAACGGGCAAGCTGCAACACAAGCTCCGCACTTAATACATTTAGACTGATCAATTTTGTGCGGATTTTTAACAGTTCCGCTGATAGCGCCGACAGGGCAGGTACGTGCGCATTTAGTACAGCCTTTACAGATTGATTCATCAATCTTAATTACTTTAAGAGCTGAACAAACACCTGCCGGGCAGCGTTTTTCTTTTATGTGTGCAACATACTCATCTCTAAAATATTTAAGAGTTGATAGTACAGGGTTTGGAGCTGTTTTACCAAGCCCGCAGAGCGAACCTTCTTTAACGGCATAAGCAAGCTCTTCTAATGTATCGAGGTCTTTCATTTCTCCCTGACCGCGGACTATTTTTTCAAGAATTTTAAGCATATTTTTGGTTCCTTCGCGGCATGGAACGCACTTCCCGCAGCTTTCGCTCTGCGTAAAATGCATAAAGAAACGAGCAACTTCTACAATGCAGGTGTCTTCATTCATGACTACAAGCCCGCCTGAACCGACCATAGCACCGGCTTTTATAAGACTGTCATAGTCCATCGGAAGGTCTAAATGTTCTTCTGTTAAACAGCCTCCTGACGGGCCTCCGATTTGGGCGGCTTTGAATTTTTTACCGTTTCTGATACCGCCGCCGATATCGAATATAATTTCGCGTAAAGTTGTACCCATCGGAACTTCAATAAGTCCGGTGTTGTTTACCTCTCCTGTTAACGCGAAGGTTTTTGTGCCTTTAGATGTTTCTGTACCGAATGAACTAAACCAGTCAGCGCCTTTTCTTATGATATCCGGCACATTAGCAAGCGTTTCAACATTGTTAATTAAGGTGGGTCTGCCAAACAATCCTTTGTTAGCAGGAAATGGCGGTTTAGGTCTAGGCATACCGCGTTCGCCTTCTATTGAGGCCATAAGAGCGGTTTCTTCCCCGCAGACAAAAGCTCCTGCGCCTTCTTTTATATGGATTTCAAAATTAAAATCAGTTCCCATAATATTTTTGCCTAAGAATCCGCGTTCTTCAGCCTGCTTGATTGCAATTCTTAATCGTTTAATCGCAAGCGGATACTCAGCTCTTACGTAGATATATGCTTCATCAGAGCCGATAGCAAAACCTGCAATTGCCATACCTTCCA
Organism: uncultured bacterium; assembly: GCA_949284715.1. Lineage (GTDB taxonomy): Bacteria > Cyanobacteriota > Vampirovibrionia > Gastranaerophilales > Gastranaerophilaceae > CALUTH01. The sequence goes on from CASDWH010000010.1 coordinate 19,895, forward strand.
ATAGTTTATGCGGGTCGCCTTCCATAACGCTTCTATCCATAAACGCACCCGGATCTCCTTCGTCGCCGTTACAAACAACATATGATTTTCCGCCTCTGTTAGCGGCTGTAAACCTCCACTTTCTTCCAGTCGGAAATCCGCCGCCGCCTCTGCCTCTTAAGCCTGATTTTTCGATTTCCTGAATAACAGCTTCCGGATTGTTTTCTTGTAAGACTTTTGCAAGTGCTTCATAAGCGTGTTTAGCAATAGCTTCATCAATGCATTCTGCATTAATTTCACCGCAGTTTTGAAGTGTTGTTCTTGACTGTCTTGCGTAAAATTCTATATCTTCATTTTTATAAACTTTTTCTCCTGTTTGCGGAGAAGTATAAAGCAGCCGTTCAACAGGCTTACCCTGTTTTATGTGGCTGTCGACTATTTCTTCTACATCTTCCGGTTTAACTTTTACATAGGTAATATTTAAATCAGGAATGATAACAAGAACACCCTGCTCACAGAAACCGTGGCAGCCTGTCGGTACAATTGTTACTTTATCGTGCTGGGTCAGAATAGAAACATCTGCCCCGAGTTCTTTAAATTTTGCAATAACGTCATTGGAACCGTTAGCAATACAGCCGGTTCCGTTACATACAAGAACACGCAGCCCTTGAGCTTTTATACTTTCTTCGGCGCGCTGTTGTTCCTCGTGAATATTAATGTTTATAGTATTTGTTCCCATATTTTAATCCTTATAACTAGTGTGAAAAAATAATTAACTATGCGCTGTGTTCTTCATCAAGAATTGTATCAATAATAATTTTCATAGCATCGGTTGTCATTTGCGGGTAAACTTTATCATTAATAACAACAACAGGCGCAAGCCCGCAAGCGCCGAGGCAGCTTACTGTTTCTAAAGTAAACAATCCATCTTTAGAAGTGAAAGTGCCATCTTCAAGCCCGAAACGCTGTTTAAGCGAGGTATAAACCGGCATTGAGCCGCGAACGTGGCAGGCTGTTCCGTCGCAGCATTTAATAATATACTTGCCCTTGGGTTCCAGTGAGAACTGGGCATAAAAAGTTGCGACTCCATAAACTGTAGCCGGGGATAACCCTTCTATTTTTGTGCCAATGTAAGTTAAAATGTCCTCGGGCAGGTAGCGGAATTCTTCCTGAACTTTTTGCAGGATAGCAATAAGGTTTGATTTTTTAGCCTCAAAGCTATCAATAATGCTGTCTACCTTAACCCAGTCCGAATGATCTCTAGTTAGTGCGGGCATATTTTCTCCTTTGTTAAATAACACCGAATTTAATTAGATTATGTCACAACCAATAGTTAAAATCAATTAAAATTTGTGGACATAATTGGATTTCATACATTTATACTAAAATTTTTTACCTTGTTGCTTTTCGTTTTCGGATGGCTTATACTGTTCATGAAATATGGTGTTGGATTAGATGAGTAAAGAAATTAATATAGTGGTTTGCCTTGGAAGTGCGTGTTATGCAAGAGGTAACGAGGATCATTTAAATTATATAGAGGATTACATAAGATTGAATAATCTTGATGCTAAGGTTGAAATTTCAGGTTCAAGATGCGAAGGTAAATGTGCTGAAGGGCCTAATATTATAATTAACGGTACAGTTTACAATAATATGACTGCTGTTAAATTGAAAGAAATTCTGGATAAAATTAGAGATGAACAAGCTGTATCGAGCCTATAGTCGGCTTACAGGTTTTTAGTAGAAAAGGGATAAGGGGGTAAATGGGTTAATATGGATAAATTATATCCTGTATACACATTAAATAACGAGTGCCATGACTGTTATAAATGTGTAAGAGAGTGTCATGTAAAAGCTATTAAGATACAGGATGGACACGCGTCTGTTATGCCGGAAAAATGCATAGCCTGCGGTCATTGCGTTAAAACCTGTCCAAGCAGCGCAAAACGTGTAAGAAACGATATTGAAAAAGTAAAAAATCTGTTCAGGGCGCAAAAAGAGGTTTACGTATCATTAGCGCCAAGCTGGGCGGGAATATTCGAACACAGTCCTGAAAAAATGATTTCTATACTTAAAAAACTCGGATTTTCTCATGTTAGCGAAACTGCCTTAGGCGCGCAGGAAGTTTCTATTGAAACAAGTAAAATCATGTCACAGTATGACAGGGGATTGTTCATTTCTTCTGCGTGTCCTGTTGTGGTTGATTATATAAGGTTTTATAATCCGAAGTTTATAAAAAATATTGTTCCGATTGCATCTCCTGCCCTAACCCATGCAAAACTACTTAAAGAAATGTACGGAAAACAGATTGCTGTTGTATTTATCGGGCCTTGTATTGCAAAGAAAAACGAATCTGACAGACATCCTGATTTAATAAGTGCCGCCCTTACTTTTGAAGAATTAAAGTACTGGGTAACAGAGGAGTTTGGCTCTACCCAGTCAATAGAATTCAACAGTGACGAGTATTTTGTACCTGAAACTGCCTGTGAAGGCACATTATATGCTGTAGAAGGAGGGATGAATGAAACCATAAAAAAAGGCGGCGGGGATAACGGGGTGCAGCTTTTAAATATAAGTTCCATTGAAAATCTGGAAAAAGCGCTTGCCGGTTTAAATCCTGATACAATGAATAAAAAAATATTTATAGAAGCACTGGCATGTAACGGCGGATGTCTGGCAGGGCCTTGCAGCTCTACTAAAAAGCCTGAAATCTTGAGGGTGTCAGATATTTTATCAAAAGTAAAAGAGCGGGAGGAAATTCCTAAAGAGCCTAAGACTGTTGCAGAGGAAGAGTATAAGACAAAAGAACTGGAGCATCCTACATTCAGTACTGAAAAGATCGTAGATACATTAAGGAAGATAGGTAAACATACTGAAGAAGATGAACTAAACTGCGGCGGCTGCGGGTATAACACCTGCCGTGAATTGGCTGCTGCTATGCTTGCGGGGGATGCGGAACCTTCAATGTGCGTGTCTTATATGCGTAAGATTGCTATGCGTAAGGCTGCTGCTATGCTTAGATGTATGCCGTCAGCTATTGTTATGGTTGACAGTGATTTAAAGATAGTTGAATCAAATCAGGCGTTTATGAAAATGTTTTGCGGCGATATGTATGAAGTCTTTGCAGAGCGCCCCGAAGGGGTAAACGGTGCCTGTATTGACAGAATTGTTGATTTTGCCGATATATTTAAGCAAACTCTGAAAACTTCAAATGATGTTCATAAAGAGCGTTATCAGGTTAAGGACAAATTGTATGACATTACGGCATTTTCTATTGAAAAAAATGAACTTGTAGGTGCGGTAATAACTGATGTTACGCAGTCAGAACTCGGCAGAGAACAGATTGCTCATAGAGCGCAGGAGGTTATTTCCAAAAATATTGCGATTGTTCAGGAAATTGCATCACTTCTTGGGGAACACATGGTTGAAACGGAACTGCTGTTAAGTACGATCGCTGAGGATTATGATACTTCAAAAGATAAGAAGGAGTCATAATGTTTATAGATATTGATTGTGCGCAGGAAAAGAAATACGGTCAAAATGCCTTTGGTGATTGTTTTATGTCGAAACGCTATCCTGAAAGAGGAGAACTTATTGCAGTCCTTTCTGACGGGCTTGGCAGCGGCATTAAAGCAGATATCCTTGCCTCAATGACTGCAACTATGCTTTTAAAATTTGTAGAAGCCGGGAGGGATATTAAGCGTACATGCGAAGTAGTTATGAACGCACTTCCTGTATGTAAGGTAAGAAAAATAAGCTATTCCACCTTTTCTGTTGCTGTATGTAGCGAGGATGGAGAAGTTAAAATTGTAGAAGAAGGAAATCCGCCCTTTGTTTATATAAGCGACGGCAAGGTTATTGAGCCTGAATTTACCGTTATAGATTCAGAAACATTTACAAACAGACACATGCATATTTATCATCTGAAACTAAAACTTGGTGACAGACTTATTTTCTGCTCCGACGGTGTAACGCAGGCAGGCCTCGGCAATCCGAATCTTAAACTCGGATTAAGGCGGAGCGGGCTTATAAAGTGTCTGCTTGATAGGATTAATGAAAATCCGGATATTTCAAGCCGTGAACTATCGCGTGCAATTGTGAGAATTGCTCAGAATACTGAGGTTGACCGGCATGCAAAAGATGATACTTCCTGCTGCGTTATTCATTATAGAAATCCGCGGAAAGCGCTTATTTTTACAGGCCCGCCGTATCATATGGAAAAAGACCACGAGTACGCGGTTGAGTTTTATAATTCTGAGAGCAAAAAGGCTATTTGCGGCGGTACAACTGCAAACCTTATTTCAAGAGAGTTAAACATTCCCGTGAGAACGGATTTGACGGGTAGTTTTGGCAAACTTCCTGCTGTGTCGCATATGGAAGGAGTAGACCTTGTGACAGAAGGTATTTTGACACTGACCCGCGCTGTTGAGTATCTGGAAAACGGATTTAACGGGAAAGAGTCGGATGCTGCGTATGAATTGATGGATTTTTTGCTCCAGAGCGATTATATAGAGTTTATGGTCGGGGCAAAACTTAATCAGGCGCATTATGACCCGAATCTGCCTATTGAAATTGAGATTAGAAAAAATATTATTAAAAAGATGGCAAAAATTTTGGAAGATAAATATTTTAAACGGGTTGTTGTCCGGTATTTATAAGTTTTTATATTTACATTTCTTCATAATATTATCCGAAAAGGGCAATTTTTTTTTTTTTTGAGCCTTATAGCAAATGCAATGTTATAAAGAAAGGATTTTATATATGAAGGTTGTTCCGACACAAATGATGAATGCAGTACAAAAGTACTCTAAAAAACTAATTTTACCGGCTGCACTTGCCGCCGGACTAACTTCCTGTTCGCTTCAGAAATCTCCGGAGCAAGATATATTTGAAAAAACATTTGAAATGGTTGAGGCATTACAAAAGAACATGTTACAGTTAAATCCCGGGGTATACATGTCTTCCCCGGACTCTGCATCTGCTATTGTTGAAAAATCTATGGCACTTATTGATTCCATGCAAAAGACTATGTTTCAGTCGTTCCCAATGACCGGTATTTCTGTTCCAGACACTGCATCTGCCGGTAAAGATGTTAATATGCAAATCAATTCAGCAAACGGTGTTACATCAATTAATGTTTCTAATTTAGATATGCTGCATGATAATGGAATATTTCCTGTAGATATTTCTCAATTTTTTCCGTTTAGTAATAACCGAACCTATCAGGCAGCAATTTTTCAGGCGCTGCCGTATATCAATGACGGGAAATTTAAACAAATAGAGGCTATGTCTAACGGCTTTGTTTTAGACGGCAAGTATAAGATGAAGGCTGATAGAAATGGCGGTTATCGTGGAAAGTATGATCTGTTTGACAGTCATAGTTTCAAAATTGACAGATTAAGAAACGGTAATTTTAACCTGATTTATAAAAATGATGACGAAATAGAGGCTCTCGCATTTTCTAAAGACGGAAAAATGCTAAGCAAGTTTGAAGCCTTCAAACAAAACTCTCCGGATGCGCCTTATAAACAACCTTTTGGACCAAATAGTTTAAAATCTTTACCGGAAAATACAGATAATAAAATTGTAAAATTTAACAATCCTCTGTCAGATAAAGAGCTTGATATGGTTAAAACCCTTATTGGTTCTACTATACCTGATATAGATATAGTTGATGCTAAACAAAAAGGCAATGATGTGATTTTTAAATATAATTATGGCGATCGTTTCCCAGAAGGAAAATATACTATAAAACTTACAAACACAATCGGACTAGATTTTACGAGAAAATCAGGTTCAGACTCCTCTTTTGAAGGGCTAAAAATTCATACCTTAGAAAATGGAGGGTATGCCTGCTGTACATCAAACATGGCTTTCTTTGGGTCTGATTACGGTGTAAAATATTTTGATAAAGATTTGAATATGAGAGATGAAGACTGGTACAGACAGGATAAAGCCATAAGGGACAAAATTAAAAAGGAATTATCAGCCGCTATGATGGAAAAAGCGCTTGAAAATATCAAAAACGGCAGACC
>CASDWH010000011.1 GCA_949284715.1 uncultured bacterium
AATATAGAAGATGATGATACCATCGGTGATGTCCTTCAAAAATTCCGCGATATCGGAGTTACTGCATACCTCGAAGACGGAGTAATAACCCTCCACAACGGACTCGGGCAAATCCAAATCACAGGAGGTTCCTCTAACCTCGCCGATAACCTTAAACTCAATAACTCCGGCGTCGAACAGTGGATGCAAAACGATGAGGAAATTACAGTCATATCAGATGAAGTCAGATACCTCTCCATCGTTAAATACGCCGATAACTCCACTACCCTCGAAACCCTCGATGTCGTGTCAGGGGACTTCTCCCTCGGCGTCAACGGCGCTATCGTTAATATCTATGTCGATTCTACAGATACAATCCAGAATGTTATCTCAAGAGTTTCTCAAGCCACCAACGGCTCAGTTACCGCCTCCCTTACCTCCGACGGCAGATTTACCCTCGAAGCCGCTGACGGCGTTGAACTGCTAATCGGTACCTCCACTGATACAACTAACATCGCTACTATCTTTAACTTAACCTCAAACGGCTCTAACAAAATCGTCGGCGAAACCTCTCTCTATAAAGCCTCCGCGGCCTCTAAAATTACACAGAGCGGCATATTCAGGCTCGGTGATGTCACAGAAGGAACATTCACTATCGGCAACGCTGAGTTCACTATTACCTCCGAAACCACTATCTCCTCACTCGTTAACGAAATTAACAGAAATGAAGCCGCTAACGCCTCCGCTTACTGGGATAATATCAACGGTAAACTCGTTATTACCTCTAACTCCCTCGGAGCATCTTACGTTAATATTCAATCAGGTACAAGCAATATCGCTGAAATCTTCGGCTTGGTCACCGTTGATAACAACGTTGAAAGACTCGCTACCTACAACCAAGCTCTCGGTAATAACGCTATCGTTACTATTAACGGCACTAGAATCGTCGCTACCTCTAATACCATCACAAGCGATGTTTCTAGAATCGAAGGGCTTACTGTTAACGTTAAAGAAGTTACTGAATCCGGTTACGTTACTATTACCGTCGAACGCGATACTCAGGGCATTATCGACGCCGTTCAGGAAACCCTCGACGCGTATAATACCCTAATCTCTGAACTTACCTCCGCATTGTCTATCTCCGGCGACCTCCACGGTGATACCGCACTCAACGGTCTTAAAAACCAGATTGTTTCTATGCTCACATCCAAAGGCACCAACGGCACCACCAAGTTTAGAAACCTCGCTGCCGTAGGTATCTCCACTGAAGGCGCCAGCTCCTCCATGACCTCCGATATCTACTCGCTCTACCTCAATACCGAAAAATTCACTAACGCTCTCAACGAGTCCGAAAACGACGTTAAACTCCTACTTGTCGGTTCCGTCGATAACCCCGGTATCTTCACCAGAGTCGAAAACCTCATCGAAGAAATGCTCTCTTCTGCCGGATACTTCACTACAAAAAACAACTCCATCAACAGAGATATCGCTAACTACGATACGCAAATCGCTAAAGCCTCCGCTAAAGTCGACTTCTACAAGTCCATGCTCGAAAACAAATTCTCCAATATGGAACTCCTATACTCTAATATGAGATCTAATTACTCTAACTTCTTCTCCGGAATTTAATAAATTATACTGATGAAGATTGTTTGATAAAGTTTTTATGTCTTCTTCTTGTAAAATAGTTTGTCATGCCGGCAACAAAAAATCCCATTATTCCTATTCCGAAAATGTACGGAACTCCTGCTACTAAAACTTTCTGTCCTGCAAGTCTTTTGAATTCTTTGGAAATATTTGTTTTATTTGATTTTGCCAGTTCTGCTGCTTTCTTTTCCAGTTCTTTGAAATTCGGAGAGCTGTAATCCTTATTAATAACATCTTTGCAATAACCAAATTTGTTAAGTAGTTTTTTAAACCCTTTATCAAAAAGTTCTCCGCCTGTAATTATATAAAATCCTACGAGTGGAAAGCGTGAAGCTGTTTCTAATAAATTTTCTTTTCCTCTGTCTGCCGATGAACCGAAGTACCCTAACCCTCCAATTCCTACGCAGGCTGTAAGCTGTCCTTTGCTCATTGCAAGTTTCCCGTTTTCGGAATTAAAATCCTGGCTAAAATATTTGTTCACAAAACTGGCTCTTTTTTGATTTTTTCTAAATAATTTATCGCCAGGCGTTATGATAAATTCGCTTAATTGTTGTAATTTTTTTGAGTCCTTACCTCTTAGAGCCATTAAAATGCTTAACCCCAGCAGTCCACCGTAGATAGCTCCAGCCATTCCTATCTTATGTTTAGCGCTTTTTTCAACACGTTCTTGCTGCTCTTTATTCTCTTCATTCTTTTCAAGTGATGCGATATTCTGAAAATCGCTCTTATTAAAAACTTTGAGTGTAAACAGGTTTTTTAAATAGCTTAAGGAAAATTCAGCAAGCGGAATCAGCATTGTAGAAAGAGCTATAGCAGCTTTTACCGGTGCGATTTTCTTTCTTACTACAGGTGTCATGCCGCTCAATTCTTTAAAAGATTTTGCAACAAGCTCTTTTTCTCCTGAATTAAGGCCTTTAGAAAATATTTTTCTTGCAATTTTTTCACCAAGAACAGCAGGCCCCAAATATACAATAGCGTTTTCTGATAATTCCAGAAATACATTTTCTGCTAAATCTTCTTTACTCCTTGAAAATGTTACTTTTGGCGCAAGACAAGTTCCTGTATCCTGTATAAGCCTTGAAGCTGACAGGCCGGAGGCACTTTCCTGATACGATACAAATTTTGATGCTGTTTTTAGGGGGTTGGATAATGTATTTATTAAGCTGACTGACATATTTTTCTCCTTGACTAAAAAATAAACCTGAACAATTTTTTGTACAGGTTTATCTTTATCAAGAATTCTATAAAGCAACCTGTACTGACTACAGGCGCCACCAATAATTATTATTTCTATTAGTCTTTATGTATCTCATATTCTGATATTTACACAAAGGAATATATTTGTCAATATATCAGCCGTATATAATTTAGGCGATGACCGGTGCAACAAATGTTCTTGCAGCCAATTCTTTATCAAGCATAAATAATGCCTGTGTATCATTGCCTATTAATTTTAATGTCGCAAGAACGCCGCCTACGTTAGATTCCTCTTCGACCTGTTCTTTTAAATACCAGTCAAGAAAGGATAATGCTGCTCTATCTTTTACTTCTTCGGCAACATCCATTAATGCATTAATCCTTGATGTAACGTATTCTTCGTGTTCAAGTACATGTTCAAAAACTTCAAGAGGTGATTCCCAATCATGACGGGGTTTGTCTATTTGTCCGAGTTCTACACGTCCCCCTCTTTCAATTACATAATCAAACATTCCCATCGCGTGGGCGTGTTCTTCTTGAACTTGTACATCCATCCAGTTTACAAAACCTTGTAAATTCTTATCAGCGAAATATGCTTTCATTGATAGGTACAAATATTCTGAATATAATTCTGCATTTATTTGTTCATTAAATGCTTTGTTCATTTTTTCTGATAACATAGCGGCTCCTTTCTTTCTAATTGTATTTTAATACTTAAATTTTTATTGTTAAGTGAGAATGTGAAAAAAAGTCGAAAAATGACAATTTTTCGACTTTTTTAAATCCGATTTTAGGTGTATGTACATCAGGTTGTGCGCTATCCTGCGCACAACCTGATGTGAAACCGTTCCCCGGAGTTTGCGGAAAAATATATATTCCCCCCGCAAACTCAAGTGCTAAACATATTATTAAGTTTTGTTACAAATGTACAGGTTATTGAAATCAGGGTTTTTATTTTGACTTTATATATATGTAAGATATGTTAAGAGGATATTTAAAATGGCACTAGGTACATCAAGTTTTGGAACAATTCTTCAAGCCGCATCAAACGAAAATAATTATACAAACGCAGTAGCAAATGTTGAGAATTACTCACCAGTTATTGCCTCTGAAGGTTCTCCAGTAGAAACAGCAGGTTCAATAGCCTGGGGCGGATTTGATGTCTGCGAATTTTCTACAACAACACCGGTTGATTATTCTGCATATTCAACACCTCCTGTTGAAACGGCCGGTTCAATTGCTTCTTCATCTGTCGGCGGATTCACTACAGGCGGTATGTCCGGCGGTATATCATGCGGTGCTGTATCAACAGCTTCTGTATCAACAGTTTCATCAAGCGCTTCTTGCGGCAGTTCGTGTTCATATTCCTGTTAATAATTACAAGTTAATAAAAAAGGCTCTAAATTATTTTAGAGCCTTTTTTATTTATTCATAACGAAAATTTAGGGTATCGTAGTGTTTACCGTTATCATAGTAGGTTGTCATCCTGAACGGTGTAAAATCAATTAACAGAATGTATACTGCTATATCCATACTATCAATAAATTCATAGTATTTTGTGTAAATATGGTTATTAATATTTTCTGATGATGAATATTTAATAATCCGGTTGGTTAAGTCATTGCTTATTACGCTTGTATCCCCGTTTGTGTAGTGGCATAAATTGGAATTGTCTGTAACGTCAATACTCTTGCCGTATTTTTCTTCATCAAGTTTAAAATCACTATTTGTTGTGAATTCAAATATCGTTCCGTTTTTGCCGTAGAGTTTAAGCGATAAGCCGTCTGGGCCTGAAATTATTTCATAAATATTCTCTTCTATCTGGACTATTTCGCGGTCGGAAATATTTACATTAATACTCCATACATTTTTTTTGCTGTTATAATCTTCTTCTCTGGTTACTAAACTTGTTTTGCAAGTATCAATTGATTTTGTAAGGTTAATGTCATAAATTTCTCTGATATCATTTAGTCTTGGAAACTCCTTTTTATCAAAATCTATACTGTGTCCGTCAATAACCATTAACTCGTCTGTGTTCGTCATAAATATAATTCCTTCCTAGTTTATATACCACATTTTTATTAATTTATATCATCGGTTTATTGTATTCCTCTTTTATCTTTGATATAATCTACAAAAAAAGGAGCGGGATATGTCGTTGTCTGTATTAAGAGAGTATATTTCGGTGAAAAATATTGTTGTGTTTGCGCTGATTCTGGTTGCGTTGTGGTTTTTGTCGCAGGTTAGCAATGTGATAATGCTGTTTTTTGCCTCTTACGTAATTGCCTGTTCGTTTAATCCTATGGTTAATAAACTGGAAAAGAAAATGAAACGTCCGTTAGCCGTTGGATTATTACTTTTAGCGTTAGTGGTCGTTTTATTTATTTTATTTATTCCGGTTATTTTATCGTATGAACAAATCAAAATTTTATTCCAGCACTTGCCGGAACACATAATAAAGTTAAAAACCTATATAATGAATATGAATATCTTGGGTTATAAGCTGACTGCACTGGTTGATACCTCCTCTTTGTTTCAGCATGCATCAGAATTTATTTCTGATTTTGTTAACCGCTCTATAACGATTACTATGAGTGTGGCTTCCGCACTTGTTAATTTCTTTGCATTTTGTTTGATTACTTACTATTTTATGCTGGATGAAGCCCATATTAAAAATGCTATTGTAAAGCTTTTCCCTAAAAAAGACGGTAAAAACGTAAGTGATATACTTGAAACAATTTCTAAAAAAATCGGCGGCTATGTGTTTGCACAGATTGTTACAATGGCTGCTGTGGGGTTTATATTCACTGTTGCACTTCTGCTAATGCGTGTTGATTACGCCTTAATTCTTGGGGTAATTACCGGTGTACTGGATATTGTACCTGTTGTCGGGCCATTTATTGCCTATGTTATTGCTCTCGCCGTATGCTGGCAGATGGGAATCCCTATCCTTATCGGTATAACTGCTGCATTTATTTTTGCACAATGGGCTGAAAATAACCTTCTTCGTCCATATATCTTTTCTAAATTTATGGATTTGCACCCGCTTGTAATATTCTTTTCATTACTTGTTACTGCTAAATTTCTGGGTGTTATAGGAGTTATCTTTGCTCCTGCTATTGCGGCTACGGTTTGTGTTCTGGTTGATGAATTATATATAAAGAATATTAATAATGAAGAGTAGTCCGGATGATAAATTTTTATACACTCCTGTAAGAGCGGATAAATCCTCTTATAATCTTGTAATGGCGTTTCCGGGGCCTGAAAGTTTTGCTCTGTCCTCGCTTGGCTACCTCTGGTTATGTAAACTTATGGAGGAAAGGGCTGATGTTAATGTTTTCTCTGCTGCATTAGATACAATTGATAAAAATACTGCACCTCCTTCTGTGGATGCAATTGCCTTTTCTGTTTCTTTTGAAACGGATATTATGAGCGTTTTTGAATTTCTTGAAAAGCTAAAAATACCTGTATTTGCTAAAGACAGGGAACATATAACAGTTTTTGCCGGCGGGCCGGTTATAACTTCTAATCCGGCACCTTTTATCGAATTCTTTGATTTCTTTTTAATAGGTGATGGAGAGGAGCTTTTAAACAGTGTTACTGATGTTTTGATTGAAAATAGGCAATCGTCTAAAAAAGAGTTGTTGTTAAAACTTGCTGATATTGAAGGTGTTTATGTTCCGCTATTGAAAAACAAGGTAAAAAAAGTTACCCATAAAATAAAAGATTGCGTTTTTACTCCTGTTATCAGTTCAAAGTCGTTTTTTGAAAATACCTTTATTGTTGAAGTTGAGAGAGGCTGCTACAACCGCTGCGGTTTTTGTCTTGCTTCTTATTTAAACTTACCGGTGCGTTTTGTCCCGTATCAGGATATTATAGACAAAATAGATTTGGGCCTTAAATATACTGATAAAATAGCTCTTTTAGGCGCACAAATCAGTGCGCATCCGGATTTTGATAAAATATGCAGGTATGTTATTTCAAGGATTGAAGCAGGAGAAAAAATTAATCTCAATTTTTCTTCTTTGAGGGTTGATGCAATTACTCCTGATGTTTTGCATTTACTTAAACTTTCCGGTCAAAAAACATTTACGATTGCAATTGAGGCTGCGACGGAAAAATTAAGAAAACAGATAAATAAGAATATAACTGAAGAGCAAATATTTAGTGCTGTTAGACTTGCCTCTGAAGCCGGGTTAAAAGGTATAAAATTTTATTGCATGATAGGGCTGCCTGATGAACAAGATTCTGATATAAGTGCGTTTATTGAGTTAGGCAGAAAAATTAAACAGTTTTATAAAAAAATGGATTTAACGTTTTCTTTTTCATCATTTATTCCCAAGCCTCATACCCCGTTTCAGTGGACTGCAAGAGAAAAATCTTCATCGCTTGATAAAAAAGAAAAATATCTTACTAAAGAACTTGCTAAAATAGGTGTGAAATCTAAATTTACAAGTTTTAAATGGGATTATTACCAGACGCTTATTTCCAGAGGTGATGAAACTCTTTCACCGTATTTGTACAGGGTTTACCAGCTCGGTGGTAAACTAGGCGCTTATAAAACGGCGGCAAAAGAGTTAAAAATTGATACGGATTATTTTGTAACCAGAGAGTTTAAATGTGATGAAAAATTGCCCTGGGATAATATTATTATTCAAAATCCGGGGGTAGAATTTCTAAAAAAGGAACGTGACCGGTTGATGAATATTTCTAGTTTGGAGTAAAATATATTCTGAGGAGAGTAAAATATGCGACAAAGACCAATAGAACAAGATGCAAATATCAGAAAAACTAATTTTGATCCGGTTGAGGAAAACTTTACCCCGCAGCAGGCAAAGCTGGAAGCTGAAAGGTGCTTACATTGCAAAAATCCGCAGTGTGTAAAGGGATGTCCTGTTAATATTAATATACCGGACTTTATAAAAGCTGTTAAAGAAGATAACTTACAAGCGGCAGGTGATATTATAAGACAGACTTCAATGCTTCCATCTGTATGCGGAAGAGTTTGTCCGCAAGAGCGCCAGTGTGAAGGAAAATGTATTCTGGGTATAAAAAGTGAGCCAATTGCTATAGGTGCTTTGGAGCGTTATGTTGGTGACAATACATCTGCTGTTGCACCTCAAATTACTCCGACAGGAAAAAAAGTTGCGATTGTTGGTTCGGGCTGCGCCGGTATTACTGCTGCGGCTGATATAAGGAAAGCCGGGCATGATGTGACTGTCTTTGAAGCTCTTCATGAGTTTGGCGGTGTTCTGCGGTATGGTATTCCGCCATTTAGACTGCCAAGAACCGTACTTGACAGGGAAATTGAATCTCTCAAGTCTATGGGCGTGAAATTTGAAAAGAATGTTGTTGTTGGTAAATCTATTACTCTCGAACAGTTAAAAGAAGATGGGTTTGATGCAGTGTTTATCTGTTCGGGTGCCGGTCTGCCTAAAATGCTTGGTATCCCGGGTGAAAATCTGAACGGAGTATTATCAGCAAATGAATTTTTAACGAGAGTTAATTTAATGCATGCTAACGATCCTCAAACAGCAACTCCGCTAAGAGTCGGAGAAAAGGTTGCTGTAATCGGCGGCGGCAATGTTGCGATGGATGCTGCAAGAACTGCGGTGAGAGTCGGGTATAAGACTGTTTATATTGTTTATAGAAGAACAGAAAAAGAACTTCCAGCACGGTTAGAAGAAATCCGCCATGCAAAAGAAGAAGGTGTTATTTTTAAATTCCTGCTTGCGCCTCATGAAATTATAGAGGGAAATGGTTATGTTAAGTCTATGAAATTTGAAATATGTGAACTCGGTGAACCCGATGAATCAGGCAGACGTTCACCTGTCGGAACCGGTGAATTTACGAATTTGGATGTCGATACTGTTATCGTCGCTTTGGGTACAGGGCCGAATCCGATTATTCAAAAATCTGCAAAATCGGAAGGATTAGATTTTGAAGTTGACAGAAAAGGTTATTTTGTCGTAAATCCTGATACCCGTGAAACTTCAATTCAACACATATATGCCGGCGGTGATGTAGCTCCTGTAGGTGAATCAAACGCTATTAATGCAATGGGGGCAGGTAAAAAAGCAGCAAAAGCTATTAACGAATATCTTGCTACGCTGTAGCGGCTTGCTTAGTCGGTATAAATACCCTTACGCCTGTTCCGAATTTAATACTGTTCTGGATGTGGTCAGATACTGCGCCGCCGTTTCCTGTTGCAATAAATACGTGTCCGTGGTCACTGCTATATCCGCATGCCCCTGCATCGTATACAACAATAGAACCGCCCGGTAATGCTTTTAAATCATTTTCATTGTTTACTTTTATTTCTGTAAAATTCTTGTCTGCTGCAAGAACATCGGCGCGGGTGTAAGCGTGTTCATCTCTTTTAGCGTTAATATTATATTCTTCTAAAGCATTGTTAACATAATGAGCGCATCTTCCCATTCCGCCTGTTGAATGGTTTATGGTGTATTGTGCCAGGTTGTGTCCAAGTGTAGAATTATATTTAACACCTTTTTCTTTTAATTGCTCAGCAAAGTTATTATCATTTTTTTCTACTGTTTTTAATAAAGTAGATTTTCTGTTGCTGTAAGCTGCAACACTGGTTATATTTGTATTCCTTTTATCGTTGTCAGGTGTTTTTGTTGTAAGAGAGCCAAACGGTATTGACGGCATCGGTAATGTTGTATCCGGTATTATCGCGCTTGCGTCAATTTGCGGCATTATAAATGCAGGCGGGGTAAACATTTGAGCAAAATTGAAATTAAGATTATTTAAAAATTGGTTTTGGAAACTAAACGGGTTAAATATTTGTGCAAAGAAAGAATTTGTAAAATTGTAAAACGAAAAATTTGCAGACCCAAACCCGAATTCTCCCATACCAAAATTAAAAATGCCGGGTGTTGAATAACTTGTACTGCTTTGCCGGCATGTACAAGTAGGATTACATTGTACCGGATATCTATTGAGTGTATAACTTGTTACATTGTCATAGCTCATAGTATTACAAATTCTCCTGCTTATATATATAAAGTATATAAAAATCAAATAATTGCCTTTTTTAAGATAGAATTGTAAATATTTGTAAATATTGATTTGACGGTGTATTTAAGCTAATTTATAAGTATGTTATCCAGACTGTTTATAAAAAATTTTATATTAATAGATGAACTTGTACTTGAGTTTGATAAAGGGTTGAATATAATTACCGGTGAAACAGGCGCAGGTAAAAGTATTATGATTAATGCAATTGATATTGCGCTTGGGGCAAAAGCGTCTAAAGAATTAATAAAAACAGGTGAATCAAAAGCTCTTATTGAATTAACAATAACTAATACAAAAGGCAGATTAGAGCATTTTTATGAAGAATACGGTATTGATAATCTTGGCGATGAACTTGTTATTACAAAAGAGATAACAATGTCAGGTTCAAGAACCAGAATTAACGGCAGCATGGTCAATCAAGAAGCTGTTCGTATTCTACGAGAAATCTTTGTTGATATCCATTCTCAACACGAAATGTATACATTTATGAAGCCTGGCTGTCATATTACTCTCCTTGATAATTATGCTAAAGCAACGCTTCAGCCTCATCTTGATGAGTATAGTCTGGTATGGCAGAATTACCTTAGTCTCAAGCGTCGGTTGGAAAATGTAAAAAATTCTAATATACATACAGAATCACAGATTGATTTTTTGAAGTTTCAGATTAAAGAAATTGAGGAAGCAGATATTAAGTCTGATAATGAAGATTCAGAATTAATGCAGGAAATCAATGTTTTAGAGAATGCAGAAAAACTGAAAGAGTTGTCGGGGGCAATTTCCTGGGCAATTAGCAATGATGATGAATCTATACTTGAAGGTTTAAGTAAAGTAAGAAAAAATCTTTCTGCAATAATTGCATTAGAACCTTCTTTGTCTGAAACTGAAACTGAGCTTATTAATGTAATGGAAAGTGTTAAAAACATTGCTTCCGTTTTGAGGGATTATTCACAGTCGCTGGATAATGATACGGAACGCTTAAATTACCTTCAGGAGAGGCTGTTTTTGTTAGATAAATTAAAAAGAAAATACGGCGGTTCACTTTCAAGTGTTTTTGATACATTGTTTGCCGCACAAAAAGAATTGGCTTCTGTTGAAACAAACGAAGCGGATGAATTACAGTTAGAAAAAGACCTTGAAATGACAGTTGAAAAGCTTACAAACATAGCTACAGTGATTACCGAACAGCGTAAAACATACGCAGAAGTTCTTTCCTGTATGATTTCTGAAAAACTGACTGCCCTTGAACTTCCAAAGGCCAGATTTTTGATTGATATAAAGCCGGCGCCGCTTAATCCGTCAGGAGCAGATGAAGTGGAATTTCTTATATCAACCAATATTTCAGAGCCTCCAAAACCGCTTGTGAAAGTCGCTTCCGGCGGTGAATTATCAAGAGTTATGCTTGCGCTTAAAGTTATTTTTGCTCAGAGTGATGACATTGATACAGTTATTTTTGATGAAATTGATACGGGAATTTCAGGTAAAGCTGCGCAAAGTGTTGCAGATGAAGTAAAAGAATTGGCGAAATACAGACAAATTCTAATGATTACCCACCAGGCCATAATTGCTTCCCGTTCTGATTGCCATTTTTACGTTTCAAAATCTCAGGATAATTCAACTAAAATATCTGTTAAAGTTCTCTCTGCTGAGGAAAAAATTAATGCCGTTGCAGAACTTGCAGGCGGTGTGCTTTCTGATGTTTCAATTGAATTTGCTAAAACATTAATAAATTAGGCTAAGTAATTTCTGTAATGTAGTTTTTATATATTAACGTAATCTTTAGTTATAAACTAAAGGAGGTTAGTACATGAAAAAGATGATAATTGCAGCAATATTACTGGTCAATGCCGGAATCGGCTTTGCCGCGTGTTCAATAGATGGGCTTGTGTGTAGTGCAACAGATGCTGCCCGTATAAGAGAGCCATATAAACCCATGTATCAGAATTATGACAAAGCCGCTGATTTTAACGGAGAGCCGTTTATAAGACTTGCTCCCGCAGACAGAAGCAGTGTTGACCGGACATTTAAAGATCATAACCAGTTGCAAAACCAAAACCAATATAACTCTAATTGTCAGTTTGGAGTCTGTTTACCTTCCGATATGCAAAATAACAGTTTGCAATAGCTGTTACATCCCAATTGATGTCGGGATTCCGGTTTTTATGGACAATTTAGAGGCAATACCAAGCCCTATGCCAGCACAAAGGTAAGTTAACCAGGCAAAGAAATAATTTCTTTTTAAAGCGCCCAGCTTAACTCCTTTCCCTGCAAGTGTCTTTTGTGCTGCCCGTATTCCTCTGAACGAAGCAAGACCTTCTTCAAGAATCGTAGGTGTATAAGCTAAAAAGCCTAAAATCCCGGCATTTTTTTCTATAAAAGTTTCTTTGTTTGACCTGGAATTACCTTTCCCTAGATAATTGAGGATAAGCAGCGCTGTCGGTACTGCGGCAACATAATTTCTTGATTTCTGTAAAAGTTTTAGAATAGGATTTTTAGCATTAATAGCATGCCCAAGTTCATGTTGTATCAGAGAAGGTTTACTTTTTGGAGCAACAGCTACTTTTGCATCATCTGTATAAAACGCATTTTTCCCTTCAGCAACCTCTCTAAGGTCATTAATTGATATTCTGCTTTTACGGCTTACATTATCAATATTATCAGGGCTGACAAAGAATACATCAACGTTTAATTTGTTTTTATCAAGCATTGCCCGTGTTACTTCTGCTATATTGCTTGGTGTTGTGTACTCTTTACCCCTCATAAGGGCTTTTGATGCATGGTTTGACAGCAGATTAATTCCCTGGGATGCAAGAAATAAACCTCCAATTGATAATAATGGATTATCAGTACTTGTATTTTGATTCTCGCTGGTAATACGGGGATCATAATATGGATTATAATAATTTGAACCTACACCTTGCACCATAGTACTAATATAAAACAATTGAATATAAAAAATTGCCTTTTTACCGTTTTTTGTATATAAAAATTTACAAAAATATAAATAGACTTCATTATTATTATTAGATATAATTATTTGTATGAAAAAAGTACTGATATTAGGCAGCAGCGCACAGGAATATTCCCTGGCAAAATATCTTTCTAAAAATAATACGGTGTATGTATGCCCGGGAAATCCATCAATGTCAGATTTTGCTGTTCTTGTTGATATTCCTGATTATAATCCGGCAGCTATTGCAGAGTTTGTTATTTCAAACGAAATATCTGTTACTATTCCTGTTTCGCACAAAGCGGTTACAGCAGAACTTGTATCTATATTTACAGAAAAAAAATTGCAGATGTTTGCACCGGCTTTTGATGCCGCATCTTTGTTTGGAGATAAGCTTGCCCTTATTAAGCTCCTTTATAAGTTACGGATTCCGGTTCCAAGGTTTGCTTCTTTTGACAAAGCTTCAATGGCTTATGATTACATAAAAAATGCTAAGAAACCGCTTCTTATAAAATCAAATATGCATGAGTATGCAACTGTTTGTGTTAATGATAAAATCGCAAAAACTACAGTTGATGATTTGATTTTTAATGATGAAACAGTTTTGATTGAGGAATTTGTATACGGCAAGACCTTTACAATCTATTTTCTCTCTGATGGGTACAAAGCGCTGCCTTTAGGTACAGCTTTAAATTATAATTATTCACTAGAGGGTGACGGCGGAGTTTTGACAAACGGTATTGGCGCCTGCTCTCCTTTCTATAAGTTAACTGATGCTCACATTGATTTTCTTACAACAACTGTTGCGTCCAGTATTATTGAATATTTTGAGCAGCAAGAAAAGCCTTTTATGGGCGTATTCGGATTGGAGTGCATATTTACAGATGATGAACAATTAATAGTTACTAACTTAAAATATTTCTTCTCAGATGTTGATGCGCAGGGAATCCTCGCTCTCTTAGATATTGATTTTATGAAACTTGTTGATGATTGTCTGATGGGAGTATTTGCGGATATTTATGAGTATATTCCTAAAAAAGATTGTAATGCGCTTTCGCTTGTCTTATCCTCGAAAAAAGATGGCGAACCAATTAACGGACTTGCCAATCTTGATGAAAATACTTATTTAACACTATTTCCGCTAAAAAAGAATAAATATTTAGAATATGAAACCGTTAAGGGAAAAAATCTTCTTTTAACTACAACTGCCGGTACAATTTCCAGAGCCAGAAGCCTGCTTTACAATGAGGCGGAGGAAATTAGCTTTGACAGTAAGTTTTACAGAAAAGATATCGGCGCTATATTATCAGGTAATAGAGGTTTGGTATGAAAATAGAGGCTTTTAATCTTGTTAAAGTGTACGGCGACAGAAGTGTAGTAAATGACGTTTCTTTTTATATTAATAAAGGTGAGGTGGTGTGTCTGCTAGGCCCTAACGGAGCCGGCAAAACTACAACATTCTATATGATTGTAGGACTTGTAAAACCTTATTCAGGTAAAGTTGTATTTAACGGCGAGGATATCTCCTCCTGGCCGATGAACTTGCGTGCCAAGGCCGGTATAGGCTATTTGCCCCAGGAAACTTCTATTTTCAGGAAATTAACAGTGGAAGATAATATTAAGCTTGTGTTAGAGATGAATGATAAGTTGAGCAGCGAAGAAAAGAAACAAAAATTAGAAGATTTGCTGAATGAATTTGGTGTTGCAAAACTTAGAAAATCACAGGCAATATCCTTGTCCGGTGGAGAACGCCGAAGGGTCGAACTTGCAAGGGCGCTTGCTGCTAGTCCTGATTTTATTTTGCTTGACGAGCCGTTTACGGGGATTGACCCGATTGCTATCGGGGAAATTAAAGATAATATTAGAAAATTATCTGAGGATAAGGGTCTGGGCGTTTTAATTACAGACCACAATCCCAAAGCAACTCTGTCTATTACGGATCGTGCATATGTTATTTTTGACGGTAAAATTAAAATTCAAGGCCGAAGCGAAGAAGTTGCTGTTGACCCTGTTGCAAAAGAGTTTTATCTTGGAAAGGACTTTAAATTATGATAAAAATATATGATAAATATATTTTTATGCAGGTATTAATGGCAACACTCGTTGCTATTATTCTTTTTACTGTTATCTGGATTGCGCCGGAAATGCTTTTAAATACGATTAAAAGAACAATTGAAGGCGTGTATACTCCGCAGGTTGCGGTTATGGTGCTTATTTGCGAGCTTCCTAAAATTCTCGGTAAAGCTTTCCCTGTAGGTTTATTGCTGGGAACCTTATTTACATTTGATAAATTAAGTAAGGATTTTGAATTGACTATATTTCGTGCGGCCGGAATGTCTTTTGCCCGTATTATTGCACCGGTTGTAGTTTTGTCTGTTATAGTAACTTATCTTTGTTTTATTACTTACGATAAATTAATTCCTTATTCCTGTAATAAGCTTAATGAAATAAAAAAGGTTAATCCTGTTTCTCAGTTTGTTTATATAAAAAAAGATGTTGATAAACACCCATTGGCTGGAATTATAGTGTCAAGATATAATCGTGATTCCATGGAAAATATTATTGTATTAGATTTTGCTGATAAAGTTTATAGTGACTTACACCCGCTTACAAATATTCATGTAGCCGAAACAGGCTATATCAGGAACCATAAATGGACTCTTAATGATGTTACGTCTTATGCTATTTCTGCTGACGGTATATTTGAAGAAATCTCTAAAATACCTTCTTTTGATATTTTAAAGGATGAAGAAGCCGATAATGCTAAACTTCTGATGGATTATTCAACAAAACGTGATAGAGAAATAGACAACGCTGATTTGCGTAAATACATAAAATTACTAAAATCTGAAAACCTTGACGAAGAGTACAGATTAAATGCTAACAAATACTATCAGCGTTTTATACACCCTCTTGTTTGTATATTACTGGCTTTAATGGGGTCTATACTTGGCTTTTCGCGCCCCCGTGAGCGTTCTTTGATAGGATTTGTTATTGCTATCGGATGTGTGTTTATTTATTATATTACACTTCCGTTTTTTGATTTGCTTGCTGAAAAAGGCGTATTGCCGCCGTTGATTGCTGCGTCTTTTTCCCCTGTGCTGTTTGCATTTGCGACTTATAAATTCTATCAATCGAAAGAATTATCGACAAGTGCAACTCCTTTTACTTCAATGATTAAAACTTTGTTTAATAAAGTTATGAGGCATTCTAATTAATATGAAAAAATTACTGCTATTATTTGTTTTATTATCTGCTGTTCCATACTCTGCCGCAGAACCTGTAATAGATTATGATAATGGGATTTATCATATCTTTTTCAATGATAAAAAGGATGCTAAGCGTATTGATTTTGTGAGCGTTGAGGATTTGGAAACCAACAAACGAATTCATCAAACCTCAAATTCTGCTATAACTATTAATGCCGGATTCTTTGACCCCAATAATAAGAAAACTATTTCTTATATTACATCAAAAACAACAGGGGATTTAGACCCATTATTTAACGAGTCTTTGATTCAGAATCCTAAATTAAGAAACAATCTTTCCAAAATATTAAACAGAACAGAGCTTAGAATACTTGATTGCGGGATAAATAAAACCTTTGATATTGCATCTCATGATTCACCGCTTCCTGACGGCTGTCTTCTTTTAGCTTCTGCACAGGGCGGCCCGATGATATATCCTTATTTAAGGCTTGAGGAAGAATATTTTATAGAGAAAGATGCTGAGGGTAATATAATAAGAGAGTCTGCATCTGTTTTACATAAGACTGCAAGGACAATCGTAGGACTTAAAGACGGATTTCTCCATGTTTTTATTATAACTAATGATAATCCTATGACGCTTTATGAGGTAAGAACGTTTGTTGAAGGGTATAAGCTTGATAAAGCAATGGCCTTTGACGGCGGAAGTTCTACATCATTTAATTACCTTGATAAAATAAATGTTGTATCCGTTGAGAATGAAGGTAATGATACAGGCAGAAAGCTTAAATCCTTTATGATTTACCGGGGAACAGGTAAAAAGAGTAGATAATAAAAAAAATCCTCTTTTGATAAAGAGGATTTTTTTTTATTATCTATATTATTATAATTGTTCTTCAATATTAAGGTCATCAATGAGCAGCAAGTATATGCATTCACCCTGTTTAGCTTTATAGTTAACGCCCGGGGTTATAAGACCTGTAATTAAACCTACAGTACAGCCAACAGGGATACCTATACCGAGAGCCGTTCCTACACGTGAGGGGTTAGGTATAAATGCCATACTCATACCGACACCTGAGCCAACAGCGCCGCCTGTGATGGTATATAGAAGAACTTTTCCAAAAGTAACCCAAGGGCCTTCAGCCAGTCTGCCGTCTTTTGTGAATGGTTTACCTGTAATATCAATCACACTGCCGTCAGGAAGAAGTATATGTTTAAAAATCAGGTTAACTCTTGCTTTTTTATTAAAGATTTTTGGGTGTTGTATATCCATGATTTCAGCAACGAATCTAGTTCCTTCAGGAAGAACTTTAGTTCCTTCTACGGTATATAAGTCTTTCGGAAGGTAGAAGTTAACGATTTCTCCGCCTTTGTGTTTTTTAGAAAGGAATTTTTCAGAGAATGCAATTTGAACGACATTACCCTGGTTAATAATTTTTTTGAAGTTTGTCTTAGTAACTGTATTATTAGGTGCTTGTCTGTGTACACAGAGGTGTTCAATTCCCAGAACTATTTCCTGCGGTTCTTCGACAACCGGTTCTTCTGCTTCACCCAGATATTCTTCTTTTACGACATTAAGCATATCAGAGAGTTTTGCAAGTAATACAGCAGCTTCTGCTCTTGTCAATTCTCTGTTTGGTTCAAGCATAGATTCATCGGGATGGTTGACATAAAGACCGTAGCTGATTGCTTTCTGGTAAGAAAGTTCAGCCCATGCCGGAATATCTTTAGTATCTTTAAATGCGTCAAGAACTGTGGATTCTGTTACCTGTTCTTTTGTAATGTGGCTCATTAGAGAGGTAACTTCAGATCTGAGCAGATTTTTTTCAGCTTTGAAAGTGCCATCAGGATATCCGTAAACAACTCCTAGTTGTTGTCCTCTTAATACGTCATCATAATAATTATCGTAGACAGATATATCAGACATTGTGTTTGTAATCGTTACATCAAGGTTATCATTGGAGAGAACCTTAAGTAAGCCTTGAACAAACTGAATTCTTGTAATTGTATTTTCTGGATTAAAGTTTCCGTTTTCGTCAACCGGCAAAATTCCATCAGTAACAACTTTGTTAATTTCTTTACTTGCCCAGTAAGAGTCGTCTACCCCGTATTGTGCTAATACAGGCAGAGTGTTAAGTCCGAACATTGTTACGGCTAACATTGATGCTAATAACTTCTTCATATATACATACCTCTTAAAATAAAATTCCATATTAATTATATTATACTGATTTTTTTTATTCAAGAAAATAACTAATTCTTTACAATTGGATTTTGATTTGTTATATTTGTGTGGTTATGTTAGCAGTTAAAAATCCAAAACTTTACAAATCGGGTGCTGCGCAGATAGTCGATGCGCTGAGGGATTTATCTGTAACCCATATATTCGGATATCCCGGAGCCAGTGTATTGTCGGTATATAATGAATTAGCCGGACTTCCTGAAATAACACATTGTTTGTGTCGTCATGAACAGGCTTGTGTACACGCTGCGGAAGGGTATGCACGTATTACAGGCAAGCCGGGAGTTGTACTTGTAACCTCCGGGCCGGGGGCTACTAATACTGTTACCGGTATTGCAAATGCTTATGCTGATTCGGTTCCTCTTGTTATTATAGCTGGAATGTCAGAAGAGTATCCAGGAAAAGGCTTTCAAAAGATTGATTTTAGTACAATGGTAAAACCTGTCGTCAAGAAAATTTTTACGCCTGATGATTCTTGTAATATCTATGACATTATTAAGGAGGCTTTTTATCTTGCGATAGAAGGGAAAAATGCTCCTGTGCTTATTCAGGTAAAACGTTCGCTTCTTGAACATAAGTATGAGTGCAGAGAACTTTGTGAACAAAAATTTAACGCACCTGTTACCGGTTACAAATCCTCTGAGCTGATATCTCTTATTAATAATGCAAACAATCCGGTTTTTATAATCGGCGGCGGGTGCAGAAACTCTTTTAATGAAGTATCAGAATTGGTTTCTAAAACAAATATTCCAACTGTTACGACTTTAATGGGTGTTGGAAATATTGATACGTGTTCTAATTGCTACTATGGAATGGTTGGTGTTAACGGGACTCAAACTGCTAATAATATACTTTTTCAGGCAGATTTGATTGTTGCGTTCGGGGTTGCGTTTAGCGATAGAACGACTTGTAAGTCTGATGTATTTGCAGGCGGTATTCCGGTTATTAATGTGAATATTGAACCGTATACTCTAAAAAATGTAAACGTAGTTAAGGAAATTAACGAGGATTGCCGTACGGTTTTAAATTCACTTATAAATTCTGATATCCATCAGAGATGTATACAAAGCGCAGAAAAACGCACCCGAGTTTCGCCTGTACAAACCGATAAAATGGAAACAATACAGGTTCTGAATTTAATAAATGAATTTTCAAGCCCGCTTAATCCCGTAGTTATTACGGATGTAGGACAGCACCAGATGCTTGCTGCAAAATGTTTTGAATTTACCGAACCAAAACGTTTTCTAACCTCCGGCGGGATGGGTACAATGGGGTTTGGGCTGCCTGCCTCCTGCGGTGTACATTTTGCGCTGCCGGAAACAGTTATTATAAATATTACCGGCGACGGCTCATTTCAAATGAATATTCAGGAGCTTGCAACAGTTGCCGAATATAATATTCCCGTGAAAATATTTGTTATGAATAACGGATATCTGGGAATGATAAGACAAATTCAGGAAAAGCTGTTTGACGGAAATTACTACCAGTCGCAAATGCAAAACCCGGATTTTATCAAATTAGCGGAAGGATATGGGATTAAAGGGTATCGTGTTACTAAAATTTCAGAATTAAAAGAGTTGTTCCCTGCTATATTTGCAAATAGCGAGCCTGTTGTTATTGACTGTATTACAAATGAATTCGAATGCGTGTAACTGTCCTGGCTTATGCTATAATTACATTATGAATAATTACGTTACAGAACTGCTTTCTCCTGCTAAAGATAAGGATACGGCTATTGCTGCTATAAACGCCGGTGCTGATGCAGTTTATATAGGTGCAAATTCTTTTGGTGCCAGAAAACAGGCCGGAAACTCTTTAGATGATATTAAGGAAATAATAGAATATGCTCACAGGTTCTATGTGAAAGTCTATGTTACTGTAAATACCATATTAACTGATGATGAATTACCAGAGGTTATTAGACTGATTGAAAAACTTTACGAGTTTAGGTCTGATGCAATAATAGTGCAGGATATGAGTATAATTAAACTTTATATAGAAGGTAAAATTCCTCCTATACCAATCCATATAAGCACTCAGTGCAATAATAGAACAAAAGAAAAAGTTAAATTTTTTGAAAAAATTAATCTGCCAAGAGTTGTATTAGCACGGGAATTGTCACTGGAGCAGATAAAATCTATTTCTGAATATGCACCGGATATTGAGTTGGAATGTTTTGTACATGGAGCGCTTTGCGTTTCATACAGCGGACAATGTTATTTGAGCCGGTATATTGGCTCTCGCTCTGCAAATAGAGGAGAGTGCGCCCAGCCTTGCAGAAAAAAATACTCCTTGGCTGATAATGAGGGCAGAATTCTTATTAAGGATAAATACTTACTTTCAATGAAAGATTTTAATGCTTCAAAATATGTTAACGAAATGATACATGCGGGAGTCAAATCTTTTAAAATAGAAGGAAGGCTCAAAGATATAAACTACGTAAAAAATGTTACTTTATATTATAGAAATTTATTGGATAAATATAGTATGAGAACTTCATCAGGACAGGTTTTTGCTTCTGATTTTACTCCTGATTTAGATAAAACTTTTAACAGGGGGTATACGACATATTTTCTAAAAGGCAGAGAATGCTGTTTTAATTTTAATTCTCCAAAATCCTCCGGGGAAAAACTTGGAGTCCTTAAATCAGCGGGAGAAAATTATTATATTATTGATACGAATAAAAGTATATCAAAACAGGATGGGCTTTGTTACTATACCCGGGAGGGGGAATTAAAAGGTTTTGCGGTAAATAAAATTGACGGGACTAAAACTTTCCCAAATTCAATGTCAAAGATACCTGCGGATACGGTTATATATAGGAATTTGGATACAGAGTTTGAAAAACAGCTTTCAAATAGTAAAATTGTCCGTAAAATTTTGTGTGCTGTTAAAGTTCAAAATAATACCATAATATGTACTGATGAAGATAATAATTGTATCTCTCTTGTTCTTCCTGATGGCGCTGTACCTAACAATCCTGAAAAAGCGAAAGAAAAATTTATTACACAATTATCAAAGACAGGCAGCTCTGATTTTTATATTAAGGAGTTAAATATATTTCAAAAGATTGATTTTTACCCGGTTTCAGTAATTAATGAACTGCGCAGGAATATCTTTAATACATTAATGAAAAAACGGCTAGAAAAATATAATACACCAATATCAGGGAAATGTTTGAAAATAGCTGATTATCCTTATAAAAACGGTGATTATCATGAAAATGTTTATAATAAGTATGCAGAGGCTTTCTATGAAGATTGCGGGTGTAAAATTAAAGAATATGCCCCTGAAAAACAACTTCCCGCCCGGCAGTTTGAGCTTATGCGTACAAAACATTGTATAAAGTGGGCGATAAATAAATGTAAATCTGGGGACAAACTGTTTCTGGTTGATGACAGAGGAAAGAAATATCCTTTAAAATTTGATTGTATAAATTGTGAGATGGTGGTTCTTTCCCCTGAAAATTAAAGGAGAAAATTAATCATGAAAAAAATAGCAATAATAAATGGCAGCGAGGTTTTAGGGTGTATTATTAACTTCTTTAAAAACAAAAATGTTGATATAACAGCCGTGAGCAGTTCTAACGATTCTATTTTTGAACAAAACAAATTTGATTTAATTCTATTATACGGCTCTGCAAACGGGTTAAACAAATCATTGCTTAAGAATAGCACAATATTAAGGCTGCATCCGTCGTTATTACCCGCATTTGATAATAACGAGCCTGTAAAATCAGCATTTCTTGCAGGTGTTAAAGTAAGCGGCGTTACAGTGTGTTCTCTTGATAAAGTCGGCAGAACTGATAAGATAATTGCTCAATTCCCTGTATTAATTGATTATGATACGCATTTCGACGCTTTTGAAGAAAATATTAGAAATACGGAAAGCATGCTTTATCCGGTAGTTATTCAATCTGTATTGCAAAATAAGCCTTTTAGTTTTACTGATATAATGGGCGGCTGTAACGGCGGCTGCGGAGGCTGTAAAGGCTGATTCATCAGCTTTGGTTATTATCTCTTTGCCGCTCGTTTATAAATTTTTTAATATCACTTGATAGATTTACAGATTGGTGAATAAGCATGTTATAACGCTTCAGGTCGCCTATATTTTCGGCCTCAGACAGCAAATCCCTGTTTTTAAACTGCTGTTTAGGAGTAGTGGCTTCCTGCTGGTTTTTACTATCTAGTTTGAATAAAACTGAATCAAGGTTCGTGCTGTGAGAGAGTCCGTTTTTTGCACAAAATTCTTTGACATTCATATTAGCAGGCAAAGTGTAAAGCCATTTAATAGAGTTTACATCGTTTGGAGAAAGTGATGTAACGCCGTATTGATGCGGGGTATACATTATATCTGTTTTATACGGACTGTGTCCTAACCCCAGCCCATGCCCGATTTCGTGTAAAATTGTATGATAAACTTCATTTTCTGCCATATATTGCTGGTGGATAATTCCGTCAGAGAGTCCTATAGAAACTTCAGCGCCGCAAAGTCTGCCGTTTGCATCAAAATTAGTATAACAATGGCCCAGAGCGGTTCTCTCAACACGTTTCCAATCTATATTCATGTGGGATTCAAGCAGGACATTGGTAATTTTATACTGAAATTTTCCGCCGCTTGCTGCAACCCAGGCGTTAAGCGCATCCACAACCATTCTTCTGTAGATTGGATCTTCTCCTTTTTTAGAATAAAAGTTCATCGGAGCAATATACACACTCAGCGGCATAATGCACCATCTGATTAATTGTCCGTTTTTTATACTGGAATTAAGATATGTTTTACATTGCATAGTTTTATTGTATAATAAATTAACACGTTGGTAAATATAATTATGGGGGATATTGAATTATGATGAATATGATGAATATAGTAAAACAGGCTCAGCAATTCCAAAAGAAAATGAAAGATTTGCAGGATGAACTTGCTAAAACTGATGTTGAAACAGCCGCTTCAAATGGTGCCGTAACTGTAGTATATACCGGACAAGCACATTTTAAATCAATAAAACTCGGTAAAAATGCGATTTGTCCGGAAAATCCAGAAAGTGTTTCCGATGATACTTTAGAAATGCTTGAAGATTTGTTAAATGCTGCATTAAAAGAAGCTGATGCAAAGGCTACAAAGCTTTTTGAAGATAAAACCTCTGCTGTAGCAAAAGGCTTGAATCTGCCTAATATTCCGGGTTTATTCTAAGATGATTTATCCAAAATCAATTGCCGGTTTAATAGAGCAGTTTCAGAAATTCCCTTCAATAGGGCAGAAGTCTGCTCAAAGGATGGCGTTTCATGTTTTGAAAATGCCTTTGTCTGAGGTGGAAAAATTTGCTAATGCAATAGTCGAGGCTAAACGTAATACCTGTACCTGCGAAATTTGTTTTAATATATCTACGGAATCGCCCTGTGAAATATGCAGGTCGCCTAAACGTGACTGCTCAATTATATGTGTGGTCGCTGAAACAAAAGATCTTATAGCAATAGAAAAGACAAATGAGTATAACGGACTATATCATGTGCTTCAAGGTGTAATCTCGCCTATGGAAGGAATTGGCGTTGATGATATCCGGATTAAAGAACTCCTGAACCGTCTTGTAGATGATAGAGTAAAAGAAGTTATTCTGGCACTTAATCCGAATGTTGAGGGTGAGGCAACATGTTTGTACCTCACCAAACTAATAAAACCTTTTGGGATAAAAATATCAAGAATAGCCTTTGGTCTGCCTGTTGGTGCGGATTTGGAATTTGCTGATGAAATTACGCTTGCAAAGGCCATTGAAGGCCGTAGAGATATTTAACGGGTATGTATTTCAATAAGCGGTGTTATTATATCGCCAGGCGTCAGTCCCTGCTTAACCAGCTCTTTTATCGGAAGCAGATATTCATCTTCGTGATCAAATTGCTCTTTTAATGAATAATAGGCGATTTCTATGAGTTCTTTTGCAATATCCTTTACTTTGTAATGCCCTAATCTTGTCTTAAGTCCTTCTCTGGGAACTCTGTATCTGAATTCACTGATTTCATCATACCCGAAACGCTCTAATAATTCTTCAGCGCTTTCCAGTGCGCTTATATCGTACATTATTCCCTTATATAATGCGAGTGTTGAATAAATATATTCCTCCGGTACGCTGTCGTGATTCCGTATTTCTATGAATGAATTTAATCTGACATCAGGAAATGCCAGATTGGCATGGAGCTTGAAATCATCTATTGTCGCACAAAAACCTTCATATCCGTTTTCCATATATTCGCGGAAATTTATTTTGCCGTTTATTTCTATAATATCATCTCCGCGTTGTATGAATATCATTGGTATTTCCAATAAAAGGTTTATGTAAGAAGTAAATATATTTTCATCTCTGAAGTTTGTTCCCAGACCGCAGCGCTCATTATCTGTATTTAGCCATGCTAAAGCTCTAAAACTTTGATATCCGGTATCTACTCCGCCGCGGATTTTTGAGTTTGCAAGAGCAGCAGTTATAAATGGTGACATTTTATTTGCAAGATTAAATTTCCTTGCGGCATCTTCTTCGCTCTTATAATCAATGCAAACCTGAATGCCTGCTGTTTCTCTCATCATTACGTCTGACAAAATACCGCCGAGATAATTTGCCATTACTTTATACCTTCTTTTGGGGTTTAGCTGTATATAACGGTAGGTAGAAACGGGGGTGACACCGTAGTTTAATAATTCAATTTCATATTGTTTGAGCAGCGGTTTAAGTTCTTTATTAATTCTGGTTATTTCCGCTTTGATTTCTTTTATATATTTCTTCGGTTCAAGGCTTATTTCAAATTGGCAGCCGGGTTCTATAGTTATCGTATTATGAAGCTTTTTAAGCCCGATTATATTAAGTCCGTCAAGAATATAATCCCAGTTATCAACTCTTGCAAAGTCCGCTAAAAGTTCACAAATCCCCCATTCACCTAAATATGATACACTTTTGTAAGTCTTAACAGATACAGGAATTCGTTCGTATTCCAGACCTAATTTTGTATCTGTTTTGCAGCCCATCTTGAATAGTTCTAAAATATCTTCTGTTCTTAGTTTTTCTTTACAATAATTCACAATGTACTCCTTTTATTATTTTAACATTAATAAAATAACAAATAATAAACTAAAAACATTTACCTGTTTGTATTATTATAAATAGTATGAGTGATTACTTGCAAAGAGCAAAAGCTTTTAGAACAAAAAAAAGACTCGGGCAGAATTTCTTAATTAATCCTGATATTGTTGATGCAATTATTGAATTTGCTAATCTTCAAGAGGATGATATTGTCCTTGAAATAGGCCCCGGTATCGGTTTTGTGACAGAACAGCTAGTACATATAGTAAAAAAAGTTATTGCTGTTGAACTGGATGAGGATGCCATTGGCGTATTAGAAAAATTAAATGCTGATAATTTAGAGATTATACATCAGGATATACTTAAGACAGATATTTCGGCTTTATGCGGCTGTACCGGTAAAACAGTCAAAGTGGTTGCAAATATTCCTTATTATATTACATCGCCGATTATAGCCCATCTTCTTGGTGAAATAGATGACCTTGATAATCAAAACAGAAAGTCTATTGATAGTGTTATATTAATGGTGCAGGAAGAAGTAGCGCGCCGCATGACCGCTAAGGCCGGAGCTGAAAATAAAGCTTACGGCTTGCTTTCAATTCTCTCTCAGTTCTGGGCTGATTGTACTCTTGTTAAGCTGGTCGGGCGCCGTTCGTTCTATCCTTCTCCTAAAGTGAATTCTGCGCTGGTAAAACTTGATATAAGAGAAAAACCGCTTATTGAATTAAGTGATTATAAATATTTTAGACGTGTGGTTAAATCTGCTTTTTCACAAAGAAGGAAAACATTAAAGAACTGTCTGCTTCAAAATGGTTTTACAAAAGCCGCTATTGAAAATGCTTTTCAAAAAATCGGACTTAAAGAGGATATAAGAGGTGAAAAGCTTTCTATCGAACAATTTGGTGAACTTTCAGAGGAACTGTTAAATGCATGTAAGAGTTAAAACACCGGCAAAAATCAATTTAGGCCTTGAAGTTCTCGGGGTAAGAAATGATGGGTTTCACAATATTGCAAGTGTTATGCAGACAATATCTCTGTATGATTATTTAGATATAAGTGTTAGTTTTTCTGAAGATTTTAAAATCCAGCTTGACGGGAATTGTAAAGATATACCGTATAATGAAAAAAATATAGTTTATAAAGCAATAGAATTATTTGCCTCGTCTGTACCGTGTTTAGAACCTTTTAGTGTAAATGTTTTTATTGAAAAAAATATACCTGTCCAAGCGGGGCTTGGCGGAGGCAGTGCTAATGCGGCAGGTGTTATCTGGGGGCTTAATAAACTCCTTAAAACCAATTTACCGATAGAAAAAATTGACGAACTTTGTGCGCAGCTCGGTTCTGATGTTAACGTTTGTTATCATGGAGGAACCTGTTATGCTGAATCAAGGGGGGAAAAAGTAACCAAAATTAAATCTTCTTTAATATCAGGAGTAAGCATTATTAAGCCGTGTAATTTGGGAATTACGGCAAAAGACGGTTACAGGATGTATGACACGCTTAATTTTTCTGAAAAAATACCTTCACGGATAAATGAACTAAAATCTGCAATAACTTTAGGCGATGATTTAACGCAATTTTTGTATAATGATTTAGAGATAGTACCGGTTCAAAAATATGAGATTTTACGAAGAATAAAAGACGTTTACCCTCACTCGCTTATGACCGGTTCAGGCTCCGCTTTTTTTGTGTTAGACTCTAATCCTGATATCAAACTGCCTGATAAGCAGTATTTGATTATAACCGGACTTGAATTTACCGGCACAGGTGTTTGTGAAGCCTGATATTATGTTGTTACAAGTTGTTTATCAATGAGTTTTTTTAATTCATCTATAGAATTTAATATTGTTGTAACAAAAGTTTTTAGCTGTTCCTGTGTAAATTCGCCCTGCACAAGCTCCAATAAATCGAATCTTGTATACTCTGAAAGGAGAGCTGACTTTTTCATTGCGTAAATTTTGGAAAAGTTTATTTCTGTACCTGAGAATAATACTTTTAACTCATCGAGGGCTTTAATTTCTTCATTTAGCTCTCCAGTTAAATCAATTGTCTTAAAATTGGAGTGATTAATAATTTCGTCAATATTACAGATTTCATCAGGAATAATTCTTTGGAAAACAGTGTAAGTCATTCCTCTGATGTAGGCGCCAAAATCAGTGATATTATAAATTTCAGTATCTGCTGAAATTAAGCGGAGATTGTTTTCGCACTGCGGAATAAAATTAGCGTAGTCAACACGTGTTCTAATCATATCACCTGTGATGGATTTTACTAATGTTGTATCAATATTATAATTATTTATTTGAGCTTTATTCTCTTTTAGAATGAGAGAAGTGTTATCACAATAAGCAATGTTATCTTTAAAGGCCAAATCAAAACCGCAGACTGCAATTTTCTTAAATCCGAGCTGAGAAGCGCACATTAAAGCGTTAATTGTAGAAGTCCCTACTGCTGGATAAGTCTTTAAGAGATCTTTATTTGCCAGCTTATTGATAAAATCCGTATTATTCGCAAAATAGAAAAATACATCTTTCCATTTTTTTGAAGAGATTATACTATCAGATTTAATATCGGCGATAATTTTTGTATTGGATATAAAATCATTGTTCAGCGAGTTTAAATCTGCATGGTTAATAGCATCGGAGAATATTGCAAAATCCGGAATTATACCATTTTCTTGCAGTGTTGTTAATGTTTTAGATATTGCAAAGATTGTAAACTTATTTCGGTTGGCTTTAATTTGATTAATATTATCAAGCAATGAAGGCCCTGCTGCCAGCACCAGAGCGGTACCGCAGGTTACGCTGTTGTCAAGTGTATATAAAGGGCGGATTTTTTTATAATTGTTAATATTATTTATAATATTTTTAGACCATGCTTTAGAGATAATCTTAATAGTATTAATATCTGACACTTTAGACTTGCAGGTATTAAACAGCATGTTGGATAATAGGATAAGTTCTTTGGGTTTAATAAGTCCGTAATTTTTAAGGTAAAGGATATCAATTTTGTCATGAGAAAGGTAATGTTCTGCAATTTTAGAACAGCATTCTTCACATACATTAGAAATATATACTCTCGGGTCTGAAAGAATATGTGAGAGGTCTACATTCTCCATGACAAACCTCAGAACTTGCAAATCAGGTTCATAGACAACAATTCTAGAGTTATATCTTGTATATACTTCATCAAGAATATACCCCAGCCCAAGACCGTATATTACGATAAAATCGGTTTTTTGCGGCTCGGTTGTAATAGTGTTTTTGCAAGTGTCAATTACACTCTGAACGGGGTTTTCGATATCATCGTACGGAAAATTTTTTTTAGCAAGAGCATAATCGCCGGATTTTGCAATAAAACAGTTGAAATCTTTCGATGCCTCATCAAAACTAATTTTTTCAAGTCTTTGCTTCAGGTTGCTGTTGCTAAGTGCAGCCATATTCACGTTAAATGCGCTAATCAATCTTTTTTACCCTCTAATCTTATTAACGGACAAGCAATAATTGCTATATAAATATTATACCATAGAATATTCATCTTTCAAAATGTAATTTAATACGGATTCCACTTCTTTAATACTCTCAGTGGTAACCAGTACGGAACGCAGCTTTGCGGCATTTTTAATTCCTGAAATATAATACGGGTAAAATTTTCTAAAGAACTTCATTCCTGTATTTTCCCCTCTTAATTCAATTTCGGAGTACAAATGTTTTTTAAGAGCCGCAATTTTTTCTTCAATAGAAGGCGCGGGAAGCCGTTCTCCCGTTTTAAAGAAGTGTTCAATT
Source organism: uncultured bacterium (assembly GCA_949284715.1). GTDB lineage: Bacteria > Cyanobacteriota > Vampirovibrionia > Gastranaerophilales > Gastranaerophilaceae > CALUTH01. The sequence goes on from CASDWH010000011.1 coordinate 29,111, forward strand.
CTTCCGATAAGAGTAATATCGCCGAGTGCGCCGCGCCCGACAGCTACGCCGGCAGCGTTTGAAATGTTTAAACATTCTCCGGCTTTTTCAACTGTTGTAACATCTCCGTTAGCAAACACGGGAATATCAACGTTATTAACCAGATTCCTGATTTTTGACCAGTCAGCGGAGCCTCCGTACATCTGCGCTCTGGTTCTTGCGTGCAGGGTTATAAATTCTGCTCCGGCTTCTTGCATTTTTTGACCGAATTCAACATAATTCATACTGTCGGCCGTGTATCCCAGCCGGAATTTTACACTAACAGGCCTGTTTACTGCTTCTTTAACTGCTTTTACAATATCCGCTGCCAGTTCAGGCGTTTTCATAAGAGCTGAACCGTCATTTCCTTTGACTACTTTGTTAACGGGACAGCCCATGTTGATATCAATAATATCTGCCAATGGTTCAAGAATTTGAGCTGCCTTTGCCATTAAATCCGGTTTATGACCGCTAATCTGGTAGGCAATAGGTGACTGCTTATCTGAACGTTTAATAATAACGGGGTCATTAACCTGATTTAAAGCTTCAGAGCTTATCATCTCTGTTGTAATTAGCGCAGATGGTGCATTTTCTCTGACTAATTCACGCAGTACATAATCGGTAATACCGGCAAGCGGTGCCAGAGATACTTTTGCCTCTGTAATTTGTTTAATAATACTACTTTTTATCAGGGGCATAAGGTTTTAAGTCTTCCAGCCTTTTTTGCGCGTATTGTTTATACTCGTCATCATTTGTATATTTATTAAGAAAATTGCTGTACGCATTGTACGCATCTATAAATTTTTGCAGCGCATCATAATCTACAGCCAGCAGATAATTAGCAATAACAATATCCGGACTTAGCTGTATTACCTTTTTATAGTCTTCAATTGCTTTAGCCTTTTCTCCTTTTGCATCATACACCATACCTCTGTAGTAAAGTGCGTATGCGTTATTTGAATCGGTTTTAAGAACCTGTTCTATTTTAGAGAGGCTGGTATCGTAATTTTGTGCTTCAAAATCGCTTATTGCGCTTTCTAAGGTATCAATGGAGGCTTTTTGACTGATAAAGGTAAGAAGTTCATTAGCCTGCGGAACCTGATTAGCAATTGGTTTTAAATATTGTTCGGCATTAGTGTAGTCACCTTTTTCAGTGTACATGGCGCCAATATAATATTTAATTTCTTTATCATCGGGCGCAATTTTTTCGGCCTGCTTGTAATAGCTGATAGCGTTATCAAATTGCTTTAATCCCTGGTAGCATGCTGCGGCGCCGATAAGTGAATCTTTGGTTGCCGGTTTAACTGAAAGGTAATCTTTCAGCGCTTCGGTGTAGTTGCCGGAAGAATAACTTTTAGACGCATTTGTAATTTTAACGGAGGAATTGTCTGTTTGAATATTTGCAAGTGTTGATTTTATCTGCGCATTATTAGGAAATTTAGCGTTGGCAACATTCAAAACCTGAGCGGCTTTGTCATACTCTTGCTGCTGTCCGTAACAAATGGCTAGGTTTACGTATACTTCGGCATTTGAACCGTCAAATCTGATAACTTCACGGTAGTATTTTATAGCCTCGTCAATATTGTTTGCTTTGTGCATCTTTATAGCGTATTTGTATAAAGAGTTAACCATTTGCGGGTTTTTAGTTATACTTGATTTGAGATAAGCAAGAGTTTCTTCCGGTGACATGTTCTGTGCAACCATAGCATTAACTTTTGCTTTTGCAAGTGTATTAGCCGGATCCAGAGCCAGAACTTTTTTGTACGCATCATAGGCCTGTTCTTTTTCTCCTGAAGCTTCAAGCGCCTGTGCTTTATAAAGATTTGCTTCAATATTATCCGGATAAAGAACTAGAATTGAATTATAAGACTGCAATGCTTTTACATAATCCTTTTGCTGTTGGAATAGAGTTCCTATATTAAGCCTTGTTTGAACATTTGACGGGTTAATTTGTTCTGCTTTTGCGTAATACCTTAAGGCTGTTTCAAAATCGTTTTGTTTTTGTTTGATAGCGCCGAGATTAGCGTATAGTTCCGCATCATTGGGAGATTTTTGAATTTTTTTCATGTAAATTCTCTCAAGCGCATAGAGAATTTCCGGGTCGCCATGACTTTGCGCCAATGCATAGTTATACTGAGTGACCGCGTCATCTTCTTTGTTCAGCCTATCTAGCGTGCGGGCGTATTTAAGCCTGACCGGCCCGTTATTTGGTTCACTATCGAGGGCTTTTGCATAATATGGAAGGGATGCTTCTTCGTTACCCATAAGCTTAAATAAATCAGCAAGTTGTATGTAGGAATCTGTTTGGAATTGCTGACTCAGAGCAGCCTGATTGAATTCATAGGCTGCTTCGGCAAATTTTCCCTGCTGCCTGAGTTGTAAAGCTTTCTGATACCTGTTAGCGGGAGAAGTGTTAAAATTTTGCATTTTAAGGCACTTGTTAAGGTTGTCTGCTGCCTGTGAAATAATTGCGGCAGAGTTTGATGGATTATTCCCGCCGGTTGTGTAGTATTGCAGATAGAATATTGCCGCTCTGAAATCGTTTGCCGCTGACTCCCAATCTTGTGCTGTAGTGGCGTAGTAGGCGCCTCTTGCGAGGTAGGCATTAACCAGTCCTATTCTTGCAGAGTTGTCCATAAAGTTAATTCTCAAGGCTTTTTTGAATTCTATAATAGCTGTAGAATACTGATTTTGGAGCAGGCTCTCCTGTCCTTCTTCAAAATGTTCTCTAAAATCTGCGAAAACAGGTGTATAAATGGCTGCTGATAAAATAATTGCAAGTAATATTCTTTTCATACTAATAATTTTACACTAAACAAAAAATAAAAATACATACAACTAAGTACTAATAAACCGGCTATTGAATGGAGCCCTGAGAGATAAACGGTTATTTGTCATTGATTTTTCAGGCTTTGTGAAAAATATTAAGTTTTGTATAGTGTCTAAATTACACTAATAACACTAAATTGGGATTAACTGGAAAATAATATAAAACTAATCACTTGACATAATAGTTCAGTTATGTAACAATGTAATTGTTGCAGATAAGTGTAAAACAAACACCAAATGCAGCAAAATAACCCCGAATATCATATAAACTCCTAAATAATAAACACTAAAGACCATTAGGATGCAGAAAACAATCCACTCATTAACTGGGTGGTTTTTTTTATTGTATTATTTTATTATGGTAGAAAATTGCTATATCCATATTCCCTTTTGTAAATCAAAGTGTAAATACTGCTCGTTTGTATCATTCCCCTGTTTAGATAAAATGACAGGTTACGTATATTCTCTGTTAAAGGAAATAAACGAAAATTATAGAGGCGAAGAACTTTCAACGCTTTATATCGGCGGCGGAACCCCGTCGCTTGTTCCGCTTGAGTTGTTTTCAAAAATTGTGAATAAATTTGATTTTGCAAAAGATTATGAATGTACAATTGAAGTTAATCCAGATGATGTTACTGAGGACTTTGCTGAAAAATTAAGTAATACAAAGGTTAACAGGGTAAGCATCGGGGTTCAATCCTTTAATGACGAAATTTTACAAGAAATAGGCAGAAGGCATAATGCTGAGGAGGCTAAAAGAGCTGCTGTGATACTTAACAAAGCAGGATTTAAAAATATAAATATTGATTTGATATATGGACTTCCGGGACAGGGAAAAAGCGATGCTGATTTTATATCGGATTTAGCGGCCACAATAGGGCTTCCGGTTAAGCACATTTCATTATACGGGTTAAAAATTGAAGATGATTGTTATTATTCAAAGTATCCTCCCAAAAATCTTCCTGACAATGATATTCAGGCGGATATGTACCTTGCCGCATGTGAATATCTTGAAACAAACGGTTATAAACAGTATGAAATAAGTAATTTTGCAATCCCCGGATATGAATCACGGCATAACCTTAATTATTGGAATAACAACACTTATTACGGTTTTGGTGTCGCTTCGCACGGGTATGTTGACGGGTTCAGGTACTATAATACCTCTGATATTGATATTTACATGCAAAATCCTGCACAAAGTGAATTTGCACATCATGTCACAGAAAAAGAAAAACTTGAAGAAGAAATTTTCTTAGGTTTGCGCAAATCCGAAGGTATTAATATTGATACGATTAATGGTAAATATAATATAGATTTTCTGTCAAAATACAAAAATATTCTGCAAAAATACACTCCTGAATTTTTGCTTTTAGATTCAGGAAACCTGCACTTTACAAGGAAAGGCTTTTTGCTTAGTACGCCAATCTTATCTGAATTTCTATAATTTATGATATAATTACTATAGATGATTGGAGGAGCAAATATGACGTTTGTAACGAGAGCGATAAAATATACTAATAAAAATATGGTGATTCTCTGCGCTCTGATACTATTTCAGTGTCTGGGCAGTGTATATATTTATGTATCGCAGGGCGCAAATCCTTTGCAGGGGTTTTTAGCCATACTGCTTTATTTCTTAATGCTTGCAGCATTCTTTGCAGGCTTTTGTAACCTTATAAAAACAGTTCTTGATGATAAACCTTTAAAATCGAAATTCGTTGAAGGTGTCGGCGAGTATTTCCTGCCTGTTCTCGGTATATTTATTCTCTCAATCTTATTTTGTCTTATAGTAACAGAAGTTTCGTGGATTATACTACAGCATCAGTTTGGCAGTTTGGCGCCGGTGGTTGAACTTATAAACAAAACTCTCGAAAATCCTGCGGCAATGAAGTCTATTCTTGAAAGCGCGCCGGTTGAAACATTATACATGACAAATATTTTCCTTGCAGTAACCACCGTTGTGTTTGCTGTTGTCTTTTTCCAGTTTATATACTGGATTCCTGTTCTTTTTACAGAAAATAAAAAGAATATATTTAAGGGGCTATGGGCTTCGCTGAAATTTTTATACAAAAATTTCTTTGTTAATATCGGGTTGTGCCTCCTGTTTGGCGTAATATTTTTTGTATTAAATATTTTGGAGGCTCTGTCCATGCCGGTTCCGCTACTGGGAGCGTTATTTAGCATTTTGGGATATTATATATTTATAGTATTTGTATTTTCCGTTTTTATAGTTTATAAAGACAAAAAGAATTAATGTTTTATTGCAGGTAATAGTATGAAAAAGATTTTATTAATATTAGCAATTCTAGTATTTGGCTGTGCGTACGCGACAGAAGAACCGGTAAATGAGCAGACTGATGAAATTACTGTTGAAAAAGAAGAACAACAGCTCCGGTCTGATACTAAAAGGGAAGAGCAGATTGTAAAAGAACAATCTTTACAGGCAAGGGTTAATGCTATCGGGTACAGGATTTTAAATGCGAATAAAATAGATAAACCCATAGTATTTACTTATACAGTCGATAATAAGCCATTACTGCCTGTTGACACTTCTGTTACAAAACGGCAGATAATCTTTTATGATGCATATTTCAAATATACGGAGAATGATGATGAAATAGCCGCAATACTGGCAAGAGAGATTTCAAAAGCTGTACGTTCGTATGATGGTGCATGGGGCGGTTGGATTTCCGGCGCGCAGATAAAAATGGCGCCTAAAAAGTATGAAATCTTTGCTGATAAACGCGCGGTTGACTATATGGTTTATGCAGGATACAATCCGCTCGGTCTTATAACCTTAATTCATAAAGCGTATCCGCAGAAAAGGTATGATACAATTTCTTATACCAATTTAACTTCAAGACGTCTGGCAATTATTTATGAATATATTTTTGTTAAATACCCGCAGTTTTTGGTTAATAACGAATATATAAATAATGAAGCGTACCAGAATTTTTTGTTAAGCTCTGTTAATAATAGGTTAAAATTAAAGCATAAATTGGAATCAGGTACGACAGAGAGTCCGAGATATGAATAAGTTATCAATATTGATATTACAGTTATTTTTCATTATGCTGCCGGTGGCTGCGGCTGCAACTGTAGTTGATGATTTTCCTGCGCAATGGTATAAAGATAAAGAAATTAAATATATCAGGCCAAATATTGAGTACGATTATACAAGCTTAAAACGCGAAAAAATATGGCTTAATCCGGTTGAAAAGTATTCAACACCACACCGCGTATACGACGGAATGCCTGTCAAGCTTGTCGTAAAGCGGAATGTACGTATCGGCAGGGATTTATTAAAACACGGGACACCCGCTAAGGCAATTGTTGAACTTTCTACAACTAACGGAATGACCGGAATTCCTGCAACAATAACGATAGGTCAGGTTGAAATTCCCGGATTAGAGTCTGATAAACTCCACTGCTACTATCTAAAAGAGGGGCAGAACCGCACTGTATGGATAATGCCGTTAAAATGGGCATTAACCTGGCTGCCGTTTGTTGGTTCGTTTACGAACCTGATAAAAGGCGGACAGGCTGTATTAAAACCAACAGATGATATTCCTGTTTATTATTACTATGAATGGTAAATCCGTATTATTCTTAATTTATTTCTGCTGAAAACCTTAAAATTGTAACTTTGTGTTTTTGTTGATATTACTGCGTTTGTGGCAGATAGTTGACTATAAAATGTAAAGTTTTGTAAATATTTTGTTCAAAATGTTAAAGTTTTTGAAAAACATGCCGTAATCTCTAGTAACGGAATAAAAAATAAAGGAGAAAAGAATTATGGGTATGTCAGCAACACAAGCAAGGTTACTTCAATTAACCTCAATGCTTAACGATGTTGAATTTGAAGGACAACAAATCAACATGGCAAGAACACAATTATCGTCCACAAGTGCAAAGTATTACAATCAACTTCTTAATATGGAAGTTCCAACCCCGCCGGTTAAGAGTGATTATACAAATTTAGTATACACTTATAGCGCAAACGGAAATGACTATACAATAACAGATATTGGCGCTCTTGACAAAGACGGGAATGCAGAAGTTACAACACAGCATACAGGCTATGGTTCAACTGTGAATAGTACAGGTGAGGTTATGCAAGTTGTAGCAACACCTAAAAAAGTTAAAGACGAAGAAATCGGTATAATTTGTACAACAAATAAAGATAGTCTATATACCGAAGATGGTACCCCTTGTACACCAATTATAAAAGCAACAACATATTCTCAAGGAGCAACTTATGTTGACAGCAAAGGCGACAGTGTTGATGTGGAAAGTGCTGTTGCAGAAGAAATGGGTTCAGATAAATATATCGGAGCAGATGGTAAAGCTGTTACTTCATACACTACCCCTATGTATACAAAGGGCGAGCAAAAGTATAATTGGGTAGACGACACAACAAAGCCTATTACCGATGAAGAAGGCAATATTACCGGTTATGAGCAAAAGAAAGAATATTATGATGAGTGGGAACTCGGTGGTGAAGTTACGCCGGAAGCATTTTTCCAATCTCTTAATCTGGGCAATGATGTAAATCAAGTCGTTGATGAATCTGAAGCCACAGCGTTTATTGGTACAGCGGCTAAAGAAGTTATGGAATATACTATTGATGGACAAACTCCGTTGTCATTTGATGATTTACCGGAAACTGATGAACGGGCAAATATGGAACAAGCCATCAGACAATCAGGGAAAAATCCAGAAGATTACTATTTTATTCCAAATGGCGAAGGCACCTATGACATGTTCTTAAAAACAGATGTTGAAGATGGTAATGATTCTGCTGAAGTTTTAACCTATGGTTATACTAATAATGCATTGTTTGAAGAAACAGAAAAAGTTAATGTCGGATTTGGTACAAATGGCAGAGTTTCTTCAATAACACTGCCTGACGGAACAAAAGTTGCCGTTACTCCAAATATTGAAACAGATGAATTAGCCTATGAAGATGCTTACGCTCAATATACTTACGAAAAACAAATCTACGATAAAGATCAGGCGGCAGTAAATGCTCAATTGTCTACAATCCAACAACAAGACAAACGCCTAGAACTTCAATTAACAGAGTTAGATACAAGAAGAACTCAAATAACTACAGAGTTAGACGCTTTACAAACAGTACTAGGCGACAACATCGAACGTACTTACAAAACCTTCTCAGGTTAATCCTGACATCTATAACCCATAATTCAAATTTCCGACTCTCTTTAGAACTAAAGAGAGTTTTTTTTATTTGTTTGTATTCATATCTTTAAGTGGTATAATTTCCCTATAAATTATTTATAGCGAGGAATTTTAAATATGGAAAAAAACGAGTCAACTCTTGGAATACTTAGACACTCAACATCACACATTATGGCGCAGGCTGTACAGAACCTGTTCCCGCAGGCTAAATTAGCTATCGGCCCTTCAACGGACACAGGGTTTTATTATGATTTTGATATGATAGACGGACATACATTTACAGAAGAAGATCTTGTTAAAATTGAACATGAAATGAAACGTATTGTTAAAGAGGATCTCGTTTTTGAAAAAGTTACTATTAACAATGTCGATGAACAGATAGAAGAATTTAAGTCTGAAGGCGAAATTTATAAAGCAGAATTACTTGAAGAACATAAGAACGATAATCCGACTTTGTATTTAACCAAAACTCGCGATGGGAAAATTCTGTTTAATGATTTATGTAAAGGCCCTCACCTTGAATCAACAAGGGATATAAAAGCATTCAAACTCTTAAAAGTAGCAGGCGCCTACTGGAGAGGTTCTGAAAAAAATAAAATGCTCCAAAGAATTTATGCTACAGCCTTCTGGACAAAAGAGGATTTGCAAAACTATTTAGACTTCCTTGCTGAAGCTGAAAAACGCGACCACCGTAAGCTCGGTGCAAAACTTGATTTATTCTCCGTAAGAGAAGAAATTGGCGCAGGTTTCGTTCTATGGCATCCAAACCTTGCTATTGTAAGAGAAGAAATTGAAAATTACTGGAGAACTGAACACAGAAAACGCGGATATGTTATTGTTAATACTCCCCAGCTTGCAAAATCAAAGCTCTGGGAACTCTCAGGACACATTGACCACTACAAAGAAAATATGTTCTTTATCCAAAAAGATAGCGATGATGAAGAACAATATATTGTTAAGCCGATGAACTGTCCGTTCCATATTCTTATATATCAAGCAAACAGGCATTCATACCGCTCATTACCTTTAAGAATGGCCGAACTCGGAACAGTTTACAGAAAAGAAAAATCAGGCGCATTGTCCGGCTTAACCCGTGTTCAAGGTTTTACTCAGGATGACGCGCATATCTTCTGTACGCCGGAGCAGCTTGTTGATGAAATTAATGAGATTATTGACTTCGTTGCTGATACAATGGCCATATTCAATATGACTTTTGAAGTAGAATTATCAACCCGCCCTGAAAGTTATGTAGGTGAAATTGAAAACTGGAACAGAGCTGAAGCCGGCTTAAAAGAAGCAATGGACAGACGCGGTATGAAATACGAAATTAACGAAGGCGACGGTGCATTCTATGGCCCTAAGATTGATTTTAAGGTCAAAGACGCTTTAGGGAGAACATGGCAATGTGCTACTATTCAGCTTGATTTCAACCTTCCTGAACGTTTTGAACTCAAATATCAGGATAAAGACGGAGCTTTAAAAACACCGGTTATGCTTCACAGAGTAATATTCGGCTCGATGGAACGTTTCCACGGTATATTAATTGAACACTACGCGGGCGCATTCCCTCTATGGCTTGCCCCGACTCAGGTTGCTATTGTTCCTATATCAAATGAAAAACATATTGATTTTGCTGAACAAGTCTATAAGAAGCTTAGAGATAAAGGAATAAGAGTCAGACTGGATGACCGTTCTGAAAGTATGAATTATAAAATCAGAGAATCGCTGCAGGATAAAAAAGTGCCTTATGTCTGCGTAATAGGTGACAGAGAAATTGAAGCAGATTCAGTTGCTGTGCGGAAACGTAAAGTCGGGCAGGTCGGTACGATGAAAGTGGATGATTTTATAGAACAAATACTTGAAGAAATACAAACTAAAAAATCTGAATAACTATAAGAGCCATCATTTTAATTGATGGCTCTTTTTATTTAAAAATTCCATGTTATACACTGTTTCGATATATACCGATAACATTTATATCACTGAGTAATATTTGCTAATAAAATTATTAGTACTATACCTCTTCAGTCAACTTGTTTCATACTCATTTTTATGTGAGAATACTTTAAGGGAGGTAGTGTGTATGCCTAAATTCAAGCCCTATTTGACTGATGATGGTTCGGTAGGCCTGTTTTCCGGTGATTTTAACGATGTTTTCCACTCCAGAACCGGCGCACTAACCGAAGCTTATGAAAAATTTGTATTTCCATCCTCCCCAGATAAACTTAAACATAAACAAATTAATCTTTTGGATATCTGCTATGGCATCGGATACAATTCAAAAGCTTTTTTAAATTATGTTATTAAAAAAAATTTTTTTAGGACTTCTCTTATATCACAAAATATCGTTTCGATAGGTGCTGATAATCTGCATCACAAGTGTGGTTCTGTAAGAACTGACAATAAACAAAACTATACAGAAAATAAACCTCATGTAATTAATAATATACCTGAATGTTTTCCTTCAATTAATATTGATGCAATCGAATTTGAGAAGGAGTTTGTTTATATATCCGGATTTATAAAAGAACATTGCTATAATAATGATTTAAAAATTCTGCCAATCGTTAATGATTTAATTATTGATAATTTGATTAGGCAATTTGGGGCTGAGTTTTATTCAGAATTAAAAAAAATAAAAGAAACTAATTTTGATTCTCATTATTTTGATAACAATCTAATTAATTTGACCTTAAAATCCTCTCACAGGGGGTATAATTATACCCAAACGAGCGTTTTATCAGCCTTGTTACATAATATATATTATCGGTACCTATCGAAACAACCTAGTAATGCCCATGGCGAATTTTATAGTATGGATTATCGGTATCTATCGAAACGATATTTGCGCGAAATTTATCCTCGCCTTGCAGAGAAAATAAATATAAATTATTACATTGATGATGCAAGACGTGTTGTCAAAAATTTAGATAAGTTATACAACTGCATATATTTAGATGCGTTTACTCCGGCGAAAGCCCCTGCCCTCTGGTCAGTAGAATTTTTTAAAGAATTGTACAGGCTTCTGACTGCTGATGGAATTTTACTCACCTATTCAAATTCCGCAAGAATTAGAAACGCTATGCGCCTTGCAGGTTTTTATATAGGTACAATAAAAGATTCAAAAGGTTTTCCCGCAGGAACAGCGGCGGTAAAATTAAAAGAAAATATTACCTTCCCTCTTAATTTTGAAGATAATGCAAAATTGTTAACCCGCTCTGGAATTCCTTACCATGATTACAATCTAAACTTTTCTAATGAAGAAATCCTGAAAGATTTGCAGGAGCAAATAAATAAATCATCCCTGCCAACACTTTCCCAGTATATGAAAGGAGTACAAAATGAAATATGATTTAATTGTCACAGGCGGCGGCACCGCCGGCTGCGCTGCCGCTTATACAGCAGCAAAGCTGGGACTAAAAACGCTCCTTGTTGAAAAAAATTCCTTTTTAGGCGGTACTATGACGGCCTCTCTTGTTACTCCGGCCATGAAATCTATTAACTCAAAATTAAACAATGATTTTTTTACTTTGTTTACTCATAAACTAAAAAGCATGGGTGGTCAAGTCGCTTATACCGATGGAAATCAAGGCTGGTTTAATCCTGAGCTTGCAAAAATTGCTCTTGATACCCTGCTTACCGATGTGAATGTTGATATTGTATTCAACACTTGTATAACAGATATATTAATTTCGGATAATCATATTACATCAGTAAAGCTTTCCAATGAGCCAGAGATTTCTATTTATGCATTGCCAAATGATAAAAAATTATCAACACCTATCGAATCGAGTAATGTTTTGCAATCGCTAACAGATACAGATGTATTATCAGTACCTATCGAAACGAGATTAGATGGTTCTAAGAAGAATTTTTTTGATAATTATATAAAAACCGATTTTTTAATTGATGCAACAGGAAGTGAAATAATTTGTAAATCACTGGGCTGCCGTTTTATTGACGACAAAGATAATAAGCAGCCCTCCAGCCTTAGATTTATTGCTTCAGGTATTGATTTAAAAGCTTTTAAAGAGTATATATTAGAGCTTGATAAGGACAGAAATGCAACAACTGGCGCAGTTATTGACGGTGATATACATTTATCGACAGCCTGTACATGGGATAAAGAATGGGGCTTAACCCCTGTATTTAAACGCGCTCTTGATGAGAAAATCTTAATAGAGTCGGATACTGCATATTTTCAGCTCTTTACAATACCCGGAATGCCTGCTTCTATTGCTTTTAATTGCCCGCGCTTTAGCGAAAATGTTGTACCGTCACAATTATTCTCCTACTCTAATCAGCTAATCGAATCCCGAAAAGCAATTTTGCGCCTTATAGAGTTTTGTAAGAAATATTTCCCGGGATTTGAAAAAGCTTATATTTCTTCAATAGCCCCCTCAGCCGGTGTTAGAACTTCCAAAAGGCCGCTTGGTGAATACTTATACACTATTGATGATTTAAAATCCGGCAAAACTTTTGATAATCCGGTATTAATTTCCGATTATCCTGTAGATGTTCATTCTGACAAAAAAGACGGTGCTGTGCTTGAAAAAGTTACCGGAGAATACCAGCTTCCTCTAGAATCTCTTAAATCTATTGATTATGACAATTTGTATTTTGCCGGCCGCTCTATTAGTTGTGATTTCTACTCTCAGGCTGCGCTTAGAATTATTCCTTCATGTTTTTCCATGGGAGAAGGTATTGCTAAATATTTAGCTAAATTGTCTAATTTATAATTTTTCTAAATATAGTATCCTGTATCAAAAGGAGGAATACTATATGCAATTAGCAAAATCAGAAACCATTCAAAATCTGGTAAACGCTTTTGCCGGTGAATCGCAGGCCAGAAACAGGTATACTTTTTATGCTAAAGAGGCGTTAAAAGAGGGCTATAATGAAATATCAGATATATTTGCGGAAACAGCTTCTAATGAGCAGGAACACGCGAAAATCTTCTATAAATTCATTCCGGCTGAACATTATTTGATAAATGCCGAATACCCGTTTTTTTTAGGGAAAACGTATGATAATCTCTTAGCGGCCGCAGATGCAGAGCATGAAGAGTGGTCAACAATATATAAAAACTCGGCAGAAATTGCTGCTGAAGAAGGGTTTAAAGAAATCTCAGAAGCTTTTACACTAATTTGCGATATTGAAAAATACCATCAAAACAGGTATCTGGAACTTGCTAAATTAGTTAAAGAAAATGCTGTTTTTGCAAAAGATTATGAAACCCGCTGGATTTGTATGAAATGCGGATTCCATACAACAGCCAAGGCCGCTCCGCTGTGCTGCCCTGTTTGTAAACACGAATATAATCATTTTCAGCTTCTGTGTGACAAGTTCTAAGCAGTTGTAAATAATTTATTTGCCACATTTCCGGGAAGCATTGCAGACCAATCTTGCTGCGGTGTATAATTCATAAACTCATTTCCCATAAATCCTGATGGGTTGTACTGGTTAATCATCGGGCTTGCAGGTAATGTCATAGTGTACGGATTTGAATACGGATTTGTAACTGACGCTGTTTCATTACCTGTATTTGTTTTTTGTGTTTGTGGTTCCTGTGTGCTGGCACTTTCAGCATCAGAAAGAAGTCCGGTACCGAATTTGTTTTTGTATATTTCGTTCAATTGATTCATTGTATCTAAAACTACTGTCATCTGGGAACGAATTTGTGCTTCTGTTTCTTTATCTTTTTCCTGTTTAGCTTCTGCAAGTAATTCTCCTGCATATCGCAAATACCCATCGCATAATGCAATCTCATTTCTAAGCGCTGTTTGCGCCTCTTCTGATTTGTCTATGGAATTAAGCATTGTTTTTATATCTTGTTCTTTTTGCAATGTTTGTTCGCTTGGTATTACTTGATCATAGCCCATTTTTGCCAATTGTGATGTGAATCCGCCAATAGCAAATCCCAGTACGCTGCCAATAATGCCGCCGGCAATTGTACCTGCTCCCGGAATAACAGAACCCAGTATTGCACCCAGTTTTGCTCCTGCGGCAGTTCCTGCAATAAAACCGCCAAATCCTACAGCCGTTCTGCCTGTTGATTTTGCTAACTGCTTCATTCCAGTTTCAGTATCTTTCTGGAAAGCACCTATCAAGCTTGGTATCTCTTGCATAAACTCAAACAGTATCATTATTTTGTTTGTTTTATAGCTTTTTAAAAGTTCTGTTCCAAACGATGGGCATTTTGCCGCACCTTTAGCAAGTCCTTTCTGTATAAAGGATTTTTTCCAGGTTGAATTTTTATCTATTAATTCAACATATTTTTTATTTAAAGCGGCTAATTTATCTTTCGCAAGTCCGCCGTTATTTTGTATTGTTTTTAGTTCGTTTTGTAAAGACAATATATCTGCTTTCAAAAACGGATCTTTAACCTTCATTCTATCAAGCTGGGCAGATAATTCATTTACTTTTATCATTCTATACTTATTTGCAGCAAGTTCTTTCCCGCTTAACGACGGATTAATTTTTACTCCTTTAAATTCCTTAGCTTGTAAAACCAGAGGAAAAATCGCAGACACAGCGATAGCCCCCGGTGAAAAATTATCCCAGATGCTGGGTTCTTCCTGCACTCCTCTGACTAAATCGTATGATTTACTCAGGTTTTCGCTAAGCGCAGGTTGATTAGTCCCTATTCCTGTTATCCTGATTTCTTCGTTTCCCATAATAAGCCCTATTTATATATTAATAAAGTTAATATTTTCTGTTAAATTGCTTATTTGTAACAAAATCTTTACATTTTAATTTTTATTAGCAATAATCTCTGGAAGCTAGTTAAATAAGCACTTCCCGAAATGCTGCTAATGATATTTTTGCTAATAAAATTATTATTACTTTTTATTTTGCCATGCTTAATGGCATGCCCAATGTTCTACTTTCAATGTATAATATATGTATGAGTTATTTAATCGAAGATTCCGAATTAAAAAAAGTTGGCTTGGAATTGATGTTTTTAACGCCGCAAAAATATTCAAATCCTGATGGTATAACGGCTGTTGAATTGTCTAAACTTGTTGATTTGCCGATTGATATTGTAAAAAAAAAGCTGCAAATATTAAAAGAAAAAAATATTGTAAGGGTTAAAGGTATTAATCCCAAGTACTGGTTATTTGATGAATATAATTTTCAAAGACTTGATGATGATGATGAAATATTTGCTCTATTATGCAGCTTTGATGATGTTGATTTTGATAGATATTTTTCTTATTAGAGGAAGTTAATAATGACTTATACAGAGAGCTTACCGTATGAAATCGAAAAAACAGCACGTTTATTACAGATTAGTGCTAAATATACTTTTGCTAACAAAATTAAGTGTGATATAGCGCATGATGAGTTTGTTATCCTTGATACATTAATCAATAATCCGGGAATTTCACAGAGCGATTTATCAAAACTGGTACTAAAAGGGCGTTCTCATACAAGTAAGATTCTTGCTTCTCTTGAAAAAAAAGAATACATTATAAGAACACAGGGAACAAAAAATGGCAAGATGATATATTTAATGAGTATTACTGAAAAAGGTCTGCAATTGTATAATGAAGTCAGAGGGTACTTAAATGATATTATTGTCCACTGGGAAACAAAATTTAAAAATACTACAGCTCTTATTAGTGAATTGAGGCGAATACAGGATTTAATAATAGAAAATGTCGGTGATATTTCCTTAGAATAAATATAAAAATTAAAGGCGGATATAAAGTCCGCCTTTTTGATTTCTTGAAAATATCTTTATTATCAAAACTACTTGATTTCAACAGATGCGCCTGCTGCTTCTAATTGTTTCTTAATAGCTTCAGCATCTTCTTTCTTGATATTTTCTTTTACAGGTTTCGGTGCGCCGTCAACTAAATCTTTAGCTTCTTTTAAGCCAAGACCGGTGATAGCACGTACTTCTTTAAGAACAGCAATTTTGTTAGCGCCTGCTGATGCAAGGATAACAGAAACTTCAGAAGCTTCTTCTTCAGCCGGAGCTGCTGCGCCTGCTGCCGGTGCTGCTGCAACTGCTACAGGAGCTGCTGCTGATACGCCGAATTTTTCTTCCATAGCTTTTACTAATTCTGCTGCTTCTAAAAGTGTTAATTTTTCAATTGATTCTAAAATAGATTCTACATTACTCATGATTTATTCTCCTTTTTTTATTTTAAGTATCACATTATACTAGGCAGTTTTTTTATCACGCACAGCTGCAACTGCACGTGTAAGTGCTGCCATAACACCGTTGACAGTGTATACAAGACCTGAGGCAGGTGAATTGATGCTTCCAAGCATTTTTGCATAGATTTCTTCTTTTGACGGCATATCAGCCAGTGCTTTTGCTTCCTTTGCACTTAACAATTTACCATCAAGAGCAGCTGCAATTATTTCACCTTTCTTGGTATCTTTGATGAATTTTGACAATGCTTTTGCAGGTGCAACCTGATCTTTAAACCCAAAAGCAATTGCAACAGGTCCGGTTAATACATCAGATAAAACTTCATAAGGTGTTCCCTTAATTGCAATCTTAGCCAATGTATTTTTGGTAACCATATAGTCACCGTCTTCCTTTTGAATAGAACGTCTTAAGTTAGTAATTTCTTCAACTGTAAGACTTTTATAATCAGAAACGATAGCAACTTGCGCTTTTTCAATATTTGATTTTATTTTAGCAAGTTTTTCGTTTTTAAAGGCTTTAGTTGACATAATTTGCTCCTTTATTAGTATATATTATCGGATTTCTCCGTTCGACCCATATTAAAAAAGATTTTGCGAAGATAATTAACCGCAAAATCGTACACAAAGCTATTTTAATTCGACTGTGTAACCTCGATTAGCCTGATATTAATCAATTTAACCCTTTAGTCAAATATTAGTTAAAACCTTGAATTCCGGCTATATTACTCTTTTTTGACCGACCGGGACTAATTGTCTGCGGTTCTCATTTTATGTTAGCAAAAAATAATTTTATTGTCAAATTCTTTTAAACCGAGTGGAATACAACAGTATCATCCAATTCTATTTTTGTGTTTCCGTTAGGTACAAAAGACATGTTGCCACGCTTAATTATTGCTATAAGAAACCCGTCTCCGCAGTTTAAATCTTTTATTTTTTTGTTCAGCCATTGATGAGTTTCATCTATTGTTGTTTCACAGAGATTAATATTACTTCTTGTATTCTCAACTGTTGTGCCGGTTAATACTTCATCTCCGGGAAGAAGAGTTGTATCGCCGTTAGGTATGATTTTTTCATTTGCCCTGTTAATCAGTAGCACAAGGGCGTTATCACTCATATTAATGTCTTTTAGCTGTAAGCCCTGCCACGGGTGTTTATCTGTAATTTTTACTATGCTTAAATTAATTGCTGACTCCTGTTGATAATCATTAAAGGTTTTTCTTACATCACAAAAACGGTCAATCATGTTTTCACGTTTTGCTATAAAAGGAAGAAGCGAGCCTTGTATAGCAACTGATATCAGAACAACAATAAAAACTATATGAAACAAATCATATTTAAGTGCCGAACTATCAGCGACAACAAGAATCGCAAATACTATTGACGCTGCACCTCTTAAGCCTGCCCAGGAAATAAAAGATATTTGTGACAGGGGCGCTTTAAAAGGCAGCATTATAATCGCTGCAGCAAGCGGGCGGGCTATAAATGATAAAAATACCATTATTAAGCAGGCAGGTATAATGCTTTCCGGAATTTTATGCGGAAATGCAAGAAATCCAATTAAAAAGAATATTACTATTTGGCAAAGCGCTGTTACTCCATCAAAAAAATAAATCATACTAATTTTATTTTTTATTTCACTGTTACCCAATATAAGTCCCGTAATATATACGCTTAAATACCCGTTACCGCCTGTTAAATCAGGTATTGCAAAAGCTGCCAATGCAACTGCAAGCATAAAAAGTGTATCTGTCCCTTCAGAAAGTATACGTGTTTTCTTAAATACAAATATTGCAAAATAAGCAATTGCAATACCCGATAGAATCCCGATACCAATCTGCGAAATAAGCATAGGTATAATTGAGTCGGCACGTCCAGAGTGTAGGAATGATATTCCTATTATAGTCAGCATATACGCAAATGGATCGTTGCTTCCGCTTTCAAATTCCAGTATTGGTGCTGTATTGTATTTTAAGTTAAGTCTTTTTGAACGAAGTATTGCAAAGACTGATGCCGCATCTGTTGAGCTTATAACTGAACCGATTAAAAAACTCTCAGCAAATGGCATTTTTAGGACATAATAACAGAATGCTGCTGTTAACAGTGCTGTAATTACTGTCCCGGCCGATGAAAGCAAAATTGCCTGCACTGTTGCTTTTTTATTGTCAATTCTTTTGGTGCAGAATCCGCCGTAAAAAATTATAAATAACAAACCTATAGAACATAGTTTTGAGGTCAAATTATAATCATCAAAATTAAGTCTAAAAATTCCGTCAGACCCGAACAACATTCCTAAAAACATGAAAAAAAGAAGTGCTGGCATTCCGAGTTTATTAGAAAATTTATTTGTAATAATACAGGAAAATATTACTATTGCACAGAACAGAATAATTGATGACATTATTTTAACCCCTTTGTTTAGTTTAGCATAAATCTTTATTTTTTCATAATATTTGTTATAATATACTCATGATGAATATACCGGAAAAAGCAAGAAAAGAATTAAATAAACTTCTTCAAGGAAACCAAAATTTCGTTAATGGGACTCCGACCGCATCAAATATGAATCTCGATACACTTAAAAAATATGCATTTCATCAAGAACCATATGCCGCTGTTTTAAGCTGCTCTGATTCAAGGGTTGTACCTGAAATTATTTTTGACTGCGGAATCGGCGAGTTGTTTGTTGTCAGAGTCGCAGGAATTACAGCCGGCCCCAATGTCGTAGAAAGCCTCGAATACGCTGTCTATAAGCTTAAAGTTCCTCTTTTGATTCTGCTTGGTCACGATGATTGCGGTGTTATGAAATATGCTAAAGATAATTATCCAAACAAAACCGGACACTTTGAATCTATTTTAAACTGTGTTTATCCTGTCTTAGATAAAAAAGAAGATATTACCTGTCATAACTTTTTTGCCCAGCAGCACACTATCTGGGTAGAAGAGTTTTTGCTCAAAAATTCCGCGATAATATCAGATGCGGTTAACAGCGGTGGTTTGTATATCGCAAAGTGTCATTTTGACCACTCTACAGGACTTATTAATCTTATTTAGACAACCATTTAATTATCGCATCTGCAAATGCATCTGAGGATTGGAAATTTTGCCCTGTAATCAGGTTTCCATCTTCTACTATATTTATTTCGCCGGGTGATTTTTTTATAAATTTGGCTCCTAGTTCTTTTAATCTGTCTTCAAGATAAAACGGTAAAATATCTTCTTTATGATTGACGGCTTCTTCTTCATTTGTAAAACACGTTAATCTGCGGTCAGAAACAAAAGGTATCCCGTCAATGTTAGCGCGGAGTAATCCTGCGGGGCCATGACAAATTGCTGCTATTAACTTTGACTTTTTGTTAAATTCTTCGATCTTTTTAGATAATGTTATATCTTTTGATAAATCAAACATTGGCCCGTGTCCGCCGGGTAAAATTAACGCGTCGTAGTCGGCTGTATCAAGTATTTCCAGTTTTTTTGTATTATTTATCCCTTCTTCTGCTTCTTTATAATTGCCATTTTCTGCAAAATAACAGCTTGCCGGATCAATTGGCGGAGTATCTCCTAAGGGGGTTGAAACTGTAATTGTGTATCCGGCTTTTATAAATTTGGTATAGGGAACGGCAAATTCCTCAAACCATGCTCCTGTTTTTTTACCATTTTTCGTAATACTTGTATTTGTAAGCACCATCAAAACATTTCGTGTCATAATTTCTCCTTTTGAAAATAATATAATTATTATTGAGAATTAAGACATCCGTCATTAGACTATGTTTTAAATATAGCTGTTTCAACAATATCACAGATAATATGTTCAATCATAATGTGTGCTTCCTGTATAATGGGAACTTTTGCAGAAGGAACTTTTATTATACAATCGCATAATTTGTCGATTGGAGAATTTCCACTTCCTGTAAGTGCTATAGTTACTACTTTATTTTCTTTTGCGGCATTAACCGCATTTACTATATTAGGAGAAGTTCCTGATGTAGAAATAGCGGTAAATATGTCCCCGGGCTTTGCAAGTGTTTGTATTTGCCGGACAAAAATGTTCTCATACCCTAAATCGTTGCTTACAGCAGTAATTATAGAAGAATCGGTTGTAAGAGCTACAGCCGGCAGCCCCTTTCTATCTATTGAAAATTTTGATACAAATTCACCCGCCATATGCTGGGCGTCAGCCGCAGAACCGCCGTTTCCTGCCGTAAAAAGAGTTCCTCCGTTTTTTAGTGATGAAATTATCAATTGTGCGGCCTGATTTATCGCCTCAATTATTTTATCACTGTTTAAGACTTGATTTTTAGCATCAATACTCTCTCTTATATATGATTTTATCAAAATCTACCCCTTTATTCCTTTCCACCTTTTATAGCATTAGAAACTAATTCTTTGGAGGCTATCTCATTCATTACATCTTGCGGTGTTATACTTTCCATACAGGGTGTGTATATTTCTCCGGATTTTAGCAGTTTGCATTTCTTTTTCCAACAGTATTTGCAATTATTTTTAGGCTCTATATAATATCCGTTTGTGCCGTATGGTTTAATTTTATCAGGAGATGTTGAGCCTAATATTGCAAGGGTTTTTATATTATGTGCAGATGCTATGTGAAGCGGGCCTGTATCTCCTGATATAAACAAATCAGCCATAGAAAATAATGCGCTTGATTCTGCTAATGTATATTTCCCGGTAAATAATATAACATTGTCATATTCTAATTTTTTATGATATTCCATTTCCTCTTTCCCGCCGCACACAAAGATAGTGCCGCCAAACTCTCTTGTTAAAAGATTTGTCAGCTCTTTCCATTTATCAATATTCCAAAGTCGTCCCTGTCTGTTTTTATCCGAATTTCCTCCGGGTGCTATAACAAAGTATGGCTTTGGACAGCTTGCAATATCCTGCTTAACCCTCTGAAGCGAATTTGTATCCGCAGTTAAATACAAATGCTCCGGTAATTCGATATCTTTAATCTCTTGTTTGGCTGTAAGATAAAAATTCTCTATCCATGATTTGTTAAATTCTTTTTTAATAACAACTTTCCCTGGTTTTGCCAGCATTGTTAAAATATAATTCCTAAGTGTAATTGTAAGATTAAATATAATATCATAATGGGCTTTGTAAAGAATTTTTGCAAGCCTTATTAATTCAAAATATTTATTCTTTTCTTTTGAATGCCAGAAAATCAGATTATCAATATCAGGGCAATCTTTTAAAAGTTCCTCTAAAAAATCATACGTTAAATAATCTACCAGCCAATCAGGATGTGCTTGTTTTATGGCGCTTCCAATAATTGTAGCATGTATACTATCACCAATCGCCCCGAGTTTTATGATAAGAATTTTTTTCTTGTTTGATGGTATATTTTGCATAAATCAATTTTATAATAGCATAAACCTATTTTTAAGTTTTGTAAAACTTTTTTAATAAAGAAATAGATTAAAGCAAATTTATTTTGTCACGGGGTTATAATCTTTTAAAAGGAGAACAAAATGTCTGAAACTATTCTTGGCGGAAGCCGCTTCGATGACATTAAAAGCCGTGCTTTTTATGCACAAAAATTTGATACACGTCTTGCCCCCGATCCCGATTTTGCGGATGATATTATTCAGCATATCCGTGATTGCGAGCAGCATCCTACGACCGGATTACTTGCTAGAAAACGCTATAAAACAAATAATTACCCATATTATTACTCCAGAAATAAAAAAATGTATTATAATATGGAAGAAATTAAACGTGCAAATAATATTTTTATAGACAAATATAATAAATTGTATCCAAAAACCGGCTTTGCTCGTAAAAAACTAATTGAAACAGGTAGTATTACATTAAACTATGTAAAACCTATAAAAAAGAACTTAAGCCGTTGTTTAATTAAATTTTCAGGTCTGCTTCAAAGGATATTATAATAGAATCAATTTTTATTTTTCAATCATTTTATTATCTATATCAGGTATATAGTACTAATGTTTAGGTTTTTATATATTTTTGTTAAAATATAGATATTCTAAGCAGGGGAGGGTGAGTTTATGGAATTTATTGAACAAATATTATCATATCTTATAAATTTTATTGAGTATGTTATTACAACTATGGGGCCATTGGGAATAAGCCTGTTAATGGCTATCGAATCCTGTAATATACCGCTTCCAAGCGAAGCTATTTTACCGTTTGCCGGATATATTGTGAGCAAAGGAGAAATGAATTTTCACGTTGCCGCCTGGGCCGGAGCCTTTGGGTGTGTGCTTGGTTCTATCCCTTCTTACTATCTCGGATATTTTGGCGGCAGACAGTTCATTGAAAGGTATGGCAAATATTTTCTTGTTTCACGTAAAGACCTTGAAGATGCAGATAAATGGGTTGAAAAATATGGTGATTGGGCATTTTTTATTTGCCGGATGCTGCCTGTTATAAGAACATTTATTTCACTGCCGGCCGGTATTCTTAAAGCACGTAAAAGAATATTTTTTACTTTAACTTTTTTAGGTTCGCTGGTATGGAGTTATCTGCTGGTATATGTCGGGGTAAAATTCGGGCAAAATATGGAAATGTTTAAACATTTGTGGCATAAATTTGATATTTTAATTGTGGTGCTTGTTTGTGTTTTGGGAGTATTATATGTTTACAAACACTTCAAACACTTGAATGATTAACTCTTTTGGGCGCTTTGTACGAAACAACGGCAGCACCTGATTTTTTAAGAGTTTTGCGAGAGGGAGCCGTGCGTTCCGCGATTGACTGGCGAAAACATGAGCCAGTAAAGAGCGGGGTTTGAAAAATCGCGCAGGGCGAATTACCCGTGTGTAAACAATAAAAAATAGCAAGGGAGAGATTCGAACTCTCG
>CASDWH010000012.1 GCA_949284715.1 uncultured bacterium
CGGGGCGGAGAGTCAATAATGTTTGTCATGCTGAATTTATTTCAGCATCTTACCAACGTGGCGTTATGACTTCCTAACCGGCAAGATCCCGAAACAAGTTCGGGATGACAACTTAGCTGGGGCGGGGGAATCAATAATGTTTGTCATGCTGAATTTATTTCAGCATCTTACCAACGTGGCGTTATGACTTCTTAACCGGCAAGATCCCGAAACAAGTTCGGGATGACAGCTTAGCCGGGGAGGAAAATTAATATAAAACATAAGTAAAATTAACCAACTCTTTACCATAAGGCATGTTTGTTTTATAATTTTCCGGTGAGGTATGACATGAGCAAGTATTTATTGGAAATCGGAGTGGAAGAACTCCCTTATAAGTTTATCCCGTCTGCCATTGAGCAGTTAAAAAACGGGTTCAGTAAATTTTTTGAAGAAAATAAAGTTGAATACACTGATATAAAAGTAATGGCAACACCGAGAAGGCTTGCAGTTATTGTATCGGGACTGGCTGACAAGCAGCCTGATATAGAAAAAATTGTAAAAGGGCCTGTAAAAAAAGTTGCATATACTGAAGACGGTAAGCTCTCACCTGCCGGCTTAGGGTTCTTAAAGAAAAATAATCTCACAGAATCTGATATTTATATCGAAAATGATTATATACACGCAAAAATAAAAATAGAAGGTAAAAGAACGGCTGATTTAATACAGGATAATGCCGCCGGCATTATTCTAAAACTTCAGGGACCGCATTTTATGCGCTGGGGAAGCAATGATGAGAAATTCTCACGCCCGATAAGATGGATTGTATCCATTCTTGATGATAAGCAAATCCCGATAACTATTATAGATAAAACTTCATCAAATATTACACGCGGACACCGGTTTTCAAAGCAGAATATTGTCATAAATAATCCTGGCGAATATATTGGCAAACTTAAAGATGCCTGTGTATACGCAGATCAGGAAGAAAGAAAGAATAAAATAAAAACGCTCATTAAACAGGAAGCCGATAAGCTACACGCAAAAGCCAATTACAGCGAAGATTTACTTGAAGAAGTCACATATATTTGTGAATACCCTATTGCTGTTGTATGTGAATTTGATAAAGATTTCCTTACAATACCGCAGGAAGTCGCTGTTACAGTTATGGAAGTACATCAAAGATACTTTGCTCTGTACGATAACAACGGTAAACTGATTAATAAATTTATAACAGTAACCAACTATATCGGAAACGAATTTGAGAATATCAGAGCCGGCAACTTGAGAGTAATAAAAGCAAGACTTGATGATGCAGTATTTTTCTTTAAAGAAGATACTAAAAAGCCGCTGGAAAATTATCTTGAAAACATAAAAGGTATTACATTCCAAAAAGGATTAGGTTCAATGTATGATAAAGCGTTAAGACTTGTAAATCTTTCCGGCGAAATTTGCAGTGAACTTAAAACAACCGATAAAGAAACTGAAATAATAAAGCGAACCGCATTACTCTGCAAGGCTGATTTAGCGACTAATCTGGTGTTTGAATTTACAGAACTGCAAGGTTTTATCGGCGCAGATTACGCAAGAGTAAGCGGAGAAGATTCTAAGGTAGCGGAAGGAATTAAAGAACACTATTTCCCGCTTAACGCAGATTCAGAAACAGCGTCCGGACTTGAAGGACAGGTTACAGGCATAGCCGACAAGATTGATACAATATGTGCTGTGTTTGCCGCCGGTAAAAAGCCTACAGGTTCCTCTGATCCGCTGGGTGTACGCCGTGCAGCTCTCGGAATTGTTAAAACTATTCTTGAACATAATCTTAATATAAATATTGAAAATTTAACTCAGAAAGCATTAGACCTCCTGCCTGTAAAAAAAGACGGCTGCTATGAAGAGGTTATAGAATTTATTACCCAGCGGTTAATCATTTATCTTTCTGATTTTTATTCAAAAAATATTCTTGAAGCGTGTGCGATTGTCAGCCCGCTCAAGAATCTCTGCGATTACAAAAAACGGGTCGAAGCCGTAAAATTAATGAAAGAACCGCTTCTTACAGAAAATGCAAACCGCGTTATCAGAATATTAAAAGATAACAGGGCAGATAATATTAATCCTGCTTTATTCAACACATCCGCAGAAAAAGAGTTATATAATGCAATAAAAGATATTGAAGTCAATAATTATGAACAATATATAGATTATCTGGCATCTTTAAACCCTTATATAACAAAATTCTTCGATGATGTCCTTGTTATGGATAAAGATGTATCTATAAAAAATAACAGGATTGCACTGCTTACAAAATTAAAAAATGCATACTTTAAACTTGCAGATTTTTCAAAACTGCCAGCATAGCAGCGATATGCACTAATAAGATTTGTAATCTTTTGTATCAAAAACTTGCAAAATAGCGAAAAAAGTACTACAATAGCGTAACGGGCAGTTAGTAATGTATAAAGCCTGGGAATTAGGAGAAAAGACCATGTACCAAGATGAAACGCTTATTTGCGAAGATTGTTCAAAAGAGTTTGTATTTACGGCAGGAGAGCAAGAGTTTTTTGCCGAGAAGGGGTTGACAAATAAGCCGAAACGCTGCCCTGAATGTAGAAAAGCAAAACGCCAGAGAAACAGAAAGAAACTATATGATGTAGTTTGTGCAAGATGCGGCGCTCAAACTAAAGTTCCGTTTAAGCCGCGCGGAGATAAAGAAGTTTTATGCAGGGATTGCTTTAATGCTGAAAATGCAAAACACGAAGAGCAAGCTGCACAACAAGAAGAAAACTAATAATAAGTATTTTTTACAAAAAAACGGAAATAGTCTGATTAAAGAACTATTTTCGTTTTTTTATGCTTGTATTAAAAAAAATTTTACAAAATGTTTCAGTATGTAAAAATTACAATGAGGAAAAAGCATGTTTTTGATATAATGAAACAGATGTTATTACTAGCTGAGTAGAGGATAATTTATTGATGAGAAAGTATTTATTATTGATGTTAACCCTGTTATTAAATCTGCAATCAGCATTTGCGTTCAATGTTGATGCTTTTATTGACCAGAAGGTCGCCCCGATAACAAATTATATTGCCTCATTGGTATTTTATCCGATAAAAATCTGCGGATACGATGTTCCTATAATTATATTCTGGATACTTTTTGCCGGGATTTTCTTTACATTTTATTTCAGAGGTGTATCAATTATAGGTTTGAAACACTCTATTGATGTGCTGAGGCAACCGGCAGAAGGCGGGGAAGGCAGCGGTGAAGTATCTTCTTATCACGCACTTGCAACTGCGCTTTCAGGAACAATTGGTATAGGCTGTATTGCAGGGGTTGCTATTTCTATATCAATCGGCGGCCCGGGAGCATCTTTCTGGATTTTTACAGGCGCACTGCTCGGTATGGCAATTAAGTTTATAGAAGCAACTCTTTCTGTTAAATACAGAAGATTCAACCTTGACGGATCGGTATCCGGCGGGCCGATGCATTATATTGCACACGGTTTAACAAGAAAAAAAATGAGAAAGCTCGGTCAGTTTTTATCCGTGGTATTTGCCATTCTATGTATCGGAGGAGGTATTACCGGCGGAAACATGATTCAAATTAACCAATCAGCCCACCAGCTTATATTCATTACAGGTGCCGAACACAGCTTTTTAAACGGTTATACGTGGGTATTCGGGCTTGTTGTAGCTATTTTAATCGGGCTTGTAATAGTCGGCGGGATTAAGAGTATAGCAAAAGTTACAGCAATTCTTGTTCCAACAATGTGCATAATGTATATTGTTTCAGGGTTAATCGTAATTTTTGCAAATATTATGAATATCCCCAGTGCAATAGTCTTAATACTGAAAGAGGCCTTCCACCCGACAGCAGTTGCCGGCGGGGTATTCGGAACAATTATTATCGGGCTTAGACGTTCTGTTCAATCAAATGAGGCAGGTACAGGCGCTGCTGCTATTGTTTATGCAACGGCGAAAACCAAAGAACCTATCTCACAAGGTTTTGTTGCATTAATTGAAACATTCCTTACAGGACTCCTTTGTCTATTTACCTCTTTTGCAATTATTTTCTCAGGTACTTGCAATACAGCAACCGCAGAAATATCAGGAATAGAACTTGCATCAAATGCCTTTAAATCAGTAATTCCGTTCTTTCCGTATATATTATCACTGATTGCTATTATGTTTGCAATATCAACTCTCATTTCCTGGGCATATTACGGACAGAAAGCATGGACATTCTTACTCGGAGAAGGTAAAAAACGTGTCCTTACGTTCAACATAATTTATTGTATCTTTATCGTAATCGGTTCCGCTATGAATGTACGTTCTGTTATTGATATTACTGATGCAATGATGATGGCGATGACTATTCCAAACATTATAGTCCTGTTTATTCTTGCGCCTGAAATCAAAAGGGATTTGAAAGAATACTGCAAACGCCATAATCTCTGGTACTACAAATAATCTTCCGCTTGTACTATAATAAAATCAACTTGCAGGAGAAATTATGAAAAAAACAATAATTAAATACCCGTTCTTAACCAGAGATGTCGAACTTTATGAAATGGAGAGCGGTCATAGAGTGGTTTTTGCCCACAAAGACGGCGGACTCGTAAATATAAGTTCATGGGTCAAAACAGGCTCTATAAATGAAGATGACGAAATAAACGGTATTTCTCATTTCCTTGAACACCTTATGTTTAAGGGTACGCATAAACACAAAGCAGGAGAATTTGACCGGATACTGGAAGGGAAAGGCGCTATTGTAAACGCTGCGACCTGGAAAGATTATACATTTTATTATGTAACCCTTCCCAAAGGCAAGGATGATGAGGATTTGTATCTTGCGCTTGACCTGCACGCCGATATGATGATTGATCCTATTTTACCTCCTGATGAAATCGGAAGTCCATTCAACTTAGACGATAAAAATGTTACCGACAAACGTGAGCGGCATGTTGTTATTGAAGAAATTAGAATGCGTCAGGATCAGCCCTGGAGCAAAGTGTATAACTACACAAATAACGCAATGTATAAAAAACATCCGTACAAGCGTGATGTTATAGGAACTCCTGAAATAATCTCCCGGGTTACACAAGAAACAATAATGAATTACTACAAAACTTTTTACTCGCCTAACAATATTACAACTATTATTGTCGGCGATTTTAATCACGAAAAAGTTTTGGATAGAATAATTAAAGGTTTTGATTTTAAAGACCGCGCAAAACATATTAACAGGGTAAATGAGCCGGATGAACCGACAAAACATACTGTATATATTGAGAACAAAGCTTGTTTAACCTCCGGATTTATGATGTTCGGATATCTCGGTGCGCCTGCAAAAGACTTGAAAGACATAATAATGCTTGATATGCTTGCAACTATTCTAGGAGATGGAGCAAGTTCCAGAATGTATCAGAACCTTATAGAAAAAGCTTCCGAACAAGTATTTAACATGGTCGGGGCAGAGCATTATATCTTTAAAGACGGCAGCAACTTTTTCCTTCAAGCAAACTTTGTACCGGAGAAAAAAGACAAAGCTATTGAACTTATTAAAGCTGAAGTAGAAAAAATAAAAGAAAATATTTTAGAAAACGAATTTAAGAAAGCAAAAAACAAAATAAAAGCAGACTTTGCATCAGACGCAGAAACAGTATCTGCAATCGGAGAAACAATAGGTTATTATATGACCGTTTGCGATGACTTAACACTGGCTGAAAGCTATCTTGGCGAAGTTGAAAAAATTACAATTAATGACTTAAAAGAAGCGGCAAAAAAATATCTAAATATTGATAATGCCGTAATTTCCACATTAATTCCGCAATAATGGCAATGATGCATTAAATTTTTGTTTATGCTAAAATCAGATTGCACAGATATGAATAGCAATGGAGTTTAGGCGTTACAGCCAGCGCCGATTGAAAGGTAAGGAAAAATGAGTTTAACAGTATATTTAGGGATTGACGTTGGTTCAGTAACAACAAAACTTGCACTGGTTAATGAAGAGGGCAAATACGTTGATTCATATATGCTTAAAACTGCCGGCAAACCGGTTAATGCTGTACAAGAAGGTTTAAAGCATATAATCTCACAGGCAATTTGTGAATATGACGTTAAAGGCGTCGGAACAACTGGCAGCGGTAGAAATCTTGCGGGAGCATTAGTTGGCGCTGATATTGTTAAAAATGAAATTACTGCACACGCTGTTGCTGCTAGTACATATATTCCCGGAGTTCAAACTATTCTTGAAATTGGCGGACAGGACAGCAAAATTATAATTTTAAGAGATGGCATTGTAACAGATTTTGCAATGAACACCGTTTGTGCGGCAGGAACAGGGAGTTTCTTAGATCATCAGGCTCAGCGTTTAAATGTTCCAATAGAAGAATTCGGTGCAACGGCGCTCAAATCTACAAATCCTGCAAGAATTGCCGGCAGATGCGGTGTATTTGCAGAAAGCGACCTTATTCACAAACAGCAGTTAGGCTACCCTGTAGAAGATTTATTATACGGTTTATGTCAGGCACTTGTGAGAAACTATCTTTCAAACCTTGCACTCGGGAAAGAACTACTGCCGACTGTATCATTCCAGGGCGGCGTTGCAACTAATTCCGGTATGGTTAAAGCGTTTGAAGAAGCCCTTGGAACAAAAATTGTCGTTCCTGACAACCATCAGACAATGGGAGCAATCGGTGCAGCCCTCCTTGCAATGGAAAATCACCAGTACACAGAAACAAATACAAAATTCAAAGGCTGGGAAGTCGGCAATATGAACTTCCAATCTGTAACCTGCCACTGTACGGGCTGCTCAAACAACTGCGAAATTATCACGATTTTAGAAGGCGGAGAAAAAATTGAACACGTTGAAAAAATCAGTGATATAAAAGGTAATATTATCGCACGCTGGGGCGGCACATGCGGCAAATGGGATATAAATTAATTATTTTTTCCACATATTAATTTGTAAAATTTTGTTAATTTTTTAAAGATAGGAAATACCAAATGCTTTTTGTTGGGGTATTATAGAAAAAAACGGGAGAAATCCAACATGCAGGTACAAAAAATATCCTTTCACAGCAACAATCTGTTACTAAATTTACCAGCCGCACAAAATAAGCATAATACTAATAAAACCGACATTAGAAATAGTATTTACAATAATACAGCCTCATTAAGCGAGCATTATTTAAATAATAAATTTATAAATCTTAAACCCGGTATAAGCTATATTAATTTTAAAGGCTACCGGGTTTATATATTAGACGGCGGTCATCACGCTTCTGATATGTATAATTTTGCAAAAACAATTCTTAAACCGGACAATAAAACTATTTTGAAAAATGTAAATACTGTTCCGGGTTCTGAAAGCATAAAAGACTTGAAAAACTTAAAAGAGTCCATTCAATCATTACTTAATAGCGGTGAAAAACTTGCAAATCAGTATATTGCAATTCCGGCATTAGCAACGGTTGGCCTGCTAAACCTGCAAGACCGGCTCAAAGCAGTCATGAATATAGAAACAGAACTTACCCCGGAAAATATTAAAGCAAATAAACCATTGCTTTTAGATTTGCTAAAAAAGATGTGCGACTCACCTGATTCTTATAGACAAGAATTAGGATACATGGATTCTTGTAATCAGCATATGGAAGAAATTTATCCTGTTATAGAAGGCATTAACGAACTTGTAGATAGAGATGCAAGAGTCTTTATTCCTGCCGGACACCCGTTTGACCAATCGCTAAAGTATCTTGCAAAAGAACGTAACCTTAAACCTGAACTTTACTATTACATAGCTACAGGACAAGATGTTAACGGCAAAGTCCGCGAAATGAAACAATTCATAAAAGATAACAACTGGTACGATTTTAACCTATTAACTCTTTCCAATGCAAATATAATAACCATACGTGACAAATCCTGGGGTAAAGATTATATTTTTGCAGGATATGATACCTGTGTAACTGACAGCGCCCGCGGTGTATACAACTTGTCACCTGTCAGAGATAACGGAAAACTTACCGGATACAGTTTCAGAAATACTAATGTAGTTGAGTATCCTTATGAAGCTTTTCCCGGGAATAAAGAGGTTGCAAATATTGCAAAGTTTGTAGGCAAGCAGGCTAAAGAAGTACTCGCTTCAGAAAAAGAAATCAGGAATTTTGCGGAATATTTAAGTACAGGCAAATCTAAACAACCTGTAGCCGATAAACTTTATCCGATATACAGTGTTTATTCAAAAAGAGAAATTGATGAAGGTAAAATCAGGCTTCGCGGAGATTATGTTGATAAAACCAGAAAATTATTTTTCAGAGAAAATGCACATCAAGAAATAATATTCCCGCAATGCGACTGTGAGGGCAGCGGCAAACCAAGTGTAAAATCTATGTGGGGAACTTGTTTTGCAGTATTCAATGCTATTGAAAAAGATATTTTCTATCAGGAACTACAAAACGCTCTCGCCAGAACTGCTAATGGAGCAAACCAACATGCACCTTATCTCAGACGTCTTGATGAATTAATGGTTAAAGCTCACAATGCAAAAAATTTTGGGGAAGCGGAAAAATTTTATAATCAAGCCACAGAACTTGTTAAATCAAGCCATAAAACCATCAGTACACGTAGCGAAGTTATGCCGTTTATTGAATTGGGGGATTTATTCAACCAAAAAGGTTTATACGATAAAAGTTCGGGCTGCTATAATATGGCAATACGGCTTATAAGTAAATTTATTATAACGAGAAAGGAAAATTTACAAAACCTTAAAAATGCTGAAAATGAAAAGAAAATGATTGATGAATTAAATGATTATATAACTAAATACAATAATGCAGGATTTTTCAGACGGCTATTTATGCCCCGCCCGGCAGTACGGACTCCAATAGATACTACGGATATTAATCTTGATGTTCTTGCAAATAATTTAAGTCTTACAATGTCAGAATTATATGAAGAAATCGGCAATATTTGCCGTAATAAAAATGAAAAATATCAAGCAGACTGCTGTTATAAAGCGGCAGTAGAAATAAAAAGCGGCACAAGAATCGGAAATAAAATAATTGCGCGCAGAGCAGACGATAATGACTACATAGGAGATATTGTAAATTGATTTTTTTAAACAATTCATTACCCGTTAATTTTAAAGCCGATATAATAGATATACACGTTCACAGAGGTACAACAGGAACTCTGTGGAAAGGGGAGTTTTTTCCAACAAACCAGCTTGATTCATTTATTAAAAGCCCGCTTAATGTTACAGTTAATGGAGAACAGCAAACTGATAATGTAAAAAGAATTCTGGTATCGAGCATTGACGGATTAATTCCATCACAAAAGCTTACCAAGAACGGCGGTATGAAATTCATAAAAGATGAAAAAGCTGCCAATATGGATATGATTAAAAAAAGTCAGGAGGATCCATTTTATCAGGTTTTGCTTGTTTGCCAGCCGTCTGCAACAAACGGGAAGGCTGGCACTATTAGACGCCTTATAAAACGGCATTACAACAACATTGCCGGTTTAAAGCTGCATCCCGGCGAAATGAGTCTTAATGCAAATTCAACGCTTTATGATGATTATATGAAAGCGGCTGAAGAATACAAACTTCCCTGTCTTATTCACTCAGAAGTATCAATAAACTATGTACTTGGAGAAGAAAACAGCAAGCGGCACTTCGCCGATCCTGAGTATATCTATGAGCTTGCCAAAAGGCACCCAGATGTACCTGTTATTCTTGGCCATACGGGCCTTGGAGGAAGTATTGCAAACCAAAAAGCTATAAGAATTTTAGAAAAGTCTATTAAAAACAATGACGCAAAATTGTACGCAGAAATTTCATGGATGGATTTCAATAAAGGGAAATTAAACGAAAATCCTAAAGATATAATAGATTTAATAAATCGGATGAAAGAACTCGGCGCATTAGACAGGATTTTGTTCGGGACAGATGCCCCTCTCGGTATCTACGGAGAACTAAACTTCAACAGACAGGGGCCTAAAGAATCTTACGAAGATACCGTAAGTACTTTAAAAACAGCAATAAAAACCGAGTTTGGCGACGATGAAGGCGAAGAAATAATAAATAAAATATTTTACGAAAACGCTGAAAATTTGTTTTTTAAAAACAAACAGCCGCTTCCTAAAAAGAAATTTCCTGATGAAAAACAAATTCTTGCAGGAATAGGCGGAGTTGCAGTTATTAGCGCGGCATTACTATTAATTAAAAAATTCAAAAAATAACCAATAAGATATTATTCCCATTCGACAATTTTTTTCCTATTTTCTGGAGCTATTTTTCTGCTCACCTCATCACATTTTTTCATTATACTATCATTAAGTCCAATTTTTTCAAAAAATGTTCTGTATGCCCAATCATCAACAAAATGTTGATAAATATTTGATTTAATTCTAACTGAATGTATAAAAGAAATATCAGCCGTATTATCTATAATATCCATTGTTTTTGCAGAAATTCCTGCTTCCGCTGCTTTATTTTTGATATCGCTTATTTTATCCTTGTAATGCTCTGCGTCTTCACTAGCTCTAAATTTTGCTGCAATTTTGTTAAATTCAGCAACCGTAGTAGAATCTTTTGCAGCCTCAGTACTCATAAATATATCTCTATATGCCGCTGAATCAAGTTTTGATTGAACAGTAGTCGGATACAATGATTCAGTAATACTGTTCAAATCTTTCTGTGAGTAATTATTTTCTATCATATATTTTTTTGCCCTGTCATCAACAGATGAACAGCTTGAAGCACCTGCTATTATCGCGGCTACAGTTATCGGCAATACGGTTTTCATAGATACATTCATTGAGATACTCCTTATAATTGAAACTATAATATCACGATATTGCTATAAATTCAAACTTTATTATAGACATACTGTCGTGGGAAAGAATTTAATAACAAAAAAAGGCGGGCGGGATAAAATCCCGCCCGCCTTAGTTATCCTAACTTACTTTTCTTCAGTACTTGCAGGAATTCTCATTGCGTAGAATGAACGAATTACGAATACAAGTGCTACAATAAGAAGTACAACACCTACTATTCTTGAGTGTTCTCTAAATATCGGGTTAATTGCAATTTCCATTGCAAGCAAGCCGAATAATGTAGTGAATTTAATAATAGGGTTCATCGCAACAGAAGAAGTATCTTTGAACGGATCACCTACAGTATCACCAACAACGGTCGCTTCATGAAGCGGTGTACCTTTTTCGTTCATATCAACTTCTACGATTTTTTTAGCATTATCCCAGCAGCCGCCGGCATTAGCCATAAATACAGCCTGGAACAAGCCGAATACCGCAATTGCGATTAAGTAGCTTACAAAGAATGATACCGGTGCATTGTTATCACCTGATGGTGAAGATAAACAGGCAAGTGCAAGAGCAAATGCAAACAATGCGATAAAGATATTAAACATACCTTTTTGTGCGTATTGAGTACAAATCTTAACAACTTCTTTTGAGTTAGCAACATTTGCAGTCTTATCATCGTTTTCACCAAGCTTAATGTGATTTTTGATGAATTCAACAGCAGAATAAGCACCTGTCGTAACAGCCTGCATAGAAGCACCTGAGAACCAGTAAATTACGGCACCGCCGGCGATAAAACCGAGAAGTGTGTATGGGTTTAACAGGTTCAATATCATTTCAGGCGTAATACCTAAAGTTTCTTTGATAACAAGAATCAAAGAGAAAATCATGGTTGTAGCACCAACAACGGCTGTACCGATAAGAACCGGTTTAGAAGTAGCTTTAAAGGTGTTACCTGCACCGTCATTTTCTTCAAGATATCTTTTTGCATTTTCAAAATCAGGTTTAAACCCGTATTCTTGTTCAATTTTATTAGCTACATCAGGAACTTCTTCAATCAAAGAAAGTTCATAAACTGATTGAGCGTTATCGGTAACAGGGCCGTAGCTGTCAACAGCGATAGTAACAGGCCCCATACCAAGGAAGCCGAATGCTACCAGACCAAACGCAAATACTGACGGATAAATCATTATACCCTCAGAAATATGAATACTTGCGAAATATGCAAGTCCCATAAGAAGAACAATAATTGAACCAATCCAGAACCCTGAGAAGTTGCCGGATACAATACCTGAGAGTATTGTAAGAGAAGCACCGCCTTCTTTAGAGGCTGTAACAACTTCTTTGGTATGTTTTGCTTTTGGACTTGTGAATACTTTTGTAGCTTCCGGAATAAGTGCTGCACCTAAAGTACCGCAAGAAATGATAATTGAGAGAACTAACCAGAGGTTTTGAATTGGCAATGCACCCAATAACCATTTACTTACACCGAATGTCATACAGATTGAAAGGATTGAAGTAATCCAAACAAGTGTAGTCAATGGAAGTTCAAAATCGAACTTGGTAGTTTTTGCTGCATAAATTCTTGTAATTAGACCGTTAATCCAGTATGCAACAACTGAAGTAACAATCATTAAGAATCTCATAGTGAAAATCCACGCTAACAGCGGAACCTGATATTCTGGATTAACACCTAAGAGAATAAAGCTTACGAGAGCAACACCGGTTACACCGTAAGTTTCAAAGCCATCGGCTGTAGGCCCGATTGAATCGCCCGCATTATCACCGGTACAATCAGCAATAACACCAGGGTTTCTCGGGTCGTCTTCTTTAATACCAAACTGGATTTTCATCAAATCAGAGCCGATATCGGCAATTTTAGTAAATATACCGCCGGCAACACGAAGTGCAGAAGCGCCTAAGCTTTCGCCGATAGCAAAACCGATGAAACAAGCACCTGCAAGATGTCCCGGAACAAACAATAAAATTACAAGCATCATGATAAGTTCTACTGATACAAGTAACACACCAATGCTCATACCGGCTTTTAAAGGAATGTTAAGAATATTTAACGGATTACCCTTAAGAGCAGTGAATGATGTTCTTGAGTTAGCCAGAGTGTTCATTCTGATACCGAACCATGCAACCAGGTAGGAACCAAGAATACCAAGAACAGACCATCCAAGGATTGTTAAAACACCTTGAAGCCCCATTTTTTGCAGATAGCCGAAATAGAAAGCTATACACAAACCAATCAGGATTTCCAATACTAACAAGAACTTACCTTGTTGAATAAGATAAGTTTTACAAGTTTCAAAAATAGTATTCCCAACATCTTCCATAACAGAATGTACAGGAACTTTTTTGACTCTTAAGAACTCAATAGCCCCGAAAATAACACCGACTACTGATACAATAATACCAATTACAAGCAGATTGTAACTGGTAATATCAGCAGCCTTAATATCAGGAACTACGAGCGATGCTTCACCCGCAAACGCAGGAGCAAGCGCAAAGAATGACACTGCAAGAGCAAGCAGACTTTGCACAAAATTTTTTTTCTTCATTTTCGCTCTCCTTTACTGATAAAAAAAGTTTTTTTATAACTCTGGATAAAATTATTATACTTCAAACACGTCTAATCAGGCAATAATGTTTTTATAAGGAAGCGGAAAAATGTATATTTTTCCGCAAACTCTTATTCAAACAAGTTACCGATTTTTTCTAAAAATACAACTTCGCTAAATTCTTTTCTAAGCTTATACACAGGAGCATGCTCAGCCTCATATCCAAGCGTAATCATTGCAGAAATAATATCTTTATCACCCAGCCCCAATTTTTCTTTTACATCTTTTGATAACTCAGGATTCAAACCGGTAAGTTCATTAGCCATTGCGCCGATTATACAGGATTTAACGCCGTGAGATTCAGCCTCCAGCATCATATATGATATTGCATATGTTAATTGTTCCACAGTCCTTAATTTTACTGTTTCTGCGCCGAGTAAGGGCGGATAATATGCGGACATGGTCATAATATTTTCTATTGCGGTATCTGCAAGACCTTTTTGTTTGAGGATTTTTGAAAACTCTTCTTTATCCCACGCTTTTGTATCCGCAACACATACAATAACACTGTCGCAGTTTTTTACATGCGGCTGATTACACGCAAGTTTTGATAATAACTCTTTATTTTCTTTATTTCTTACAAGAATAAATTTCCATGACTGAACATTCATCCATGACGGAGCAAGTCGGCCAGCGTTAAGAATTGATTTTAAAATATCAGCAGAAATCTCTTTATCCGAATATTTGCGGACACTTTGTCTTTCTTCTATTAATTTCATATTTCCCCCT
The DNA here is from genome assembly GCA_949284715.1 of uncultured bacterium. Lineage (GTDB taxonomy): Bacteria > Cyanobacteriota > Vampirovibrionia > Gastranaerophilales > Gastranaerophilaceae > CALUTH01. Next base: position 14,163 of record CASDWH010000012.1, read on the forward strand.
TTTTATTTTTAAAACACACCGGATGCATAAATAGATTCCGGTCAATTTATTTTTCACCGAGAACAATCGTAAAATCACTGTTTACACTGTAATTATGCGCAGGATCAAATACATACTGGCAATTATTAATCTGTGGAATTTTCTTTCTAATATAATCAAAGAAATCAGTAGTAACATTACTGTCATTTGCAACAAACTGTGTATGCGGAAGATAATTCAACTCCATGGTATTAACCTTATACCCGAGTTCTTCAAGAGTAGTTTTTATAATTTTAGCATCCTCAGAACGTTTTGTTTCAAACATCAAGCCTGCGGTTAAATGTGTATAATCAACATCCGATTTATCACGGTATATCAGACGGTTAATTACCTCCTGAGTTTTAACGGGGTCAATAATCCAATAGCTTACATACCCTTTCTGGTTAGGCGCCCCGGGCAGAAGTGCTATTTCTATATGATTTTCATCAAGCCCGCGCAGATAATTTGCAATCTGAGTTAATTCAAATACACTCATATCCGTTTTTACATATTTATGCAGTACATTTATTACCTCTGGAAGTCTGGCGATAGTAGATGGGTTTTTAAGTTTTTTCATAAAGTGTTTCAAGAACCACTGCTGCCGGTGAGTCCTTCCGATATCACCAAGCCCGTCTTTACGATACCTTAAATACCCGACCGCCTGTGTCCCGTTAAGAACAGTATCGCCTTTTTCAAGATTAATAAACAGTTTGCCTGAATAATCATTATAGTGCATACTTTTTTCAACATATATAGGAACACCGCCTACGGCGTCAACGACCTGACGAACAGTTTCATCGTTCACAATAATATATTTATCTATTTTGACTCCCAGCATTTCTGATATGGTTTTCTTAACCATATCAATACCACCGATTGCATGGGCAGAATTAATTTTTTGAACACCATGCCTTCCGGGAAGTATAACTTTACAATCACGGGGGATAGTAATCGCATTAATCGTTTTATCTTTTGAATCAATGTTTATTAAAATCATTGTATCAGAACGGGTACCGCGCCAGATATCTGTACCGTTAAGATTAGTATCAACCCCGAGAAGAAGAATGTTTTGTCTTCTTGGAAGAAAAACAGATGAAGAAGTTTTGCGATTATCACGTGCTTCATTATACGCGTCAAACTTTTTAGCAATAACACTATCAGCACCAAAAATAGAATCTATAACAGAATCCTGTTCCGCGAAATAAAGAACAACAACAGCAGCCAGACAAACCGCAACAACAATTGCAAAGAGAATTTTTACAAATTTTGAGGTATCATCCCTTTCTTTTTGTATATTTTTTAAAAATATATTATATTCTTCTTCATGTACTGTTTTCATTATCTCTCACCGAACGGAAATATTATATCCTGCTCAAAACACAAAATCAAACACAATAATCAAATATAGCCCGGTAGATGATTCCCCTGTCGGCGGGAAACTATTTGCTGTCCCTCCCCGAAAAAGCCGGGCGTACAAATGTTATAATTTATATTATACAAAATCTACTTTACCGGAAAATATTTTTTTGGTAGTATCTAAGTGTTGATTATAATAAGGAGATAGATATGGATTTAATGAAGGGGAAAAAAGGGGTTATATTCGGTGTATCCAATAACCACGGGATAGCGTACGCAATTGCCCAGCAATTACACGATGCAGGAGCAGACATTGCATTTACGTATGCAGGTGACGCAATGGAGAAAAGAGTCCGCCCGCTTGCTGAGGGGATGAATGCAAAAATTATTATGCCTTGCGATGTAACGAAGGAAGATGAAGTAAAAGCTGTATTTGCCGAATGTGAAAAGGTATACGGCAAACTTGATTTTGTTGTACACGCAGTTGCTTTTGCCGCAAAAGAAGATTTGCAAGGTGATTTTATCAATACCTCACGCGAAGGCTGGGATTTGGCGCTTGGCGTAAGTGCATACTCTCTGGTATCAATCTGCCGGGCCGCACAGCCAATTATGAATGAAGGCGGTTCTATATTTGCGCTTACATATCTTGGCTCTGAGTATGTTGTAGCTAATTACAATGTAATGGGTGTTGCAAAAGCAGCATTAGAAGCATCTATGAGATATCTCGCAACAGATATGGGTAAATACGGTGTAAGAGTTAACTGTATTTCAGCAGGTGCTGTTAAAACACTGGCCGCACGCGGAATCAGCGGATTTGATAAGATGTTGAAAGCAGCGATTGTAAAAGCTCCGCTCAAACGTAATGTAGCGTTAGAAGATGTAGGCAGAGCCGGACTTTATCTGGCATCTGACCTTTCAACAGGTACAACCGGTCAAATTCTGTATGTAGACTGCGGCTGCCACTGTGTATACGCATCAGGTGAAGAGATGGAAATTATTTATAAAGGTATGCAAAATACAGAAGTTTAAAATGGCAATGAATATCTGATGAGGGATGCCGGAACCGGTATCCCTCATTGAATTCTGACAAAAAAAAACGCTCCATGCCCATTCTCTCTCCCAAAGTTGGAGGCTGTTCTTATATGTTTGTCAGGCTGAACTTGTTTTCACTACTCTCCCGAATAATTTTAATAAAATTAAGAAGAAAGAAAAACAAGAAAATTAATACAGCCCAGTATTAATAGCAACGGCTGCAAAAATTGCACCGAATAACGATACCGCCGCTATTACAGCCAGCCCCTTTATTATCGGATTAATCGTATAATCCTGATTTGCTATATCAAGCGCCGATAATACATTTTTCGTAAAATCATATTTCATATCATTCTTACTCTTCTCAAACGCATTAGTTATTATATGTTTTAGAGCATAACTGTCCTCAAGATATTTCCTTGCTTTTTTATTATTTATAGTAAGTTTCTTTATCTTTATATTTTCATTATTATCAAGTTCATTATCAATATATGCTGACATACTCATCTTATAGTCCGATTCCTTTACTCCGCCATCCACAGGCAATGATGTAAAGGCCTCATTCCTTCCAATTTCTGCAACTGACTCCCGCATTCCGGTAAAAATCTTCGTTAATGTTTCATATTTTGCGCTGCAAACTGGACAATGATTAAGATGTTCCTCTACTTTATGCTTAAGGTTGTCTTTCAAGTCTCCGTCATAATAAAATGACAATAATAACTCTACTTGTTTACATGTTAGTTCCATATAATAATTCTCCTTATATACAATGTTTCAACTCGTTTTGAAGTTTTGCCCTTGCCCTTGCTATCCGCGATTTCACAGTCCCGACACCGGCATGCGTAATTTCTGCAATCTCCTGATAGCTTAAACCGCCAAATTCCCGCAATATTATCGCCACTTTAAAATGTTCGGGCAGTGCCAGAATAGATTCCTTAACCAGTTTATCCACCTCGTTTGCCGCACATTTATCCGGCGGAGGAATGTTTTTGTCATCCATTATTTCCCTGCATTCCTCATCATCTATTGATATACACAAACATTTACTCTTTAATCGCCTCATCTCGTCGTAATATACATTTGATATTATTCTATTCAGCCATGTACTGAATTTTTCAGGCTCCTTAAGTGTCTTTATCCCTCTTGTCATCTTAATAAGCACTGTCTGTGTTAAATCGGAAATACTTGATTTATTAGAAACAAGGTACTCAAGCATCGTATAAACCGTCTTTTGCACGCTTCTTATTAGCTCTTCTAACGCTTTATAATCATTATTCTGCGCCAGTATAACAAGTTCCTGCAAGCTCTTCTTTTTGTACGATGGTTTCAGCATGTTCTCCTCTCTACTCTAAATTACCTTTTTAAACTGTGAAAATGTTTACTCTTTGTTATATAATCATTCGGGTAATATTTTTTTACTTACAATATGGAAACTTTTTCTAATGGAAGATTTTTTACAAAATAAAATAAAAGAATTAAAATTATATAATCGTTCTAATTGTCTTATCGCATCTGATTACGATTTAAGCGAAGATGTTTTCTTGAACACTCTGGCGCAATCTTTTTTAAACGGCACAGGCATGGTAATCTACTGCCCGCACACCTTTTCAGACAAAGAAATACTAAAACGCGCCGGCAAAATTAAAAATTTATGTGAAGAATTTGATGTAACCTTCATTATCAAATCGCGCATAGATATAGCGTACGCCGCCGGTGCCGACGGAGTTCATCTGGACTCAAACAGCATTCCGGCTCTATATGCCCGCGAAATTCTCGGCGATAATACCATTATCGGCTTCTCAGGTTATTCCGATAATGCGGACTATCTATTATTAAACACATACAAACAGCATGCTCAAACGGATTTACCGGTCTATATCTATAACCAGTCCAACGAAAATTTCCTTACTGCCCTGAAAGTAAAACAATAATTTTCCCCTCATATACCGCGCACTGTTGTCCCAAATAATTTTAATAAAATTATTCAAATAACTGTCAATAACTTAAATAAAAGTTATTAAAAAAAGAAAGACAATAATTTATACAGGGGGTTATGCCCCCCTGCACCCGCACTTTATTTCTTTCTTGTCTTGAATGCTCGCGTTAAACGGCGTTACGTGTTGAAAACTCAACGTTTCCAACACTCCAGCCTTGGCTCGCATTCGCTTTTATTGCGAAGCAAAAGCGGATTGTTGCCGAAGTGCGGAGTGCTTTTGCGTAAGCAAAACACGCAGACACGTTTAACGGCAACAATCAAGCAGAAAGAAATAAAGATAAAGAAAGAAAAAAACACGCTCAACAATTCCCCATTTACCCCCAGTCACTAAACTCAACCCAAGGCAAAATAACTCGCTTCGTTCAGACAGCGCGAACGAGCGAGGGGCGTAAGGCAAAACGGGAGCTTTTGCCTGTAGACCCGTTCAACGCGAGTGAGCAAGAGAATTTTGCCCTGTTATTGTTTCGTTAAGTGACTGTAGGAAAAAATTGAAAATATTTGTTTGAAATTATCATGAAAAGTAGTGAATATACCGCGTATATTTTGTAAGCAAAAGACATTTACAAATCTTCATAAAGAAATATTACCCACTTGGCTTAATACTTTGACGGAGTTATTATTAAATAAAGGTGTTTATTATATTTATAGAGTTTAGGAGGTAAATAGTGAGAATTAATCCTGTTAAGTCCCCGGGAATAGCCACTGCTTTTCAAGCAAAAATTATCGACGGACATACGCATTTAGGCAAATGGGGCGACAATCACTACAGTATTGAGTCGCTTGATAAATTTGTAAAAGAACCTATTAATATCAGCATAAGAGGTATTAAATCTCAGGATACTATTGAAAAAATGGTGGTTTCAAGTGCTTTCGTTCTATCTGACAACGGAAGAAGCACAGATGAACTTTCAGGTAACGAACAGTTGCTAAAAATCATCGACAAGAAAAAAGAATATATTCCAATCGCTGTATGCCAGCCAAATAAAACCGGCGGCGATACTTCCAAAATAAAGCAACTTTTTGAAAATAATCCAAATAAGTTTAAAGGTTTAAAATTCCACCCCACAGCTCTGCCTATGGATAATGAACGTGATTTTTTTAAAGCGTATGAACCTTATATGAATTTTGCAAAAAATAAGAAACTCCCATGTTTCTTTCACTGTCAGGGCGGACAGGCCGATGCCTGGAATATTTATGAACTCGCTCAAAAAACACCGGAAGTTCCCGTCGTTCTCGGTCATTCAGGTTCAATAGCTAATAATGAAATCATAAATAGAGAAAATGCAATTAAAGTATTTGAAGATTCTCTAAAAACTAAAAAAGCTAATATATATATGGATTTGTCCTGGGTTGACTGGAATGAACAAGGGTTCCCCTCTCAAGAACAGCGCGATATCAAAAGAATATTAACCGTTGCAAAAGAAAACAACGGGTTAAATAAAGTACTCTTCGGAACAGATGCACCGCTTGGGTGTTTCGGCGAATGGGAAAGCCCGCATTTTAACAACAAAACCTGCTATGAAAATACTGTAAGTTATTTAAAAACAACTATTGCAGACTTGTTTGGCAAAAATGCACCAAAAGTCATGAATAATGTATTCTATGAGAATTCAAGAAAACTTTACGGCTGTTCCATGGTTAATAAAAACAACATGATTAAAGGCGGAGGAATTCTGGCAGGTGCTATCGTTCTTGCTACAGGCGCCGCTGCACTTATTAAAAAGAATCGTAATTCAGGAACCTCCGATACAGAACTTAAACGTAAAATTAACAGCCGCAAAAGATAATTTAAATAAGAACAGAGAGGGCGGCGGCAATCATGATTGCC
>CASDWH010000013.1 GCA_949284715.1 uncultured bacterium
GTTAACAGCATCAATATTAGCGTTTCCGCCAACAGTCAGTTTATCTGTAACTTCAAGGTCGTTTGCGCTTAAAGTGAAGTCTTTATCCACAGATGCATTACCGATTGTTGTTTTACCAGCAGTTGTAATATTCGCATTGCCATTTAATGCAGCATTATCAATTTGTGCATTTGATGCTTCTATATCTGTATTACCTGTCACTTCTGCAACTGCTATAGATACATTGTTAACAGCATCAATATTAGCGTTTCCGCCAACAGTCAGTTTATCTGTAACTTCAAGGTCGTTTGCGCTTAAAGTGAAGTCTTTATCCACAGATGCATTACCGATTGTTGTTTTACCAGTGGTAGTAATATTAGCATTACCATTTAATGCAGCATTAACTATATTTGTCGTTGCTGAGTCAATATTCGTGTCCCCGGTAACTATTACACTGTCTGCCCCACTACCGATTGTTGTATTTTTTGCAGTTGTAATATTTGCACTACCGCCTATTTCTGCCTTCTCTATAACTGCATTTGCAGAATTTATTGATATATTTCCTTCTACATCAGCATTTTCTATTGTTATATCCGCAGTTATGTTTATCGGGGCATCTTCGTTTTTAATTTTATTAACAATTATTTCGCCTTCTACATCAGCATTTGTAATTTTTACAGAATCATCAGAATATATTTCAAGCGAACCGCCTACAGCAGCATCATTGATTATAGTATCAGTTCCAGACCCGGTGGCAACAACAAGTGTTTCACTGATATTCGTATCTGCTATATTTAGAGTATCACCGATTCCATTTATGTAAGCGTTTGCTGCATTTATCGTTAGTCCGCTTTCATCCCCGGATGAAGTTGTTTCTACATTAAAATATTTTACAGATGAACCTATGTTTTTATCTGTAGCTAATGTAATATTAGAAGCTGCTATATTAACCGCATCAGCGTTTTCAGAAGCATTAATTATATCTCCAGCCGATTTAATAACTACATTTTTCAGTGTAGAATTTACTGCTCCCTCTACAATATCAGGATTGTATGATGCTCTTATTTCATTGATATGTAATCCTTTGTCTGCATCGGTTGTTTCTAAATATACGCTGTGTCCGCTTCCGGCAAACGCAGTTATATCACGGTTAGCCGTAAGATTTACTGCAAGTTCTTCAGTTCCTATATCACCATCTCCTGCTGAAAGTATAATCTTTTCACCGGAAATAGACGATGTTTCGTTATCATTTAGTATTGCACCTTCAGAATATATTATTACATTATTTGCAGCCTTTATCGTTCCCAGCTTCATATCCTTTAAACCGTTTGTATAATTTCCGTAGGCAACTTCCTGTTCAGCTTCTGACATATTAGCCAAGGTTTCTTCTGTTAATTCCGGTTTTGATATTAATGATATTGAAATATCACTTAAACCGGATAAGTCGCCTGCTGAACTGTATCCAGCAGTTGCATTGATTACTCCATCCGTATTTATTGCAATATTTTCAATATTACCATACCGTGTATTTAAGTTTACGCCGGTTGCCGAATAAATATTATATACGAGGTTATCTGTGCTGTCTGATGCAATGATTCCAAAGTTTGAATCAAGATTGACCGCTCCGGTATTTGAACTGATTAAATTAGCATATATACGCCCGGATGAACTAATATTAATGTCATTATTAGCCTTTACATAATATATACCATCATTTGCAACCTTGATAGGCGCATCCGTCGTTCCGATTGCACCATTAACAGCGCTGAGTATAACATTACCGGCATTAATGTGATACTCCCCGTACGATTCTCCGCCTATTGCATTAATTGAACCGGTTTGTGAGCCAAGTTGTACGGTACCTTTATTCGTTGATACAATAGAGGAAATATTTAAATCACCATTATTTGTGATTTTAATATCACTGCTTGCCTGTGCCTCTATTTCTTTTACATCAATGCTTATATTCGGATTTGTTTCAGAATCAAGATAAATTTCTCCGTTTCTAGCATTTAAACTCAAAGTATTAGCTTTTATATCAATTTTTGCATTTTTTCCGCCAAGAGTGGTTCCTGCTGTTGCTAGATATGCGTTTTTCGTTGCATTAATAACTATATTACTAATCTCCGATGTCGGATAATTAATGTAAACATTATTTGCAGCAGCATTAAGTGTGCCATTATTATATACAGCAGTTTGTATTGCCCTGATATCATTTCCGACATCACCATTGGCAGCATTGAGGCTGATATTGTTCGCTGAAATTATATTGTTAATACTATTGGTCGTAATTGAACCATTGTTTGATGTAATATTTACAGTACCAGTTAATGCATTTATTGAATTATCCATAATTACTGAACCGTTTGATACTACATTAATTTCAGGTTTATCAAACCCCTGGAATTGAACAGTAATTGGGTTTTGCGCAGTTCCGTACACTGGTTCGTGTACTACTGTGTAGTATACTTTTTGATACAATTTCCCGTGCCATAATTCAGTCCACCACGAACGTTTAACGTAAACTTCATAATATTTTTCTTCAACACGGCCTTCTTGAACAACTACGTAAGCATCATCTCCCGGTGTATATATAATTGTATCTATATTTGCGCCGTCTGCTCTTGTCGCTGAACTTGTATCACCCCAAGAACCATTACCATCTGTTAATCCGCTTTGTGATTTAACGATATTACCGTTATCATCCACATAAACTTCATATTTACCGGCATGCTCGCTTAAATACTCTTCTGTTAAATCTTTATGTGTTAAATTATCAAAGGTTTCATCTCCGCCGTTTTCAAGCTTAAAGTCATTAATAGTTAATTTGCCATTAATGTCTGCATCAGCATTTAACGCACTCGTTATAAGGTTAAAATTAGAATTGTTGGTTATATCAATGTGTCCGTATCCATTAATTAAAACTATTTTCCCTGTATTTGAGTCGTTAACAATATTACCGGTTAAAGTAATATTACCGCCTTGAATTTCTGCTTTGAATAAATGTATTTCTCCGAGTACATTATTTGCATTTGTACTATCTGTCGGTTTAAAATAAGCTTTTATGAGTTCTAAATCTGAATCTAATTGTCCGTTGCCGGCTAATTCAAGGTAATAATATCCCTCGGTTGCTCCGGGCTTTAATTCTGTTTTTACACCGTTAACAACCTGATAATATTTAACATTATTATCTTTATCAACTTCTTTTACTACAGTAAAATCAGGGATTGTAACAGCTTGTATTTCTGAACCGCTTTGCAAAAGTCCGTTTAGATTTATAGTTTTGGCTTCAATATCTATGTCCCCGCCGGCAATTATAGCGCCCTTATCGTCTGTTCCCCCAATATTTGTCACAAGATTGCTATAATTCTGTGCATAGTTCCCGTTAGGAACAGAAATCTGTAAATTACGCGCTGTAATCGAACCGTTGGTTAAAATGTTCCCTGTATAGTTTCTTATTATTATATCGCCGTTAACATTATTAAGATTTCCCTCTAACACAATATCGCCATATCCATTACTATAATTAATTGTAGGGTCATTTGCGTCAATTGTATTTTCAATCGAAATTGTATATTCGGCCGGCCCCTGATGTTTAAGTATTGTTTTAATTGCAGCAGGAATACTGCCGGCATTTATATTTCCGCTTATATTCCTATCTATACTTAAATCACCATAGACTACGTCATTGACGCTATTATTTATTATCTCTATTGTAAATTTATCCCCTGGCGCAGTTATTGTACCGCTACCGGTAAGATTTCCTGTAATATTTGTTTCTCCTGAACGAACGTATATATCGTCAATGTATAAAGAATAGATGTTTAATTGGCCATCTTTGCTTGCTGCTTCTTTTTGTGCTAATAATGGCGCATTTGCTTCTGCATATATAGCTTTAATATTATCTATTTCAGCATTCCAGCCGTCAATTAATTCATTAATTGCCGTTATTTCATTTGTATTATTCTCTATAATCGTTTCACTATTTGTAATTGAAGTATTATTTTGAGCTATACGATCTTCTATATGATCTAACGCAGCATCTAAATTTGTATTGTTTAAAATAAGTCCTGTAGATATCTTTACATTATCTGCTAAAGTATTATTTGTGCTTAATAGTTCTGCTTTCTCAGTACTTAAAGCATTAACAGCCGAAACTAAATTGTTAAGGTTTAACGCTGTAGGATTATTAGAATATCTGTTCCACATTGTTTTTACACTATCAAATGTATCTAAATCCTGTTTAGCAAGTGCAGTGCCAAAACTATCCGCAACTGATGAAGATTCATCGTTATAAGCACTATCCCATACTGCAAGAACCGATGTAATGCTATTTACAATCTCGTTATTATCAATGATTGTATTTACATTTATTTTTGCAGTGTTATAAGTTTTGTTCTCGTTTTCCTTCGCAATCTTATTATCTTGGGCTTCTTTAATTTCCTTTTCTATCTCTTTTATTTCTGCTTGACTTGTATTTATTTTTGTTTCAACTTCTTTTACTGCCTCATCGCGCCGCTCATTGTTTAATTGGATATCCGCATCAATACCAGCAGTTGTAACTGTTCCAACAAGTTTTTCACCGAGAACATTTACACCATCTGATGTATATGTATTATCCTTATTAATAACTAATGACTTATTTGCGCCAAGTCCGCTTTCGACATCACCGTTAAGAGTAATTGTAGCAGTATTCTTGTTATCTCGTACAGAATTGTCATCACCGCGAATAACTATCGGTATACCGAAGAGTAAGTATGTTGTACCCTTTGCATCACGTTTAGCAGTAAAGTTGTCATTTGTATCCTGCGCAATGATATTCATAGAATCATATGATTTAACATTAGAGCCGGCTTCTATAATTGCATTTGTTATTGAATCATTTTTAATAGTAGACTTTGAACCGCCGACAACACCAATTAAACCTTTTGTTGAGGCATAAATATATGCAGCAATATCTTTATTGGCTGCGGCTTGAATATATGTATCTCTGCCGCTTACTGTATTTGTTCCGGATTTTATAAGTACATCCGTCTGCGCCTTTGTATTTAAAGCTTTACTTTCGCCTTCTGCAATCGCAACTCCGCCGTATGACTCAATATTTGCTTTTGTATAAATATTAATATCACTATCAGCCAGATAGTAAATATCATCATCTTTTGTTTTTATATCCTTATTAGAAATTTCTGTTTTAGTAGAAATATTAGTATCAACAACGACTGTTCCATCAGCCGCAGGAATAGCACCGCCTGCCGTTACATCGACTTTTTCGTTTATATCAATGTCTGTTCGTGAGGAAACATTGATATATCCCTTGTTGTATGAACCCGTAGATTCAGCTTTATCACCGCCAAGTGCAGCATAAGTTATAGCATCAATATCATCCTTTAATACTGCGGCACCTACGCCAACAATACCACCGGCACCGCCATACAAATCATAGTTTGTAGATGCCTGCTTAGTAATGGTGTTATTTGCAAATACTTCAATTTGACCATTTGCTGTTACATTTGCATTCGATATTGCTTTTACTGTTGAATTAACTACATTTGATATTTGACCGGCTGTAACACCTACAACACCGTAAGCAGATGAGTCATTATAACCGCTGTATTTATTTGTACTGCTTGCAGCCACAATATATCCGCCATCGCTGGTTGTTACATTGTAATTTTTACCGACAGATACTTCGTTATTTGATATTATTCTGGTATTTGCATCAGAGATATTAGCACCCGCTATTCCGCCGGCTCCTGCATTAGTTTCAGATTGGACATTATTTGCTGCTGTCGAAGTTATTGTAATTGATTTTGCAGAAAGCTGTTTATTTGCCTCATCTGAATCTGCAATTTTTACACCACCTGTGTGGTTAATATTTGCATTCGTTTTGGTAACGCCTGCTGCCACACCGCCATATGCACGGCCGTCAGAAATTGCATTTACAGTATTATTTCCCGCAGAGGTTATTTCTACCGCTTTACCTGCTGTAATATTAACATTTTTACCTATATTTATGGTTGTATCTTTTCCAGCAACAGCGTTAACATCTGCGCCTGAACCGCCTATTAAACTTCCTATTGCTGCTTTACCATCAGCACTCGATTTTTCTGTAGCACTTGTGCTAACTTTTACATTTTCGTTATCACTATTTAATGTAACATTCTCTCCTATATCAACTCTTGTACGACCTGATGAAACAGCATCGGCATCTGATACACCAACACTAATTCCGCCGTATGATCCAGCGCTGACAATTGATGATATATTTCCCGTTGAAGCTGCATTAATTAGTAAATCGTTTATTGCACTTAATAAAGAAGAGTTTAATATATAAGAATTTGTCGTTTTATTAGAATTAATTTTGGCAATTGCTCCAGATCCGCTGCCAACACCGCCTGAGGCTGCCGATACATTTACCTTTTGGTTATCCACTGAATTTGACTTTATATCAATTTTCCCGTTAGATTCCATTACTACATTATTAGAAATAAATGAGTTTACAGTAGTATTAACCTCCGAAATACCTGCGGCTACACCAACTGAAGCAATACCGGCGGCAACTCCAGATACTGTTAAGTTAACATCGTTGGTGTTAGCAGCATTTATTGAAATATCATTTGCGAGTATTTTTGCCCCTGTATCTACAAATGCTGACGTTGTTCCATCTCTGTCAGTTGTTCCGGTACTTGAACCCGCTTCATTAGATGTTGTAAATAGTGAAAATACAGAATCTTTTTGCTCTATATTATCAGCACTAACGTTTGCATTTGCATTGGCAACAATGCCATCTGTATCTGAATTAGCACCGGCATTAGGGTCAACACTTGCATTTAATCCGTCGCTCAAAGAGTTGTTAATATTATTATTTGCATCATTTATAGCGTTTTCTGTATCCTTTGATGCGTTATTATAATATGTCTTAAAGTTTTCATCTGCCTGATTTTTATTTGCATTTGCTTCGGCAATTACAGCATCGGCCTGCGATTTTGCAGTGTTATACGTTTCAGCGTCATCGCCGGATAATTCATTCGGCTTAGCATTATCAACTTCCTGGCCTATTGTATTATACAAAATACCGCCATTTAATGCTATACCGCCCCCACTGACTACATTTACTTTAGCAATAATTTTTTCATTTGTTGAAGCGTTTACATTTAAGTTCCCCTCAGGCATTGTAATTTCTGAACCGGAACCTATTGATGCAATTGCAGTGTTATAAATCGTATTTACGCCAACAGAAGCACCAACGGCTGCGACACCTGCACCGGCGTATCCGCCTACTGTTTCATAAATATTTGTATTTGCTGATGCATTTAAATCCAAGCTATTATCTACAGTTACTTTATTATTTTGTCCTATATAAGCTTTAACATTATCTTCTACCGTATTAACCAGTACAGCTCCGGCCAATGCTCCGCCTGCACTTGCTGAACCCGCAATTAGTGTAATATCCTTTTCACTTGTGCCGAGATTATTGGTCGATGTTGCTTTAAACGCTGCATCTTTAACATTAATTTTAACATTATCACCGGTATATGCTTCTACAGTATTTGATATCTGATTTACTGCAACTGTTGCACCCGCTGCTGCGTATATACCTACTGAGCCAGAACCTACGGATTCTGTTATGGTTGTTGTATTTTCAGCCGAAACGTTTAAGTCATTGTTTGAAGTTGTACCGGTATTATTAGAATTTGATTCTTTTGTTGATATTATATTTGCATTATCAGCTATATAAGCTTTTGCTGTTGCCTCAACAATATTTGCAAGCGATGAACCGCTTACACCGACACGGCCGCCAGCAAATCCTAATGCAACCAGGTTATTGAAGTCCTGTACTCCTTTTGCAGTTACATCTATATCACTTGAATAAATTGTTCCGCCGATATATGAAAGAATTGTACTTGTAACTGAATTTGTTTGTATGGTCGCACCAACACCTGCAACACCACCGCCTGCCAGTGTTCCGGCTACTCCGCCAAATGTTACTGTATCGGTTGCATTAACACCTAAAATAGCAGAATTAATCCCTTCATCTTTTCCTGTTACATAAGCTTTTACTGTATTATTTACAACATCTGTTAAGACAACTCCTGCAACCGCCGCTGCTCCGGCACCTGCACCGGATATAGTATATAAATCATAGTAGGAAGCTGCATTAGCTCCAACAGATACACTTTTGGCACTGTTTATACCATCATTGGCGTGAAGCGATGTATTATCAATATATGCCGAAGCGTTATACCCGATAACATTAGTTGCAACAGATGCTCCTACTCCGGCAACACCAGCACCGGCAGCACCTCCTGTTACATTCAAATAATTTGCGGCAGCATTTGTGTTAACAGTAGTATTATCCGCGTTAACTACCGAATTCTTAATTCCAGAATGTACACCGGTGCTAACAACTGTAGTGTTAATAGCACCTGCAACAGCTACAGATCCGGCAAATGAACCTGCTACCATAACATTTGAAACATTATCAACAGCTTTTGCGTCTATATCAATGGTTTTAGCTTGCAGTTTCGTCGAATCTGCCACGGCTTGAATATCTTTGTTTACAACAATTGTACTAATAGTTGCTCCGACACTTGTGCCGCCAGCCGCTGCACCGCCGCCGCCAGCTATATACATTTCCGTATCGCCTGTAGCATTAAGTGCCAGTTTATCGCCGGCAATTATACCATTTTCTTTATTCTTATTAATAAGCGCTTTTGAACTGCTATTGAACACTAATGTATCAACAGCACCTGACACTGCAGCTCCGCCGGCCCCCGAGCCGGCAATTGTAATAAATGGATTTGAAGCATCGCCAATTGTTTCATTGGCTTTGGAGTTTATTATTATATCAGAATTAGCAGCTGTTACATCAGAATTGCTCAGTTCTGCAACCGCTTTATTAGTAATTACACCTGTAATGATAGAACCGCCAACTGCCGCACCGCCGGCTCCTGATACCGCGCCTGTACGACCGACGACATTTAATGTATCATCTGCAGTAACAGATATTCCGCTGTCTTTAGTACTACTGTTTGCTACGGTTGTATTTACTTTAGAATTATATATTCCTGCTTTGATTTCATCAGAAGAAACTATTGTATTTATTGAACCGGTTACAGCAGCTTCACCTGCCCCGGCGCCTCCCATTACTGTAGTTTCAATATCGTTATTTGCATTTGCAGCAATATTAATATTTCCTGTAGAACTTACCTCAGTGTTTGTAATCTCTGCTTTTGATTTTTTAGACGAAACAAATGTATTTATGCCGCTGTTAACAGCAGCACTACCTGCTCCGCTCGCCTGCCCGATTATAACGTTTGTATCTGCACGATTGCTCGTTGTATTAGTTATGTCGCCTGTATTTGATATAGTTGAATTATCAATTAATGCATTTGCCGCTGAATTAAGAACCAATGTACTTACGGTTCCATTAACCGCAGCATTTCCTGCTCCGCTTGCATTAAATAATGTCACAATATAGGCAGAAACCATATTCGCCGTATTATCAAGTGTTTTAGCAGAAATAATATTAGAATTAGAATTTATACTTGCATTTGCCGTAGAATTATCAACAAGTGAATATACTACCCCGCCTATTGCTGCTGTTCCTGCACCATTTGCTGTTGTTACATTCATCTTCAACGCCGTATCATTTACAGAGTTATTTACAACAGCACCGATAGCAGAAATTGAAGAATTTTCAACTAATGATTTCGTGTCAACATTTAGCACCTGTGTAACAACAGAACCATTTACAGCTACACTGCTTGCCCCGCCGAAGCCTAACGCAATTGAAAGAATATCAATATCAGCATTAGATAAATTTTTTATATATCCTGATGAATTTAATACTGAGTTTTTAATTTCTGCATTTATATTCTTATTTAATACCAGCGTTGAAATTGCACCGCCAACGCCGGCACCGCTTGTTCCTGCTGAAATCTGCCCTGTGCCGTGTCCATAAATTGTATTGCCTGAAGCATTAACTTCAACATTACTGAAGTTAGAATTATTTATATTTTTTAAACCGTCAGTATAAGCATTTATATCTTTATTAATAACAACAGTACCAATTGTTCCGGTTACAGCAAATGTTCCAACAGATCCTGCAACAGACCCGCCCTTAAAAGAATCTGATTGGGTTGCCTTAACAAGCAAATTCCCTAATTCAGAATTATTATATTTATCAATAGTAGTATTATCAATATGTGCTTTATTATTACCAGTCATCGTTACAGTTAAAATAGAACCGCCTACACTTCCGCTGCCGGTTGATACTGCAACTGCACCCAAAACAGACATTAATTCGAGAACATCATCCGATAGAACGGTAATATTTCCACCGGATTTAATCACGGAGTCTTTAATATAGGCATCAATATCCTGTGCCATAATAAGCGTATCAACTGACCCCTGAACAGAAACACCGTTTCCGCCGGAACCGCCTGCAACCGTTGATGTATGTTTTTGGTCGGCTGAAGCTTCAACATTAATACCGTTTTGAACAATTATATCTACGCCTTGTACCCCGGCAGTAATATCTGAATCGTACACGGTAACATTCATTGCTCCACCGGCTGATACACCGCTTCCGCCTGTTGATACACCAACATTTCCATCAATTGTTATTGTGTCGATATCATTTTTTGATTTTACTGTTATTGCTCCGCCAGTGGATTGCAATTTATTTTTTTTGCTTCCCTCGTCGGCAATAACATATGTATTAATATTTGAATTATTGATAACTGCACTTACAGCCCCCGTTACTGTAACATTTTGCCCGCCGGCACCGCCAAATATTATGCTTAGCAAGTCTTGTCTGAAATCTGAGGTTAAATCAATATTTTCGCTAGCAGTAATATCAGAATTCTTAATATAAGTATCTATATCGTGCTGCGCTCCGAGAATATAAACCGATGCTCCTACTGATGTTCCTTGTGCTGCTGCCGCTATTGCCCCTGCTACGGAAATGGTTTCCAATACTTTATCTGTATCTAATACTAATGAATTTGCTGTAACTGTTGAATTATCAATATAATTATCCTGATCTGTTGCATCTACTAATACGCTAAGAACCCCCGAACCTGCATTTGCATTCGTTGAACCTGAACCTGCAACAGTTACGGAAATTTGCTGCATTTTGTCAGTGTTTTCTAAACGTATAGTTTTATTTGCCGTTACAGCAGAATTTTGTATATAGCTTTTTACGTTATTTGCAATAATATCTGTTCTAACCGAACCGCCGGCACCTGTCTTATTCCCGCCGGCAACTGTACCAACGACTGCTACTTCATTAAAATAACTAGAAGCTTTAATGTTAACATTCTGGTTTTCTTGAGGCAGAGAAAATTTCTTTTGATTAATTTGTGAATCTTTGATATACGCGCTTACATCATTTACCGCAACGTACGCACCAACGGTGCCGCCGTACGCTGCTGATTGTGTTGAAACGCTGCCGGCTACGTCTACAACAATAAAATTATCGTTGTTATTAGCCGTTACATCAATATTATTTAATGCATTAACATTCGCACCGCTTATATATGCATTTACAGAATTTACAACAACATCACCATCCAATGTTCCACCTTTTGAACCAGTTGAATTACCCGTTTCACTGCCTGATTGGATAGATAATGCACCTACAGCTTTTATCACATTACTGTCCGTTTCGGCTTTTACACTTACAGAAGATTCTGCCGAATCGTTTTTTGTATCTGTATTAATTCGTGCGCCATCTTTTATGGCCGCGGTTACGTTATTAACCTGAACTGCTGTAGATACATTTCCTGCTCCAGCGCTGTCTTTCTCCTGCGCAACACCGGCTGATGCAGCAATAAGACTATAAGATTCTTTTGCGTTTACTGTAATGGCATTATTAGCATTTACAGATGCATTACCAATGGCAGCATCAACAGTATTAGATGTTACGTCAACCATTAACGTTGCGCCGCCGCCAGAAGTACCATTTGCTGCCACTACAGCATTTGTATTTATTGTTTGGTCTTTTGATACAGCCTCTACAGTAACATCTTTTCCGGCTGTTATATCTGCTCCGTCTGCTATAGAAGCACTCACTCTGTTTGTAATAGTATTAAGATTTATTCCTCCTGCATATGCCGCGGTTTCTTTTTGCGGATTTACTGCGCGTTCATAGCCATTGTTAACCAGATCCTTGTACTGGTCTAATGTATCAATTTTTTCAGAAACATTTTTCCAGTTGTTTTTAAAATTGTCCCATTTTGTCTTTAATTTTTCAGCATTAGGATCTGTATCGTTAATCCAGCTTTCCCCGGCAAATAGTAAATTCATGTCCAGAAAATCATCAGCAGCGTCTGATGAAGGTACTACCTGGGGTGCATCTGTGCCTTTTTTAGCTACACCAACATTGGCATTTGCATTTACCAGAAGTTTATCGTAAGACGCGTTTACATTAACTGACTCCACAGCATTAATTTTGCCTGCAATAGCAGATTTAACCGCATCTGTCAGAATTATTCCTGAAATTCCAAAACCATAGGATTTTTCACCATTTGCAAATGCGATTATCGCATTAACAAAATTATCGTCCTTTGAAGCCTCTACATTAACATTTTTTGCTTCAATACTATAATTATCGGCACTTGAACCAATTGTTGCACTGACCAGCCCGCTGCCTAAAACGGTCATTCCTATACAACCGGCCAAACCTGCTTCATCCGGTGATGAAGAACCAATTGATAGTGTTAAGAAATTACCATCTTCTTTTGCGGTTACATTTAAATCGCCTTCACCAGCATTAGCTGCTGTATTATCTTTTTTTATTGATACATTATCACCAACTTTTGCTATTATATTTGAATCTGAATAGGAGGCCGCAACTCCTGCTCCATAAGCAGAACCATCACGGGCAGATGCACCGGAAAGTGGAAGTCCATCAATTAAGGTCATTATATCCATTAATGTTGCAGCTGTCCATACTTCATTTTTTCCGTATGCTTCAATATTTATACCGGAAACTTTTTCCTGACCGCGCAGTGTCACACTCGAGTTATTTTCTAAAATCGCGTTTGAGTCCGTATTAAATAATGCAAGCCCTATAGCTCCGGACATTGCCTTCGTTTCACCAAGCTGCTGTTTTGCATTCGCTTTTGATTGAGCAAATGTATTAAAGAAACCATATGCACCAACATTGCTAAAATCAACAGCGTTAATAATGGAAAATGAATCACTGTCTATTAAATTGCTAAGTTCTGATATTGAACCCAAACTTGATAAATAATCCGTAACATTATTTTTCTCTGTGGATGACCATTTGTTTTTTACCTCTCCAAATGCTTCATTCCAATTACTGCTAGAAAAGAATTCCATTAATTCCGGGAACCAGTCAAGCCAAGCCATCGGGTGTATGATTTCAGTATTAGATACTATATTTAAAGCGTTTTGTTTCCCTCCGTTAATATAATAGTAAACATCGCCTTTGGCCAGTTGAAAAGCTTGTTTTTCGCTTTCGGATAATTTGTCATAGTATGTTTGGGCAATTAATGTTTCACCATTTGTGTAAACTATGTCTTTTGATTTTTCAAAATTAACTTTTTTACTTTTATCTGTTGTATAAGTAATATTTGAGTTTTCATCGTAATACCAGAATACATCATCTTTTATTGACGTATATTTTGATTTGTCTTCATCTTTTAATTTATTATAATCCTCTTCTGTAATAATTGTTTTATTGCTGCTATTTTCATAAAATTTGCCTGAAGCAGTATTATTAGGCACATCGAGGTAAACAATATTATTTGCACCGTTCAAATTAAAGTCGCCGTATGCGTTTGCATTTGAATTTAAATCCTTATAATTAACGGCAAAAGCACCGCTTGCAGCTGTTTTACCATTTTCACTTTCTGCCTGAACATAAAGGGTACTCTTATTATCGGTCAAGTTAGATGTCACATCTACCTGTCCTGCCGTAATTTCAGGTTTTATGTTTTCATTTATGCTGCCTATTTGAGCAGAAGAATTTACTTCATCAACAATTATTCCTATCGCAGCAGCTACATCTATGTTATCAAATTTTGCATTAGTTCTGGTAATTACTGAATTTACAGCGTCAACACTTTGAAAATGCTTGAACAAGTTTATTACAATGTTGCCAACTGCACCATATTCCCCGCTTTCACCTTCTCCGCCTGAATATCCTGCTACAGTTGAAGTGACATTTCCTGTGTAATCAGCAAGAACACTTAATTTTCCTGCAATATCCGCATCTGCGTTCATTACAGCACTGTTGTCAACATTTGTAATAATAAAGGAGGCTGCTGCGCCGACAGCACCTCTATTCTTATCAACTATAGGAATAAGACCATTTTTAACTACATCTATTTGTTCACTTATTGTATTTGCTTCGACTGTTAAATTATCATTTACATTTAAGTCAGCACCATTTTCAATTACTGCACTGTTTGTAATATCTGCCAGCGTTATACCAAGCGCATAACTGCCGATTCTAAGAGCTTGAACATCATCTATATGATCGGGAAGGTTAGTCGTCTTTGTTGATGTTAATAAGCTTAAGTCTGTTGTTGCATTTACATTTAAGTTATTTGCTGATAGTGCTGCATTATTCTTAACTATAGTTTTGGTATTTGAACCAACTTTAGTAATATTAAAATTAACATACGGCAGCACCGAAGATAAAAACTCCGTACTCAGAGTAATATCGGAAAGCGAACCGAGAATAAGATTATCTGCCGCATTTATAACAGCACCGCTTTCTACATTTACTGATGTATCAATTTCTGCCAGATGAACAAATTCATCTACAAAAAATTCAGGTATTGCAGCTAAGTATCCATAAAAGTCTTCTTCTGCTAAATCCGTTACTCCGATTATATTTTTATCGGTTGATGTCACAAGAGATACTGCGTTTATTAGAACGTTATTACCATTAATATTTGAAGTGGAATTAACATTTATTTGAGATTTTGCATCTCCAGCTTTATCAGTTTGAAAAACCTCGGTTTTTACAAATACGTCACCATTGTTAGCGTTAATTTTTCCATCCAAGTTGACAATTGCACTTAATTTATCATTTGAGCCGCCGGTATTAGATGCAACAATAACGATGTTATTCCCATCCTGCATAGCTAAATTTTTTGGATAAGATTCGCCTGCTTCACCAACGTAGTTGGTATCACCGCCTGTAAATTTATCATCAGGGGTTGCAGTAATAGTATTTCCAGCAGTTACAAAGTTCATATTTGCATTAAGTACTGCATCTTTTAGTATATTTACTTTGCTGCCGGATATTAAATCAATCCCTTGCTTTGAATTAATTTTTCCGGCTACTTCTATATCTCCCTGAGCCAGTTCGTACGGATAATATGCATTTCCTGTTATAAGATAGTCTGAATCATTAAATGAAAAACTTAGCAGTTTTTCAACATTTGCCTGATTCCAGGTATTCTTGCTTTCATTTTCAATCAACTCTCTCATTGTATCTTCCGTCGGGGTCATAAGTGTCAATGCACCTACATTAAATACCCCGTTTGAACCGATTACAAAACCATTCGGGTTTGCAAATAAAACATTACCGCCTATTTCATTCCCAATATATGAATTGACTATACCGTTTATCTGTGATGCAGAATTATCAAAAATTAAGTTGACAAGCTTGGTTTGGTTATTTATCAAATGAAGATTTACTGTATCTCCCTCTCCGACATTAAATCTATTAAATGCGTTAATACCAATATCTTTTACAGTTGTATTCGTACTAATATCAAATATATGCTTATTCTCTTCTGATGGTGTTATCAACGTGCCGGTATCTATTCCGTCAAACTTTGTTATTTCTGTTTCTACAGCTAGTGCAGCCAACGAAGTGTTATATAAACAGAAAACAGTAATCAAAAATAATGATACTATACGTTTTATCTCAAAATATTTTTTCATAATCCACCACGCTTATCCCATAACAATTATTCTTAAGATATAACACTTTTAATGGTGACGGTATATAATGTAAAACATTGTTAAGAAAAATTTACATAGATTTACAAACTATCCTTTTTAATATAATTTATGTTAACTTATTGATAAGTTTTGGAATGAGTGGAAGGAAATGAATAGTAAGATTTTTTTATTAGTGTTAGCATCAATACTCTTTTTTAGCTGTAATAATCAAAGTTATGCAACAGAAAATTCTGATGATTTTTCATCAAATATAAAACTGGTATCAAAAAAAGAATTAAGAATTCAAAAAAGACTCAAAAAGTTTGAAAAAAAGAAACAAAAAGAGAATATTGAAGAAATACAGCACGACGATGTTAATAAAAATATTCTGCGTCCTAATGAATCTCCGGGTATAATGACCGATACAAACAAAACAAGGCGTTACTATGAAACTCTTGAAGAAGCTCATAGAAGCGAGCTGGATAATATCCTTGAGGATGAGGTGATTTATGAGGAAACTCAACTTGAATTGCCGCCTCGTATAAATCTTAATGCTACTACAACGCATATTGATAAAGTTGAAATCTCCAAGTCAGAAATTTTTTCGGAGCTGGAAATATTCCAATTAACATCGCTTGCTGAAGGTCAAGATTTAACAGCAGAAGACATTAACAATTTTATAGATCTTATTAATAAGCTTTATGCAAAAAAAAATATTATTACAGCAAGAGCTTATCTTGATAGCCTTGAAAACGGAGTTTTAAAAATAGAACTCATGGAAGCTAGAATTGGGAATGTTACTGTTGAAGGCAACAGGTTTAACAGAAAGTGGTTTCTAAAAAAACAGATATCATCTAAACCTTCTGATATCCTAAATTTACAAATACTTGAAGAAGATTTAAAGCAGTTTAATAAAAATGCCAGAAGTATTAAATTGACAGCTAAGCTAAAACCAGGTGAAGAATACGGGACAACAGATGTAATCATAAATGCAGAAGAAAAATTTCCATATCACTTTTCAGCCTCCTGGGATAGCTTTGGGCGGGAAACGACAGGATTACTCCGCGGCGGCTTGATGATGTCTACTGATTCCTTCTTGGGATTTCAAGACAGATTAACCGGTGCTGTTAACCTTGCACGCTCTTCTACTAACCCTTTCGTTGATTACAATATTCCAATAAACAGGAAAGGCACTAGAATCGGCGGCAGCTACATGTTTGGTAAAAGTAAAGTATCGAGCGGTGATTATAGCGGTTTCGGGCTTGAAGCAAACACTCATATCTTCAGCGGGTATGTTTCTCACCCTCTAATTGATACACCGAGGGCAAATTTGAGTCTTAATACTTCTGCAAATATAAAGTTATCTACTGCTGATATATCTGGATTTAGATATTCAAATTTTAAAGACTACAATATTGCTGTAGGTCTAGGCGGCCGATATAATTTTAATAGAAGTGTTTTATTCGGTTCAGTTTACTCTACAAACGGTATTATTGACGACAGTATCCGTTCTACGTCATATTATTTTACAAAAATTAATGCCGACGGCTACTATATACACTATTTACCCAAAGGTATCATTGCAACATTAAGAACCGGCGGGCAGTACTCTCCGCAGGATATAGCGTATATTGAGCAATATCAGATCGGCGGTATTTCAAGCGTCAGAGGCTATTCAGAAAGTTTATTGCTTGCTGCGAGTTCTTATTTCGCAAGCTTAGAAATGCTATTTCCTATACCATTCTTACCAGAAGAGATTAAAGTTCCTTTTAGAAAAGAATCAACCTATAGGCTAAGAGATTCTATTAAGCTGGCAGCTTTCTTTGATAATGGCGCTATTTTCCCTTCAAAAAACTCTGTTAGCACCATTAATTTCTTATCCAGTGTAGGCGCAGGTATAAGACTTGCAGTTTCAAAATATCTTACGGCAAGATTCTATGTCGGCGTTCCTTTAATGAATTGTGGTATATATAATCAATCAAGTGCAAGAGTTCACTTCGATTTGATAGCTTCTCCATTCTAAACTTGAAAAATTACACGCTGCCCCTGATACAGGATTTATCGGCCGTGCATACTTAATTTTTACTATTTTATGTCCTGATAAAGTCCGCTACAGAGTAGTTTTAACAAGCAACTTCCGACATGTACAAAAATGACTCAAAGCCCTACTTCTGCAAGCACATGAAACAAGTTCAGGAGAACATTTGACGTTCCAGTAAACCGGACATTAAATGTAAAAGAACACAAGGTGTGATTATTTGTTCCACATGGTTTGATTATTTTCGGCAAATTGAAGCCCAAACTTTATCAATACTCACCGTTATTTATCTTAAAAGATAGTTTTTAAATAAACAATGTCTGAAATAGTAAAAGAGGTACTTGCAAACATAGTACCTCAAAGAAATAGTCTTATAATAACATAAAATTTTAACAAAGTTCGGCATCACCTAATCCAAATTGTTCAAGTGAATTAGTTTTTGCCTGAATACAAATATATTGCAAATCGTTTTTTGATTCCATTGTTCTGACAGCCTGCGGCAAGACTTTTATACAATCTCCTTCTTTTACGTCTATTATTTCGTTATCAAGAGTCATTGAACCATTGCCTTTTAAGAAAATATAAATTTCTTCATTTTGCTTGTGTTTATGATTAAATGGAAGTTTTACACCGGCACTCATAGAGTTTACTGAGATTTCGCAACTTGTTAAATCTAATAAATCGTGTAAAAATACTTTACCGTTTTCATAGTTTTTACTAACTTCATCTAACTTTCCAATTTTTAAAATTCTAAAATTTGTCATAAATGTTCTCCTTTTAATTTGTATTGACACTTTTACTTACATGGATATAATAAACATGTAAGTAACTTATGTAAAGTAAGCACTTTAATGTTCTATAGTTACCTTTTTGAAACTATTGCTTAAATAAAGGATTTTATATGAAAAACAAAAACGAATTACCTAAATGCCCAGTAGAGGTGACACTTTCTTTAATTTCAGACCGCTGGAAAGTGTTAATAATAAGAGATTTATTAAATGGTACAAAAAGATTCGGAGAGTTAAGAAAATCTGTCGGGAATGTTTCCCAAAAAGTATTGACTGCAAATTTAAGGTCTATGGAAAATGACGGATTAATTAAAAGAAAAGTATATGCACAAGTACCTCCAAAAGTTGAATATTCGTTAACAGAAACCGGCTTAAGTTTAAAATCTGTATTAATGTCAATGGAAGAATGGGGATTAAAATACAAAGAGGAATGTTATTAATATTAGTAGGTTTTGGTAATCTTTGATTACAGAAACATTTTTGTTGCGGTAAATTAAAATTTACCACAACCTATGAACTTTGTGTCGGTTTTGTATCAATTGAAAAATATTTTTTCACAAAGTTGGTTCCGCATTTTTCTCAATTTCAATTTTATTTTTCTCAAACTTGATGAAAATTCTTCCGACCTTAAGAAAAAACTTTCGGCTAAAATTTCAAATGTCCTTGCCGAAAATAATCAAACCATTCGTACATGTTCAAATATGTCCTAAACTTCCGCCACATAAGGGTTATAAGCAAAAGTCGATGGGGTGGACTTCAACGGACACTTCGTGGACTTTTCAAGTAATTTGGTTTGATTATTTTCGGACACTTCCGGCAGGTTAAAACCTAAACACAA
>CASDWH010000014.1 GCA_949284715.1 uncultured bacterium
AATTATATATATAATTAATTAAAATAATAATCGTAATAATAAGCATAAATTATTTGTAGAAAAAGGTCTTAAACTCAATAATAACAATATTTTTTAATGTCAAAAGATTGTAGAATTTTGTTTAAAAAGATTGTCAAAAGATGTTCAAAACTTGTCAAAATTTTCAGATAACATTTAATTAACAGAATTTATCTAAAAGTTATTAACAATAAAAAACAGCTTATAGACATTTTTTGACATTTTTTCTACAATATTAAATGAAATGGCAAACAAGATTTTAGTAATAGATGATGATAAAGCAATAAATGAATTAATAAAAATAAACCTGGAACTTGCAGGTTATAAAGTAATTCAATGTTTTAACGGGATAGACGGGTTTCAGACAGCAAAGCAGGAAGAACCTTCCTGTATAGTATTGGATGTAATGATGCCGGAAGTTGACGGATTTACGGTTGCGCAGAGAATACGCCAGTGTCCTGAGATTTCTGATACTCCTATTATTATGCTGACCGCTCTGTCACAGCTTAATGATAAAGTTAAAGGTTTTGATACAGGCGTAGACGATTATTTATGCAAACCTTTTGAAATAGAAGAGTTAATGGTAAGAATAAGAGCGCTCCTTAAACGTTCTGATAAAATTCCAAAATCTGCGGCCACCCGTGAACTTTTGACGTATAAAGAAATTACACTTCTGCCTGAAAATTACAGTGTAAAAATTAATGATAAAATCCAGAAACTTACGCCTATCGAGTTTGATATATTTAATGTTCTGTTCCAGAACCACGGAACAATAGTTGCCGGAGCTAAGCTACTTAAAGATATCTGGGGGTATGAGCCTGATGATAATCTGGAAACAATCAGAGTCCATATAAGACATTTAAGAAGCAAAATTGATAAAATATCTGACGGCAAAAAATATATAGAAACAGTTTATGGCGGCGGGTATAAATTAAATTTATAGTATATTTTTTAATTTTGTACTATAATTTAACTGGAGTATATGTTTAAGGAGTATCGTCATGAAATTTTCAGTAGAAAAAGATATTATATTAAATGGTCTTAGAATCGTTGAGCGTGCAACTGTTCCAAAAGGTTTACAGCCTGTTCTTGCTAACGTTTTGATTGAATCCGTTTCATCCGATACTCTTAAGCTGTCTGCTACAAGTTTTGATTTGACAGTTGTAACAACCATAAACGGAAAGATTGAAACAGAAGGTAAAATTACTCTTCCGGCTAAAAAACTTTCTGATATTGTATCAAGGCTTGGTAATGCTCCTGTTAATTTTGAAATAAGTGACGATAATATAGCTGTTATTACCAGCGGAAAATCTAAATTTGATATTATCGGTATTGCTGCGTCAGAATTCCCTGTTGTTGAAGATGAATTAACAGAAGGTGAGTCTATTGAAATTGAAATGAAACCCTTTGTCACCTGTGCAAAAATGACAAGCTTTGCTGCCGCAGGGTATGAAACAAATAATCTGTTATCCGGTGTAATATGTTCTATTAATGATAAAATTCTTGAAATGGCTTCCACTGACGGCAACAGACTTGCAAGGGCTAAAGAATTTGTTAAAAATGACGAAAATAAAGACTTTGCAATGATTGTTCCTTCAAAAATTCTTTCTGAATTTATAAGAATGACTTCTTATGTAGAAGATGAAAATGTTGTTATATCAAAAGAAAAATCAAGAATTATTTTTAAAACAGGTACAACTAAACTTATTTCAAGACTAATGGAAGGACAGTACCCTAAGTATAACCAGCTTATACCTACAAGCTTTTCTAAACAGGCTCTTGTAAACCGTGATAAGCTTATTTCTGCACTCGAAATAGTTTCTACGATGATAAATGAAAAAACAAGTATCGTTAAATTTGAATTTACTGACGGAGTGTTAAAAATGAATGCGGATACTCCTGATGCCGGCGCCAGCGAAGATAAAATAGAAATATCTTACAGCGGCGAGGATATGGTTATTGCATTTAATTACCGCTATCTTCTTGATTTCTTAAAAATAGCAGAAGTTGAAGAAGTTTTAATCCAAATGAATACTAATTTATCAGCCGCCGTTCTAAGACCCAAGAGCGAAGAAGATTATCTGTATTTGATTATGCCTGTACAATTACGGGTTTAATATATGACTAATAATATAATTAATGTTTTGGCAGTTTTTACAGGCGGCGGATTCGGAGCTGTTCTGAGATATTTTACAGGATTGATAATTGTAAGTGATAAGTTTGCTTCTGCTCCGGCTACTCTCTGTGTCAATATTATTGCAAGTTTTATTTTTGGTGCAGGGTTCGGGTATTTTTATTCCAGGACAAATATTCCGCCCCAGTTTAAACTCTTTGTTACCTGCGGTTTTTGCGGCGGGTTGTCAACATTTTCAACTTTTGCATTTGAAACATTAAAAATGTTTGAGTCGCACGAAATAGTTCCTGCTGTTGTTTATATAGGCCTTAGTGTTGTTTTATGTATGATTGCTGCGGGTGCCGGTGTATATATTACAGGCCGCGGGTTATAATAGTTCTTCGCGGGATTTGAACAGGCTTGCTTGATAACAAGTCTGCGGTTTTGTATATTATTCTCCATCCACTATTTTTATAAGTTCTTGGAAAGCATATAAATTTCCACGGTTTCCGCTGGCTTCTCTAATAAGTGTAAGTACTTGCTTTTCGGCAAGCTT
Organism: uncultured bacterium; assembly: GCA_949284715.1. Lineage (GTDB taxonomy): Bacteria > Cyanobacteriota > Vampirovibrionia > Gastranaerophilales > Gastranaerophilaceae > CALUTH01. The sequence goes on from CASDWH010000014.1 coordinate 2,688, forward strand.
TTGTAATATTGAATTAGCAGTTTTTCTATTGGCTATATTTGCTGATTTTGCAAAGGAAGAAGTTGTAAAAATAGGTTTTGAAAAAATAGTGTCTATAATGTTAAATGTATACTGCGATTTTATTGTTTCTTGAATTATATTTTTCGTGTTATTACTTAATTCAAGAATTTGGTTAATTTTTTGCGTATTTATTTTTGATTGCTCTATAATTGCAGTTAAGAAAAACTCAATCCAGTTTTGCCAGTTGTCACTTTTGGTTATATTTCTAAGATTGTTATAATATTCTTCTCTGTGTTTTTCAAAATATTCACTCAAATAGAATATAGGTTGCGCCAGATATTGTTTTGAATATAAAAATATTGGAATCAATAGCCTGCCAAGCCTTCCGTTTCCGTCTAAGAACGGGTGAATAATTTCAAATTGTGCATGCACAATAGCTAATTGTATTAATAAATCTAAATAATCAGAATTTATAAACTTTTCCCATTCATCAAGGTAATCAATAATTTCATTAGGAGCAGGGGGAATAAAAGAAGCATTTTCAATAGTAGAGTTTTTGGGGCCAATCCAATTCTGTATTTTTCTGAACTCACCTCTACCTTTATTTGCGCCGCGAACACCTCTTAGTAAGACACTATGTATATCTCTAATCATATTTAGATGAATAAAAGGTTTTTCTTCTAAAAGTTCTATTGCATAAGCCATCGCTGTACGGTAATTGAGTATTTCTAATATATCTTGTTTTTTGTTTGTATCAAAATTTTCTCCTGCTTCATGCTGTAAGACTTCGGTTAAAGTTGCTTGTGTTCCCTCAATTTGAGATGACATAGCAGATTCTTTTGTTGTCATAGGAGCAAGTAGAATTTGCGGATTAATCAGATGGCTTAAAGCCCCGTTGTAATTAGATAATGCTGCATGAGATTTTCCGATAAACGGTACCAGTTTTACATAATCAATATTTATATCCGCAATTTTTTTTGGTTTTGATGGATTATAATTCATAAACGCTCCATTATTTTAAATATAGCATAAAAACAATTTGTGGGCAATAAATACCAAAAAATTACACACAAAAACATTTGTGTGTAATTAAAGTAACACAAATATATTTGTGGGTAAAAATTGATTTTAAATTACTCACAAATATATTTGCGGGTGCCGGTGTATATATTACAGGCCGCGGGCTATAATAGTCCTTCGCGTGATTTGAACAGACTTGATAACATATAAAAAGAACCGCAGACAATTGTTAATTTGTTATTTTGTATTTGTAAATTTCCGTCAAATTTCTTGCAAGGGTACGGGCAAGCCGATTTTAAATCCTCAAATTTAGCGGTGTTTGGATAATTAAATTCATAAAAATAAATGTCATCTTCAGGCCTGAATAAAATATTTATCATTTTTTTATACTCTTTGTTTTTTAAACACCCGAAAATAAATGTTCTTTGATACTGCGGATATAAATAATCAAGGTTTAATTTCAATGCTTCAATACCGTTCGGGTTGTGTGAGGCATCTACAATAAGATTATGTTTTGGAAAATATTCAAATCTGAACGGATGAATAGTGTTTTTGAGTCCTGTCAGAATCTCATCATTCATTATATCTTTAAAAAATGTTTGTATAACTGTAAGTACAAGCGAGATATTTTCTTCCTGCTGAAATCCTTTGAGAGCGCAGGCTTGTTTATATTCATCATTAACTACAGGCGGTATTAGTATAAATAAAGAATTTAATTTATCAGCCCTGTCTTTGAGTACTTCCATTGCGGAGGCTGTTACTACAGGACAAGCCGGTTTTATGATACCGGCTTTTTCAAATGCAATTTTATCTTTTGTATTACCCAGTCTTTCTGTATGGTCATAATCTATATGGGTTATAACAGAACAAATATTTTGCTTAATTACATTTGTTGCATCAAATCTTCCGCCAAGTCCTGTTTCTAAAATAACTATTTCCGCGCCTTTTTCTTTGAAGTACAAAAACATCATTATAGTAAGTATTTCAAATTCAGTCAGATGTATAGAAACCTCATCAGCTTTTTTACATATATCAAATACGTATTTTGCAAAAATTTCTTTTGGAATATTTTGGCCGTTAAATTTAATCCTCTCTGTATAATCGAAGATATGCGGGCTGGTGTATAATCCTGTTTTATATTTTGTTCTGAGTATTGACTCAAGCATTGCACAAACACTGCCTTTGCCGTTTGTACCTGCAACATGAATATATTTTAAACTATTCTGCGGGTTATTAAAAAGATTCAGAATTTTTGAAATTCTATCCAACCCGAGTTCTATAAAAAATCTGCCTTTTGAGGTTAAAAGTTCTATGGCTTTTTCGTAATTATCCATTTATTTCTTTTCTATTGATGATAAAGTCCATCCGTTGCCGTGTGATTCCTGTTGGGTTTCGCTTTCTGAAGGAAGGTTTGGAATATATTCTTCCGGTTCTTCTTCCGGCTGGTCAATAGGAAGTCTGAATCCAAAGGTTGAACCTTCGCCGAGTTTTGAATGAACAAAGACTTCACCGTGATGGTGTTTTTCTATAGCTATTTTTACAAGATGTAATCCAAGCCCTGTACCTTTTACAGAGTGGGTGGCATTTTCAACACGATAAAATCTTTCAAAAATTTTATCAAGACATTCTTCAGGTATTCCTTGACCCTGATCTTCTACGCTTATTTCTACACAGTTATCTACACGGGAACGTTCTGCACGGATTTTTATACGTTTGCCGTCCGGTGAATACTTGATAGCATTAGAAATTATGTTCATTAATGCTCTTGAAATACTGTCAATATTCAGAGTAACTTCCGGCAAATCAGGTTCTTTTATTATAGAGAAGGTTAAATTGTGTTCTTTTGCTAATACTTCAACCTGATTTACGCAATCTTCTATTATTTCAACAATATTTTGTTTACTCATTTCAAGATGAACATTTTGAGATTCATATCTTGAAAAATCAAGTATATCATTTACCATCCGGTTGAGTCTTATAATTTCCTGATTCATTACACCTATGAATTCGCGCTGGGTGTTAAAGTCAAAATTGTCACCATAGTTGTATAAAGTATCAATATAGCTTCTTAAAACGGTGACAGGTGTTCTTAATTCATGTGATACATTTGATATGAAATGCGAGCGTAATTGATCCATTTCTATTTCTTTGGTTACGTCAATCAGAACTATTATGTAGCCTGTATAGGCTCCGCTTCTTGAAAACATAGGTGATATAAGCGATTTGATAATTCTTTTTGATATTTCTATGTTAAATTCAAGCGGTTTTGATTCCATTTCTTCAAGCGGAGTATCTTTAAACTGTTCGATTTTATCTTTAAAACAGAGTTCTCCGTTTGTATCGCAGAATTGTTGTATTTGAGTATTAACAATATCATTATCTGTTACTTCTAAAAGTTTCTTTGCGTGGTTATTTACCAGTATTACTTTGTCTTTACTGTCGCAGACCACAACACCGTTTACAATACTCATAAGTACAGCTTCAAGTTTATTGCGCTCAAAAGTAAGACTTTCTATAGTTTGTTCATTATACCGGCTGAGTTTGCGGGACATATCATTAAATGCATCGAATAATTCAGATACTTCGCGTCCTGCATTTTCTTTGTCAATTGTATATCCAAAGTCGCCTGATGAAATCTTTTTAACACCGTTATAAAGTTTTCTTAATTCTCTGCTTACAATTGATGTATTCATATAAACAATACCGGATATTACAATCCATGCCAGTATAAATACGAGAATCATTGAAAATTGAGCAGTTTTAACAATTTTGGCAAGAGTTTTTCCGGACATACCAATCATTACGGAACCGGCAGTATCAGCCTGACCGAGATTAATAATTTTTAATGGCGCGGAAGCTTTAATAGCATTAGTTTCATATTTATTTGGAAAATCATCTTTTGATGAATAAATAATTTTTGAATTAGAATCTCTAAATTCTACGTAAGAAATATCAGAATTGTTTTTAAGAATGGATTTAGAATGTTCTCTTAATGTTTCATATTTTTCAAGGTCAGGAATATCTTTAATTATTTCCTGGCTTTCTATAGCAAGTGTTTTGGATATTATTGAGGCAAAGTTTCTGTAACCTGAATTGAGGGTTTGTTCTATTTCAAAGATGGCAAAAGAAGCTAAAAGCACAATGAAAACAGTACTTAAAGCCATCCCCGTAAAGATAAGTTTCGACTGCGTAGTCAATTTTTTCACGGAAACCTTCTCATCCATACCCTGAATTATATCATGTATGTATATTTGTAGCAAATACTTTTTAAAGCTTAATTGTGACTATTTGTTATTCTAATTTTAGGGCTTGTTTTATTTCCCGGACATCTTCTCTTAACCGGCGGTCTGTTATAAGCTCCTGTTTAATTTTTTCGTATGAGAAAAGCATCGTAGGGTGTTTTTTTTCAAAATATTCACCTATATTAACGTAACTCATGCCTGTAGTTTCGCGGGTTAAATAAACTGCAACCTGCCTTGCAAGCGAGATTGTCTGCGAACGCTGTGTACTTTTTAAATCTTTTATAGATACATTATAATATTCCGCACATACTTTTGCTATTTCATCAATTGTAATTTTCTTTTTGTTTTCTTCGCACCTAAGAGTAGACTTAGCAAAATCAAGAGTTATAGGTGTATTACTGATACTTGCGTATGCTGAAACTTTATTGAATACACCTTCTAATTCGCGGACATTATCACAAAAATGTTTGGCTATATATTCGCAGACATCATCAGGCATTTCTATTCTTTCCTGAGAGGCTAGATTTTTGAGTATAGCAACTCTTGTTTCAAAATCAGGCGGCTGTAAATCAACTATAATACCCATTTCAAATCTTGAACGCAGCCTGTCTGTAAGTGTCGGAATATCTTTGGGCAGACGGTCGGAAGTTATTACAATCTGTTTATTTTTGTTGTAGAGTGTATCAAAAGTATGGAATATTTCTTCCATTGTACGTTCTTTTGATTCAACAAACTGGATATCATCAATTAATAAAATATCTACGTTTCTGTATTTTTGACGGAATTTGGACATTCTCTCGGCTGAGTTTCCGCCCATTCTTAAATTGTTTATAAGTTCATTAACGTATTCTTCTGTTTTTATGTATCTTATTTTCATCTTCGGGTAATGGGTTATGATATAATGCCCGATAGCTTGCATTAAATGGGTTTTACCCAGTCCCGAGCCTCCGTAAATAAACAGGGGATTGAATTTTTTACACGGTTCTTTTGCTACTTCAAACGCAACAGCGTGTGCCATTTTGTTATTTTCACCGACAACGAAGTTTTCAAACTTGTATTTAAGGTTAAGATTGGCGGCTGACTGCATTATGGCAAGATTGTCCATTGCACGTTCGCGGGTTTCTTTATCAAAATATTTTTTATTAATTTTTTCTGTCTGTTTTTTTAATTCTTCTGATTTTTTTGAATCAACGATTATATCAAACTTAATATCCCGTCCGGTGACAGCTTTAAGCGCATCAGTAATTTGTTTGTAATGATGCTTTCTAATTATTTGGACAGCAAAAGACGCACCTGTAAGAAAGGTAATTTTATCATCCTCAAACCCGACCGGCTCAAGCGGCATTATCCACGGATAAGAAGTTTCCGGAACCGTTTTTTTTAGTTCTTCTTTTACACTATCCCAAATTTCGACTGCTTCATTTACTGCTGTACCCATATTATTTATGATACTAAAAGTCTGATTATCATGCAAAAGATTATTAACTTTTATATAGTTGAATTTACAATAACACAGGATTGTTTTTTATATGGTAGAATAATTCTCCTGAAATTCTGAATTGTTCAGGGTTTGCGCTTACTACGAATATTTCTTTTCCCGGAGTGTTCGATAAATTGTTTAGCTCTTTTTTTATTAAATCTTTTTTTATAAATTCAGAAAAATAAATTGCCGGATCTATAAAAATACTGCTATCAGCGAGTTTTGAGAGCATGCCTGTAAGGAAAGGATAATGCGTGCAGCCCAGAACTATTTTTTCAGGGGTATAAATCATAAGTTCATCAAAATATTTTTTAACCAGATTAATACTGGCTTTATTATTAAATGTTTTATTCTCAACAATTTCAACCCATCCCGGGCATGCTTTTGTATAAATTTGTATATCCGGATTATATTTTTTTATTTCTTTTTCGTAAGCACCGGAATTTATGGTTGCCAAAGTAGCAAAAATTCCGAGTCTTTTAACTCCTGATTCTGCAAGAATTTTTGCAGATGACTGGATAATCGGATATATCGGAAAATTGTAATCGTTTTTAACTTCTTCGTAGGCAACAGCAGAAGTAGTGTTGCAGGCAAGTACTACTGCTTTGACGTTTTGGGATTTGAAGTAATTAAGGATGGTTTTTAAATAACCGGTTATTTTATCTTTTGATTTAGAGCCGTATGGAACATTTTTTAAATCACCGTAGTAAATAGTGTTTTCGTTAGGCATTAGCTGTTTAAATTTAGCAAATACAGATAACCCGCCGACTCCGGAGTCGCAGAACCCTACAGGTAATTCTCTGTTATTTTTTTGAATTAATGTACTCAATTATACCCTCAGCTATAGATTTTGCTATTTGTTGCTTGTGATTTTCAGTAACGAGTTTGGCACGTTCGGCTTCGTTAGATATGAAGCCCATTTCTACTAATATAGCCGGAACGGTTGTATGATTTATAACATAAAATTTAGACTGGAACAATCCTCTGTCTTTTGTAGAGGGAATATTTTTTATAAGATGTTTGTGTACTATCTGAGCCAGTTCCAGACTGTAATCGTGGTACCAGTGAGTTTCTATACCGTAAATATCGTTTTTAACCGATGAATTAACATGAATACTTACAAATATATCAGGTTTTTTCTTTTCACACAAATCAACTCTGTCCTGCAAAGACGGCCCTGAATCATCACTTCTGGTCATATAAACTTTATAACCGCGTTCTTGAAGGATTGCTTCAACCATTTTGGTTACATACAGCGTAATATCTTTTTCGTTTATCCCTGCTCTTATTGCGCCGTAATCAGTTCCGCCGTGTCCGGCATCAAGTACGACAGAACCTTTTGATTTTTTATTTCTGAATATCGGCGTCGGCGTCGGTGAGGTTACAACAAGTTTTACAGCTCTGCCATCCGCACTTTCATCAAATCTGATGACTTTATCCCTTGACAACGGACAAGTCATTCTTATTCCTATGTTTGACATTAAAGAGAGTTTAACATCTTTTACTCCAGCCTGTGATAAAGCATTTTGAAACTCTTGTTCATTATAGCTTACTGCATTAAGGAAGTATGCGGTAAAAGAATCAGGATTTCTTCTAATCCCTGTTATTACAGGTTTGGTGAAGGATAATACAAGTTCGTTTGTATATCTGTCAATTTTTTTGTTAAAATATCCGTTTATATTTGTTTTTGTCTGTGAAACATAGGCGGATGTGAGTTTATCCGTGTTTATTATAAATAATGATTGATTATCAGGTGAAAATATCGGCAGGTATTTGGAAGTTTGTGTAGTTGTAATAACAATACGTGCTTTATTTACTTCAAATTGTCCTATTTTAATAGTTTCTCCGCTGCTGCCAAGCGGGATTTCTTTGTTTCTTATATCGGGTTCGACGTAAGTATTAGGCATATCAATAACAAGTCTTGACGGGTTTGACAGAAATGTTGGTGATTCTATCTGCGCCTGCCCGAGTCCCTGTATAAGTATTCCGTTATTCTGGTATTTAACAAGTTTAAGATAATATCCTGTTTTTAAACCGGTATCAATACTTGTTTTTTTTATTGTGTCGTAATTTACTCCGTCAGAGTTTGCAAGTGTTGTATTCTGGATAGAGGTTTGAATATCTTCCAGTAATTTTTTATCAGCCTCAGGTTTTACTATAGGTATGGTATTTCTTTCTATTGTTTGGGCAAATATTTTTAAATATTCGTAATAATCGTTGGCTGATTTCCTGAAATCTCTGTAAATTGTTCTGAAATAATTTCCTGTGACATCTATTTTATCATTGTATTTAATAATAATATTTCCGTCTGCCTGAGAAATTTTTATATCAGAAGGTGAAATACTTTCTTCTAAGGTCATAACAACTCTTACAACAGCAGGAGAAACTGTATTTTGAGAAATAACAATCTCCATTAAAGGGCTTCTTTCAAATACATAATTGCGTTTTGAGCCTGTAAGTATTGCGTTTTCTATATCAAAATAAACGCGGTTGGGTTGTTCAAGAGTTTTTGTTTTTATATCTCTTTTCCCGCCATCCGGCGCTTGAGCTGATATAAAAATGAGTTTATCCGAGTTGTCAAAATGAACAGAATCAATTTTTAGCACATCCTGTGCATTAACTGCTCCCGTAATATTAATAATAAAACTAATTATAAAAAATAATGCTGTTAGTATCAGTCTTTTCATTTTGTACCATAACAATTTTAACAAAAATAAGAAGCAAATGCTTTTATTTTACAAAAATTAATTAAACTTTTTGAGTTTGCGGAAAAATATACATTTCCCTTGCAGACTCCGGGGAACGGTTTTACATCCTCTTTTTTCAAAATACATTATAATTTTATGAATATTTGAAATCTATACTCCGGATGGGGTGTAAAAATATCAAAATAATTAGTCTTTGAAAAAGTGTAAGAAATATGATACAATTAACCTGTATTCGGAGTGAAAAATGTATAAATTAGGAATAATTGGTTATCCTCTTGGACATTCCATATCAGCGGTAATCCATGCTGCGGCGATGGAAAGTATAGATGTTGAAGGTGTTTATGATGTTTTAGAAACCCCGCCGGAGGATTTAATATCAAGAATTAAGTTTTTAAAAACACAGAATTATACAGGGTTTAATGTCACTATTCCTTTGAAAGTTCCTGTTTCGCTGTTTTTGGATGAAATAGATGATTATGCAAATATTGCTGGCTGTGTTAATACGGTTAAAATTAATGCTGATAAAACCCTGTTTGGATACAATACCGATATTTACGGATTTAAAATGGCTATTCCGCTGGAATTAAACCTTAAGAATAAGAATGCTTCTGTTTTAGGCACCGGCGGCGCTGCCCGTGCCGCTGTAGTAGGGCTTATAGAGCGCGGTGTAACAGAGGTTGATATGTATACCAGAAATATTATTAATGCAAATCAAACTCTTAATTATCTGCGCGCACAGTTTCCCGATGTAAAATTTTCTGTATATCAAATCCAGAATATAAGAGATTTATCGCATACAGCAATAGTAGTAAATACCACCCCGATAGGCATGCGCGGATATATGATGAATGAAAGTCCTCTAGAGGAAAGTGATATTAAAAAACTGAATCCTGAAACAGTAGTTTATGATGTCATTTATAACCCTTCCAAAACGAAATTGATTTCTATGGCGCAGAAGTGCGGCTTAAGAACTATAGGCGGTCTTGATATGCTTATAATGCAGGCTCAAAGAGCGCAGATTATCTGGACAGGCAGAACCCCTGATGCAAATGTTATGAAAATAGCCGCGCTTGAAGCTCTTGCCGGCATGTAGACAGCGGATTAATATTTGTTGTTCACTGCTGTACATTTTTCCTGAATAAATATATAATAAAAAGTTGTAATGGAGTTTAAACAATGGAAATGAAACCTGTTACCGGTACACATATCCCGCAGATGAATAACTATACTAAAGAAAAATCTCCGGATGCTTATATGCCGGATGCAAATAGTGGTGCAAATCCAAAGAGAATAACAGAGGAGCTTAATAAAATGAGTGAATTAAACAAATCAATGGTTACATATCAAAAAGATTATGAGTTTAATCTTTCTAAGGAAGAATTAGCCAGACGTATAAATAAAGAGTATATGACAACAAAAAAAATGCTGGCCGGTGATTCAAATGAGTATACATCACTGGCTGAGGGTGATAAAAAAGCGCTTAAGCATTTAGTCCGGGCGGCATATATTCTTGAAGAGATAAATTTTAAACTTGATAACCATCACAACCTCGCCTTTAGGGATTTCCTTAACCGTGAAATTGCTAAAGATAATGAAACAGCAAAACTTACCCGGGTATTGTTTGATGCTCAGAAAGGTGTTTGCGCTATAGATACCGAATCTAATAAGATAAATCTTGCAAAAGGCGTAACTGAAAAATTGGGAAAAGGTTTGTATCCGGAAGATTTGAGCGTTGAAGAGTTTCATTCAATTATAAAGAAAATGATTGAAGAGGGTAAGATTGATGAAGTCCGGACAATTCTTAATCAGCGCAGTGTTGTAGAGCGTGATGGTGAAATTTTAAAAGGAACGGATTATATTGATAAATATAAATCAGAATTTGAGGCAATGGCAGCGGAACTGGAAAAAGCTGCAAAATATTCTACAAATCCTGATTTTAACGAGTTTTTGGAACTACAGGCAAAAGCTCTCAGGACAGCAGATCCGATGTTAGATGCTTATGCAGATAAGAAGTGGGCTGAGCTTCAGGACACACCGTTAGAATTTACTATAACCCGCGAAAACTATTCAGATGAGATGACCCAGACAGTAATTGAGAATAAGGAATTGATGGACTTACTTTCTAAGTATGATATCAAACCTGTTTCTAAAGATATGCTCGGCGGGAGAGTCGGTATTGTTAACAAAAAAGGTACTGATGCAATATTGAAAGTTAAAGAATATTTACCGCTGATGGCAAAGAATATGCCGTTTAATAATGAATATGAACAAAATATTTCGCCGGATAAGGATTCTAAACAAACAATGGTTGATGTTGACCTTGTTGCAGTTACAGGTGATGTAGGTGAATACCGCGGAGGTATCACATTAGCGGAAAATCTGCCAAATGATGATAAACTTTCACTTACAATAGGCGGGGGAAGAAGAAATGTTTATCATCGCCAAATCCGTTTAATAACAAGTGAAGATGCTAAACAAAAACTGCAAAAACGTCTTGATGCAATATTAAATAAAGAGCAGCATAAATATTACAATGACGAAGCTGACCACTGGTTTACCGTAGGACACGAAAACGGGCATTCATTAGGGCCGAATAAAAATAGAGAGGCTTTAGGTAAATATCAGTCAATTATTGAAGAAAACAAAGCCGATATGGTTTCGCTTGCAATGCTGGATGTTTTAACAGAAAACAGGTTATATACTCCGGAGCAGCATGAACAAATTATTGTTACTTTTGCGGCTGATAATATGTTAAAATCTAAACCTGTTTTAAGTCAGGCACACAGAGTCAGAACGGTTATGCAGAATTACTTTTTCTTAAAACACGGAGCGATTGAAATATCGAAAGACGGAATTTTAACTGTTAACATCGATAAGATGGTTCCGACAGCGCGTAAAATGCTGGAAGAAATTGTAAGAGTTCAGATTGATGCGGATTTTGATAAAGCTGAAAAGTATGTACTTAATAACTTTGTCTGGACTGATGAAATGGAAACTGTTGCGAATAAATTAAAAGAAGTTTCTAAAACCCTCAATGGGAAAGTAGAAGCACCTCTTGCAATGGAACTTCTGGAAGCGGAATAACCTGAAGGGCGGAACAGCATTGCTGTTCCGCCCTTCAATGTTTTTATTTCCCAAATCTTTGTGCAAGCTCTTGCATATATTCGTCAAAACTTAGTTCTTGCGTATTATTCTTTTTTAAAAACTTTAAAAATCTCGGGTAATCATAATCGGCATATGAATTATAGAGTTTTATTTGCTGTAAATGTTCCGGAACTGATTGAATTTCTTCTGCATGTTTAACTCCAAAGCTTACGCTTTTAAAGAGGTTTTTAAATCTGTATGAAACAGTTTTTAATACATCTTTTTCGCTTATTTCAAAGAAGGGTGCTGTTTCAATGTCCGGTAAATTTATTCCGTTTAATTTACAGTTCATCCAGAGCCAGTTTGGTGATTTTTGGAGTGCATCAGCCGTTTCCGCAACTTTTTCATAGGTGTCACAATCATTAAGAGAACGATTTTTAAATACAATATATTTTCCCTTTTGAAAGAATTTGCCATAGGTTTGCATGAGTTTGTTGTATTCTTCTGTATTGCATTTAACCATTTTTATAGCTTTAAATGATTGAGCCGGTTGTATTTGAGTATTATTCATTACTTTCATAACTATTCCTTTCGGTTATTTTTCAATAACTGCTTTTCTGAAAAGCTTATTTTCAGGTGCCTTGTTTCCCATTCTGATAATTGTTTTTAGCGCAAAATCCAGAGGATTACAATTATCTGAGGAAGCTATAGAGAATTGTTTTGATAAAGTGTAATCATTGCTATTTTGGGCTATAGCAACATTTTTCCGTTTTAGAAAACGTGAAAATTGCAAAATGGGCTTGCCGTCTTTTGTCTGCTGTATATCTAAAAGTAATCTAACATTAAAATGTGAAGAGGCAATATTTTTCCGCGCTGTATTCAGTTTATCAAATTTATTTTTGGCAGCTGCATAGTCTGCGACTTGTTTTAATGAATCACTATAAAAAAATCTTGCTTTAAAAGCGGGGGGAATGTAATTATTCTGAGTATTATTAATTTTCATCTGCATATCTCCGGAATTTTTAATCTTTTTGCTAAATTTACTGTACTAATACATAATATTGCTGAACAAAAAAATTTGCTTTAAACAGAAATTTTGTAAAAAAAATGTTACAAAAAGAAAATGCATATGCCCCTTGCTGTATACCGTAACCCCTGTATTTTATATGCCGCCTGTACTTTCAAGCCTCTTGATTGTACATTTTTTTTGATTTAAAATCTATCCGTATACTAGTTTTTTTAAGGAGAAAATTATGTCAAGAAAACCGATTATTGCAGGAAACTGGAAAATGAATCTTTTACAATCAGAAGGGAAAGCTCTTTTTGATGGTATTAAGAACTTCGCAAAAGATTTTTCATCATCACAGCTTCCTGAAATTGTAATAGCACCTACTTTTACATCACTGTCGGCTGTAGCATCTGAAAAATGCAATTGCGGCGCAGGCTGTGATAAGATTGCTATTGCTGCACAAAACTGCCACTGGAAATCTTCAGGTGCATACACAGGTGAAGTTTCTGTAGAAATGGTTAAGGATGCAGGATGTGAATATGTTATTATCGGTCACTCTGAAAGAAGACAGTATTTCTCTGAAACAGATGAAATGATTAATTTAAAGGCAAAAGCAATATTAGCAGGCGGTCTAATTCCTATTATCTGCTGTGGTGAAACACTTGAACAAAGAGAATCAGGAATTACAGACAGCCATATTGCTTCACAAATCAAAGCTGCATTAGACGGTATTTCAGCAGAAGATATTGCAAAATCAGTTATAGCATATGAACCAATCTGGGCAATCGGAACAGGCAAAACCTGCGACGCGAATGAAGCAAACAGAGTTATTGCAATGATTAGAAGTGTAGTAAAAGAAGTTGCAGGGGCAAGCGCGTCTGATTCTATCAGAATCCTTTACGGCGGTTCTGTTAAACCTTCTACTATTGAAGAACAAATGTCAAAATCTGATATTGACGGAGCATTGGTAGGCGGAGCAAGTCTTACAGCAGAAAGCTTTAATGAAATTATTGCAAACACAATGAAAGTATCTGTATAGAATTATAAAAGGAGGTTCAAAGTATGGCACAGCAGTTTCCACCGCCGCAGCCCCAGCAAACGAGAACAGCACTGGTACTGTTTTTAAAAGGGTCAGCAACACCTGTGGTTTTGTATTTCGAAAACCCGCAGGCTGTATATGCCGAATTAAAACAACTTATGAAATCACCGAATCCTGTTCTTGTTGAGAAAGAACCAATCGGGCCTGTAAGAAAACTTTGTTTTGTATCTACCCAGATAGCAGGTCTGATACTTCAAGAGGAACCATATGTATAGTGTAAAAATTAAGGACATTGAAAAAGAAGAAGGAAAAGTCCTTACACAGCATTTTAGTTTTGAGATTAAGGAATTATCCGCAAGAGTGGATAGTTCCTTGACCTTCAAATCTTTAGGCGAATTTATTGAAGTTACCGGGCATGTAGATGGTGAAATTAATCTGGAATGCGATATTTGCCTTGAACCTTTTGTGCAAAAACTGGATTTTGATATAGACGAAACCTATGCCAAAACTACACTTTACGGTGAATACGGAAATGAAGTGGAATTAAGAAACGGTCAGTTTGTAACAGATTTAAACGGGGCGGATGAGATTGATGTTTATGACTTATTGTATCAATCTGTAATATTATCTTTACCAAATAAAAAAGTTTGTGGTATAAATTGTAGTGAAGGTCTTTTTGTAACGGATGAAGAATATCAGCCGGCAGATGAAAGACTTGAAATATTTAAAAATGTAGAAATAAAAGACAACTAGTCGAAGTAGAAAAAGCAAAAAGAAAGGTATAGAAAAATGGCAGTACCAAAGAAAAGAACCGGGCATAGCGCTCAAGGTAAAAGAAGATCGAACTGGAAGGCAACAAAGCCTGAAACGGCAAAATGTCCAAATTGCGGTGCAACAGTTTTAGCACACACAGTTTGTATGTCTTGCGGACAGTACAAGGGTAAAGTAGTAAGCATTAAGGCTCCCGGATATGTAGAAGCTGATGCGGCTAAGGCACCTGCAAAAAAATCAACAAAGGCAAAGAAATCAGAAGCTAAAGCTGAAACTAAGGCAGAAGAAGCAGCAGAAACCGTGGAAGTAAAAGCTGAAGAAGCTGCAACTGAAGCTGTTGAAGAAGTAAAGGCTGAAGCTGAAGAAAAAACTGAAGAATAGTTACTTTACATAAATAAGAGGAAAAGATGACAAGAATAGCTATTGATGCAATGGGCGGAGATTACGCACCGTACGAAGTAATAGCCGGGGCTGTTTGGGCGGCTCAGGATTATGGTGTAGGGCTTGAGCTTGTAGGGAATCAGGATAGAATAGAACAGGTTCTTGAACAGATTTCAAAAGAGGGTTTTTTATCCGAGTGCGGCAAGGCAGGCAGGAAGCGCAGAGTACGTGTTAATGTAAAATCACTGGATATTAAAATTACCCACGCATCAGAAGTTATAGAAATGGGTGAAGCTCCCGGACAAGCTATTCGCAAAAAGAAAAAATCCTCAATAGTATTAGCAGTAAACTCTGTAGCAACCGGCAGCTCTGATGCTCTGGTTGCTGCCGGGTCTACCGGTGCTGCTATGGCCGCGAGTTTGTTTGGTTTAGGTCGAATCCACGGTATTGACCGCCCCGCGATAGCAGTTACCCTGCCTACTATGAAAAAGCCGATAGTCGTTATAGATGCCGGCGCAAACAGCAATTGTACTCCTGAAATGTTAAGACAATTTGCTATTATGGGGCAGACTTTTTCAAAGAATGTCCTCGGAATTGAAAATCCGCGCGTAGGTGTTTTGAATATAGGCGAAGAAGCAGGTAAAGGCAACGAACTTGCACAGCATACTTATAAACTTCTTGAGGAAGAACAGGATAAATTCAATTTTGTCGGTAATATTGAAGGGCGTGAAATTTTCCTTAATTTATGTGATGTGGTTGTTTGTGACGGGTTTGTAGGAAATGTAGCGTTGAAAATAACGGAAGGAACTTCTTCTATGCTGTTTAGAATGCTCAAAGAACAATTTAAGTCAGACCTTCTCGGAATGATTATAGGACTTCTTGCAAAACCGTTTATGAAAAGGATTTATACAAAAATTAATTATGAAGAATTCGGCGGTGCATTATTGCTCGGGATTAAAGGTATAACTGTAATATCTCATGGCCGGAGCAAAGCGTATGCAATTAAAAATGCTGTAAGAGTTGCAAAAGAAGCTGTAGTTAACGGTGTTAACAGACAGATTGCAGAATCAGTTGTTTAGGTGTTACCAGAGGGAGTAGAGATGGCAGAGAATAGAATTCCGTTAAGAATTGCAGGTGTAGGGTATGGTTTGCCAAAAGCCGTTGTTACAAATGATGATTTAACAAAATTGTATGAAACATCTGATGAATGGATTTTTACAAGAACAGGGATTAAGGAAAGAAGAGTTGTTTCAGGAAATGAAACAGCTATAGACTTAGGTTTTGAAGCGGCAAAGAATGCTATTGAAAAATCAGGAATAAAAGCGGAAGAGACAGATTTGGTTCTTGCGGCGTCGTCTGCACCTCCGCAATTGTATCCTGCAATTGCCTGTCATATCCAGTCTAAATTGGGTATACCTAATTATGTACCTGCTTTTGATATAACTGCTGCCTGTACCGGACTTATTTACGGCTTGCAAATTGCCAGAGGGCTGATTGGCTCTGGTTTGTACAAAAATATTTTAATAGTTGCAACAGACAATAATTCAAAATTGGTTGACTGGACTGACCGTTCAACATCAATTTTGTTTGGTGACGGCGCTGGTGCAATGGTTGTTACAAGAGCAGATGACGGAATTGATGATGTTTTATCACTTGATATTAGAGCAGACGGTTCTGTCGGCGAATATATTTATATGGACATGCCCGGGCAAACTTGTCCGCTTGTTGAGCCTGCTGAACAAAAAGACTGCCATATCAAAATGAACGGCAGAGAAGTTTATAAATTTGTTGTGACAGTTTTACCTAAGTATATTGAAAAATGTCTTGATGAAGCGCATATGAAAGCAGAAGAAGTTGATTATCTTATTCCTCATCAGGCTAATCAAAGAATTATAGAAGCTATGCAAAGCCGTCTGGGGTATGACGATAGCAAAGTAATTTCCAATATCAGATACTATGGCAACACTTCTGCTGCGTCTATTCCGATTGCACTTGCTGAAGGTGTTGAAAATGGTAAGATTAAGCTTGGAACTACAGCTATTCTTTGCGGTTTTGGTGCAGGTATGACATGGGGTGCAGCTATAGTAAGGCTTAGAGAGGGTATTTGCTAACAGTATGAAAATAGGTAGTGTAAAAAATTCTTTTAAACAAACTATACCTCCCTGGGTCGTTAATAAAATAAAAGACGGTGTAATGACTATGGAGTTGATTGCTGTTGCCACCGGCGGGGCTTATGTCGGTAAGCAGCTAATGGATATGGAGTATGGTAAGAATAATAATGAGTTAGTTAATCAGTATAACCAAGATAAATATAATGAAATGCCTGAAACCAATTTATCGGATACCGTCTGGAATAAAGCCGTATCTAATATTGAAGATTCACTCAGGCAGGATAGTATTGCAATTACAAATTATGCCAAAGGGCTGCAATCGGTACGTGATAGTTTAGAGAATGTACAACAGTAAGATAAATAAAAAAGAGGCGAAAGGGTCGGGTATACCTGCCCGACAAAAGAAGGAGTATGATATGACAAAAAAAATGGCTTTTATTTTTCCGGGGCAGGGTGCGCAGTCTGTTGGAATGGGAAAAGATTTGTATGATAATTATGATGCCGCAAAAGAGGTATTTAATTCAGCAGACAGGATTCTCGGGAGAAGCATTTCATCAATTTGTTTTGCAGGGCCTGAGGAGGATTTAAAGCAAACAGTTAATACCCAGCCTGCAATTGTAGCAACTTCTATTGCTGCATTAGAAAGTTTTAAATCACAACTGGATGTCAGCCCGTCATATACAGCCGGTCATAGTCTTGGCGAATACTGTGCGATGTATGCATCAGGTGTTATGGATTTAGAAACGGCAATGAAGCTTATTCAAAAAAGAGCAGAGTTGATGGGAAAAACCGAAGGCGGTTCTATGGCTGCTGTTTTAAGCGCTCCTGAGGGAACTGTCGAAGAGGCTTTAAAGGAAGCATCATCAATTGGTTATGTTGATGTTGCAAATTATAATTCACCTGCTCAGGTTGTTATAACAGGCGACAGCGCTGCTGTTCAAAAAGCGGGAGAACTATTGATAGCAAAGGGTGCAAGAAGAGTCGTACCGCTTGCGGTGTCGGGCGCATTCCATTCTAAATTCATGGAGAGTGCAGGCAAAGAGTTTGCGGAATATTTGAGCGGGTTCTCATTAAATGATGCATCTATTCCGGTTGTGACAAATGTTGACTCTGAATTTACGACACAGGCTTCTGATTTTATGAAAAAAATGCCTGAACAGATTTATTCATCAGTTTATTGGACACAGTCCGTACAAAAAATGGTTTCTGACGGTGTAGAAATATTTGTAGAAATCGGCCCTGGTAAAGTCCTTGCGGGGCTGGTTAAAAAGATTGCTCCGCAGGCAAAGGTGTTTAATATTTTTGATAAAGCAACTCTTGATTTGACAGTAAGTGCTTTAAAAGAAGAACTTTGCGGGGTATAGTACTAACAAAGGCAGGTGTAATGATAATAAATAATATGGCATTAGGGGTTGACAATTCTGCCTTCAGTGGGCTTTTTCGGAATAAAGCAGAGAAACCTTTTCGACGTGAGATTCTTCCTCGTAATGTATATTTGGAAAACGGGCGTGTAATAAAAATGGAAGAAGTTAGAAAAAAACTTGATAAAATTACTGGAGAAACTTTTGCTGAAAGATGCGGCAGAATTATAAAGAAAATTGCAATAAAAGCCGGCAAGTGTTTCAAATAAAGTTAAAATAGAAGAGTATTAAACTCTTAAAAAATAAGGAGAA
The DNA here is from genome assembly GCA_949284715.1 of uncultured bacterium. GTDB lineage: Bacteria > Cyanobacteriota > Vampirovibrionia > Gastranaerophilales > Gastranaerophilaceae > CALUTH01. The sequence goes on from CASDWH010000014.1 coordinate 21,206, forward strand.
AAATGATGACAGAAAGAAAAATTGCATTAATCACAGGCGGTTCGCGCGGTATTGGTCTGGCTTGTGCTATTGAGCTTGCAAAAGCAGGGTGTGATATTATTATCAACGATATTTGCGATGCAGAAAAAGCAAAGCCGGCACTGGATGAAATTAAGGCGTGCGGTGTAAACGCTTATTTCTACAGCTTTGATGTTTCTGATGACAAGGCTGTTCAAGAAAATGTTGATAAAATGATAGCTGAACACGGCAAGATTGATATTCTTCTTAATAATGCCGGTATTACAAAAGACGGTTTGTTTGTAAGAATGGATATGGAACAATGGGAAAGAGTTATTAAGATTAACCTTACAAGTGCATACTGTGTAACACATGCTGTAATTAAACATATGATGAAAGCAAGACAGGGTTCTATTATCAATATGTCAAGTATTGTAGGCCGTCACGGCAATGCCGGTCAGGCAAATTACTCCGCATCAAAAGCCGGTTTGATTGGTTTAACACAAACCCTTGCAAAAGAATTCGGTTCAAGAAATATCAGAGTAAACGCTGTATGTCCCGGATTTATTCAAACAGCAATGACACATGATTTAGCAAATATTGATGAGTACTTAAAAGCAATTCCGATGAAGAGATTAGGAACTCCTGAAGATATTGCAAAAGTCGTTAAATTCCTTGCACTTGATACGGATTATGTAACAGGCCAGGCGATTGAAGTTGCCGGCGGTTTGATGATATAGGTTCAGGCTGTTAAAGAGGTATGTTTTATTACATACCTCTTTAAGTCTTAAAAATTGTAACATTTCCCCGTGTACTGTAACAATTTTTATACTATGTTGCAAAAATATCTTTAAATAGTATAATTTAGAATGACAGTGTTTAATACATTAATAAGAGGAAAATAAAGATGAGTACATTAGAAAAAGTTAAAAAAGTAGTAGTTGACCAATTAAGCGTTGATGAAAGCTTAGTTACACCTGAAGCAAGCTTTACTGCTGATTTAGGTGCAGATTCATTAGATACAGTTGAATTAGTTATGGCTTTTGAAGCAGAATTCGGCTGCGAAATTCCTGATGAAGAAGCTGAAAAAATTCAAACAGTTCAAGACGCAGTTAACTACATTGAGGCACACTCATAGTCCGTAACCGGACAAACCGTGTTTGCGAGGGTGAAAAATTAAATATTTAATTTTTTGCCCTCTATTTATTAAGGGAAAGAGAACATGACAAAACGCAGAGTTGTAATTACCGGATTGGGAGCCGTCACTCCTTGTGGTATTGGTGTAAATGAATTCTGGAAGAATATGTTGGATGGTGTTTCCGGTATAAGTCTTACTGAGGCTATGGATACCGAACGTCATACAGTAAAAATTTCAGGTGAAATAAAGAATTTTGAGCCGGAAAAATATTTGGACGTAAAAGAGGCTAAAAGAATGGATAGGTTCACCCAGTTTGCTATGGTTGCGGCTGATGAAGCTATCAGAGATGCAGGATTAAAGGATGGCGATTATGACCCGTACAGAGTCGGCGTAATTGTCAGTGCTGCCGCAGGCGGGTTTAAGACTTTTGAAAAAAGTCACAAAGATATTATTGAAAAAGGCCCTACAAAATGTTCGCCGTTTACAATCCCTATGCTGATTGTAGATATGCCGTCAGGCAGAATTTCTATGAAATACGGCTACAAAGGCGTTAATAAAGCTGTTGTTTCAGCCTGTGCAACGGGTTCTCACTCAGTTGGCGATGCTTTTCGTACTATTCAGTACGGCGATGCGGACTGTATGATTGCAGGCGGTTGTGAAGCTACTATTTGTGATGTAGGTATAGGCGCATTTACTGCTGCAAGAACATTGTCTAAAAGGAATGATGAACCGAAGAAAGCAAGCAGGCCTTATGACAGGGATAGAGATGGCTTTGTTATGTCAGAAGGCGCCGGTGTACTTGTTCTTGAAGAGTATGAAGCGGCTAAAAAACGCGGCGCGCATATTTATGCAGAGATTGTAGGTTACGGTCAATCTGCTGATGCTTATGATATGGTTGCTCCTTGCCCCGATGGTAAAGGCGCCACCAAGTCTATGGAATTGGCGCTTGCAGATGCCGGAATGAAGCCGGAAGATGTTCAGTATATTAATACTCACGGTACTTCTACCGGTCTTGGTGATGTTGCGGAATCCAAGGCTGTTGAAAGAGTGTTCGGTGACAAAGAACATAATAAATCACTTTATATTTCATCAACCAAAAGTATGCATGGTCATATGCTTGGCGCGACAGGCGCGGTTGAGAGTATTGTTTGTGTAAAAACTATTACAGATAATATTATTCCGCCGACTATTAATCTTGATAACCTTGATGAAAATGTTGCAAACCTTAATTATGTTGCAAATAAAGCGTTAAAACACGAAGTACATGCCGCTCTGTCAAATTCCTTCGGGTTTGGCGGACACAACGCTACTTTGTTGTTTAAAGAAGTTTAAGGTTATAGAAATGTTCATATCATATCAGCGGAACGTATAGCCGTTCCGCTTTTTTTCTTAAAAACGGGGTAAAATAGAGGGGGTGTACATGGCAGAAAGTATAATTATTTTTTCGGGAAAACAGTATTCTGGGAAAGACACTGCCGGAGAGTTTTTTCTGGAAAATCTCGACGGGTATAAACGCTGTGCTATGGGTGATGTTATAAAACAGGAATTTGCGCGTCGGAATGGAATTAGTGTTGAAGAGATTGAAAAAAATAAATCAGCGTACCGCCAGGGGCTTATAGATTTGGGAAATTGGGGGCGTAGTCAGTCTGCTGATTACTGGCTTGAAAAAATTGTTTCGCAGGAGGGGAAAATCATTGTAACAGATGTACGCGTACCGCACGAGTATGAAGTGTTTAAAAAGGCGGGAGCGGTCAGTATAAGAATAGAGGCTCCACGGGAAGTGAGGGCTGAGCGCGGTACACTTGTCGGCGAGGAAGATATAACAGAAACAGGGCTTGATGATGTCCTTGATTGGGATTATATAGTTGAAAATGACTCGGATATAGAAAGTTTTAAGCATAAACTTCTGGATATTATTACCGATTTAAATAAGGAAATTAATATCTTTTGAAAAATTTAATAATGTAATATATCGGGTTATGGATTATAAAGAAAAATTTGTAATATTCCTGTCCTAAAATATGTACCCAGCCGTTAATATCACCGCCTTTAATGGTGTCTATGTCCTCTGCAAAGTATTTTACCTTTTCACATACAAGCCTGGGACATAACACGCCGCTCTCCCCCACTATAAGGGCTTTTGTTGGGAACTCTTGATAGTATTCTTGTTCTAGTACACATAATAAGGTAAATTTATTAGATTTGTAGTTTTGCTTTAAGACATTAAATAAATTCTCAATATATTTTTTATCTTCTTCAACTGTTGTATTTTTTATTTTTACTACAAATAGTGTTCTTTTGCCGCCTGTTAATAAATTTGATGTTTTTTCTCCAAGATATTTGACTCTTGATTTCAGTTCTTCAACAGCTTTTTGCAACAAATCATTGTTAATACTTCCGTCACTATTTATTAATGCTTTTTCATTTCTTGGATGAAAAGCTATTTGATATTCATCGGATAACAGCATATACCCTTTTAAACTGAAATTGCTGTTATATATATCTGTAAGATTATTTATAGCCTTTAAGAATAATCTTCTATCATGCTCGTATGAATATGTAAAAATGTAATGGTTACATTCCCTGCATAACAGATTATTTATCCTCATTGACACTTCGCAGTTATAGCCCAGTGAACAAATTTCATCATATTTTTTGCCTAATTTTACTGTCCAGAGATAAGGATATTTCCCTCGTAATATGTCTATAAATCTTTGTAAAAAATTTAATCTCATTTATTTACTTGTATCCCATAATTCATCATCATAATGAACAAGTTCAAGATGTCCTATGATAATTGTGTCGCCGTTTTTGATACCTTTTTTCTTAAGTTCTTCAAAAACACCCATTGAAGTTAATATGTTCTGAAGCCTTACAACCTGCTCGGTGTTCCTTGCATCAGTAACACCTGCCAGTCTGCTGATTTTGCCTCCGGTTACTATAAACCCGTCTTTTGCAAATTTTGTTACTTCAAAATTGCTGTCATCATTGTCATAAGCGCCGGTATCTTCTTTTATATCAATTTCAAAATCCGGTTTGGGAATTTCATCTATTTTTTTGTCTATGAAAAACAGAAGTTCCTGTAGATTTTCTCTTGTAACAGCGGATATTATAAAAACATCATTTGATATTTTCCGGAATTCTTTTTGTAATTCTTCGCGTATCGTTTCATCTACAGCGTCAGCCTTGTTTAAAACGGTTATTTGATATAAATTCTTTAACCGTTCTGAATGTTTTGCAAGTTCATTATTAATAATTTTATAGTTTTCAAGCGGATTTTCGGCTGTCATATCGACAATATGCAGCAGAAATCTGCACCTTTCAATGTGGCGCAGAAACTCGTGTCCGAGTCCTACCCCTTCACTTGCGCCTTCTATCAGCCCCGGAATATCGGCGATAACGTATGCATCACCATCTAATTTCTTAACAACACCAAGATTAGGGACAAGGGTCGTAAACGGGTAATCTGCGATTTTGGGTTTGGCAGAACTTACAGCACTGATAAATGTTGATTTGCCGGCATTTGGCATGCCAAGCAGTCCTACATCAGCAATAAGTTTAAGTTCTAATTCCAGAATTCTTTCAATTCCGGGTTCTCCGGGTTCGCAGAATTGGGGAGCTTTTCTGTTTGCTGTAGCGAAACGTGCGTTCCCGCGCCCGCCGCGCCCGCCTTTTGCAGCAAGAAGAGTCTGCCCGTCCTCTGTCAGGTCGCCTATTATATTGCCTGTCTTTGTATCACGTACAACGGTTCCTAACGGGACTTTTATATATAAATCATCAGCACCTGCTCCATGCATACCTTTAATGCCGCCGTTTTCTCCGTTATCGGCTTTGTATACGGATTTGTGTTTAAAATCCATCAAGGTTGATATGTGACCGTCTGCAACCAGATAAATATCACCGCCGCGCCCGCCGTCACCGCCTGCCGGCCCGCCTTTATCAACGTATTTCTCGCGGCGCCACGCTACCATGCCATTGCCGCCTTTGCCCGATACTATTCTGATTTTTGCTTTATCTAAAAACTTCATATCTTAATTCGCTTTTGTATTATAATGCTACTATGAACACAATAAAAAATACATTATTTTCTAATAAACCTGTAACAATTGATGAAAATTCAATCATAATGGCAATAGAATCAAGCTGTGATGAAACGGCGGGTGCTATTGTTAAGGGCGGGCGTGAAGTGCTTGCAAATGTTGTTGCCTCCCAGATTAAGACACATGAAATTTACGGCGGAGTAATTCCGGAAATTGCAGCCCGCGAGCATTTGGAAGCTGTTAATTCCGTTATTGCTGAAACTTTTAAACAGGCAGGGCTTAAACCTGATGATGTAACAGCGTTTGCCGGTACGGTCGGCCCTGGACTTGTAGGGTGTCTGCTTGTCGGGCTGAATGCTGTTAAAACACTGGCACTTGTGCATGACAAGCCGTTTATTGGGATTAATCATTTGAACGCTCATATCAGCGCCAATTTTATTGATACGGATTTAGAACCTCCGTTTATTGCACTTCTTGTTTCCGGCGGACATACACAGATTATTGAGGTTAAATCTTATTCCGAGATGAATATAATCGGTGAAACGATTGATGACGCCGTAGGCGAAGCGTATGACAAGGTCGCAAGACTCATCGGACTTCCGTATCCGGGCGGGCCTAAACTCGATAAAATGGCACAAACCGGAAATCCGAAAGCTTTTCAATTACCGCAGGCAAAAGTCGGAGAGTATGATTTTAGTTTCAGCGGGCTTAAAACCGCGGTATTCAGGCTTGTGAAAAGCTTTGACGGGAAAGAACTTCCGGTAAGTGATATTTGTGCTTCATTCCAGGAATGTGTGAGTGAAACTTTATTGAAAAAGGTTAAAAAAGCGCTTATTGATAAAGGATATAAAACGGTTGTATTGGCCGGCGGCGTCGCTGCAAACAGTGAAATCAGAAGAAAAATCTTTAATCTCCGCGATGAAGGGTACTCTGTCTACGCCCCTGCTATGAAGTATTGTACTGACAATGCTTCAATGGTCGCAAGTTGCGCGTGTTTGTTTGAAAATTCTTTTGATGATATTAATGTTGAAGTATTTTCACGCGCATAATGGGCAGGCTTAACCGTTTTCCTTGCTCCACAACATGATTCGTTTTTTATTGTTTATTAATGAGAACCCGTTTCGTTCATAAAAACTTACAGCACCCGGAGTTGAATTGAGTTTGATTTTGGTATTTGCAGCTTTTAAGCAGTCTAATATTGCACTTCCAAGCCTTTTGAATAACGGAGGATCCGGCAACAGATGTATATATTGCGGGTGTACCTGTAAATAATTGATATTAATAGTTTTATCACCTTTAATACTGGTTTCTGCTATACCCAGTATTTCGTCTGCGTGTAATTTTTCTAAAGAAGCTTTCTGATTTGTCAGTGCAAAGAATTTTGTTAAAGATTCATCAAGCAAAGTTTTTCTGCTTATATATTTTGCATCAAATAAAATCTCGTTAGCATAAGAATTATCGCCAAATTCGACTGCCGTTTTTTCAAGAGTCTTTAAGTCGCCCGTATCAAACGGGTTTATCTCCACAAAATTAGCTAGTTTATTTGTGTACTTCTGTGTTTCGTATGAATATTGTTTGATTGGGATTTTTTGTATAAATTTTGCCCCGAAAGAAATATTATTGTCCATTTGAATAGTTTAAATCCACTGAAAAAATTTTTTTGCTAAAAATGTTAAATTTTGTAAAGGCTGTTTTATTTTAACATTTTTATTAGGCTGAAAGCCCGGCAATTATAAATAAAAAATATGCCGCAACTCGGAATTGAACCAAGGACACAGGGATTTTCAGTCCCTTGCTCTACCAACTGAGCTATTGCGGCATATTCTATTCAACTGTCATCGGAGTTGGTAGAGCAAGCTCTACAGATTCTGTAACTCCGTTCCGCTGCGCTCCACAGGGGAGCTATTGCGGCATATATTTTCAATTGCTAAAACTAATTATATCTACTAAAGAATAATAATCAAGTATTTATTTGAGTAAAGTAGGTTGGGCTGAAAGCCCAACAAAAAACTTGCAGGGCGTAATTTTTTATGCAGCCTGATTTTTTTGAGCCTGTTCTGCCTCAAGTTTTGCTTTACGTCTTGCTTCTGACTTTCTTGTCATATGTATATTAAGAGTTGGAATACCAAGCCCCAGAGCTGTTCCTGTAAATGCGTATCCTGCAAACTGTGCGATGTTCAGTACTTTTAATTTTTTCTTAGTAGCTGCAAGTATTGGTTTGGCGGCAGGTGATTTTTCCAGCAATTTAATCATTTCTGTTATATTCATTGCCATTTGTTTACCTGTTTTTATATCTTTTTTAATTGTTGATATACCAACGCTATGAAGTGCTTCTCTGAGTACTTCGTTTCTTGATTTTAGTGTAGAGCCGGTAATAATATTGCCGTCGTTCTTTTTGTTAAAGTTCAATAACTTTTTCCCTGTAAAGGCAGCGGCCATACCTCTGTTTACAAAATCACCCAGAACAAGCCAGCTCAGGAATCCAAAACTGTCTTTTACGCTGGATTCTCTTAGCTCATCTTCGCTTCTTGTAACCAGAACTCTGCTGGTAACTGTTACGCCATAGATTCCTTTTAACTGGTTAATTGTCGGTGCAAGCCCTTGAAAGGCCATTTTATTAAGGAAATCTTTAGGCTTGCATTTTAGAGATGCTAATACCATTGTCAGCATACCTGCGCCGACTGCGAGTTTTTCGAGTTTGAACTTTGTTGAGCGGTCTTTTTCATTGCAAGTTCCGCCGACGAATCCTTCTTTCCCTGTACGTTTTTTTGTATACCACATGTTAATCGGTTGTACAGACAATCCTACGCCGGAACCTATTAAAAAGCCTAATAAAGCTCTGCCTTTGTTGAATTTAGACATTGCAGACAAAAATTTATTTTTTCCGCCGCTTGCTGCTGCATTATTAAATGCCTCCATTACTTTTTGTTCTTTAAACGCTTTTGTCATGCCGACAATGTCGTCGAGTAATGTGTTGAGGTTAGAAGTTCCGCTGTTTTTAAGCTTGAATCTGGTATCCGCGCCGGTATTTTCAGTGATTATAGCGTTAAGGACACCGCGTTCCGGAGATTTGCTGCGCCAATGTTTTATATTGATATTTTTATCATTTATTACATCATCAAGGATGTTTACAATTTTTTCTTTGTCACTTTCGTTTGTGAGTTTAATGAAACCTGTATCATTATTTTTTGTTGTATTGTATCCTTCAATTTCGTCGATAATTTTTTTCAGGTAATCTTTTTGAGAGGAATTATTTTTCAAATGTTCATTCCAGAATTCAGCGAGAGTATTGACTCTTTCAGGGGAGGTAAAAATTTTGCTTGCTTTAACATTGTATTTATTAGCAACAACAGTGCCTAAAACAGCTCCGGCGCCCATTCCGTATAATCCGATAGACGCATCATTAATGGTACCCATTGATTCCCGGAAACCTGTTTCAACGCCTGCATCTATACCGCGGCAGATACCGTCTTTTGCTGTACGGGGTGCAACCATAAATGCAACATCGGTAAGGTTCGCGCCTACGCCCAAGTTTGTTGCAAGGTAGTTTAAAACACCGCTTGTTCCTTTGAATGCGGGCTGTTTATTGTTTGTAATGTTGTTAGGGTAATTGTTTTGATTTAACTGTACTTTCATAGGGCTGCCTTTAGTTTTGTGCGATTTGCGTATTTCGTTTTTCTTGCTGTTCTTTTAACGCTTTTTGTTCCTCTTCAAATTGTTTTATTATTTGTGCTTTTATTTGTTCATGTTTTTTCTTGGTTTTGCCTCGTTCGTAAATGATTAAACCGAGTATTGCAAAGGAACTTAAAAGATTTACAAGCTGGCAGATTGAGCGGTATTTTTGAGCTTTACCGGTCAATGCTTTATCTGCAAACATCAGTTCATTAGAGGATTTTATATGAGTATTAAGCACCCAGTTTTTGAATTTTGTTAAAATATTTGCATCTTTTGGTGAAACAACAGTTCTGTTTAAGAGTTTAACACCTGTGCGAGCTTCTATTGCTGATGCTGCGGCCTTACCGCCGTAGTCGCCGAAGAAATATAAACTGCCAAAGGTTAAGAGATCTCTGCCGCGTGATTCCCGTACTTCATTTTTATCGTCGGCGGCGGCGATTCTTGAAGAGAACGTGATGGCTGAAATTGCTCTTGCCTGATCCATTGTCGGGTATTTCCCTTTGAACTGGAGCATTCTGCCGAGCATTTTAAGGTTTGGCCTTTGGGTTGCTGTCATCAGGATTGAAGCTGCTGCCATGCCGAGCATTGCACCTATTGAGATTAGTTTTTCCTGTCCAAGCCCTTCTTTTGCTTTTGCTTTAATACGGGCGTATAATTCAGGATATTTTTTTGCATCTTCAAAATCTTCATATATCGGAGCGCCTTTGACACCTGACAGTTTGCCTGTCATCCATCTGTTAAAGAATTGCATTGAAGCGGCAAGCGGAAGTACAAGAAGCAGAGCTATGGCGCTTTTTCCTTTGACAAGTTTTTCGGCTTTTGCTGCAAATTTTTCTATTCCGGAGCTTCCTGACGCATTGTATTCGTGAATATATTTTTTAGTATTTTGCAGCAGAGAAGAAACGCTGACATCTTTCAAGTAAGCACCTTTATCACCCAGGCGTATACTTTCATTAACATGGGTTCTGGTCATTATTTCATCAATTACTTTATTAAATTCTTTTTCATTTGCTGCATTGGCAAGTCTTGTACCAAAGGTTTCTAAATCTGATTTAAGAACATCAGAGTATTTGATAACGTTGTTGCCGTCAATTCCTTGAACTTTTGATAATAATGATTCGTAGACTTTTGGCATATTACCGTTTTGTTCTTTATAAATCCGGCTGACGGTTCTTATTGTATCGGTGTCTGCAAGGCAGTCTGCCATTTTCCCGCCTGTTTTAATAAAATGTTTATCAAGTATTTTTCCCGCGCCGATTGCTATAAATCCCGGAATAAGGCAATTGATAATAAGTCCGCCGCCTTCTCTGCATAAGGTTTCAAATCCGGCAAACAGATTTGTAACTGAGTCAAATATTGTCCGCGGGGCAATTGCTGTTGTAACATCGAGGGTTGCAACATTCATCATAGGATTGCGTTCAAGATATTGCATTCCTGCAACTGCCGCACCGGCAACTGCTGCAAGCTTTTTGCCTTTAAAATTTATTGAATTTCCATTTTCCTTATTATTTTCTTTTTGGGGATGGAATTTTGTACTTTCCGATATATTAACCTTGTTAATCATACACACATATCTAACTACATATTCACGGCTACACTGCTGATTATACCAGCAAGTATATTTATTTAAAAGCAGAGCAAAATAAAAATTGCTTTTTTTTAGACAATTGTAAAGAGAATGTAAAGAATTAATCTTAAGTGTTTTTATAATCTAATAATAATTGATTTAAAACGCTAAGTGTTCTCTCAAAAGGCTTTTTGGAGTCCAAAATTTTTATCTCTTTATTCAAAAAAATGATTAATAATTTAATTGTAAATTTTTGTAACGATTTAGGTAAAGAAGAGGTAAAAGATTAAAGAAAAGGAGATGAAGTGCCGATAAAAGATGTATAAAGGAAAAAGGACGGGATTAACGCAAATGGGAATGGCAGCGACACAAGCGAATTTGTTGACGTTAACCAATCGAAAGAATACGATAGGGTATAACTTGTCGATGCTTTCCGCGCAGAA
>CASDWH010000015.1 GCA_949284715.1 uncultured bacterium
CCACTCAAAACGATTCTTAATCGTTTTTCGCTGAGTCCTTGCCACATCGACATATAGTTTTATTCAATTTTCACAATCTTTATGGCGGACTCGGTATTTTCTCTTATACGGCTCGCGCGAAGGTCTATACCTTCATACTCGCCCGCTCCATGCTTTATTAGGCAATCCCGCCAGTTCTGTATCACAGCCAGCTTACCGGCTGCCCAGATAATCGTATCACAAACATTTTTTCGATTCAAGCCAATAAAAAAAAGAGCCATCCGGCTCTGATATTTTTTGTGTGAAGTGTAGTATGAATATAAATCTGTTTTTATCCGTCGTGCTACCCTTTTATAAAGTATTTCTAAACACAAAAGTTGCCTTTTATACAAATATTTGTTACAAAATTTAATATAGATAATCGGCGGGAATTACTTCCCGCCGAACTGAATATTATTATATTTTTTGTTTTTCTACCCATGCAGTATAATCTGTTTTGAAAGCTTCCACAAATGCTGTCATCATTGCCCGGGGATTAAATTTATTGACTTTAAAGAATCCGACTTGAGATACTTGTATATTATCACTGATTACAGTGCCTTTTGAATTTGTAATCATGGTGTTGAATATTTGTTCATCAAACTCTACTCCATTAGCATTGCACAAACTTTCAGCTTTTCTACGTAATTGAGTTGTTAATGAATCAAGCAGAGCTTCTGCCGCTCTCGTATCCATTTCTGATTTGAGGCCTGTACGAGTTGAGTAATCCTCATTATTTTCAAATGCCTCAACTACATTCCGGTCAACGCCCGCATCTTCAACAGCTTGGGCATAATCAATATCCTGAATATCCATATCAGTATTTGATGCATTCATTTCATTGATTGCAGCTGCTATATTGGTATTGAAATTTGTAATAAAGTTTTGAACAATAGTTTGCATTCCATCATTAGATGTATATTCTTTTTTCTTGTTCAATACTTTATGTTTTGATTTATAAGAAGTTAAACCATCAATCAATTCATCAAGTGTTTGTTTATAGACCTTTTCAAACATAGTTTCTACTTTATCAAAAGAAATACCATGTTCAGCGAGCATTGTTTTTATTTGTGCCTTCATTTGCTCTTTTAAGTTGCTCTCTTCAATTCGGCGCCGAACTTCATCTTGTATTCTTTCGTCATGTCCGTCTTTGCCTTTAACAGTAATCTTGCTATCATCATAATATCCTTCAATATCGCTATAATTAATAGTTGCCGCATCAACAGCATATTCTTCACCTTTTACAGCTTTAAACGCAGCCTCTTCAGCAGCTTCAGCTTCTGCTGCTGCTTTTGTCTGTGCTGTTTCTTGCACCGATTCCGTGTTCAAAGAATCAAGATATTTGTCTACTGCCTCTTTCAATTCTGCTCCTACAGTGTATGAATCTATTTTCCTCTCTAATGATGCAGCATTTGTATAGCTATACCCGCCGAGAGTTACTGTCAATCCTTGTTCAATTGCCGCATTCAACAGTTCTTTAGCGTAGTCTTTCAACAAGTTAAGCTCATTTGTTGAGTCAATATATTCACCAAACGCACTGGTTTTAGCCTCCCAATCTGCAATTTCATCACTAATCTTATCTCTGTCTGAGGTATTAAGAAACTCTATCAAATGAGTCCTTAAATCAGCTTCAAGATTATCGCCCGTATATGCTGCAATAAATGCATTAGCTTCTTTTTCTAAAACAGGTGCTAAATTTTGAACATAAACACTTGCTGCCGCATCATCCATTACAGGCGCTTGGTCATTTGTTTTGGTTGTTGCTTCAGTTTTTATATCTTGTAAAAGTTCATCTAGCACGCTTGAAAGAATATTTGCTTTCTCCTGCTTTTCTTGTGCTTCGCGTTCAGCCTGTGCTTCCGGAGTATCATACAATACCTGCGCTTTTAATTCTTCGTATTTTTCCGGCAGTACCGCTTCAAACTCTGATGCCATTTCTGATACATTTTTTCCTGCTAATGTATATTCTTCGGCAAATTTATCTACCAGCTCTCTAAGCGCCGCGGTCATATCTGCTGCATACGCGCTATTGGCGCCGATAAAATCTGTTGTTACTTTTTGAATATAAGGCTGCAAAGCTTCTTCCATTTTTATTTTCTGTTCCCAAATCTGGAATTCTTCGTTTGATACCTGTCTATCACCATTTGTATCCACGGTTGATAGTTCTACTGAATCAAGTCCATACTCCTGGATTGCTGCATTATATTCCTGTTCGGTAATTGTCCCGTCTTTATCTTTATCCAAGTCCTCAAATTTAATTTGCGCCCCGTTCGCTGCCGTTAAATTTCCGAATCTGATATCCATTTGCTACTCCTTATTTAGTTATAAATTCCCTGTTTTATCTATTACGGCAATTAAAAAAAAAACTTTAACCCACCTCACCCCGCCACATCATATCACATCATATCATATCGGGCATTATAACTGAGTTTGAGGCAATTATAAATTCATCTTTACATTTCGTTACATTTATTTTTAAACAGATTCATAAAATCAAATACTTTTTTATACCTTTGTGCTAAAATTAGTTCATTATGAAATGCGCAGAATATAATAATGGAAAAATAATTGTAAAAGATACAGATAATATTACACTCGGGGTAAACAAGGGCGCGATAATAAAAGTTCGAGGCTGCGGACTTTGCGGCTCCGATATTGTTAAATACCGCCAGAACCTCGTACCTAACGGAACCGTTCTCGGTCATGAAATTGTAGGCGAAATTGTCGAAATCAATTCCGATACTGATTTTCAGTTTATGGACAGAATTGTATCATCTCACCATATACCGTGTTTTGAATGCACCTATTGTAAAGCCGGCAGCTACTCAATGTGCAGACACTTTAAAGAAACAAATTTTATTCCGGGCGGATTTTCTGAAAGAATTTATTTAAGTGAAGAACATTTGCAAAATGTTGCACACAAAGTTCCTGAAAACATACCCGATGAAGTAATCTCTTTCTATGAACCATTAGGCTGCTGTATTCGTGCAATAAAAAGAACACAATTAACTAAAAATGCCAATGTTCTTGTCGTCGGGCTGGGTTCTATAGGCCTTTTAATGGGGCAGGCTCTTGCAAATTATGGTATGAGTGTTTTCGGGTGCGATATTCTTGAATCCAGAGTTGAACTTGCTGAAAGTTTAGGAATAATTGGCTTCAATTCCTCAGATATTAATAAGGCGAAAGAATTTATTCTTGCAAATACTAACGGCCTTGGAGTTGATGCAGTATTTATGACCTCAGGAGCAGATAAAGCTATTGATGCAGGAATTACTCTTGTCAGAAACGGCGGAAAAATCAATGTATTCTCCAGCACCCCGCAGAATAACGGATACAAAAACAACGATATTTATTACAGAGAATTGACTATTCTCGGCAGTTATTCTCCATCACCAGAAGATTTGCAAGACTCATTTAATATGATAGCGTCAGGGAAAATCATTGTACGTGATTTAGTTACTGATTATCCGCTTGATAGAATACAAGAAGCTTTTAACGATACAATAGCCAATAAGATTATGAAAGCATTCATTAAAATATCGGAGTAAAAAATGAAAGCTGTTTTATATTACGGGCCTCAAAACATAAAATATGAAGAAACAATGATAAAACCGCTTGCAGAAGGTGAAATACTTGTCAAAGTAGAATCCGCACTAACCTGCGGTACTGATGTAAAAACCTACAGGCGCGGACATCCTGTACTAATAAAATCAGTACCTTCAGGCTTTGGTCACGAATTTGCGGGTACAGTTGCAAAACTGGGGAAAGGTGTGACCAGGTTTAAAATCGGCGACAGGGTAGTTGCTGCAAATTCTGCACCCTGCGGGCATTGCTTCTTCTGCAAGAGGGAAGAATATAATCTCTGCGAAAACCTTGATTTACTAAACGGAGCCTATGCTGAGTATATTGTTGTCCCCCAAAGAATTGTTGAAAAAAACACTCTTATTCTTCCGGACAATCTTTCTTTTGATAAAGCTGCATTCTGCGAGCCGCTTGCAAATGTTGTTCACGGAGTTGAACGTACCGGTATAAAACCTGGAAATACAGTAGGAATTATCGGTATCGGACCTATCGGACTGATGTTTGCAAGGCTTGCAAAACTTAAAGGGGCAAGAGTTATTGCAGCCGGCAGGAACCCGATTAAACTTAAACTTGCCGAAGAATTTGCAAAAGCTGATGAAATTATAGACTTAAAGAAATACCCTAACCCTGAAAAAATATTCAAATCTTTTACAGAAGAAGGCAAGGGCCTTGATATCGCTGTAGAATGCGTTGGGCTTCCTGAAATCTGGGAAAGAATATTTGAGTGCGTACGCCCGGGCGGTACAGTTCATTTCTTTGGCGGCTGTAAATCCGGTTCTACCGTTACTTTTGATACAACTAAATTACATTACAGCGATATTAAACTTATGAGCGTGTTCCATCACACTCCTAAATACTTTAGAATGGCGCTGGACTTGATTGCATCGGGGGATGTGGAAGTAGAAAAACTCATTACCGGCACTCTCCCGTTAAATCAACTTGAATACGCACTTCAACAGCATATTGAAGGTAAAGCTGTTAAGTTTCTGATTAAACCCCAATTTGTTTAGTATGTATAGTTTCAGGCTTTCTCCATAGTTTCATTCGCTTGAGAGTAAATGAAACAATCTTTCCATCTTTATCCCTTTCTATTAAAAGGCGTGTAGAATCAGAAAGTTCACGTTTTGTATCAATAGATGACAACAAGCCGTCTTTATATAACCGTGTTTTGATAAGATTGTTTTTAGTAATATATTTTAAAGCACCGGAAAATTTTTCTCCATCTATAAATGCTGTTTTATTATCAAACTTGATACCCTTATTTTTTACTGTTTCATTAAAAGTTTTTAACCCGGATTTCCTATTATACATGAATCCTGCGCCAACAAGCCCGAGAGTAGCAAGCCCCGACAATGTTAAAAGAACTGCCGCCGTCTTATTAGCCCTGCTTTCAAGCTCCATGTATTCATAGTTTTCTTGATTATTAATATACGCAGGCACTGCTGCCGGTTTAATATTCTCTATACGCATAAAATTCTCCAATACAAACTAATAACTAATTAAATATATTCTGTTAATAAACAGATTAATATCAGCCGGCAAGACAAATTTATGGAGAATCAACGCTATTTAAAAATCTGAAATAATACACACAAAAAAAGAAGAGGACAAAAGTCCTCCTCCTATGTTTATTATATCCGGTCAGGCAGATAATATTACATCATACCGCCCATGCCGCCCATTCCGCCCATCGGCATATCAGGAGCCTTTGTTTCCTCAGGAATATCAACAACGGCAGCTTCAGTTGTTAACAGCATAGAAGCAACAGATGCTGCATTTTCCAGAGCTGAACGGGTAACTTTAGCAGGGTCTACAATACCTGCTGCGAACATATCGGTATATCTGTCAAGTAATGCATCATAACCGTATGCACCTTTTTCGGCACGTACATTTTCAATAACTACGTCAGATTTTGCACCCGCGTTATTTGCAATTGCTCTTAGAGGAATATCTAATGCTGCTGTAAGAATTTTGAACCCGCTCTTTTCATCATCAGACTCAAAAGCAAGAGTTGAAAGTTTATTTTCAAGTTCTTGTTGTACTCTTACAAGGGCAACACCGCCGCCAGGTACAATACCTTCTTCATTTGCCGCTCTTGTTGCATTAAGAGCATCTTCTATTCTCAGTTTTCTTTCTTTTAATTCAACTTCAGAAGCTGCACCAACCTCAATAACGGCAACACCGCCTGAAAGTTTAGCCATACGTTCTTGAAGCTTTTCTTTATCATATTCGCTGTCAGAAGCTTCTATTTGTTTCTTTATAAGATTAACTCTTTCTCTTACAGCTTCTTTAGTTTCATTGCCTACAACAATTGTTGTTTCATCTTTTGTTACTGTAACACGTTTTGCTAATCCCATCATATCGGTTGTTACATTTTCAAGTTTTATACCAAGTTCTTCCGTAAACATTTGGCCGCCGGTTAAGATTGCAATATCTTCTAACATTGCTTTTCTTCTGTCACCAAATCCCGGAGCTTTAACAGCAACTGCTCTTAAAACCTTTCTCATTGTGTTTACAACGAGTGTTGCAAGAGCTTCACCTTCAACATCTTCTGCAATAAGAAGTAATGAACGGCCGTCACGTGCAACTTGTTCCAAAATAGGTACAAGGTCTGCAATTAAATTAATTTTCTTGTTGATACAAAGAACATAAGCATCTTCAAGTACTGCTTCCATTCTTTCTGCATCTGTAACAAAATAAGGTGAAATATACCCTTTATCAAACTGCATACCTTCAACAACCTTCAGATTTGTTCCGAAAGATTTTGATTCTTCAACAGTAATAACACCGTCATTACCTACTTTTTCCATTGCTTCTGCGATTAATTCGCCGATTTCGGAATTATTACCGGCAGAAATACCTGCAACCTGTGCAATTTCTTCTTTTGTATTAACAGGTTTTGACAAATCTTTAATCTTATTAATAGAAATTTCTACAGCTCTGTCAATCCCTCTTTTAATAGAAATCGGGTTTGCGCCTGCTGTAAGATTTTTTAAACCTTCTTTTACGATTGCCTGCGCCAGAACTGATGCCGTTGTTGTACCATCACCTGCAACATCATTTGTTTTAGAAGAAACTTCTTTCAACAATTGAGCGCCTGCATTTTCCAATCCGTCTTTAAGTTCAATTTCTTTTGCAATAGTCACACCGTCATTAACAATTTGCGGCGCGCCGAATTTCTTTTGAAGAATAACATTTCTGCCTTTTGGTCCGAGTGTTACTTTTACAGCATCGGCAACTGCATCAATACCTTTTAGAAGAGATTTTCTTGCCTCTTCTTGAAAAACTATACGTTTTGCCATTTTTTATTTCTCCTTTATCCGTAATTATTCAATAATAGCTAGTGCATCTTTTACTGAAAGTATTTTGTATTCAACACCGTCAACTTTCACATCTGTACCTGAATATTTAGCATACAAAATCACATCGCCGACTTTAACATCCATCGGTTCTCTTTCGCCGTTGTCATTAACTTTCCCTGCACCAACCGCAACTACTTCACCTTTTTGCGGCTTTTCTTTTGCGCTGTCAGGAATAAAAATACCGCCTGATGTTTGTTCTGTATCTTCGATAACTTTGATTACAATTCTGTCTGCTAATGGTTTAATTGCCATATTAATATCCTCCTTTTTTCCTATAACATATTTATACAACCGAAAAGCCAAATAATTAATTTTCTTAATGAAAAATTAAGAATTTGATTAAGAAAAATACAAAATAAACAAAAACAGTAAATTAACGAACTATTTTATGCCGTATAACAGCATTACTGCCCTGAGATGATATAAATAAAAGATTGTTATTCACGTGCAGACCGTAAGGCTTGCTTACCCCTTCCAACAGGACAGATACAAGCCCCTCCGGGGTTATTTTTAAAACATTATTTGCATTATAATTGGCGACATATATATTACCTACACTGTCGCTTGCAAGACTTATAGGCCCGCTGATTTTCGGATTTTTCACATACACTAAACGTCTGCCGTCAGGAGTTATTTTCAGTATGGTATTATCCGTAAATGTTGCAATATATATATTGCCCGAATTATCCGATGTTATACCTGTCGGACTAACTATATTTTCATAAATACCTACAGTCTTAGCAGCCTTTGACGGTGAGTTAACAGCCGGAGCCGGCGTATCTGTCTTAATTGCCAGTTTTTCAACGAGCGCGCGCGCCGGTTTATAATACTCGCTTACAGGCGGAATTATATTTACATACGATTTAACATTGTTATAGTCGCCCAATTTAGCGCATATTTGAGCCGCCTTATAAACCGATTCATAATCATTAGGATTTCTCAGTAATATCTGCTTAAATACAGAAAGCGCCTCCGAATGCTGGTTTGTATAATCCAGTATAGTTGCAAGATTATAATAAGCATCTATATAATCCGGATAAATAGCTATAGCCTCTCTAAATGCTTTTACAGCCTTATCATACAATCCAAGCTTATAGTAATCAACACCCTGATTATATTCCAGTTTAGCATCCAGAGGAATTGCACCGTCAACAGCATATACCTGCGACGGTACAGTTCCTAATGCTATTAAAAAAATTAAAGTTAAAAGTGATTTTTTCAATATTTTATTTATCCTAATTTAGCCAACAAATCTTTATGCTTATCTGCAAATTCTTTTCCGCGTGCAATTATCGCAGCCTTTAAAATTTCTTGCAGATTGATTGTTTCTTTTGTTTCAAAATCATTCGGCAATCTAAGCGACCAGTTTGCATCGCCGGATGTTCCCGGGCGGTTATAAACATCTTCTATCTGGAAAAAGTCAGTAAAGAATATTTGAACATTACGTGCTTTTGACGCAAAAATCTCTACAAGTTTTACAAATTTTAAATAGTTTGCATCAGTAGTAAGCTTAACAATAATATCGTCTTTATTCTCAGCTTCCGCAAATAAATCTTCTACAAGATTTTTTGCATGCAGATATCCTTCATGAGTATTAATCATAGACTTGGCCCAGAATGAAACAGGAAGGTTATCGTGCGTGCCAACCATATTCCATACATTTTCGCCGATATTTTTACATCTATACGGATGTTCCGGCTTTTCAGGAACAACAAACTGGGTTAATCTCATACCTTGAAGCTGATATTTTTCCATAACAGCAACAACCGGATTAGTCAGGGTTCCAAGATCTTCACAGACTATTGCATTCTTATCAAGCCCGCATTCTTTGGCCGCTGCGATAACAATTTTTTCTACAAATCTGCCATATAATCTGATTTGTTCATCATTAAGAGTTTTTACTCTTTTTTCTTTATCCGGCTCAAGAGTATAATCCAAATCTTCTAAAGTTGCTACCGCAAACTTAGACAAGAAAGGATGTTCCGGCGAAGAGAATAAACGGCCAGCGCCATCTTCACACTTAGGAGTCTTATCCGAGCGGTATACCCACGGGTCAATTAAGCCTACAATATGGTCTATTCTTACCCCGCCAGGGTTTTCGGTAAACATTTTTTTATAAAGGCGTTTCATCAATTCGCCGCCTTCACCCAGGTTTCCTTCTCTATCGAAAAGTTTATCAGGGTTCATTGCAGGGAATCCCCATGCCTGACCGTCTTTAGAGAAATAATCCGGCGGACAGCCAAGAGAATACCCTTCCAAAAACAATGACTGATATGCCCAGGCATCACGGTCTGAAAAAGCAACCTGTCTGTCTGCTATCATTTTTATATTATGTTTAAGCGCAAATTCTTTAGTTTTCAAAGACTGTTCTTCAAGTACAAACTGGCAGAATTTGTAAAATTCTATTTCATCAGCATATTTTTTAGATATTTCATCAATCCTTATCTGATATCTTTTAGCTTCATCATCGTTTAAAGGATTTAGAAGATTTTTATCATCCTTATTTTTCCAGCCGTACCAGTAATCACTGCCATGCTCTATTGAAAGCGCCTCATATAACGAGTCTTTGGATAACCAGAAATCATTTTCTTTTTTAAATTTATCAAACTCTTTATTAAACTTTGTAGTTTTTTTGAAATTAGAATACGCAATTTTTAAAGCCTCCATTTGAGCTTTAGAAATATAAGAGTAAGCTGTTCTGCCTTTATCAGCATTAGGGTTATCTGCAACTACTTTATCAAATTCGACAGAGGGAAGAATATTATCCCATTCTTTTGTAGTCAACTGTTTAAGGTCAATAAACAAAGGGTTGCCGGAAAAAATCGTACCGCAATAAGGAGATGCATCTGTTGATTTTGTTTTTCCGTTGGGGCCAAGCTGGATAGCATTAAAATAATTTTCGGCATAATTTATAAGAGCATGCCCGGCGCTTGAATTATAGCTGCCAAAACCGGTATCCTCACCCTTAAGAGCCGGAAAACTTCCGCCATGAATTATAAGTGCAAAGTTATCCTTACCAAGAACTTTCAATGCCTCTTTTACAAGTGTGCTGTCTGATTTAACCATAATCCCGCTTGTCATAAATACCCTCCTTCTCTTTCTAAATAGTATCATTCTTATATTTTTTTTTCAACAGTAATAAGTTTTAAGAATTATTAAATTTCGTTTACCGGCAAAAAAAAGCTCAATCTCTGACAGATTGAGCTTTTTTTCTTTAGATAAAACATTACAACGCCTGCATTTCGACAGTCGGCTCACGGACTTCCGGTATCTCATTCACTTTAGGCAGCTCCGGAGTATCTTCTTTGGCCGACAATTCCGTAGGCGGGATTGTATCCAATTCTAAATCTTTCTTTTGTTGTTCTAATATTCTTACAAGTATAGGATCCGGTTGTTTTTTCAGAGCCTGATAATCAGCCATTATTTTTGTTACAAAATGCTTTGTTTCTTTAAACGGCGGCACTGCATTATACTTTTTAACATTACCCGGCCCTGCATTATATGCAGCAAGCGCAAGCTCTGTAGAGCCGAACATATCATACATCATTTTGTAATACATTAATCCGCCTTTGATATTCTCATTCAGATAATACGGATTAACTCCCAGCTTTTTAGCGGTAGACGGCATGAGCTGATATACCCCGACTGCTCCATGACGGCTTTTTAGGGAATGATTGTAATTGGATTCTTTTTTGGCAAGACTTAAGGCCAACGCCGGATCCACATTCATTTCAAGTGAATGCTTAATAATAGTTTCTTTTACCGTATCAGCAGGGATTTCAGACGCGAAAGCAGAACTAAAACTGTATATGGTAATGGCTGCTAATACAAGTGATAATTTTTTAATCATAATCCTCTCTCCGTTTGTTCATTGGAGTTTGCATTAAAGTTCCGCAACAGAAATATCAAAATCCTCATAAAATTAAGATATAAAAAACCTCAACGCAAATTATGTGATTGTCACACGCATTATAAAACAAAGATAAAAAAAAATCAAGTACTATGGTTCTTATTGCTTGTGTTTACTACAACTGCGGGCATTAATTTATGAATAAAAGTTGTATATTTTTTACTAAAATTTAAATCCATGCCCGGTATAAACTTGAAATAAAAAAAGATTTAAAAGTACAAAAAAATTATCATTTTGACTTCTTCCGAATCTTCAATTTGTAAAATTTTATCAAGAAAAATTTACATCGCGAAACATTTTGATTCAAAACGAAAATTTTATGATAAATTAGATTGTAACAGAAGTTTTTGAATCTGATTATCACATGGGAATTAATAGGAGACAATGATGGCGGAGTATTTGACCAAAGAGGAAATTAAACAGTGGAGAAGCTCATTGGAAAAAATAACTTTAGAGGAGTATGCAGCTAGATTAGGTAAATTAATAGAAGAAGCTAAACCTACAAATGATGTTGTCGATATGGTTATGAATGAACAAAAAATGACAACTGACAGCCATCCTCAAATGGCTAAACAGGACAAGTTTGCTGCAATTGCACAAAGAGCTTTTGAAAGAGAACGCCAGCTCTCTCACACACCTTTTTCGATTAGCAGACCAAAACAGCAGGCAGCAGAAGAAAAAGCACCTGTTACCAGTGAAGCAGTTAAAATTGATGTGAATATAGAATTAAAAAAATCATTGACAGACAGAGAGCAGATAGTTCTGGATTATTTGCTTGCAAATGTCAATAAAACAGTATATGCTAAAGATATAGCAGAACTTCTGGGACTGCCGCGGGATTATATTTATAAATACATAAAAAATCTGAGAGCAAAAATAGAAGGCGATAAGCTGCAAAATTGTCAGGGCGGCGGTTTTATACTAACAGCCTAGGTTAAAAAATATATGGATTTATACAAAGCACTTGAATTTCTGGAAAACACCGGACATTTATATACTTTAGATTATGCAAAAAAATGTTTGTATAGTGCTAAGTTATCAAATTACATGTTTGATATGTCTGATATTACTGAACCTGTAAATCTCGGAACTTTCTATTCACAACCTATTAAAATCGGAGAACAGTTTATTGTTGACGGCGTGAGCCGGCTGGTTGGTCTGTCTTTGTTTTTGTATGCAATCTGCGAGTGCTGGAAAAATACAACAGAACGCAACGAATTACTTATCAGAAAGATTAAAGCAAATTACCTGCTGCGAAACGGAAGACCCAAAATCATTTTAAAAGGAAGTAACAATGATATTTATGAGCCGCTGCTTCTTGGCGACAGAATCGCAGGAAAAAATAAAAAAACAGTAATATTTTGCACATATCACGAATACTGGACAAGGCTTAAACTGGGAAACTACGACCTTAAAGATATTATGGATAAACTGGACAAATTATATCTGTATAACATTAATTTAGCAGATATGGATTCTGCCCGTATCAGAGATTTTTACTACACATTAAACATTGATAATCAAAAACTTAATCAAATAGCACTTATCCGTGATTTCCTAAAAGAACTTGATGCAGAATACGAATGGTCGGAGATTGAACAGCTTTTCTTTAATAATAAAGATTATCTTATGATGTTCCTCAGAGATTTCTTAGTTACAAAGTACAAAATAAAAAAAATACCTTATAACAGTTATTATATTGTTTTAAAAGATTATATAAACAAGATTATAAAATATAAAAGCGCCTCACAGGCTGTAGAAGATATGCACGCATCTGCTATTACATACAACAATATCTTGAACGTTGATATCGTTGATGAAGATATTAAAAACAAATTTGTGGAAATTAAATTTAACAAAGGTACTGATACCTACGCTTATTTATTAGAAATATTTGAAGATTATAACGACGGAAACATATCAAAAGATACGTTTGTTGAAATTCTAACAGCAGTAAATGAATATCTAATTAACAGAAACGCAAACCCCGGTATTCGTACCAATTTTAATGATTTAATTTCTGACTTAAACAAAATGCTTTACGGAGAATAGTTTACTGCTCTCACGAAAACAGTCCTGCGTATTAGTTTACAAAAATTAACAGAAAGATTCTATATAAAGATTGAAATATACTTTTTATATGCTATAATAATATAGTTGAAGGAGGGAAATATGGCCAGAGTTCTTATATCTATGTCTGATGAATTTCTTAATAGAGTAGATAGCATTGCAAATTCGGAACAAAGAACAAGAAGTGAATTGATTAGAGAAGCCCTGCGCTCCTATCTTAGAAAGAATAAAATGAGCAGCATGAAAAACGCTGAAGAGAATGCCGAAGTTCTCTCATCATTGCTCGATGATTAGTAATTTACTTCTTTCATAAAAGTATCAACCCAATATAGTAAATCCGCTATTTCATATGGTTTAGGCAGATATAAATCCGCTTTTGTATTAAGAATAGCGGATTTGTTGTGTTTTGAAGAGGTAACAATAAGACGTGTGTTAGCAAAATTCCTATCCTGTTTTAATTGTTGAATAAAGTTAAGATTTTCTAATTTATCACCTGCATCATAAATAACAACTGCCGGAACTTCTCTCTCTAAACTTGCTGCAATATCATACCCTTGTAATTCCAGTGTCGTTCTAAGCAAAAGTTTTAATGCTTCGTCTTCTTCATTTATATAAATACGTTTATTAAATTCTTTTGAAATAACAGAACCGGCGCCGGTAAGCTTTAGTCGTTCTATCGCATAATTAGAGCCTGTCGGAACTTTTGCCATGGATTTTATCCGCCTCAGGTGTTCTATCAGTTCTTCCGGAGTTTCTGATTTTGTATAATCAATTTCTAATCCGCCCGCCAGTATATAAACAAGCTCGACTCTGCGTTCCGCATAGCGCTCGCCCTTTACAAGAGAAAATCCGCGCTTCATATCTTCTTCAGAATAAAATTTAGGCGCAACAGTATCAAATGCAAATGCCAAAAATCCGGCAAGCTTTTCAACAACCTCCGGCACAGTTATTATTAGAAACTCATTTTCTGCTAAACGTCCGAGGTAATCGTTTGTGCTGAATGCAGATTTAATAATTGTTACAAAAGACTGAATTAGTTTATCTGCGGCAAGCTCACTGTAAATGGACTTATAAATAAAATAATTTTCAATACTGACAATAAGAAGCGCCCGCTCTGCTTTATCACAAATAATCCTTTTCAATGAACGCATAATATACTTTCTATCAGGCAGGAGAGTTTTTGTATCCAGGCTAAGCTCTATATCCCTGCGCAAATGTGCCTTTATACGCATTTTAAATTCTTCTATATTGACAGGTTCACTAATAAAATCATCTGCCCCTCGTTTTAAAAATTCAACACGGTCGTTAACATCAGAAGATTTTGACATTATTACAATTACAGGCCGCATATTATATGTTAAAACCCTTATTCTTTCACACAACTCTGGAACATTTCCGCTCAAGCTATCAGATATAACAATCAAATCCGGCTCATAATTCTCAATATACTCCAGCCCTGCTGAAATATTCCTTGCAACATGTACAGTTGACAGCGGAGTTTCAAGGCTTTTTTTATACTTAAACGGAAGTTCTTTCCGTTTGTCTATAATTAGTATGTTGCAGAACAAATCTGATCCTCCGGATTGTATAATGGCAGAATTACTTCAAATGTTGTACCTTTAGGATAATTATTTTTGAATGATATACTTCCATGCATCATTTCAACCATATGCTTAGTAATGTATAATCCTAAACCATTGCCTTGAACCGTACGGGTGAGAGGATTATCGAGTCTTGCAAACTTTTCAAACACTTTGTTTTTATCCTGCTCAGCTATTCCAATTCCTTGATCTGAAACCCTTACAGCAAAATAATCTGCTTTTTCTGCAAAATCCGTACTTACAGTAACAGTTGTTCCTTCCATTGAGTATTTACAGGCATTCTCAATCAAATTTGTCATAATTTGCTGAAACCTCTCAATATCAATCATTCCTTCAGGCAGCTTGGGATTGTACCTTGTTTCTATATCATGTTTAGGATATCTCTGCGAAATCACTTTCAAAACCGGCTCCAGAACCCCTTTTATATCTGCTTTCTTTAATACGAGCTTTTCTGCTGCACCTGATGAAACTGCTAAAATATTCTCAACAAGACCTATTAATCTGTTTGATTGTTCTTCAATAATTTTTAAGAATTTTTTTTTGTCATCATCACCAATTTTATCCCATGAGGCAAGCAGAGTCTGCGCAAACCCTCTTATGCTTGTTAAGGGAGTTCTCAATTCGTGGGATACGGTTGAAACAAAATCTTCCTGTTTAGTCATAACTGAATTATACCACTTTTTCCATTTTTAGAAAACGGTTAATCAAGTTCTAACTTTGGAATGTATTAAAGATTTTTTCAACAGAATCATCAATAACTTTCTTAACAGATTCCATCTCTGTAGATATAGCCGCCTGTTCTGTATCTAGTTGTTCCAGCTTTAATTCCAACTGCTGGTCTTCTTTTTGGATAGTAGAAGTCAGGGCATTTATATCATTTATCGTTTTTTCATAAACTTCTACTGCATGCCGGTACTCATTCATAGCATCCTGATATGCAGCATCATCTGTCACTATTTCATAGTTTAAAGCGTATACATTTGAATCGTTAGCAAATCTCACTGACGCAAATCTGCCGCTCTCATCTGTTTCTAATAATGCATTTCCGGTATTAGTAATTTTTGTCGGCACATACGATGCCCCGTAATAAAATAATTCTGATTGATTATCAATAGGCGCATCCGGCAAGTACGCATTATTATAACTATTCATCAAATCATCATAGGTAGTAAAATAAGTCTGCCCGTTCAGGTCAAATGTATAAATTCCTGAACCGGTATAGGTATAAGTACCATCATCGTTTAAGGTAAAATAATTAGAAATATTTGAACCCTGAATATCCTGAACAATCTGAGAGAGTTCTGTTGCCTGATCTTCTGTCAGGCTTGTAAGTTCAGTAAGTTTGCTGTTTCCTACATAGGTGGGAAAGCCTGTTTCTGCATAATCACTATACGCTGAACTCATACCGCCTGCTACATTATCCAGTTCTTGAGTAAGCGCAAAATGCCATGTATCATCTTCTTGATATCCTACAATACTGTCATTTGACAAATCAGGATTACCGATTGCTTCTTTGAATCTTTGTAATTGTATTGCCAACTCTTCATCCTGGATATCGGATATACTACTATAATTTACAATTGTTCCATCAGCATTTGTAACCGTGTATGAATTATCTGGATTAACTGCCGCTGTTACGGAATCATTTACATAGCCTGAATATGTATTAGCCACCTGAACCTGAGGGTCTGCAAGTTTTTTCTCTGCACCTTTGAAGATATCTCTTATATAGTGGCTTGTTACTACATAATTAGAATTATCGTCATAAGAAGAGTTTTGTGACCAGCTATCAATATAGTAATCGGTATTTCCGTCAGAATATGAGTACTGTTCAGTAGTATAATCTGCCGTACTGGGGACTTCGGGGAGTTCTAAATCCAGCATTTTATTAAATAAACCGGCGACTTCATTTGCAAGATTTGTTCTTGCCTGATTTATCTGTTGTCCTTCATATTCGCAGTTTGATTTTCTTGCCGTTAATTGTACGTATCTGGCCTGTGATGCTGCCATTCCCATAACGCTATCTCCTTATGATTGTTGATAATATGTACTCTTTAATTATTATATATTATTTGTCAACTTATTATAACGACATAAGAGAGATTTTGCATAATTTTTTGATTAAAAATCATTCAAAAACTGTAGATTTTCATCCTCATTTCCGTTCTTGACTTCTTCAGTTACATCATAGAAAACAACAAGTGCATCTTTTAGGGATGCAAATGTATTAGTTATTGCGTTGCAATAAATACTATAATCTGCTAATTTACCGGCAATTCCTTTCATCAGCACCCATTCCAGCGGATAAGCAGTCAAATCGGTTGTACTGTATAATTTATTATTCTCTTTTGCAAAATATACCGGCAAATCTTTGTCTGTCAAGCTTTTTGCATACTTTCTAATGTATGAAAATATATTCTCCATAAACTCGTCTTTTTGCTTATTTGTAACAAGTTTTTTCTTAAACGTATTATTCACTTCAATATTATCTACAACAAAAACAGGGTTATCAGGATTCACAGTGTATACCCGCGATTGGGCAACCGTTTCATTATTTTCATTTTTAATTTCAATAATATTAAATGCCGTGTGTAATAAATAATTAGGCGTTGATTTTCCTTGAGGGGCATCAAGTGCTGTGCAGCAGGTTGTATATGAGCCGTTAAATATTGACTTTTGCGGAATTCTTTTCCATAAACAAATGCTTAATTTTTCTCCTCCAGCCTCAAATTTTTCTTCCGGAACACCTTCCAGCCACTTCTGATAATCTAGCCCCATATTTTCAAATATTTCTTTTGTCTGCATATTTGCATAACCATATTTGTTATACGGGTCATTAATATACTCTTTAAATTTTCCGCGTGAGGCAGATTGTACAACCGAATCCAGCGCAAGTCCCGGTTCAATCATTTTTGCAAGCTGATACATATATCGCAAATCCCAATTTATATCTTCCGGTCTTAGCTTATTAATCTCTTCATCACTAAACCCGCAGCGGTTTAATACTATTTTCTTTATTTGATTTTCTATATATTCAAAATTGATTTGAACCCCGCCGTTTTCTAACTCGGTCAGGGATTTTTCCAAATCAATATCCTTTAATATAACCGCAAGATTTTTTCTATTCATATTTACTAATCTGCAAAAATAAACTTTATCACGCGCTGAAATGTTTACAAATTCCCCGTTTTTATTTATTCGTTTTCCTTTCTTTACAGCTTTTGATAATACTTCTTCATCTTTAATCGTATATTTTTCAATCGGCTGTAAAAACTGCCTTGCATTATCAAGCCCTCTGTCAAATATTTGAAGAACTGTTTCCTCATCAGTCAGCGCCATCATACCTATTAAATACATTATATTATCAACAAAAAATGCAGCCAGTTCCCCCTCTGTATCCTCATCATATCCAAATTTAGACTTTTCATTTTTGTATACCCTGCTCATTAACGAGCCTGTATTTCTTAGTACTTTATTAAAATGTTTTTTATCTTCAAAAGGGTATTTCAAAAAATCAAATATTGAATAACTATTATTAAGTCTGGGGTTAATCAATATTGTGAAGGGAGAACCATTTTTTTTGAAATCTATTGTATTTAAATTTTTCTTTAACGGATGGTTTATATCGTAAGCCACCTCTATCACATAATTAGCAACTCCGTTTTCTATATTATGAACAATATTAGCACTCTCTGTTTCATTATATCTGGATAACCTGGTTAAATAATTATACAACTCTTGAGATGTCATCAGTTTACTATTAACAAGTGCAGTAACGGCATCTGCATTTTTATCGGTAAGAGTGCTGATTATTTTATCTATAGTAACAGGGCGTATATAATCAAGATTCATATCAAAAATTCTGTTTCTTAAATCAGGGTTGGTTTTACTAATCACCAGTCCGCTTTGACCGCCAAGTGAAGTATAGTACTCCACAAAATCCCTGTTCATTTCATTAGTGGCCGCTAATACATTCTTTACAGCATCATAGCCCTCAGTTTTTTCAAAAATCTGTGTTAGATATCCGGCACCTGCGGCGTATACACATATATTTAACAATGTTTTGCAATTAGCATTATTAAGGGTGCTTGAAAAAACAGAAAGTCTTTTTGAGGAAATTTTATATCTCTCGACAAACCGGCGCAAAGACTCAACTATCTTTAGATTTTCCTCTGTAAGATTAGACTTTAAAAATATATCACTCTTTTTGAAAATTCCCTTAAAATACGGAGTTTTCGGTGTAGAATAATTTATTTTATTATATGAAAAACTATTTACCGGCTGTATAAACATTTCTAAATAGTTATAACCCGAACAAGATTTTTTTTGCTATCAAATTCTATATTTTTACAATACTTAATCTATTGTAACTTTAAGTTAGTTATGTCACAATTATTAACATAAGGGAGATTGGTATGAATTTTTTAATTATTAAACAGGTTAGTATATTAAGTTTTATATTTGGATTAATACTTGGTTTTATAACATTATTACCTGTTCTTAACCTTATAGCTTTTCTTTTTGCAATGTTTGTAATAGGCGGGGCTATGGTGCTGTTTTTGAAAAAATTTAATCTAATCGGACTAATTAATATTAAGGAAGGCGCAGTTATCGGAGCTATAGCAGGATTTGCGTCTTTTCTCGGCCTGTGTGTTCTATACCTTCCGGTAAGTTCGCTGATAGGACTGATTTTCCGGCAATATACCGGCGATTTTTTCTCTATGTTCTTTTCTTCTTTTGGTTCACTGGTTATCGGACTGTTTCTAATATTCTTCAGCGCCCTTATGAGCGCACTATTAAACAGCTTTAGCGGACTTTTTGCCGTTTGGATGTACGAATTTGTCACCGGAGTTAAAAAAGGTGATAACGAAAATATAAATTTTCAGATAAAATAATTGTATACACAAAAAGGAGCCGATAATGGAATTTAAATCAAAAATAAAAACCATAGAATGGGTTGATACATATTCTAAAATGGTAGACCAGACTAAAATACCTTATGAATACTCTTTTGTTAATATAACAAGCGGGGATGAAATGTTTTCCGCAATAAGAACAATGATTGTAAGAGGCGCGCCGGCAATTGGAATAGCAGGCGCACACGGTATTAATCTTTACGCGCAGGAACTTGCAAAACAAAACATATCAAGAAGCAAGTTTATAGAAGAATTACTTAAAAAAGCCGATTATATGAAAACTTCCCGCCCGACGGCAGTTAATCTTATGTGGGCTATTGAAAAGCAAAAAGAGGTTATCAAAAATTCTACTGCTGATATAAACGGAATAATTAAAGAACTTATAGAAAACAGTATAAAACTTGAAAATGAAGATATTACAATAAACAAAAAAATAGGCGGCTATGGTGCAGCAATAGTTCCAAAAGGCGGAACTATCCTGACCCACTGTAATGCAGGCGCGCTTGCCACCGTAGGTTACGGTACCGCTCTGGGCGTTGTACGTTCAGCTTATGCTAATGATAACACTATTAAGGTTTTTGCAGACGAAACCCGCCCGCGCCAGCAGGGTGCTAAAATTACAACATTTGAACTTGTGATGGATAATATCCCAGTAACTCTTATTACTGACGGTATGTGTTCTTATTTTATGAAAAAAGGAATGATTGATGTCGTTGTTGTAGGTGCAGACAGAATAGCAGCAAACGGAGATACTGCAAATAAAATCGGAACTTATACTGTTGCAATTGCTGCAAAGTATCATAATATCCCGTTCTACATTGCAGCCCCGCTTTCAACTATTGATACTTCAATTAAATCCGGGGATGAAATTCCTATAGAAGAACGCGCCTCAGAAGAAGTTACACATATAAACGGACAGCGAATTTGCGCAGAAGGAGTAAATATAATAAATCCAGGCTTTGATGTAACCCCTAATGAACTTATAACCGGTATTATTACAGAAAAAGGGATTATTAAGCCAGATTATAAGACATCAATCGCTGCACTATTTTAGCGGCACGATGTATCAAATTGAGCCAAATTCCGAATAACTGCAACCATCATCCAGAATATAAACTGGAGCTGGGGGCGGAAGTATATTGTATCCACAATTCCGTGTAATAGCATTCCGGTAATTGATGTCAGTGCAATCGTTAAAACAATAACTTTATTAATATTTTTTGATTTAAATATTGTTCTGACAGCTCCCGTAATGAGAAATCCAAGAAAAGAAAGGAATGCTACTAAAGCAAAAATTCCGCTCTCTACCGCCGTTTCAAGATAAATATTATACGCACTTAATGCATCATAACCTGTTTTCATATACAACCCGTATGTTTCGCGAAAATTCTGGTTGCCGACGCCAATTCCTAAAAACGGGTTATCTTTAAACATCTCAATAGATGACTGATATACATTAAATCTGAAGGAGGTCGAACTATCTCCCCTCATTGCAAAAATACTTAGCACCCTTGCTTTAAGAGAAGCAGAAAAGAACACAGCAAGTACACCCAGCGTACATATACCTCCATACAATTTATAAAGCAGTACTTTAATTTTATCATTAGAACGGATAAAAAATATTACGGCAGGAACCAGCATCATAAACGGATACGCCGCAAACACCCCTCTACAGCCGCTCATTATCATTACCACCGTCGCAAGCAGAGATATAATAACACCGGTAAAAAACCTTACTCTGCTTTTTTGTATAGCCAGCAGAACCGTTACACCATATACAACCGGCAGAAGAGAAAGCATATAACCGCCAAAAAGATTTGGATTAAGCGGTTTTAAAGTCCCGTATACTCTTGTCATTACTTCTTCAGGATTCAAATGAGAAGTATCCTGCCAGCCGGCAAGCGCACCGGCATGACTTGAATTTTGGAGCAACCCGACAATGCTTTCATAACATACACAAAAAACAAATATACTTAAAAATTTATAAATATCTTTTTTATTTTCTTTTAAATATATTGAGCAAACAACGTAATATCCGAGATAAATAAAAGTTTTTAGAATTCCTTTGAGGCTCAATACAAATAAAGATGCACCAGCAGTGCTTATAATGACAAATCCCAGATAAATAATTAGACAAAGTTCAAATTTTGTATATTCAAACCTGAAACCTTTTTTTACAAAAATTTTAATAAAGGTTAAGAAAATACTGACAAGCGCTGCATATCCTATTGTATCCGACGGACAGTACAAAGAGAGCAAAAGCACTGCTGATATTGCAAAAAATATCAGTTTATCAATAAATTTAAGAATAACACTTTTTTCAGCGAACGGAGCCAAAAAATTTTGTGAAGCTTCAAGAATTTTATTGAGAATCATTCTTATATTACTCTCCGGAGTTTTGGATAATTACATCAGATACAGTACCGTTAAATTTATAAGAACTGCCTTCAAGGGTAACAGGCAAGCCTGATTTAAGCTTATTACCACCGACAACAGCCCCGTCTTTGGTAATTTTTGCATCATCCTCAATTATAACAACTGAATCATACATATTAGGATACGCCGGATCATTAACTACTATTAAATCTTTTCCGTTATAAACAGCCGTTTTGCGAGGCTGGACAAAAACTTCACGAATATTTAGTTCAGTATAAGGAACATTTCTGATTGTTATAAATGCTTTTTCACCCTTTTTTACAGGAAACTCTGTTCCCGTATAAGAAATGCCGCGCAGAACAACATGGAACATTACTTTTGATGAAGAAACTATCTGCTTATCAGAGGTTTGTCTTATCTGTTTAAAAGTAATATAACCGATAAGAAGGGCAATAATTATTGTAAGCAGAATAATAACATCTACTAAGCTTATTTTTTTAATTATTTTTTTTAATTTCTCCATATTAGTTTCTCCCTTTTATTCAATGTTAATCTTTGAAGGTATATTTTTAATTATAGTATTAATGTTAGTTGTAGCACAACCGAATTCTTTAACAACAATACCGGCTGCAATATTACCAATAATTGCTGCGTAAACAGGCTCTGCGCCGGCAGCGAGTGCAAGGGTATATACCGCAGTAACAGTATCACCGGCACCCGTCACATCAAACACTTTTGACTTATTAAATACCGGAATATGATAATTCTCTTTAGGCGTAACAAGCATCATACCGTCGCCGCCGCAGGTTATTAATACGAACTTTGCTTTACTATCCGAGATTAAATACTTACCCGCTGTTACAAAATCTTCTCTGGTTTCAATTTTTCTTCCTATATACTTCTGGGTATCAGGAAGGTTAGGAGTCATTGATGTAATATTCTTGTAATTATCTAAATCCTTTTGTGCATCAACAACGATTATCTTTTTATACTTGTTAGCAAGTTTAATCGCTGAACTAATAACTTTTGGAGTAAGAGTACCGATATGATAATCCGAAAGAATCAAAGCATCGTGTTCAGGAATAGCTATTTCCAAATTTTTTATAATCTGTTTCTCAATATCCTCAGGCAGCGGTTCATCTGTCTGGGAATCTATTCTGACAATCTGCTGCGTAATAGAGTGGGAGCAGGAGCCGGAAATTCTTGTCTTAGTTATTGTTTTTCTTCCCTTTGCTTCTACAAGGTATTTGCAATTTATACCGGCATCAGCAAACGCTTTTCTGATATCACCTGCATGATAATCATCGCCGACAACACCTATAACGCTTACTTTACCTTCATTTATAGATGCTGCATTGTGTGCCGCATTAGAAGCACCGCCTAAAATATATCGTGTATAAGAATGCCTGAGGATAAGCACAGGAGCTTCTCTCGAAATCCGTTCGGTATCACCGTAAATCATTTCATCTAATGCTAGATCACCAACAACAAGCACACTTTTTTCATTAAGTGCTTTAATATTCTCAATTAATATCTCTCTAGAAATTTCCATCATCGTTGCCTAAAATCTAAATATACTATATAATTATTTTATAACAAACAAAATAATTTAAGGGAATTTTTTAGTGCAGAATACCGAACCCGAAAAGAGAGAGTCTTATGCTATTGATGACGATGATGTAGATATACGTCTTATTCAGCGCCAGATTGCTAATGTCATGGCTCAATTACCAGCCGGAGACAACAAAACCAAATCCCAAAATAAAAATGATAACGATACTCAGGAAACTGATTCTACCGAAGCAGCCGCAAGCGGCACTACTGTCATTCCTCCGCTTTTACAGGGAAAAACTCCAAGAAATCAAACAGGTGAAAAAAGCCAGGATGATTCATTAGACGTAAATGAATTTATGAATATGAGCAATAATGAAGTTTCACTTGATTTATTAGAGCAGCTCACAAGCCGTATAACCGCAGAAATGGGTACAAATGAGCAAACAGAAGAAGCACCTTCACCGGCGGAAAATTCAGAACAAACACCTGACGAAGAAGAAATTGAAGCCGAAATAAATGAACTTGATGAAAGCGAAGAACATATTAACCGCATAGAAGCCGATGAGGTTCAGGCAGAAGAAGCAACAATTAACCAGGAAAGCGAAAAAACAATTGTTACGGATCAAATCTGCGAATATCCCGTAAATAACTTTGACTCAGAATATATGCAGACTCTGGATTATCTGGAAGGCGATAAACGGTATAAAAAATTTGTTATATATATTGATGAAGAAAACATTGATTATATTTCTTCACTATCTATTCAGGAAAGAAAAGATATTATTAACAGTATACTAAGGGAGCAGGATGATATCAGGCTTGCAAAAAGAGAATATGAGAGAAGAAAAAAACTTGTAGTTCACCTTCTTATAGGGATAATTACATTTGTCATCTGCATCCCTCTTTTATACGCAATTGTAAACACATGTCTTGAAGCAACTATAGACAACTACAAACGCTCACAATACAACTTTGAAGTCTTATACAAAGAACGCGGCAAAATCAAATCAACACAAACGCAGCATTAAACATGCCGTTTATCAGGGTTGAGGAGTATGTCCGCAATGCTTCCGGCGCCTTCAAATGTTCTTGCGCGCATAATTTCGGCAGCCTTTTCATTATCATAATTTACAAAATGGTGGGAAATGAGGAATTTTCCGCCCTCAATAGTCAATGTAAGATAACACGCCTGCGGTTTTTCCGTAAAAGGGCGGCCTACAGAACCTGCGTTAATAACTGTTTTTTTAGAAACGGTCTGAAACCCGCAGGGGATATGAGTGTGTCCGCATAAAATAATATCAGCATCCGTATCCTTAATCATTTCTTCAAGCTTATCTAACGGCGTATCCGGAAGAATATCTTCATTGTTCTTTCTCGGAGAACCGTGAACCAGTAATAATTTTACACCTTCAAATTTTAGATTTAACTGATTTGGGAGAGAACGTAAAAAATCTTTCTGCCTCCAATTTAAAAGCTCAACATCATTCTTAAGAGCCTCTGCCATCACAGGATACTTAGATTTCATTACATCATAAATACCTTCATCATATTCGGCAATAAGCTTATCAGTATTGCCCTGAATTAATATATACTCCTGCTCTTCTTTTGCTTTAATAAACCAATCTACAGTTTCTGCCGGTTCCGGCCCTGCCATAGCATAATCACCAAGACCTATGACCTTATCACACTTATTCAACTTAGTGTGCTTAATTACAGCCCGCAGAGCCTGCATATTTCCATGAACATCCGATATTACAGCAAGTTTCATATTTACTAATCTCTCTTTTTTCAATTTGTAATATAATAATTATATGATAAAACGACGAAAAACAAAACAATTAATAATCGGAAATGTAAGAATCGGTTCTGATGCGCCTATTTCAGTACAGTCAATGTGTAATACCGATACAAGAGATACAAAAGCTACTCTGCGGCAAATTGATGAACTAACAGAACACGGCTGCGAATTAATCAGGCTTGCAGTCCTTAATAAAGATGCAGCAGCATGCATGGGAGAAATCGTAAAAAAAAGTAAAATTCCTGTAATAGCCGACATTCATTTTGATTACCGTCTGGCAATTAAATGCATTGAGCAAGGTGTTTCAGCCCTGAGAATTAACCCCGGAAATATCGGTAAGCGCGAAAATGTAGAAAAAGTTGTTGCACTGGCAAAAACAAACAAAACCCCGATAAGAATCGGAATTAACGGAGGTTCGCTGGAAAAAAATCTTGAAGCACTTGATATACCGCTGGAAGAAAAAATGGTAAAAAGCGCACTGGGACATATAAAAATTCTGGAAGACATGGATTTTGACCTCATAAAAGTATCTTTAAAATCATCAGATGTTCCAACCACCATCAAAGCCTACAGACTGATGGCAGAAAAATGCGATTACCCGCTGCATTTGGGCGTCACTGAAGCCGGAACGCTTAAATCTGGATTAATAAAGTCATCAATAGGGCTTGGCACACTTCTTTTTGAAGGAATCGGCGATACAATCAGAGTGTCTTTGACAGAAAATCCTCTAGAAGAAGTAGATGCCGGCTGGAGAATATTAAAATCACTGGGATTAAGGCATCGAGGCGTAAACTTCATATCCTGTCCTACCTGCGGCAGAACAAAAATTGACCTAATTTCCCTTGCAAAGCAGGTAGAAGAACGGTTTAAAAATCTTAACCGCCCTCTAACAATTGCTGTTATGGGCTGCCCTGTAAACGGCCCCGGAGAAGCAAAACACGCTGATTTCGGTATCGCCGGAGCAATCGGCGAAGGCTATATATTTCGCAAAGGAGAAATTATTGCACGCGTTGATGAAAAAGACTTGATTAATACGCTGGAAAATATTATAATGGAATCAGATAAGTGAGAGATAGTTTTTGAAAAATAGAATGGGTGTTATGAAAAAATTTGTATTATTAGCAGTTTTTGCATTATTAGGTTCGGGCTTTGCCAGAGCAGAAGTTACTCCTGATGAAATGCTTGACCCGAATTTTGTTATGAATAACGGATATTCAATTACAACAGCATCGGATATTTTAATTTTACAATCCCGTGCTAACGGGGTTCCCGCGGTTAATATTGAAGATAAATCATATTACCATAAGCCTGTTGTAAAAGCGATACGTAATGCTTTTATCTATCTGGATCCGGCATTGGAAGATAATGGCAGATTCCATCATGATATTAAGTTTACACCGCAGGTAACCGATTATTAATCTATAAAAGATATTTTTTGGCACAATTAAACATTACATTGATAAGTTCCGCGTTTGAGTATATGTTCATACCGGAACTTTCAAGTACTTGTTTAAGCCGCTTCTCCCACAGATTGTATATCTCTTCATCATCAAGTCCGAGAGTTGTACCTATAAGTTTTAGTTCCTTGTAATCAATAGGTATGGGCTGCGCTCCTCTGAGAATATCCACAACCTGTATCCGCTTCTTTCTCGGAAATGATTTTAAAAATGTTACAGTATCCATTTTCTTTTCTTTTATCGCATTACGTAAAAACTCCGTGGCTTCATCCACAAGTATAGGCTCCTGCGGGATTTTATACTCTATAAACTCCTCAGGTGCAATATCCATTACGGTTGCTATCCTCTCAAGAGTTGTACTCCTTGTTGAAAATGGTATCGTTTCATCTATCAGATTGTATACGTATGATAAGGTTACTCCTATCATCTCAGCAAAATCTTTTTTATGCAATGATTTTTCTTCTAAAAATTTTGCAACTTTATACGAACTTTTTTGTTTTGTTGTTTCTTTCATTTTTTACCTCTCCTGCTATAAAATAAAATTATTCTGTTTTTTTTATAACCACAACCCGGAGAGTCAATGCGGTAATATTTATTTGTAGTAAAATTATATATATAAGGACTAATTAAAATGAAACTTGTCGCAGGATTAGGGAATATAGGGAATAATTATCTTTTTACACGTCACAATGCTGGTTTTATGGCTGTTGACAAGTTTGCGCTGGATAATTCTGCCTCCTTTAAAGAAGTTCCGAAACTACGCTCTCTTATTACAAATATTAAGGCAAATGGAGAAGATTACATTGTTATAAAACCAACAACTTTTATGAATCTCTCGGGAGAAGCGCTGCAGTTGGTTATGAACTATTACAAAATTCCAGCAAGTGATATTTTAATCATTTATGACGATATATCCCTCGACACAGGAACAATCCGCTACCGCGCAAACGGAAGCGACGGAGGACACAACGGAATTAAATCCATTATTAAAGCCCTTGGAACAAAAGAATTTACAAGGCTGAAAATAGGCATAGGCCCGCAGCCGAATCTGCCATCGGAAGTTTATGTCCTGCAAAAATTTACAGACGATGACTTAAAACGATTAAAGCCGGCACTTGACAAATCAGTAGAATCCATTGATTATTATTTTAAGAACGGAATTTCAAAAACACAAAATTTATATAATTAGGAGAATATATGGGTATCGCAGAACAATTTGAAGAAGAAGAAAAATACGCAGAAGCATATTTAGAATACAAAAAACAATTATCGCACAATGCAAACAATATTGATTTGCTCACTCATCTGGGGCATTTAGCCATTATGCTGGACAGAACAGATGACGCGGTTTCATATTATTTAAAAATCATTTCTATTGACAACACCAACACAATGGCACACGAACAGTTAATGAGTATTTATGAGTATACCGACCGGTTTAAATACTATATCTACAGAGGCAATCTTAATATTTTACAGGGACACTACACCTACGCTCTAAACGACTATAAAAAAGCGATAGACGCAGCCGGCGGAGATGAAGATAAAATTATTACCGCAAGAATGGTTTTGGGCAGCATTTATGAACAAATTGACAAGCCGGATAAAGCTATTGACGAGTATATTCAGGTAATTGACCACGGTGCGGAAGATATCTATACATTCCTAAAACTTGCAAATCTATATATCAAAACCGATTATATTCAGGGGGCTATAAATATTCTGGAAAAAGCAAGAGAAAAAGGGATTGAAGGAGCAGATGAACCTCTTGCAGGATATTATATTAAAGCCTCCATGCCTGATAAAGCTCTTGAAATAACAAAAGACCCTTTAACAAAAATCAGAGCATATATGGATTTGGAACAGAACGATAACGCGTTTGAACTCCTTCAATCGCTGGATGAGAAGTCTAAAAAAACACCGCAGTATTATGCTCTTCTTGCGCAATATTATTTCCAAAAAGACATGCTTGATGAGGCTCTTGAAACAGTTAATGAATATGAAAAACTCAATTATAACTCACCTCTTGTCTATCAGATGAGAGCATTAATCTATGAAAAAAAAGAAAACTACTTTCAAGAACACGTTAACTGGGCAAAATACAATCTTGCAAAAGGCGATAAAGATATCGCAATTAGTGAATATCTGAATGCCTATCAGATTAACGATAAAAACATACAGGTAGTAGAGGCCCTTGCCTTCTTAAATGAAGAAGCCGGCGACAAAAACAAGGCAAGTGAGTTTTTTGAAGAACTTTTAAAATTAGAACCAAAGAATAAAACAGCTTTAGAAAAACTTGCACGTTTCAGGGACTATATCGGCGACTATGAAGGTGCTATTGAGTACATGGAAAGGCTCCAAGAAATTGACCCTAAAAACCAGTATATTGCGCTTAACCTTGACAAGTTCAAAGAAAAAGTAGAAAATGCAGGAAATATAATGTACTTTTTCAAGAATCTGCTTAAGAAATTCGGGCTTGAGTAAATTGTATGGCAATTTTTTTCCATAAAAATACTTTATACTATTATGGGAATTAATTTTAGTCCAAATATCAAATTATGGCAGGCTGATTCTGTCAAAACTTTTGATAGAGAAAAAGCGCCTATAAAACAAAACCAGCCGGATGTATTTGTTCGTCAGGATAGTTCTGCAAAATATATAGAACAGGTTAATAACTTATTTCCGTATGGTGAGCTGAATGATATTTACACAAAAATGTGTAAAGAATTGGAGCTGGATTACCCGCCTATATTAAATTTTGAAACTTCAAAAGCCGGCGCAGCCGGCGGAGGCTACTCTTTTAGCAGTAATAAAATCACATTGAACCTGCCGGACATACTTGAATCAGATTATAAAATAATAGGAATAAAAAATGGAAAAGAGGAATTACTTGTCGAACCCAAAACCTATACACCGCTTTTTATAAATAAATCCATAGCCGGTTTAATTGTTAAAAATCCGATGAACGCAATAATAAAGGGTTATGACAAACTTGAAGCCCGGCCGGTAACAGATGATGAACAACGAAAATTATTTATTTTAAAACTCAGGCACGAACTTATTCACGCAAAACAGCACATGATTATGCGCCAAACAGAAGGAATAGGCTCAAAAGCTGTCATAAAAGCCTGGCGGCACTTCCCTAAAAATGAAGGTGCGCCAAAATATATTATTGACCGGATTGTAAACGCGCAATATCAACAATCTTACTGGGTTGACAAACCGGACATAATAAAATACTCTAAACATTCCACAGAAAGTGAGTATGCACAAAAATGTCTTGACGCAATCCAAAACTACCCGCCGGTAGCATCACCAATGTATAATTCTAATTTTATCGAATTAGAAGCTTACAAAGAATCAAATGACTATATAAGAAAAGAATACGGCGATTGGTAAAATTTATAACGTATTAGGCGCATCCATTATTGAGCTTTCATCCAGAACCATGTCCTCATCGTCAATATCTTCTTCGCTATTGTCATCAAAACTTTCCAACACCATTTGAGCCATCTCTTTAGCAATAATTGAGCGTGTATCCTCAGGGCAGTTTTGAAGAAGACTTATCGCTGTTCTCAATGTAGCATCAATATCATACCAGCGTTCATGTTTATTACGTTTCAAGCCCTCTTCCGTTGCCGAAATAATTTCATCGACAGATGAAAATTCAGTATCTGAAAGGTTATGTTCACTAATAATTTTTATTAAATTTAGAGCTATTCTGATTTGAGATTCGTCATCGGTTTCTTTTAAAGTACGCATCGCCTGTGACAATACCGGATCTTTATCATACCAGCGTCTTGTATCATTAGTATCGGACATATAACCTCCTCAAACAATCTAAAGTCTTAGTATAGCTATTGTACAACATTTTTTCAGGTTTGTAAATTATTTATATTTGAGTTAAAATTTACTGGTAAATAACATAATGCTTACGGCCGATTACCATTAATCAAGACAGTTGGAGAAATATTATGCTCATTATAATGAAACAAAAAGCCGCGCAGGAAAATATTGATAAAGTTATAGACTACATTAAAAAACGCGGGTTTGACGCACATGTATCTAACGGAGAACTGCATACCGTTATTGGTGCTGTCGGAAATAAGATTATTGATAAACGTGATATTGAACTTCTTGATGATGTAGAAGAAGTAATCAGAATTTCCACTGGTTTCAAACTAACAAGCAGGGTATTTCAGGCAGAGGACACAGTTATTGAAGTGAACGGTGTTAAATTTGGCGGCGATTACACAGGGCTTATTGCC
Organism: uncultured bacterium; assembly: GCA_949284715.1. Taxonomy (GTDB): domain Bacteria; phylum Cyanobacteriota; class Vampirovibrionia; order Gastranaerophilales; family Gastranaerophilaceae; genus CALUTH01. The sequence continues at coordinate 30,913 of CASDWH010000015.1, forward strand.
GGCCCTTGTACGGTAGAATCCTATGAGCAAACCGACAAAACAGCAGAAGCACTCGAAAAATCTAATGTAAAAATTCTAAGAGGCGGCGCATTCAAACCCAGAACTTCACCATACGCTTTTCAGGGACTGGGTGAAGAAGGTTTAAAAATTATAAGAAGTGTTGCTGATAATCATAATATGGCTGTAACTTCCGAAATTATGGAAATATCACAAATTCCTATGTTTCTTAAATATGTTGATATTCTTCAAATCGGCGCAAGGAATATGCAGAATTATAATCTCTTAAAAGAAGTTGGAATGCTAAATAAACCTGTATTATTAAAACGCGGTCTATCTTCAACCTTTGAAGAGTGGCTTATGTCTGCCGAATATATAATGTCCGGCGGAAACAGACAGGTCATATTATGTGAAAGAGGTATAAGAACGTTTGAGCGTTATACAAGAAATACTCTGGATTTGTCAGCAATTCCGGTTATTAAAAAGCTCAGCCATCTGCCGATTATTATTGACCCCTCTCACGGTACAGGATTGAGAGATAAGGTTGCGCCAATGTCGAGAGCTGCTGTTGCGGCAGGATGCGACGGATTAATTATAGAAGTACATTACGATGCTGATAATGCCCTCTGCGACGGCGCACAATCACTCTATCCTGATGAATACAACAAACTTTATCAAGAAATTAAACAGATTGCACCAATTATTAATAAAATTATAGACTAACCTGCTTCCGCAAGAGCAATATCAAGAAAATTCTTTATCTCCCTAAAGGATTTAAATTCCAAGCGTTCAATAAATGCACTGTACGCCTCAGGAGCAATTTCTGCAACTTTTTCCCTGTCAACAACCAGACCTTCAATAAATCTTGCAAAAAGTTCTGCCGGTTTTGCATAATATTTTTTTAAGCCTCTGAGTTTGCGGCTGTACCTGCTCTGACGTCTTTGCAAAGAACGTAAATTTATATATGCTATATACTCTTCAGGCATATCCGGAAAATCATTCCTTATAGTTGAAATTGAATAAATGATATTATTTAACGGCGACACAACTTTTACATTATCATATTTTAACAAATATTTTGCAGCAGAATTCTTAATATAGCGTTCAAACTGCGTAAATTTTATACTGCGCCTAAAATCAGGATATTTAAGTTTTATAATATTTTCCTGTTCTTTGATTTGAGATTTTATTTTCAAAAGTTCCTGACGCACATTTAATTCTGTGAATCTTCCTGTAACAAACTCCGTAACAGCGGCTAATTCATCTAATAATATTTCGTCCTTAACCCCGAATATTTTTTCAAGACTTCCAAAACTGCTGTCAATAGAATGGTGGAAAAAGTGCGTAAATTCATGAGCAATCACAGGAACAGCCTTCTGAGGGGACAAATTTTTAGATATATCAATCCGCCTTAAATCATAATTATTATGCAGGAATACCCCCTGATGACCGCGGGCCTTTGTAGAGGTCTTTACTTCTATGCCGCACTCTTTACAGTATTCTATCAGCTTTGTGAATGTTCTGTTTCCCGTACAAGCCATTTTAAATACTCTTCACTACAATCCACAACAGGTAAAGATATTATTTCCGGAACATTATAATCATGTAATTTTTCAATAACAACTTTTATTTTAGAATAATATTCACGCCGCGTTTTTATTATTAAAAGCGCCTCTTTCTCTTTGCACATTTCACCTTCCCACGAAAAGTGTGAAACCACATTATCAACAATACTTACACACGCAGCAAGTTTGTGCTTTACAAGCGTTTTTGCAATTTTTTCCGCCTGTTTTTTATCTGGAACTGTACAATACATAACTACAATATCCATAAACACCTCCCGTTTCTATAAGTCAAATATCTTACCCGGATTAAGTATATTCTTGGGATCAAAAACTTTCTTTACACGTTTCATATAATCAATTGAAAGCCCGTTTATAACTTTAGGTATAAATTCTTTCTTTTCTACGCCGATGCCGTGTTCCGCAGATATTATACCGCCTAATGAAACAGTCAATTTGTATATCTCTTTTTTGGCAGCTTTATAATTATTATATTCCTGCTCATCATCAAGATTTAAAGCTATCTGCGGGTGAACATTACCGTCACCGACATGCCCTACAATACTTACAAGAAGATTATACTTATCACAAATACTCTTGATACCCTTAACCAGCTTCCCTAAATTAGAGCGGGAAACAATTACGTCATCTGTCAATACATCCGGCTTGAGTTTTGCCGTTGCGGCAAAAGAAGCCCTGCGTCCCTGCCAGATTTTTTTAGCTTCTTCCTCGTTTGTTGAGTATTTTATACCGCTTGCGCCGGATTGGTTTAAAATTCTTATAATATTTTCTCTCTGATAATCAATCGAACATTCAAACCCGTCAATTTCGATAATAAGAAGGGCATCTTTTTCAGTATTAAGTCCGATATTAAAGAATTTTTCAACAGTTGTAATAGCATTTCCGTCCATAAAATCAAGCGTAGAAGGCATGAATCTGTTCTGCAAAATTGTATTAACAGAATTAGCCGCATCCTTTACTGAATCAAAATAAGCCATAATAACCTGCGAAGCTTCCGGTTTCGGAATAAGTTTAACCAGAGCCTCAACAACAATCCCCAGAGTTCCTTCACTGCCGACAAAAAGCTGCCCAAGGTTATATCCGGTTGCATTTTTAATAGTATTTGAACCTGTTTGAATGATTGAGCCGTCAGAAAGCACAACTTTCAAATCCAGAATATAATCCTTTGTTCCGCCATACTTAAAAGTTCTCGGGCCGCCTGCTGATTGTGCAATAGCGCCGCCTATTGTCGAAACTCTGAGATTAGAAGGATCCGGAGGAAAAAACAATCCCATAGCCTCAACCTGCGATTGTAATTCTCCAATCACAACGCCTGGCTGAACTGTCGCTGTCATATCAATTTTATTGATATTTATGATTTTATTCATTTTAGAAAAACACATTACAATCCCGCCGTTATCGCAAAAACACGCACCGACAAGATTAGTGCCTGCTCCCCGGCAGACTATCGGAATATGATGTTTATTGGCATACCGGACAATTGCTTGAACTTCTTCTATTGACCCGGGAAACACAACCGCATCAGGAAGCCTTTTTGACTTTCTTGTATTCGTTGCATCCTGAGCGTATATATAACGTTCTTCTTTTCCGGTTAATATATTCTCAGGGGCAAGAATTTTCTTCAAACCATCTATATTTTTACTTTTCGTTAACATAGGCTGTCAGTTTCTCAACATTCTTGTTTAACTTGCTTATCTGCCTTTCAAAACTTGCAATCTTTTTCACAAGCTGGGTATCATCTTTTGAAGATATTATTTCAGATATTTTTTCAAGTTTACTTATTGATTCATCATACCCGCTATCCGATGATACCACATCAAGAATTTTATCCAACATGGTTTCCAGTTTATTTATTTTTTCCTGCTGCTTCGTAAACGCAGGTTCAAAAAAGTCTACAATCCTGTTTATTTTTCTTTCCAGTACCTGCATTCTTTCCTGCTGATTTTGGAAAGTTGGTTCTAAAGTTTCTATAATTACATTAAGTTTGGACTCCATTGCATCAATCTTATCCGATTGTGCATCTATTTCAAACTTAACAGAGGTACTATTTTTAATATCTTCAAGGCTTAGTTTGATTTCATTAATATCTTCAGTATTATTCAGCCTGTCTGTAATATAACCAAGCTTTTCCTCTGTTGAATCTATCCATTCCGCCAGATACTCAAACACTTCATTAAAAGCTTGATTTGTTATTTCCTGACGCCCGACAATATCTTTTATGGAAGTTACCTGATATTCAATCTTATCCATTCCGACTTCTTCGTAGAGATTTTTGGTTCGCTCTTCTACGCTGCCCATTATATTGCGAAAATCTTCAATATTTTCTTTCAGATTTTTATAAGACTCGTCAGAGGATATAAGGAGTTTGTTAGTTCTTATACTAATGCTTATAATATCATTTGCTATTTTTTCAAGCTCTTCTCTTACCTCACCAATTTCGTGATTAGGAAGCTCCGTTTTTAAGAATTCTAATGTTTGCGAAGCTTCCGAGAGTTTTTCTGCTAAATTATCTATCTCATCGCCGCGCCCTTGTTTCTTAATTTCTTCAAGAGTTACACGTAATTTAGCAACATCCGTTTCGATATCCTGCAAACTATAGGTACCAATCGTATCCGGGTCCCCGGAACTTAATATATTTACCTGCGCTTGAAGATTATCTATATGAGAGATTATTTCTTCCTGTTCTTCTACAAATGATATTTGGCTGACTACATTTAGTAACTGAGTTATTATTTCATTTTTTAAAGTACTAAGCTTGGAAGATATAGTATCATTGCCAAATTCTTTAATTTCTCTGGCAAAATCATCCAAAGACATTTGTATATCAGATTTTATATTATCCTCTGATGCTTTGAGTTCTGTTACTACAGACTTTGCTTCGTCTTGAACGTAACCTATAATATCATCCTGTGTTGAAATAACATTTTTTATATCGAGAACAAGATTTTCTAAACCATCAAGAATTTCTGAAGTATTTTCATTAATATTATTAATATCATTAATTGGTAATGATTCTTTTAATTCTTGTATCTGACTAATAACTGTATCAATAGAATTTATTACCGTTTCAAGATGCCGTTTATTCTGGTTTGAATTAAGCTCTGATACAACCAAACGAAGCTTTGTTAAATCGCGTTCAATATCGGAAAGCGAATATTGTGAAGAATCTTCATCCGACTCTTGTATTGCCTTTAATTGAGCCTTAATTACCTCTACAGAATCGGACAATTCTTTGCCGTTTGCAAAAATATCAGAGAGAAGTTCTTTATCAACCTGATTTTCTTCCGCAAATTTATTAGCAAATTCTTTGGTATTTACTGCCACTTCAGAAATTGCTTTAAGCTGGAATACATGGTTATTTTCAATACTATCTTCAATTCTGTTCAGCGAATTAGTGTAATCTTCTATAAACTCTGACTGAGTCGTTCCTATTTTTTCAACAGCAGAAGAAATTGAATCAGCAGACTCCTTCAATTCTTTATGTGCTTCTTCTATCTCAGTTTTTAATTCAATAGTTTCAGCCTCAAAAGAAATCTGGTTAAACGCACCTATCAATTGAGTAATTATTTCCGATTTGAAAGTATCCAGAAGTCCGCTATTGATACCGAGTCCGTCTATCTTAGATATAATCTGTTCCAGGCTTTTTGTCTGATTATTAAGAATATCTATATTATTTATCCCCTCAAGCCGGGATAAAATTTGCTCAAAACTTCTGTTCTGGTTATTAAGAATATCTGCATTGTTTATACCATCAAGTTTGGATATAATTTGTTCAAAATTTCTATCCTGTTTCTCTAGTACATCAGAATTATTTATCTGCTCAATTTTAGCAATAATTTCTAAGAGATTCTTATCCTGTTTTTCCAGAATACCGGCAGTATTGATTTCGTTTAGGCGGGATAAAATTTGTGCAAGATTTTTATCAACATTTCCGGAACTGCTAATTTTTTCTATCTTAGATAAAATACGCTCCGTGCTTTCTTCCTGAGCAGTTAAGGTATCAATACTGTTAAGCAAATCCAGACGCGCAGTAATTTGTTCAAATTGTTCATTCTGTTTTGCTAGAATTTGTCCGGTGCTTTCATCCTGCTTGGTCAACACATCTAAATTATTAACCGTACCAATATGTGCAACTATATGTGCAAGGTTCGCATCTTGTTTCGCTAATATAGCAGAAAGCATCGCATTCAATTCCGCACTCTGAGTGCTGTTATCAAGCTTTGCAGAAATATCTTTTAAACCGGTATTCAAAGCCTCGCGTAAAGATTTGAAATCCGAAGTTTTTTCAATAGTTGAGATAACATTATTAAATGCACGCTCAACATCTGCACGAAACAATTCACGGGCTGTATCAATAGATTCCAGTTTTTCCTTTATTACGGCAATATTTGATGTAATAGTATCATTTAACTGAATATTAGCAATAAGTTTATCGACCTGCACACGTAAATATTCTATTGCCTCCACCGGCAATTCCGAACGCAGCATGTTTATAGAGTTATTCAATACCCCTATTGTTTCACTTATCTCTGATTGTACAGAGGCAGTAGCAAGGCTGTCTTTTAATTGACCGAGGCTCAGGCGTAATTTAGCAATATCTGCTTCTATATTTAATAATGAATAGTTATCACTACCGGTAATATTATTAAGCCTGTCATTAATACCCGAAATTTGTGCAGATATATTTTCTGCATTTGTATTAAGGGTAGATATAATTTTATCACCCTCGCGCGGTATTTCCTCTAATGATACACCAAGCTGTCCGATGGTACTTCTTAACTCATCCTGCCAGAGTTTTATAGAGTTTAAAATCTCTTCTTGTTCTGTTGAGAAAGATATTTGGTTGAAAATAGTCAACATCTGCGTGATAATATCTGTTTTTAAATTATCAAGCAAAGCCGAAATATTATCTCTGCCGGTTTTATCAGAAATATCATTGCAAAGAACCGTAATATCATCAATCGCCAAAAGCTGTTTATCCAGCATAGACTTTACAGATAAAATTTCATCAATAACTTTAGACTCATTATCTCTATCTTTGCCTGATAAATCAGACCTTATTATTGTTAATGAATCATTAATATCTGATGAGTATTTAGCATTTGCCGTACTCAACTGCTGGAGAGCGCTAAATAATGCCGTAGAATTCTTGTCTGTCTGTTCTAAAAGCTTTGCAAGAGTTTCACCTGTTTTTACAGAGGCCTCCTGATTAATCAATTTAGTAATTTCAATACTTAATTGCTCAATTTTTTCAATTATATCATTCTGAGATGTAACCCCTTCTCCAATTTCTGATTTTATCTTATCAGCTAAACCTTCAACACGGGCAACTGCCTCCTGGACAGACAAACCGCCGCCATTTGCCATTTTCAAAAGCGTATTGCCAAACATTTCTAATTTTTCAGTAATTTCGGTCTGATTCAGCTCATTCTTTTCTAATGCCCGCGTTATCCCTGCACCCAGCGTTTCAAGACGATTAACAATATCAGCCTTGCCGGTATCCGCCTGACGACTTATATTACCTATTTCTTTTATCAGCATTTCAATTTCAACGGCAATATCAGACTTGATTTTTTTCTCCTGAGAGAAAAGAATATCCAGCATTTCATTTTTGTCATCTGATTCCGGACTTGATTCTATTTTGTTTTGTAAAATTGATAAGATAGAAGCAAAAGACTTATTAATCTCGTCACTGACTGTAGAAATTATTCTGCTCTGTATAACTTCAAGTTTATCATCCAGCTTTACTGATTCGATTATTCCCGGGATTTCAGCCTTAAACCCGGCAAATATCTTGTTACACTCATCTTTAAATTCGTCCAGTTTCTGAGAACTTATTCCTGAAGCCCCGCCGGCATTAAGCTTAATTTCTTCAATAGCACTGCTCATGCTATTGCTAATCAATTCATTAATGCTGTTGGCTAATTCGGTACGAACATCTGTAAGTATACTTCTATTTGCCTCGGGAATACTTTCAATTTTATTGATTATATTGTTATTTAAAGTTTGGAATTCTTCCCATCTGGCTTGATTGTTTCTGTTATATTGCAGTTCAAATTCTGAAAGTTTATCAAGAAGAGCATTCCGTACTCCGGAAAAGCGGTCTAACAACTCGGCTTTCATCGGATTATTATTTAAATCTTCTATTACGTATTCCTTAAACTCCAATATTTCATTTTTTAGAGCCGATAGTTCTTCATAAGATTTTTTGATATCTTCACGGATAAAAGTACTATTGCTTTCTATTTTAGTTGCAAGATTCTGAAAATGGGTCTGGGTATTTGCATCATAATTAGTTAAACGGGTATTAATTTTTTCAATACACTCTTTTAAATAATTACTAACTTTATCAACGATTTCAGAAGAGTAATCTTTAAGCGAATATTCTATATCTGTAAATCTTTTATCAAACTCTATATCGCTTTTATTATCTGTAACGCTTACGTAAGATAAAATATCAATTAGCGACGAAGTAATATTATTCAGCAAACTTCTTAACTCGGAAAGCCCGTCTTTGTATATTGAAACAAGTCCGCTGCTGCAAGTTTCAACCTGCTGTTTTACTGTTTCAAAATCAAGATTAACTTTTTCAAACTGTTCTTTTGACTCAATATTTAAAGAATCTTTAACACCGTTTGAAAGTTCCGTCTGGGCATTAATAATCCCTTCTTTAAGGATATTGAAAGTTTCTTGCAAATCAAGCGAAAGAAATGCTTCCAGTTTTTCACGGAACCCATCCATTCCTTCTTTTGCAGAAGAAAAATCTGCACTTAAAGTGTCAAGCTTAAGATTAACATTGCCGGAAAGTTCTGTCATTTGTTTTCCGGTACTGCTCAAAGCAATAGACTGATTATTTAACAGCCCTGCCAGAGTATTTTCTAGGGCAGCAAGACGCTCTGTTACATTTTTGAAAAGCAAACTATTTGCCGCCCCTGATGCAGTTTCTATGTCTGTTATACTTGATTTCAAACCGATTAACGAACCGGAGAGGGCTTCCAGATTTTCACCGGCAACAGTTTTTATTTCAGAAGTAAGAGTGTCTACTTTCTGCTTAATATCCTCCACTGTCCGCTGGAAAGTAAGTTCTGAAAGCTGAGAAAACTTGCTGGATAAATCGCTTATATAAGTTTTTATATTTACTTCGCTTTTTGTTAAAGAGCTTTGAATATTCTGGAAGTTAACATGTATATCAAGAGCTTTAATACTTGATGCAACAGTTTCTAAATCATTTTTTATAACATATAAATCATTTTGGGAAATATTAACTGTATTGGCAATCTGATTTAAAGCACCTTCCAAATCCAGGCGTATTTTACTGAAATCATTGTCATCCAACGCTTTATTGATAGCTGTTTCGATTTTAGCAAGCTTGGATAAATACTCATTAGTCGTATCTGTATCAACGTTTTGAAGAATATCTTTCAGACTGTTAATAAGAGCCGAAGCGTTATCAATTTTTTGATAAAGCGGCTCTACATTACAATTAACCGCAAGTTCGCCGATTGAACTGTAAATCTCTTTATTTTGCAATAATAATTCTGATAAACGTTCATCGGAAGTTTTATTTTCACATTTTGCCAGAATATTTGCAAGTGTTTCTTCTATCTGAACAGATTTTTTATCAAGCACCTGAATAGATGCAAGTATTGAGTTAGAAGTCATGTAAAGATTTTCAAAATCTTTATCATAATGGTTATCTGCACACCTGTTTCTTATATCATCCAGCGCGCGGACAATAGTGCCGAAGTTGTCGCCGAGATTAACTATAATACTTTCAAACCCGTTATTAAAACGTTCAAGCTCTTTTTTTAGAACATCGAGATTAGAAATTATTGTCCCCGTAGAACTATCATCTGTTCTTAAGGCTTCTATTCTAAGTATTATATCAGTAAGCGTATCTTTCTGGGAAACTACTTCCCTTGAAAATACAGATAAATTTGTTGCAATAATATCAAAAAGTTCTTTAATTTCTGACGACTTAAGGGAATCAACACTATTTTTCAGGATATTACTAAATAATGATTCAATAGTAGAGAACTTTGAAATAAGGACACTATGGCGTTCATCAAGCGACTGGCGCATAGTAGAAATAGCAGAATTCATCAGTTCAAGATTATCCTCCTGATCAATTCTGTCAAGCTTATTATTAATAACATTAAGCAGCTTATTCATATCGCCTGCGTTAAGCACATCCTGCGCTCTTATTGAATTCAAAAGCGATTTTATTGTATCAAAGTTCTCTTTTATATCCGAAAGATTGTTTAACTCACTCATCAAAAATATCCCATTAAATAACTACTTAGCTATAATACCACAAACATGGTAACAAATCTTTCTTTAATCTCAAAGAAGTTAATATTTGTTAATCATAAATTGCGGAACTGTTTTTCGCTCTAAAGCGGAAGAGCGGCGGAAATATCCGCCGCTCTTTGCTATATATAATTTACATACTAGCAAGTACATGCCTGCTTAGCTTGAAGTTTTAATAATTCTGCTTTATCGGTTTTTTCCCACGGGATACTTAAATCAGTTCTTCCAAGATGACCGTATGAGGCAAGAAGCTGATAGAATTTACCGCCGTTCTTTGCCGGAAGATTTCTTAAATCAAAGTCCTTGATAATAGAAGCAGGCCTTAAATCAAAATTCTTTTTGACAAGAGCGCTTATATCGTCATCAGAAATTTTACCGGTTTGGAAAGTATCAATAAATATTGATACAGGTTCTGCAACGCCGATAGCATACGCAAGTTCCACTTCGCACTTATCAGCAAGCCCTGCGGCAACAATATTTTTAGCAACATACCTTGCTGCATACGCTGCCGAACGGTCAACTTTTGTAGGATCCTTTCCACTGAAAGCACCGCCGCCATGCCTTGAATATCCGCCGTAAGTATCAACAATAATCTTTCTGCCGGTTAGCCCGCTATCACCTTGAGGCCCGCCGATTACGAACCTGCCTGACGGATTGATTAAAATCTTTGTTGAAGAATCCGGTTTTACGGATTGAGTTTCAAATACATAATCAATTACACATTTTTTAAGGTCATTATATATAATTTCCTGAATTTTGGAATTATCAGTTATACCTTCTATTTCAGGACTATGCTGTGTAGAAAGAAGAATCGTATCAATTCTTGACGGTTTACCATCAACATATTCAACTGTTACCTGAGATTTACCATCCGGCCTCAGATAATTTAATATCCCTTCTTTTCTAACCTGTGCAAGTCTATAAGCAAGTTTATGCGCCAGACTTATTGGCAGCGGCATAAGCTCCGGAGTTTCATTACAAGCGAACCCGAACATTATCCCTTGATCGCCTGCACCTATATTCTGGGTTTCAGACACCGAAGTATCCGCATTCTCAGATCTTGTTTCGTAAGCTTTATTAACACCGCCTGCAATATCAACAGATTGTTCATCAATACTGGTTAACACAGCACAGGTATCGCAGTCAAATCCGCCGCCCTGTATACCATGGTACCCGATGTTGCGAATTGTATTTCTTACAATTTGCGGAATATCAACGTAACAATCAGACGTAATTTCGCCGCATACCAGAACCATGCCTGTTGTGGCAGTAGTTTCTGCCGCAACCCTTGAATTAGGGGATTTGGTCAAAAACTCATCAAGTATAGCATCAGAAATCTGATCGCATACTTTGTCGGGGTGTCCTTCTGTTACTGATTCAGAAGTAAACAAAAATTTCTTTGATGTCATTTTTTTCTCCTTAATTTATTGTACCGGTAAGGTTTTTAATTCCGACCCGGTGTGATAGTACATAACCACAGTATTGTAATTCAGAAACAATAATAAAGCAATTTTTATGTTAAAATAAGTTAATGAAAGTTCACATATTATGTAAAAACTTTGTAAAAAAATAATTTTTATTTATAATATGTATATATTTATATTAAGTAGAAAAATAGGATAGGTATATGAGTAATATGAATGAAAGCGTTGGTAAGAGGATAGTAGAAGCACTGAAACGACAATCGGAAAACGATTTGCCATTATCATCTGTGCCGCCAAAATCTTCGGCATTCCAGCCTCAAAGAAAAATTCAGGAACAGGAAACATTAAAAGAAGCGCAGACTCCGGCAGAAGAAATTCAGCAGCAGCCGGCATTTAATGATATTTTTGCTGAAAATAATGATATGATGGGAACCACAATCCCGCTTACCCAGTCAAAACCAGCCTCTATACTTGATGATTCTTTTGATTCTGTATCTGGATTCAGCGAACCGGAGGTTCCGCCGTTTGCATCAATGAGCGAGCCTGCTGTTTTTGAAATGCCATCCAATATTGTTGTATTAAAAAAACTTATTTCCCAGCTTCCGAGCGGTGTGTCAAGACATACCGGCGCACAAATTATAAAACAAACAATGGAAGCTCTTGGTATATCAATGAGAAGTGTGCTTCAAGATGCACAGCAGGTTCAGGAAAATCTTAAAAACTCTGCTAAAGAATGTCAATCCTATATACAAGAATATAAAAAACAAATTGTTTCTTTGGAAAAACAATCACAAAACTACCAGAAACAATATGCCGCACTCAATGATTTAATAAGCTTGTTTATTCAGGCAAACAAGTAAGCAGGTAATTATGTCAGAAGATAAAATTGTAAAACTCGGCGCTAAACGCGGGAAAAAAGAACCCAAACAACACGAACATCATCACAGCCAAAACGAATTTGTACCTTCAAGAGAACTTATTAATTGCAGTTTTTGCGGGCGTTCTTCTGCCGAAGTTATAAAAATGGTTAAAGGCCCCGGTGTGAATATTTGCGCCGAATGTACGATGATTGCCGTACAATACCTGATACTAAATGACAGACTTCCGTCAGCGGAAGCCCAGATGATTCTTGATGCATTTTGGGGAAAAGCTAAATAATTAAACCCGTGGAGTTGATATGAATAAAATCCAAATAAAAGCTGAATTTTTGATGCTGTTATCTAAGCTTGAACTTGGCAACAGTGATTGTTTGGATAGTCTTGAAATGCTAAAAAAAACAGGTGAAAACAGGTATATTATTGAAGTTGCCCTGAAAGAAGCCGTTTCAGGCGATGATAAAAAGCTTTCAGCCATACTATTTATACTAAACCAGATTATTGAAAAAAATATTCTGGAAGAACAATTGTGGGAATATATTAAGGATAATGAATATCCGGACAGTATAAAAATTGCCGCTTTTAATATCTTAAGCCAACTTAATCCGGACTGCAACTATCTTTCCGTTAAAGATTACATCGCAGATATAGAAACTATTATTGAAGACGAAACAAAAGAAGTGTTAGCCTCAGCCCTGATGAATCCTGAGGCGCAAATAGATTTTATGGACTTTTTAAAATCCTTAAATGAAGATGATAAAGTAACCCTTCTTGGCTCCCTAAAAGAGGATTATGACGGAGATGCGCTTGCAAACATTATTATACCTGTTTTCCTCTACGCTCCGAACACTAAAGAAGGACTTGTTGCTCTTAATCTGCTAGGAGATACTAAATCACAGCTTGCGTTCCATGAACTTGAAAAATCACTTGATTTTGTAAGCGAGGAACTTAAGCCGATTGTTAAAAAAAATATGTCTAAACTCAAACTCTCAGGTATCAGAGTTGATGAAACACTTAAATTTTACAAAGAAATTTTATCAGTTTCCAGCCCGTATAAATCAATAATATCGTATCCGGACGGTCACGGAAACATGGCAATCATCTTCACAAGAAAAAGATTTGAAGATAATTCAATCCAGCTCCTTGCAATTGTTATTAACAACAGATACGGAATGCTTGATAGCTTTGGTTTCAATTCAATAACAGAAGATGACTATCTGATGATAAAAGACAGGTTTGTTAACGGCAGCCGGTGTATAGAAATTACACCTGAACTTGTAAAATACCTGCTTAACAGCGCAGAAAAAACTTCCCGCAAAAATAATGAGATGCTTCCATATGAGTACATTTGCTGGCGAAGCATTTTATCAGACATTGAAGAAAAAACACCGGATTTGAGTTTTAAAACGGTTGAATTAAACAATGATGATATTGAAGAAATTTGTAATCTGGATTTTATTGAAAGATGGTTTTTTGATTGTTTCACCTCTGACGAGTTTGCGGAACTAATCAGAAAATTAAATGCTAAACTCCGTGCAAATCAATTTTCAACTAATTTTACCCGGTTTGTAGAAGAAGAATTTGACAATATCTTCACACAGGAAGAAATAGAAGCCCAGAATGGCAAAATTAATCTTGCAGCATACCTGAAAAAACTTGAAGGGAATGAAGAACTTGCTGATAAAATAGCATCAATAAAAAATAACAGAATATTTTTCTCAAATATTCTGAAAAAAAGTATTTATGAACACTACATAAGCAAACGCTGGCAGCTTCAAAATGAAAATAAATCTATTGATGTTTTCAGTAAACGTTCCCGTTCCCCAAAAGACGAATTTAAGCGCCTGGAACTAGACTTAATAATAACGGGTATTGAATCGGAATGGGTAAAAAATGTTTAAAATTATGGGATTAGACATCGGAACAAAGCGTATCGGAGTCGCGCTTAGCGATTATTTACACGTTACAGCCGTTCCGAATACCTGTGTTGACCGCCAGCCTGAGAATAAAGCGGTGGAAACTATAGTGAAAATAGCTTCAGAAAACCGCGTCAAACAGATAGTAATAGGTTTGCCGCTCAATATGGATGGTTCTAAAGGTAATCAGGCAAAAGATTGTGAAAAATTTGCAAAATATCTTTCTGGTTTTGATATAATATATGAAGATGAAAGATTGACATCCGATTTGGCAGAAGAACGGCTCCGCGAAAGGAAAGTTGATTTTAGAAAAAATAAAGGTCTTGTTGATATAGAAAGTGCATGTATCATTCTGGAACAATACTTATCAAAACTAAATTAGTTAGTGGAAAGGAATTCAAATGAGCGATAACCCGGAAAATATAATAGAAATAATTGATGAAAACGGAAAAACTATTTGTTGTGAACTATTTAACATAATTGAATTTGAAGGGAATGAATACGCTCTTTTACTCCCGCAGGAAGAAAAAGATAATGAAGACGCAGAATTTGTTGTTATGAAAATAATGGAAGATGAAGATGACATTGCTTTCATAAATCTTGATGATGATGAATTTAACAGGGTATCTGAATATATCGAAAACATTCAGGATGATGAGGAGTAAGTGTGTTAGAAAAATTTACGGAAAAAGCGGTAAATGTAATAATCGAAGCGCGGAATACAGCAGCAGAACTCGGAAGCAGCGAAGTTAAACCCGAGCATATATTACTGGCATTAGTGAAAGAAGCAAAAGGTATTTCTTTAAAACTATTTAAAATGCACAATATAACAGAACAAACGCTTTTGGATAAAATGGGTGTTGAATATTCAACCAACATCCATACCAGAGAAGTTCCGTTTGGCAAAGAATGCAAAGAAATCCTTAAGCGTACAATGGATTTTGCTAAAAAGACAGGGAATGAGAATATTCTTTTTGAGCATATTTTCCTTGTAATCATTACTGATAAGAATTCTAATATTGACGAATTACTATCAGAATTCGGATTTGATTTTTATCAGGCGCGGGAAATTTTATCAAAACTTGTTCAAAGGAAAACAAAAAAACTTATCCACCCTGAAGCAGAAGATGAAGAAGATAAGAGCAAAACTTGTTTCGATTCTATATATGAAGGTTCCGAACTTTCTAATATTCTGGACAGTGCAGCCGCTAAATTATCTGCCTCGCACTACGAAATCCTCGGGACAGAACAAGTTTTCAGCGCAATACTGGAGGATTCCGACTCTGATTTATCAAAGATATTTGCAAGTGCAGGAATTACCCCTGAAATATTTGCAGAGGGATTAAATAAACAACAATCACGAAAGTCAGAATTTGAAGATAAAAAAATTATTTTCACACCAAATGCTTTCGGTGTTATGAATCTGGCCCTCCAAATTGCAAAAGAGTACGGTTCATCCGTCGTAAGACCGGAACATGTTGTATTGAGTATTTTAACGTCAAAAAAAGGACTGGCTTATGACGTACTGAAAGATCTTAAGGTTAATGAAGAGGAACTTATACACGCAATTGTAAAACCTATAGAAAAGCAAATGCCAGAAACCCTCAGAATTCTGAGATTAGCCAAAGAAGAGGCACGAAGAATAGGCCGGAATATTGTCGGCACAGAAATGTTTCTGCTCGGCATTATTGCAGAAGGAACCGGAATTGGTGCTGCGGTGCTTAAAGAGCTTGAAATTACTCTTAAAGATGCAAGACTCGTAGTTGAAAATATTGTAGGATTTGGCAACGAGTATTTTGACAAAGAAATTGTATATACAAAACGCGCTAAAAGGGTTTTGGAGCGGGCATGGATGCTTGCCAAAAAACAAAATAAAACAAAAATCGGCTCAGAGGATCTTCTCTCTGCAATAACAGAAGAACCCTCATCTCTTGCGATGAAAGTACTTGCCCAGCTAGGTGTTGATGCAGTCGAAATTAAGTACGGAATTTTAAATGAATGCAGCAAGAACCAGTAGTTTTAAAAATCAAAAACTTTTTGGATAAATATAAACTGCACGGTAAAAAATTTGTTATAGGGTTTTCTGGCGGTTTTGATTCAATGTGTACTCTGGATATTTTATCAAGAACAGATGTACAGTTAATTGCGGCACACTACAACCATGGCTGGAGAATAGAAGCGGATACCGAAGAACAGCATTGTAAGGAATTTTGTGAAATCCGCGGCATAGAATTTTACAGCGGGCATGCGCCAGAAGATTTAAAACACACGGAAACTGCCGCAAGAGAAGCAAGATACAATTTTTTAGAGCAAGTCCGGCAACTGTATAATGCTGACGGAATTATTACTGCCCACAACAGCGATGATAATGCCGAAACTGTTTTATACAGAATTATAAAAGGAACCGGAATATCCGGCTTAAAAGGGATTCAACCGGTTAGAGATAATATTTACAGACCAATACTTGACTGCACGCGTTCTGAAATTGAAACTTACTGCAAAACTCACAACCTTTCTCCTAATATAGATTCTTCAAACTCTGATATAAAATACAACCGGAACCTTATCAGACACAAAATTCTACCGGCAATGGAGAGTATTAATCAGGAAGTTAAAAATTCTATTAACAAGCTCTCTGAACTGGCAAAACTTGATGAAAAAATTATTAATGAGTATATAGAACAAATAACCCGAAATGTTCTTGATAATAACCGTATAATCATTCCGGAGTTTATCAAACTATCTGGCGCACTTCAACAAAAAATTATTTATAATCTGGTTTCAAAATACCTTGATGAATATGATTTAAAAAAAATAAAAGAGTGTCTGGCGTTTATTTCAGACAATTGCCAGAATAATGAAACTAAAAAGAAATCTCTTACTACAGATATATGGCTCGCTGTTAATAAGCATGAATGTATAATTTACAAAGAAGAACCAGTTTATAGTAATGAAATTCTAATTAACGGATGCGGAGAATTTAAACTGGGCGAAAATGTTTTAGTTATTGAAGAATGTATTAAAGCCCCCGGGAAATTCCCTGAAGATAAAACAGGGATTGCCTATGTTGATTTATCAAAGATTGTCTATCCTTTAACACTCAGACAGGGCAGAAATAATGATACTATTAAACCGCTCGGCATGAATGGTTCAATGCTATTAAAAAAATATTTAAGCGGAAGAAGAATTACACAATACAAAAGGAAAAATCTTCCGGTGCTTGCCTGCGAGAATGAAATACTGTGGGTTCCGTTTGTCGGGCTAAGTTCAAATATTGCCGTAAATAGTATCCCGACTCATAAATTATATTTTTTAGCAGAATGATAAAAATACCTCTTGACAATCAGCGTTGATATAATAAACTAAAGTTGTGGCCAATGGGGCGTCGCCAAGCGGTAAGGCAGCGGGTTTTGGTCCCGCCATTCAGAGGTTCGAATCCTTTCGCCCCAGCCAATAAAAAAACGGGAGCTGTAACAGCTTCCGTTTTTTTACTAATATTGCAGCTTAATGTTCTTTATTTGGATTTTCATCAGGATTTTATAATACTCAATTAGCAAGATTTATAAGCAAAAATATTTTTGTTGTGTTTTTATAAAAATATGAAAATTAATAATTATATATTTAATAATTATATATTTAATAATATATCTTTTTATAAACAAAAAAATTATTATCGCATTGGAAATTATTGCTTAGATAAAATTCCCGATAAAATTAATTCCGCAGCAATCAAAGAAATCTCACTGCCTTTAAAATTGTTACTTCGCTGTTTTTCGCCAAAACGAATAAAAGAAATGGCACAAATAAATTTATATGCTGCCAACAAAGTTAAATCATATTTTGACAGTCTATATGGAACAAATAATTATACATTAATTGCTATCGGCCGTTCTGTTGCATCAATTGCCGAAACAGCCAAAGCGCTTGGGGCAGATGCTAAAATCATTCCGCTGTCAGGTTTAAAGAATGGACTACCACAAAATATTCCAAATACAGATATTTATAAAAAATATTTAGACAGTATTGGTATAAACAAAAATAGTTTAGCCGGTAAAAGACAACATATACTTATAGATTATACCTATTCAGGAAACTCTCTGGCTACAGCTCAATCTTTCCTGGAACAAAATTGCTTAACTTTTAATAAAGAACAACTTGTGCATATTTCGATTAATAATTTATTAAAAGATGAGTTTTATAATAATGAGTGGGATTTATTATTTAGTTTAAACAGATTTAAATTATACTCAATGGTAGGAAAATTAAATATCAATAACTTAAAAAATGTATTTGTCCAGGCAAATGTTAATACCGCAGAAGAATACAAATCACGTGCTGCAAAGTATATAAGAAAATTATTTTTGTTCCATGTTTTTGATAAATTTAATTCTAATAAATTTAAATTTGTAAAACCGGATAAAGAATTAAATATGCTAAATAAGCATTATCTGTCACAAAAAGCCATGAAGGCAAGATTGGAATTATCAATAAAAAGACAAAATATTTATTTAGAGCGGTTAACTGAATAACTACACCCGCCGGAGCATAAAAGTCTATTGCTCTGTAAATTTTTTGTTACAATAAGGCAATTTATTCTTTTGTTATTTTTTATTACAGACGGAGGTGTGTTATGAATACAAAAATTATTAATAATGTAATCAAGATGAAAAACTCTTTTACGCAAGCCGGAAGATTCAAAAACCAAATGTACAATGATTTATATTCCGCCGGAATGCGTGAAATCCGAGAAAGAACTATAGATAAAGACCGCTTTGTTCTTATGGCTTCAAAAACAACAGGTAAAGGTAAAAGTGATATTACTTTCGGTGTAGATTTAAAGAAAGGATATATACAAAAACAGACAGAATTATCACGTATACTGACCTGCTATGATAAAAAACTATCTCTGGTAACAAAATTTTTTACAGATATGCAGGGCAACCTGCTTCGCAGAATAACCCGAAAACAGACTTCTGTTAATGGAAAAAACTTTGCTGATGAAACTATTACGGAAGTTCCTGATAAATATACAAAAATTACCAAAACAGGAAATACAATTAAACGAAAAGTAAATGTAGAGTACACAAACGGAAATAAATATAATTTTACGGAAGATAACAACGGAAACAAAATATACAATAGAATTATTGACGGAGTAGAATATACTTTTTTCAAAAACAAATAATCGCCTGTATGTTTTTGAAGCTTTTCTATCAATCGCCGGTATATTGCTAGGAAATCCGAAAATGTGCTATACTCAAATGGTATGGAGATAGTTACAGAAAAAAAATTGGCCGCAGGTCTATCAATAACATCAAATGCGATAATAATCCTTCTAAAATTTATTGCTGGTATTATTTCCGGCTCAATTAGTATTATCTCCGAGGCAATTCATTCTTTGAGTGATTGTATTGCTTCCATTCTAACATTTTTTGCTGTAATAAAATCCTCAGAACCTGCGGACAGCGACCACCCGTTCGGTCACGGCAAATATGAAGATATGTCCGGTTTTATTGAAGGCGGGCTAATAATCTTTGCTGCTTTTTATATTATTTACGAAGCTGGTAAAAAACTATTCCTGCCGGAGGCGCCGCAGATTGATACAACTCTTGGTATTGCAGTAATGCTTTTTGCTGTCATTGCCAATTTTTTTGTAAGCCATATTCTTTTTAAAGTAGCAAAAAAATCAAATTCCATTTCACTTTTTGCGGATGGAGAGCATTTAAGAACAGACATTTATTCCTCCCTCGGCGTAATGACAGGGCTTGTACTGATTAAAATAACCGGAATCCATATTCTTGACCCGATTATCGCAATTCTTGTCGCATTTTTTATTTTAAAAGCCGGATTTTCTATATCAAAAGAAACTTTAAACAATCTTCTTGACGGCTCACTGCCGCCTGAGGATTTAAAAGTTATAGAGGACATCATTCATTCTTGTCCCAATAACCGTATTCTTGGGATAAAAAACCTCAAAGCTCGCAGGTGCGGCCCTTCTACAGATATTGAACTCACAATGATTTTCCCGCCGCAGATGGCTATACTTGAATGCCACAATATTTGTGATGATATAGAAGAATTAATCCGGCAGAAACTCGGGAATGTAACAATCATGATTCACGCAGAACCGGAATGTGCAAAATGTTCAGCACATAAGAACTAATAAAATTATCTATATTCGTTTTCGTGATTTAATAGTAATATGAACAATTTAGCAATAGACCGGCTAAAAAATATTCCGCAGCTAAATAGGGAGTATACTACACCGGAGAAGAGAGCAAAATCGGTAGTTATTCTGGGGAGTTCCAAAACAACAGAACCTCTTATGGAATATTTAGACTTGTGTTCACAGACAACAAAGGAACTTGTTAAAAACGGATACAATATAATAACCGGCTGCGGGACAAAAGGGATTATGGGTGCAGCTTACTATGCCGCAAAGGAGGCCTCTGCTATAAACCTTGAAGGGAAACCTGTTCAAAATCTTGCAATTATCGTTAATCCGCTGTGGGGAGATGAGAATTTAGACGATTGTTTAGTAATAGGTAAAGCCTCTTCTGAATCTGAAAGAATTATTAAATTCACAAGAGTTGCAGATAATTTTGTAATTTTTCCCGGAGGCACAACCACTCTTCAGGAAGCAACAACACTTATCAGACACAATGTTCATTCAGAAGAGAGCGGGTTAAAAAAAATTATTCTTGCAGGGAAAGAATTTTTTGCAGGACTAAAACAACAGTACGAAACAATGGCAAAAATGCAGCTTTTAAAAAATACGCCTGAAAAATTTTTCAAAGTTCTTAATGACAAAAATGAAATCATAAAAACTATTTTAAAACGCTAAAAACCAGACACCCGGCTAATAGACAACACGGGATAATTTTTTCATTATTATAGTAATGAAAAAATTAATAACTTTAATTTTAATAGTATTTTTTATGCCGTTCGTGTTTGCCGCTGATTTTTGTAATAAAAAAATAATTATAACAAAAGTTACCGACGGCGACACGGTAAAAGGGATTGTTGACGGGCAGGAAATCAGTATCCGGCTGTCAGGAATTGACTGCTACGAAACCTCAAAACGGGATAGAGCATACAAACAGGCATATCTAAATAAAATGACAATAGAAGATGTTGTACAAAAAGGCAAAGACTCAAAGATAATTCTTACCAATCTGTTAAAATCCAATAATAATATCACTGTCAAATTCACAGATATTGATAAACGGTATAAAAGATACGTCGGAATTCTTTATTCCGGCGAACTTAATATAAATGAATATATGATACAAAAAGGCGGCTGCATGTGTTTTGAGTATAAAAACTAAATTTACTTTGTCTAAACGCCTCTGAAGTTTTTAAGTTCCGGTTTTTCGGCGGCCATTTTTTGAGCATCGGCTGATAGTTTTTGAATAATAAGCTGCCAGAATTTTCCGGCAAACTCTGTATCTGATAACTTGGCCGGCTTTTGCATTTGACCTAAAAACTCTTTGGCCAATTCCATTTTTTTATTCAGTTTTTTATAAATATCTAATATTTTTACAAATGAGGCTGCAACTTTTTCGTCTGTTTCATGTAAAATTGCAGTTATTTTAGGTTTTGTAAGCTTAAAGAAACTAATATCTGAACTTCCAAACGTATATGCCACATCTAAAGAGCCTTTACCGTCATTAAACAGGGTAATTGTATCATCAGGAAGCTTTTTAGTCTGCGCTTCAAAAATCTTTGCTATATTTTGCCAGCGTTCTGCAAATCTGCCTGCGTCGCTCACATCCAGTCTGGCTGTAAAATTTACCGGACAATTGTACGATTTAATTCCTTCCATTTTGTATATCTCCTTGTTACTGTAATAATTGATTATTAATACTAAATTTAAAGAAAAAAATAATTGCCTTTTTTTGAATAATAATTTACATAATTTAATAAATAGAGGATGTGAAAAATATACATTTTTCTCACAAACCCAATAAACTAAAAAATTTACTTTATAATTAAAAATGTTATAAACCTGTATGAAGGAGGAAAAATGAATAAAGTAATCAACCTAAAAAATATCGAATATAAAGAGGAAAGAATAAATAAAGTTCCCGTATTTGATAATGAGCAAAGCTCATTAACTTTAATTGCATTTAAGAAGGGGATGGAAAGAGCAGTACACATAGATGAAAAAGATGAAGTGGCACAAATTATTGAGGGAGATGCAGAAATCACAATTGACGGACAAACCTACAAGCTTGAAGCAGGAGAAATGATTGTTATGCCTGCAGGGACACTGCATGGACTTAAAGCAGTTTCTGATACAAAAATACTTTTATTAAGACCTAAACATACTCATATTTAATGTACTAAAAGCCAATAATAACACTCTTTTCCCTGTTTGAGGGCGGCCGAATGTGGGGGATTTACCTTATACCTTTGTCATGTTGAACTCGGTTCAGCATCTTATCAACATGGCATTATGAATTGGTGCAATAAATTGCACCCTACTGCTTGTACCAAGCCGGCAAAAAAATCAATACCCGTGCCGCATCTCAACCCGGGCGGGGAACAAAAGAGCCATGCCATACCCGCATTTTTCCCATTCATCCCCCCCTCATTTACCCCCCCCCGCCTTGCATAATCACATTTAAAATCTGACAAAAAAATTGTGTTATAATAATTAAGAAGTTGGAGATATTACTATGAAAAAGAATTTTAATTATTACGTTCAAGACTTAGAAACATATATAATGTTTTACATAAAAGAAACTGTTGCAAAAATTACGCCTGATTTAGAGGCAAAAAACCGCGCACCGATTGCTCTTTCTATGGGCGCGCCGACAGCAGCACCACCTAAATTTGTTATTGACAAGCTTAAAGAAGTTCTTGATGAGGATGGAATCCACACTTATTCTTCACCTAAGGGCGAACTCTATTTTAGAAACGCAGTTAAAGAACGTATGAAAAAAAGGTTTAATGTAGAATTAGACGCTGATAAAGAAATTTTTTCTCTTATAGGCTCCAAAGAAGGTCTGGCAAACATAATAAGAATTCTAATAGACCCTGTTCATAATATTGACGATAGGGATATAATTATGCTTCCAGATCCGGGTTATGCTTCATATAAAGAAATGGTAAAAGTTTCCGGCGGAAGAGCATATTCGCTTCCCTTAACCAAAGAAAACAACTACATGCCTGATCTTGAAGAATGCAGGCAGAATATGAAAGCAGAAGGGTATAACCCTGAAAAGCTAAAAGCCGTTGTTATAAACTATCCAAATAACCCGCTCGGCTGCACAATGACTAGAGAATATGCAAAATCCGTTGTTGATTTCTGTAAGAAATATAACCTCGTACTTATCTCTGACACAGCTTATGCAGATTTATATTTCAATGAAAACGACAGACCATTTTCGATACTTGAAATAGACGGAGCTAAAGACTGCGCAGTAGAGTTTTTCAGTTTTTCAAAACCATACGCCATGACCGGATGGCGGCTTGGCTGGGTTTGCGGAAACAGCGAAATTGTTTCAATATTCGGAAAGCTCAAATCAACCCTTGATACAGGTATTTTCAGAGCTATTCAAAAAGCAGGCGCAGCAGTTCTCCTATCAAAAGAAGGAGATGAATATATAAAAGAAAAAAATATCGGGTTTAAGCGCAAACAGGAAATCTTCGTAAAAGGTTTAAAAGAGCTTGGCTGGGGAGATTTTAATGTTCCGGATGCGACTTTCTACCTCTGGCTGCCTGTTCCGCCAAGATATAAAACCTCTAAAGAATTTACCGATGACCTTCTTAGAACCTCTGGAGTCGTTGTTGTTCCGGGAAGCGGTTTTGGAAAATACGGCGAAGGATTTTTCAGAGCCTCTATTGTATGCTCGGATGAAAAACTACAGGAATGCATTGACCGGATGAAGCAAGACGGATTCTATTTCAACAAATAAATACATGGTATAATACAAATTATGAGAGTAATAAATTACACTTGTTTAATATTAATCGTATTCCTGCTGATTAATAATCTGGAGGCTCAGGCGTACATTAACCCGGGTTCCGGAAGTTACATTTTCCAGACTATTATCGGGGGCTTGCTCAGCATATTTTACCTGTGTAAAAAAATAATTTTAAAATTTGTAAGCATTTTTGTAAAAAATAAGAATGAATAACGTTTCTTTTAGAGATAGTGCCGGATTTGTATTTAAGCATAACGGTGAAATCTACAGACAAATTAATAAAGTTTATCAAGATATATACGAAAAACTAATGTCTTGCGGTCTATACGAAGAATTGACAGAAAAAGGCTTTTTGGTGCCGCATAAAGAAATTAATCTCACAGAATTACGGGATAACCGCTTATACAAATACATAAAACCGGAGCAAATTGATTTTATATCATATCCGTATGAGTGGTGCTTTTCTGAACTCAAAGATGCAGCAATTTTGACTTTAAACGTCCAAAAAACAGCACTTAAATACAACATGTCTTTAAAAGATGCTTCCGGATTCAATATACAGTTTAAAAACGGAAAACCAATATTTATTGATACTCTGTCCTTTGAAACTTATAGAGAAAACACTCCGTGGATTGCATACGGTCAGTTTTGCAGACATTTTCTGGCGCCGCTTGCATTAATGGCATACACAGATATAAGGCTTAATCACCTCTTAATCACAAACCTTGACGGTATCCCGCTTGATTTGTGCCAAAAACTCCTGCCGCTAAGAGCAAAATTAAACTCCGGACTACTTTTCCATATTTATCTTCATTCTTTATCTATTAAAAAGAACGAGGGGGTAACAAATATTTCCGACAGTAAACAGAAGTTCTCAAAAACAGCAATGGAAGCTTTAATTGACTCCTTAGAAAGCTGTATTTCAAGCCTAAAACAGCCCAAACTTAAAACAGAGTGGGGGAATTACTACTTAAATACAAATTACACAGAATCCTCGTTTAAAGAAAAAGAAAACATAATAAAAGAATTCATACAAAAAATAAACCCAAATACTATTTGTGATTTGGGCGCAAACTCCGGAACTTTTTCAAGAGCCGCACTATCAGCACAGCCGGAAGCCTTTTGTATAGCATTTGACATAGATACCGCTGCCGTTGATAAAAACTATAAACTGGTTAAACGAAATAATGAATCGGGACTTCTACCGCTGATTCTTGATATCACTAATCCTACACCTGCAATAGGATTTGCAAACGAAGAAAGAAGCAATTTCCAATCAAGGTTCAAGTGTCATACAGTAATGGCCCTTGCTCTCCTTCATCACCTTGCAATATCCAACAATTTGCCCTTTTGCAATATTGCTAAATTTTTATCGGAGCTTGGAGAATATCTGATTATAGAATTTATCCCCAAAGACGATTCAAAAGTCCAATTCTTATTGAGTACAAGAGAAGATATCTTTGAAAATTATTCTCAGGAAAATTTTGAAAAAGATTTTTCTAATTTCTATAAAATAATTGAAAAAAGAGAAATCCAGGGTTCTAAGCGTACAATATATTTAATGCAAAGGAGTAAATAAAAATGTACATACTCCTCTTCCCATACCTCTTATGCATGCTGCCGGTTCATTCTATCTATGCACAAAATATTGCAGAAATTCCAGTACAAGACTATCTTGCATCACTTATAATAACCTGTATTTTTATTACCGTCGGTATTTTCGGATTGAATTCTTTTATAAACAACATCTATATATCAGAACTAATTTTTTGTATAATCTTTTTTCTGCTCCTGTACGCCAATATCTTTTTTGTAAAACTCTTCAGTACCTACAAAAGGACACTTATTAAATACCAGTTCTTGTTTATCGGATTATTTATTTTAATTTGTACCGCAGCCGCCATCTCTATTTTGTATTTATCTAAACTGATTTCACCCGTTCTATGCTCTAAAATATTATTCTATACCTCTTGCTTTATAAACTTTTTTGTTCTTATTGATATTATTAAAAAATTAAGAGATTTTTATTGTGACGCAAATTCACTACCTGAAGAAAATGTATGTTCGCTAAAACAACTTCCCAAAAATCTGCCGGATATTTATCATATCATAACTGATTCAAATACAGGATTTGACCGTCCGGAATACTACGATAATTATTTTAAAGATGAATTATTAAAACGCGGATTTCAAATTTACTACAAAGCTAAAAGCAATTACAATTATACCTTCTGTTCGGTACCGTCAGTACTAAATATGGATTATATAGAAAATATTGCCGGCTCAGTTACCCCTGCAAAGACTTTAAAATTCTATGGTAAAAACAAGGTCTTTAACTTGCTTAAAAATGCGGGATATAAAATACAGGCAAAAACATTTAATCTATACAAACATCTCTTAAAAAATAATGTATCCATTAAACTTATCCCGTTAAAAGCTCTGTCGTTTAGTTCAATAATATACATAATTCAGTGTATGCTTGGAGTCGGGTATGTTTCCAATAATTTCACAGAAATCTCTAAAAGCATCTATCAGTTTGCCAAATACAAAACCGCCAAACCCAAATACTTTTTCGGGCATCTTATGGCTCCGCATTATCCTTATTTATACAACGGAGAAGGAGGCAGAATTCCGGCCAAACACAGCAGAAACCCGCAATACTATCTTCCATACCTCAAATATACAAATAAACAATTATTATCACTAGTAGATTCATTAAAACAAAACATGAGTCCGGATTCAATTATCATACTCCATGGTGATCATTCAATAGGCAGCAATGACGAAAACAAGTTTAAAATATTGCTTGCAATCTATGGGGATAATAAATATCTCAAAAATATTCCGGACAACTGCACTCTGGTAAACCTCTTCCGTATTCTGTTCAATAACATCTTAAATACAGACTTCCCGCTGCTTGAAAACAAATACACAATAACTAATAACTGTACCACAATCTGGAGTCATAACCATTTTTCTAAAAGATTTGAAAAATTAAAACAAAAATACAAAAATAAACGTGTTTTATTCTATGGGACAGGCTCTTTTTTTAAAGAATTTACAAGCCGTTACAATATATCAGAACTTAATATAGCAGGCTTTTCAGATATTAAATATAACTCTTTTAAAGCCCCTGTCTATAACAAAGAACTCGGTGCATTTATTGTTGCACCCGATTGCATATACAAATTAAAACCCGATATAGTATTTATAAGTTTACTCCAATCACATCATGCAGAGCAATATTTTAACGAAGTGCTATTTAAAGACAAGAACAATAGATTCAAATACGAAATTTTGCTTGAAGAAACACCCCGCGGAGTCATTGAAAGACTTATGGCTCAACTATTATAACAATGAAAAATTCCGGACAGAGCCGGAATTTTTCAGCCTACTACATCATAAATATCCATTTGATTTCTAAAATAAATATTATACTCTGAATCTTTAATATGCGGATAAGGCGGATTTTTTTCCCTAAATGACATACTTATACTTTTCCATATCGGTGCAATATATTTATTCCACCATTCAGGATAGGCTTCCGTATATTGCTTACCAGTTAACGCGTTAAACATATCTTTATTTTCAGGGTCAAGGACTTTTCTTATACAACCAAGAACCGTACCCACAGAACCTTCCTTACAAGGTTCAACATCTTTGAAATCAGCCTTAGTTGTAGATATTCTGACTCGTTCCCCATACTTATAATCTTTTTTATGAAATGTAGTAATTGTAATTATTTCCCTGGAGGGATGATGCTTTAAGGCTTTATCAACAGCATTTAATAAACTTAACTCTTTTTTTGTGCCGCCATAAGGACTTGTTGCACCTTTATATTTTTCTAAATAGGCATACACATACCTCATGGTGTCGGATTGTTTATTAATCGCCGCACCAAAAGATTGATTGGAATTGGTTGTACTTATATACATTTATATATTTTATTACTCCTTAATTTTATTTTTTAGCAGTTGGGCCGCTGCTGATAACTTTTTCTTCATACTTTATCGGTTCAAGAGCTTCATAAATTTTATATTTATCATCTTTGTCTTCACCAATTTGTTTTAATTTACTTGTTATTACTCTTTCACGAACTTCATGTGCAGTACTGCCGTCTTTATTCCACAACGTAGATTCCTGTTTGATAAGTTCGGGTACAAATTTATCTTTTTCACCGTTTTTGCCTGCAATTTTAGCATATTGTACAAAAGAATCCCGCTGCTGGCGCATCCCGTTTGCTTCCATGTAATAATTATTATACGCGCGACCTTTTAACCAGCGGCTGTTAGCTCTTTTTAGAGATCCCAGATACTTCCCGTCTTTACCAACAAATTCACACGCACTCACAGGTTTTTGCAACGCAGGATTTATATAAGTACGTTTGTTTACTGCCTTTGCTCCGTTTTGTCTTAAAAATGCCTTAATTGGTGATACTGATACCATACTACTTTACTCCTTTCTTAAACACTAAATCCATTTTTTGTAGCAATTTTATATCATCAATATCTATTTTGCAAGCGATTCATTTGTTTTGTTAAATATTCGTTAATAAACCTTAATACTACTCCTATGTATGTTGTTGATATTATTCCGGCTATAAAATAAAAATAAGTAGTTTTTAGAGGGCAGTAGAACCAGTAAATATCGGCATTATTTTTAATATCAAAAGACAGCCCTTTTATTGCAAGAATTGTATATGTAATAAAATTAAAAATCAGTAAATGAT
Source organism: uncultured bacterium (assembly GCA_949284715.1). Lineage (GTDB taxonomy): Bacteria > Cyanobacteriota > Vampirovibrionia > Gastranaerophilales > Gastranaerophilaceae > CALUTH01. Next base: position 59,679 of record CASDWH010000015.1, read on the forward strand.
TGGCCATTATATGATAAGTATTATGTCCTATTTGCTGCAAAAATTTCCAGTTTTTAACTTTGTCATAAAATATTTCAACAATAAACAGACTCATCCATATTCCCGTAACACTGGTTAAAATCGGAACAATCCAGTTATCAAAATCCCCCCATACAAGAATATAACTCAATCCTATTCCATCCTGCGGAGTATAATCTGCGTTCGTAAGCCATAGGACAGATTGGATAATCAAAATAAATAAAAATATCTTACCCGTAAAAATATTGTATCTGCCCTCTATCTGTTTTGTATAAATATGCCCTAAATGAACAAACAGAAGCGAAAACATTGTCCGGAGCAAATACAGGACAAAAAGATTATCAGCGAACTGCTCCATCTTTATCGCTGCCAGAGCCAAAATCAAAAATAAAACTATTTTTGTTTGTGCAGGAATCTTATATAGAACTTTATACACAATAAGAGTTGTAAAAAGCTGAGGTACAAACCATAACGGAGAGGCAAAATCAAGCTGATGTCCTGTCAGAAACGGTATAACCAGTTCATTATACCAGGTTACCGGCATTCCCCAGAATTTTCCAACAATCGGTGCAGCAGCATAAGTTATACCTAAATATATAAAAGAATACAAAAAATAAGGTATTATTAATGATTTTACCCTGCGTTTAAAAAATTCGCCAAAAGAATATTTCTCATTAAAAAGCATACCGGCAATAAAGAAAAACAAAACAACTTGAAAAGAATAAGGCGGAAACATCGGAAGAACGGAAAATTCAAGATGTCCTGCAACAACAATCATTATTGCAAGAGCTTTTAGGACATTCGTCTTGTTATTAAATACCTTATCCATAATACGCTAATGTTTTATTGCTACTTTAAAACAGTTTCCGCGTCTGTTTTCAAAGTAATCATACGCTTCTAAAATATTGTCCAGTGCAAATGTTTTTGATATTAAAAACTCTGTTGATATTTTACCTTTTGAAATTAAATCAAGAAGCTTTTTACAATGAATGGCATCAACTCCGCCTGTTTTAAAAGTTAAATTCTTACCGTACATAGCCGGCAGCGGCAAAGTAAGATTTTCCTCATACATAGCAACAATTGCTATAATAGCATTCGCACGGGCAATTTCCCAGGATATCTGAAAAGATTCCTTAGTACCGGCAGCCTCAATCACTTTATCCGCACCATGTCCGCTGGTTACATTATTTACAAATAGTTTTACAGATTCTCTGAGAGGGTTAACTATATAATCCGCAATACCAATACGTTTGGCATATTCCAGTCTGTACTGGTCTATATCTATAGCGATAATTTTACCGTTTGTAAATAATTTTGAACAAATCATTGCACAAAGTCCGACCGGCCCGGCACCAATAACTGCAACATTTTCGTCCTGCTCTATTTCACACAATTCAGCACCGAAATAACCGCTTGAAAGAATATCGCCGGTAAACAACGCTTCTTCATATGTCACATTATCAGGAATACGTGTTAAACCATTATCAGCATATGGAACTCTTACATATTCAGCCTGACAGCCGTCTATACGGCAGCCTAATTCCCAGCCGCCTTTTTCACAATTATTTATAAAACCCTTTTTACAAAAAAAACAATCCCCGCAAAAAGTAATACAATTTGCAGCAACCCTATTCCCCGGTTTCAAATTCTTTACACCGGAGCCTGCCTCAATAATCTCCCCTACAAACTCATGTCCGAGAATAATATTGTTCACCGCCCTCGGCACAAAACCTTTTATTATATGGATATCACTTGTGCAAACAGATGAAAATGTAACTTTTACAATCGCATCACCAGGCTCCTGTATTTGAGGAACCGGCCGCTCTGTTATACGGGTTAAGGGTATCCTGTCTTTATTATATACAAACGCTTTCATCAACTGCTCCTAAAGCTGGATATGCAACTATTCTTACTGATTATAATACCATATTTTCAATTTTATAAGAATACTAATTTTTAGATTTATTGTTACTAAAATTAGTAAAATATTCCAATCCGATTTTGGGAGCAATCTTTTTCCAGAAATCATGCAGCACACGGTTTGCATATACTGTTGTATCCTGCTGAATTAGAAGACTGTCAAATTTTTGCGATAACTGTTTTTTTAAATCTGAATCCTTTGTTTGTAAATACGTTTCCACAATTCGCTTATACAAAACCGGTTGAGTTTTTTTAAGTGACATTGACAGAATATTAATAATTTCCTCGTTTATTTCCTTAAGCTGTTCTTCGCTTAATTGAGAATACTTCCCCGTTTTTCTTAAACAAGATATTTCACCTTTTTTATTAAAAGCAATGACTTCTGTGTTATGCTCATTTTTTACAAGCGCAGAAAAATCATTAAACCCTACAGGATTCGTTAAACCATTTCCATTCTCCGGATGCCCGTGAAGAGTAGTATATCCTTCTCCCTGCCAGATTACTTTCATTAAATCAATCAGGCTTAATGCACTGCGTACTTCTTTACAATCCCCTTTAAATTCCGCTAAAATCTCGTTATTTGCATTACTAATATTCACAAGGTGTTCATAAGGTTTATCAGAATTCAAAGCTCCGGTAATTCTTGCCCTCGCATAATCAAACGCTTCTTCTCTAGTATCAAATTGTTTCTCAGCAGGCTCTATATAATTAACAATACCATCCCTGTTAAGTTTATAATACGAATTTTCATACATATTAGCGGCCGTATACATTCCAAGCAGTACAAATGCCGCCTGCACTGTTTTACTAACACGTTTCTTTACAGACATACGAGAAAAACGATTTAAATATTTTGTCTGATATCGGGATATATCCGGATTAAATTTTATATTCATACTATTATCACTAAACCTGGCTGCTACCGTTATTGTAAAAGAAAAAAACATCATTTTGTATATAAGTAAATTTTTGTAAATAAAATTTCTAAAAATAACAAAAAATATCATTCTGGTGTTTTAATATTCACGTAAAGGAGGTTTTATGCCAATAAATATTGCACCGCTAAAATCTACTGTTTCACCGCAGCCCAAAGAAAATAAACCGGCTAAAGATAATACCGCACCTCAAAAAATAAGTACTTCAATAAGTTCAAAAATTTCTGTCCGTGATGGTGTAATAATTACGGCAGTACCAACATTGCTGGGCGCCGGGTATTCCGCAAAATCATATTTTGAGCGTAAAGGTAAATATTCCGTGTATAATGACCTAGCGGCAAAATATTCACAAGGAACCCCTGAACACGGCAGCCTGACAGATTGTGCCAAACTAATGAAAAAAGGTATGCGCGATGCAAAAATATGCGGTATTCTTATTGCCGCAGCAGGAATAATTGCAGCCGGAACATTTGCTGTTATTAAAGCGGTACAAACCGGTAAAAAACAGCAGAAAACACCTGAAAAGCTGTCTAATATACAAATTTCAGACAAAAACACAGGCAAAGCAAATTAAATATTTTCTAAATCATCAAAATCGTGTTCTTTATAAAAATTCTTTTTAGGCTTTTTGATACGGCTGTTTTTCTTTTTTGTTTCTTCCGATACTTTTTTATAAGCATTATCAAGAGATAATCTCACAATGGTTTCTTTGCTTTTTTTATCATAAATACAGAGCCAAAAAGTATCTTTTACATTATTTACGGCAAACGAAATTTTACCGGCAAAGCGATCCCCGGGTCTTATTTGTGAGAATAACAGCTTCGTATCACCAAACACTGACGGATTAAAGCTCACATTATAATCATTTACAAGCGTCATATCCATACCGGAAAACGTATAATCAGACATATTTGCAATACTTAAGGACAACGTTAACGTGTTAACTTCACCAAACGGATCTTTTTCATATAAAATATTTGAAATTCTGACTTTTATATCATCACACAGTATTTCGTCTTTTTTAAGAGCCTCCTCTTTATAAACCGGCAAGGCAACATCAGTAGTTATTTTAACTTTGATTTCATCCCCCGGAGCAATAAGAACATTTTTTCCTTTCCTATAAAGAGCCATGCCAAGCCCTACAGCACCGCCAAGAGCAGCACCGCCGGCAACTGTATACCCTTGAGAAGCAATAGCAGCCTCTATACCAAGCATTTGCGCGGCATATAATCCGCCGATTAAACCGCCAGCCGCAGTATAACCAATATCCGTTGCAACGATTTTAGTAGCAGCCTTCAGAGGATGAAGTCTTGTCGACATTTTACCTTCGATAGGAATCTCACGCCCATCAGGAGTAATAAGATAATCAAATGACAAATCAATATAACCATCTCGGCCCAATCTTTTTGCCTCGCTGGCTTCTCTTATCATACCATGAGCGATTGTCCCTTTAGGTATAATCACTCCGTTATCACCCATCACATCAGAAGTAACCTTTGCAAAAAATTCATCACCTTCAAAGGAATAATTTCCATCAAGAACCTGGGAAACCGTCATGTTGATTACATCTTTTTTTTCAAGGTAATCTACTTCGCCAGTAAAAAGCTCACTCTGCTGATTTTGCAGTTCATCGTCTTCATTAACTCCGCCGTGCAGCGTATCTGCAAAACATTGGAGAGTCATGATTGAGTATATTAAAATAAAACATAGAGTGAAAAATCTTTTCATATTAGCATTATACCCTACGGTTAAAAATTGTACAAAAAAGTTAAGTTAATTAACAAGAAAAGACTTTACAAAAAAAAATTATTTGTTAATATAATAGATGTATTCCTCAGTAGCTCCCAAGTGACGCGACAGCGGAACGAAAGAGTAAAAAATACGGAGCATTGCTCCGCCATTGAGGAATTGACAATTGAATAATAAATTTATATTCCTCAGTAGCTCCCAAGTGACGCAACAGCGGAACGAAAGAGTAAAGAATACGGAGCATTGCTCCGCCATTGAGGAATTGACAATTGAATAATAAATTTATATTCCTCAGTAGCTCAATGGCGGAGCATTCGACTGTTAATCGAAGGGTTGCTGGTTCGAGTCCAGCCTGGGGAGTTTTTTATTGACAAATCAAGCCCAGACCGTGTGCCTTGGCTTAGTTTGTAATGAAAGCCTTAAGTAGGACAGGATGCCATTGAACAGACATTGTCGGAATTTGATTTTTTTGAACCAATAGGGCTGTGTTTCAAATATATCTTGATTTTTTTAGTCGGAATTTGCTAAAAATAAGATTCCTGAACTGTCAAAAAAGTCCGATTACTGTCCGTCAATGTCTAAAACAGGACAGTGTCTCAAAACCTTAAATGGCGGGAATTTAGGCACAGTTCAGGAATTTTGGGACAGTTCAGGATTTTTGGGACAGGAC